>NZ_VZAD01000034.1 GCF_009495355.1 Segatella copri
CTTGCGCCGATGGTACTGCAATGCAATGCGGGAGAGTAGGTAGCCGCCTCCTTTTTTCATCAAGGCCTCAGGTTTCGAAAGATTCCTGAGGCTTTTTCGTTTTTCCACACTGATCACGCTGATGCTGTAATTCACAATAATGAAGCAGCTCTTGTTGATAATGCTGTTCTTGCTGATAATGTTGCTCTTGTTGATGCATTTCCATTTGCTGATGCAGCTTTTGTTGGCTCTTCTGATAAATCATGCTGAAGACACAATTCTTAATGATGTTGTAGCACCCGTAGATCTTATTTCGTCGCTTTTTCTTTTTCCTTCATTCACTAATGGTACTGATTTTTAATATAAATTTAATGGGGGATATTTAATATTACAGATTTAGATTAGTTCGGTCCTTGATTACGCAGAATTTTGTGCGTATAGGTACGGGATTAATAAAAAACTGGACTAACCATGAAGGTTAGCCCAGTATGATATTGAGAGATTATTTGTTTTTACGATGATTGCGTGTCTTCTGCTTAGACTTCTTAGTTCTTTTAGATGATGAGCTTGCCGCAGGCTTTTCTTTGCGAACAGGAGCAGAATCTCCAGCCAGAGTGAAGTCAAGTTGTTTCTTTTCGAGGTTGGCCTGAGCCACCTTGATGCGGATTTCATCACCTAACTGATATTTATTGTGATGGCGACGCCCTACCAGGCAGAAGTTTCTTTCGTCGAAGTCGTAATAGTCATCAGCGATATCTCGCATAGGAATCATACCTTCGCAGTGGTTTTCGTCTATTGTTGCATAGATACCATAGCTTGTTATTCCACTAATGTGGGCATCAAATTCCTCTCCGAGCTTATCGCCCATAAATTCTACCATTTTGTATTTGATGCTGTCTCGTTCCGCATTCTGTGCAATCTGTTCCATTTCAGAGCAATGTTCGCAGAGTTCTTCGTAATGCTTTTCGTTGGCGCTTCTTCCACCAGCAGCATACTTGGTCAGTAAACGATGCACCATCGTGTCGGGATAACGGCGTATTGGAGAAGTAAAGTGCGTGTAATACTCAAAAGCCAAACCAAAGTGTCCGATGTTGTGTACTGAGTATTTTGCCTTCATCATGGCTCGCAGAGCAACCATCTGAATAAGGTTGTTTTCGGGTTTCCCCTCACAGTCGGCCATCAGTTTGTTCAGGCTCTTTGCCGTGGCTCCCTTTGTTCCTTCCGTTTTCATCTTATAGCCGAACTTTACGACAAACTCGCGCAGTGTTTCCAGTTTCTGTGGATCCGGATTGTCGTGTATACGGTAAGGCAGGGTTTTAGACTTCTTTCCTTTCTTTGTCTTTCCGATGCTTTCTGCCACTGTGCGGTTGGCAAGGAGCATGAATTCCTCTACAAGTTTGTTTGCATCCTTAGAGCGTTTGAAATAGCAGCTTATAGGTTTTCCCTTTTCGTCAACATCGAAGTGCAATTCCTCGCGGTCGAACTTCACGGCTCCGTTCTTGAATCGTGCTGCACGGAGTTTCTTAGCCAGTCTGTCGAGTGTGATGAGCTGCAGCGCATTTTCTCCCTGATAAGGATGTTGCTTGGTTTCTGCTGGTGCCGGTTCTCCAGTTCCGTCGACAACTCCATTGGCTTCCAGTAATTCCTGAACCTCTTCATATTTATAGCGTCGGTTACTCTTGATGACAGTATGAACGATTCGGTAGTTCTTTACTTCTGCATTATTGTCGAGTTCGAAGATAACACTGTAAGCCAGTTTCTCCTCGTCGGGTCGCAGAGAGCAGATGAAGTTGCAGAGTCGTTCTGGCAACATAGGGATAGTGCGGTCAACGAGATAGACAGATGTGGCACGCTTCACAGCTTCCTTGTCTATGATACTTCCTTCTGTGACGTAGTGTGAAACGTCAGCAATGTGCACACCCACCTGCCAGTTTCCGTTGTCCAGTTTCTGTATACTGAGTGCGTCGTCGAAGTCTTTTGCGTCCTTAGGGTCTATTGTGCAAGTGAACACATCCCTGAAGTCTTCTCTTTCCTTATAATCTTGCTCTGTGATTTCGCCAGTAATTTTGTTGGCAGCATCCTCTACGTTTTTAGGATACTTGTATGGCAATCCATATTGGGCTAAGATAGAGTTCATCTCCACATCGTTGTCGCCCTTCTGTCCCAGCACATCCACCACTTCTCCGATGGGGCTTTTGTTTTCTCCGTCTGGCCATTCTATGATGCGTACCACAGCCTTGTCGTCAGTTTTTCCACCTTTCAACTTTCGTTTAGGAATGATGATGTTGTGAGCAAACACATCACTTGGTGTTACCAGATAAGCGATATCCTTATCTACTTTCAGTCGTCCCACGAAGCTGTCCTTGGCACGTTCTATGATTCTGTTGACCTGTGCCTCCTTGATGTGGTTCTTGCGTCGTGCGAGGAACGTAAATTCCACCATGTCGCCGCTGAGAGCACCCATTGAGTTTCGTTCCGACACAAAGATCGGTTTCTCGCTTCCTTCAGGTATTACAGAGTTCTTACCATTTGGTTTTCGCACAAACTTTCCCTCCATGACCTGAATGCTCTGGTTGAGCCTGTATGAGTTGTCACTTACTTTGGCGAGATAATCGTCCCATGCCATTTCCTCCATGATGTCGATAGCCAACATCTTCAGAGGATGTGTATCAAGATGCAGGGCACGGAAAATTTCCTTGAAACTGAGAGTGACGCCTGGCTGACTGGCAAAGAAATCGTGCAGCTTCTCAGTAAGCTGTGCCTTGTTCATTCTTTTGCCTCCTTTTTTTCCTTTTCCCATAGTTTTTCTTATTTTAATAGTTAAGGGGGTTGTTTTAATAATTAGGGGGATGTTTAAGGTATAGAGTTTTAGGAACTGATGCTCAAAGTAGCTTTGTTGTCACTATTTCAGCAATATGTCCTTTAAATCTTTCATTCCTTCGGAAGCCCCCTTCATGATATGCTCAATCTTGTAGTATCCGTTCGTGCTGACAGCGCCTGGGTCAATCAGGTAGATAGGGATGTGGGGCTTGGTGTAGGAAATCAAGCCGGCGGCAGGATAGACGTTGAGGGAGGTGCCGATGATGACGAAGATGTCGGCATTCTGCACCGCCTCGGCAGCAGGTTCTATCATCGGAACATTCTCGCCGAAGAAGACGATGAAGGGGCGCAAGAGACTGCCATCGCCTGCCTTGGTGCCAGGCTCCACCTCGCAATCATCCTCTGGCAACTCCTTGATGTAGCGATAGTCGTAAGGATTGTCGGAAGAACAAACCTTGGAGAGTTCTCCATGCAGATGTATGACATGGCTTGAGCCAGCCTTCTCGTGCAGGTTGTCCACGTTCTGCGTAATCACGGTCACCTCGAAGTTATTCTCCAGCTCCTTGATGAGCTTATGTCCCTCGTTGGGCTTTGCCGCGTACAGTTTCTTGCGCAGCATATTATAGAAGTTGGTCACTAAGGTTGGGTCGGCCTCCCAGCCTTCGTGGGTGGCTATCTGTTCCACAGGATAGTTCTCCCACAATCCATCATTGCCCCGGAAAGTCTTGAATCCGCTTTCCACCGACATGCCGGCACCTGTTAAAAATACGAGTTTCTTCATAAATCTTTTATTAAGAATGCACAAAAATAGCAATTTTTCTGCAAATAGCATCGTTATGAGTAAGAAAAATGTTATCTTTGCACTCGTTTTAAAGTAAAATAAGAATATTAATAACAAAAAACTTTTATAGATAGATTTATGGACAAAGTAAGTTACGCTTTGGGTATTGGCATTGGTCGCCAGTTGGCATCGATGGGTGCAGAGACATTAAACATCGATGATTTTGCTCAGGCGGTCAAGGACGCCATTGCTGGCAAGTTGCAGATTAGCGAGCAGGAGGCACAGGAGTTGGTTCAGAATTTCTTCGCCGCTCAGGAGGCTAAGGCTCAGGCTGCAGCAGCCGAGAAGGGCAAAGTAGCCAAGGAAGCTGGTGAAAAGTTCCTCGCCGAGAATGGTAAGAAGGAAGGCATCATCACCACCAAGAGTGGTTTGCAATATCAGGTTTTGCGTGAAGGAAACGGCAAGGCTCCTAAGGCTACCGATCAGGTGGAGTGCCACTATGAGGGAACTCTCATCGACGGAACCAAGTTTGACAGCTCTTATGACCGTGGTCAGACTGCCACCTTCCCATTGAATCAGGTTATCGCAGGTTGGACCGAGGGCCTTCAGCTCATGACCGAGGGTGCCAAGTACCGCTTCTTCATTCCTTATCAGTTGGGTTATGGCGAGCGTGGCGCAGGTGCTGCTATTCCTCCATTCTCAGCATTGATTTTTGATGTAGAGCTTGTAGCAGTAAAGTAAACGAGAATTAAGATTAAAACATAAAGAAAACAATGAAAAAGTTATTTTTCGGAGCCGTTGTGGCTTGTGCAGCAGCTACATTTGTAGCTTGCGGCAACTCAACTCCTAAGGCAGACCTCAAGAACGATGTCGACACAATGAGTTATGCCATGGGTATGTCTCAAACTCAGGGCTTGAAGGAGTTCTTGGTAGAACGCATGGGCGTGGATACAGCTTACATGGACGATTTTATCAAGGGTCTGAATGATGGTGCCAATGCTGGCGATGACAAGAAGAAGGCAGCTTACTATGCTGGTATTCAGATTGGTCAGCAGATTAGCAACCAGATGGTAAAGGGTATTAACCACGAAGTGTTTGGCAATGACTCTACCCAGACAATCTCTTTGAAGAACTTCATGGCTGGTTTCATCACCGGTACTACAGGCAAGAAGGGCTTGATGACAGTAGAGCAGGCTCAGCAGGTGGCTCAGGCCAAGATGATGGCTATCAAGGCTAAGGCTATGGAGAAGCAGTATGGTCCTAACAAGCGGGCTGGTGAGAAATTCCTCGCTGCCAACAAGAAGAAGCCGGGTGTGGTAACACTTCCTTCAGGTCTTCAGTACAAGGTAATCAAGGAGGGAAATGGTCCAATGCCTAAGGACACTTCTTTGGTAAAGGTAAATTATGAGGGCAAGACCATCGATGGCAAGGTATTCGATTCTTCTTATAAGCGTGGCGATGCTGTTACCCTTCGTGCCAATCAGGTTATCAAGGGCTGGACAGAGGCTTTGGTTCGCATGCCTGTAGGTTCAGTTTGGGAGGTTTACATTCCTCAGGAATTGGCTTACGGCGAGCGTGAGCAGGCTCAGATTAAGCCATTCTCTGCTCTTATCTTCAAGATAGAGTTGGTTTCACTTGGTGCCAAGTAATATCCTTTAAGAGACTCAATAATAAAGAGGACTTTCGAGAAATATGAATAAAATGATAATGACAGCGCTCGTCCTCGTGGCGAGTGCTTCTTTGTTTACGGCGAGCGCTGCAGGCAAGGGTAAGAAAAAGGACAAGGCCAAGAAGCCAGCCGCGTCTGCAGTAGTGTTGGCTTCAGTTTCCGACTCGTTGAGCTATGCTGCCGGAATGAAAGCAAGCAATCAGGGTTTGATACCTTATCTTCAGCAGGCTTATCAGGTTGATACAGCCTATATGAGCGATTTTGTTAAGGGTTACAGCGAGGCTTTCCAGCGTGGCAATACTCCTCAGGATGTGGCTTATGCTGCAGGTATTCTCATTGCCCAGATGGCGAAGAACCGTATTCTTCCTGCCACACAGAAGGAGTTTAAGTCGAGCAAGGATTCTATTGTTGCCGACTTGTTCAACCAGGGTTTTGTTGCCACACTTTCTAAGGACACCACTTTCTTCACTCCTGCCAAGGCAGCTGAGTATACAGAAGATGTGCTGATGGGTGCCGGCAAGCGTTGGTTGGCAGAGAATGCCAAGAAAGAAGGCGTGAAGGTTACTCCAAGCGGTTTGCAGTACAAGGTGCTGAAGGAAGGCAATGGCGAAGTCCCTAAGGCGAGCGATGAGGTAGAGGTCATCTATGAGGGTCGTATGCTCGACGGCACAGTGTTTGATGCCACTTCCAAGCATCATGGTGCCAAGACAGACAAGTTTAATGCCGGCCGTCTTATCAAGGGCTGGACTGAAGCCTTGACGATGATGCCTGTAGGCAGTAAGTGGGAAATTTACATTCCTCAGGAGTTGGCTTATGGCGAGCGTGGTGCTGGTCAGATTCCTCCTTATTCTACTTTGGTGTTCGACCTGGAGTTGGTAAGCATCGTAAAGCCAGAGGTTAAGGAAGCTCAGCCAGCCACAGAAGTGAGCGACAAGACAGCTGCAGCCAAGAAAGTTGTTTCTGCCAAGAAATTGACTCCTGCCAAAAAGGCTGTAGCCAAGAGAAGAAAGTAAACTAAGTGACGGTTTAAATTCCTCACTAAGAGAATTCTGTAGAAACAGAAGCATAAAGCAAAGAGCTTGATGAATGGCCGATATCGGTCCGCTCATCAAGCTCTTTTTGTTTAAATCTTCATCATCTGCTTTGTCTGTTTTATTTCAGATATTCCCCGAAGTCGGTGAGTCGCATATCGCCCTTCTTCAGGAAGGTGTCGTGCATGGCGAGCGCAGCCCTCATGCTCTGAGGTTCGTGTCCCTTCTCTGCCAGCTTCAGGTATTCGCGCAGCATGGGTCGGTAGTCGGGATGAGCACAATTCTCGATAATCTCTTTAGCTCTGCGCAGCGGACCCTTTCCTCGCAGGTCAGCAACGCCCTGTTCAGTCACAATGACGTCCACATCGTGCTCCGTGCTGTCCACATGGCTGCACATAGGCACAATGGCAGAGATGCAGCCGTTCTTGGTGGTGCTCTGTGTGGTGAAGATCGATATGAATCCGTTTCGTTCGTAGTCGCAGCTTCCTCCGATTCCGTTCATCAACTTGCTTCCACAGATGTGGCTTGAGTTCTCGTTGCCATAAATGTCGCATTCTATGGCGGTGTTCATGGCGATGACTCCCAGTCGGCGAATCACCTCTGGCGAGTTGCTTATCTCGCTCTGCCGGATGGTGAGGTGCTGTTTGAAGTAGTCGATGTCGTCGTACACTTCTTTCAATGTATCGTTGGTCACGGTGAGCGACGAGCATGAAGCGTCCTTGATTCTTCCCTCACGCATGTATTTCACCACCGCATCCTGTACCACTTCGGTGTAAACGCTGAATACCGGCACGTTCGGATTTTGTCCTAATGCCTCCAGAACAGCATTCGAAGTGACTCCCACACCGCTCTGAAGCGGCAGGAACTGTGGAGGAATATGTCCCTTTTTCAGGTCTGATACCAGGAAGTCGGCAACGTTGTGTCCCATCTGTTCTGTCACAGGGTCGAGAGGTTTGAAGGCTCGTGCCTCTTCCGGAATATTGCATTCCACCACTCCCACAATCTTTCTTGCGTCTATTTCTACATACTCTTTTCCTATTCTGTCGCCTACATTCAGTATTGGAATAGGTTTGCGGAATGGGCATTCTGCAATTTCATACACGTCGTGCAGAAATCGAGATGCAGGGCTATGGAATGAATTCTTCTCGATGAGCACCTTTTTGGCGAGACGCACGATTGTGGGCACGATGCCGCCAGCCGATGTGAGGAAAGCCTTGCAGGTAGTTTCGCCCTCCTCCAGGTCGGAAACCTCGATGATGGCAAGGTCTATCTCTCCATAGAAGCCGCGGCGCAGACGCTCAGCCATGTGCCCTAAGTGCATATCCTCATAGTCTATTTCGCCCATGTTGGTATGCGTGCGGAAGTCTTTATTGGTCGAAAATGGCGCACGGAACTTGATGGCGTTGGCTGCAGCCATGTCGCCTTCGATGCTCTGCGATGTAGAGGCACCAGTCAGGATTCCCACCTGGAACGGGCGTCCAGCCTCGTGTTCGGCGATGGCTCTCTTAGAGAGTTCTCGGAAAGTAGCCTTTGGTACGCCGTTAGGAGTAAATCCACTCAGTCCGATGTTGTCTTGATCCTTGATCATAGCTGCTGCTTCGGCAGCTGTCAGCCTTGTGTATGCCATTTTTTCTTTATGTTTAAATCTTTGATGTTTGGGTTGCAAAGTTACACAAATCTTTTAAAACAAAATAACTTTTTGTTAGTTTTATGCAAATAAAAGGTTATTTAGTTATCTTTGTTGTATATATATACGATTGTTTTCTGCTTTATGCAAAAATAAGTGCTGTAATGTTGTCATTGTATGCTTTATTCCCTATAACTTTATTGCTTTAATTCTTTTTGCGATAAACTATCATTAGGTGAGTTTTTTATGGCAGTTTAAGAAGATTTTAACGATTATAGCAACATTTTGTTAGCAAATTGACTGATTAATCGAAAAAAAACACTAACTTTGCAACATAATAAACAAAAAAGAAAAAGCGTTATAAAATATGGAACAGAAACTATTGATCTATAACACCCTCACCCGCACAAAGGAGAGATTTACACCGCTTCATGCCCCCAATGTAGGCATGTACGTTTGTGGCCCCACTGTGTATGGCGACCCGCATCTTGGTCATGCGCGTCCTGCCATTACTTTCGATATTCTTTTTCGTTATCTCAAGCATTTGGGATACAAGGTGCGCTATGTGCGCAACATTACCGATGTGGGACACCTGGAGCACGATGCCGATGAGGGCGACGACAAGATAGAGAAGAAGGCACGACTGGAGCAGTTGGAGCCAATGGAGATAGCCCAGTACTACACCAACCGCTATCACGATGCGATGGAGGCACTCAATGTACTTCCTCCAAGCATTGAGCCTCATGCCACGGGTCATATCATCGAGCAGGAGAAGCTGGTGCAGGAGATTCTCGACAACGGTTATGCCTACGAGAGCAATGGCTCTATCTATTTCGATATAGAGAAGTATAACAAAGACCATAAGTATGGCATTCTTTCGGGCCGCAACTTAGAGAATGTCATCAACGAGAGCCGTGAGCTTGCCGGTATCGGCGAGAAGAAAAATCAGGCCGACTTTGCCCTTTGGAAGAAGGCTTCGCCCGAGCACATCATGCGCTGGCCAAGTCCTTGGAGCGATGGTTTCCCCGGCTGGCATTGCGAGTGTACTGCTATGGGCAGAAAATATCTGGGCAGCCATTTCGATATTCACGGAGGCGGCATGGACCTCATCTTCCCTCATCATGAGTGCGAGATAGCGCAGGCTGTGGCTTCGCAGGGCGACCAGATGGTTCACTACTGGATGCACAACAACATGATTACCATCAACGGACAGAAGATGGGCAAGAGCCTCGGCAACTTCATTACGCTTGAGCAGTTCTTCACTGGTGCCCATAAGAGTCTGGAGCAGGCTTATTCGCCTATGACCATCCGTTTCTTCATCCTTTCTGCCCACTATCGCAGCACCGTCGATTTCTCCAACGATGCCCTGAAGGCAAGTCAGAAAGGACTGGAGCGCTTGATGAATGGCTTGAACGACCTTGAGCGTGTGCCTGTAGCCAAGCAGAGCGACGAGCAGGTGAAGAAGTTTGTGGGCGAGTTGCGCCAGCGTTGCTATGATGCGATGAACGACGACTTCCAGACACAGCTTGTCATCAGTTATCTCTTCGAGGCATGTCATGTCATCAATACCGCCCTTGACCATAAGGCCAATATCTCGGCCGACGACTTGAAGGAACTTTCTGACACCATGCGTCTTTTCACCTTCGACCTTCTGGGACTGAAGAGCGAGAAGGGAGCCAACAACGATGCCCGTGAGGAAGCTTACGGCAAGGTTGTCGACATGGTGCTCAACCTGCGTGCCAAGGCCAAGGCTGACAAAGACTGGGCTACCAGCGACCAGATTCGCGATGCCCTTGCTGAGGCAGGTTTCGAGGTGAAGGACACCAAGGATGGTGTAACCTGGAAACTGAATAAATAAAAATTGTAAGAAGTGCTTGGACCATATTGTATTATCATGGCCACAAAGATGAAATAACGACATTAAAAACATAAAGAATGGATAAAATAGATAATCTTGACAGAAAAATCCTGGGCATCTTGTCTAAGAATGCCCGCATACCTTTCAAGGACGTAGCAGCAGAGTGTGGTGTGTCGCGTGCAGCCATTCATCAGCGTGTGCAGCACTTGGTGGAGGATGGTTACATCACCGGCAGCGGTTTCGATGTCAACCCCAAGAGCTTGGGTTATTCCACCTGCACCTATGTCGGTATCAACCTCGAGCGAGGCAACATGTACAAGAAGGTGGTGGAGCGTCTGCTCAACATCCCCGAAATCGTGGAGTGCCATTTCACCACTGGTTCCTATACCATGCTTCTTAAACTCTATGCCCGCGATAACGAGCAGCTCATGGATTTGCTCAACAATAAGTTGCAGGCCATCCCTGGTGTCGTTTCCACCGAGACTCTCATCTCTCTGGAGCAGAGCATCAAGCGTGAGATACCTGTTATTTTGGAAGACGAATAAATGGAAAACTTTGATTTGGAGTCGCACCTGCAGGGTGTGTACTCCGCCTTTCCCGAAGCGAAGCATCGTCCCCTCATAGGCCTTACTGCCAATTACGAGGGCATCGACGCTACGCTTCGTGAACGTTATTACAAGCAGGTGGTCGAGGCTGGCGGAGTGCCGGTCATCGTTCCTCCAGTGGCCGACACAGCCGTCATCATCAATACCCTCCAGCAGTTGGACGGACTCATTCTGACGGGCGGTGGCGACCATAACCCTTTGTGGATGGGCGAGGAGCCTTCGCCCCGTCTGCACAACATCAATCGTGAGCGCGATCTTGCCGAACTCTTGCTCGTTCGCCTTGCCTTCAATCGTCAGATTCCTATGTTGGGCATCTGTCGTGGCATACAGACCTTGGCGATAGCCCTTGGCGGAAAGGTGGAACAAGATATAGAACAGCAGGTGAAGCACAGCCAGGATGCCGACCGTTCGGAGCCAACCCACAGCGTCAGCTTGGTCAAGGACTCTACCTTATATAATATATATGGCAGCGAGCGCATCATGGTCAATTCGTTTCATCATCAGGCTGTGAGCCAGCCCGGCAAGCGCTTCCGTGTCATTGCCCGTTCTGCCGACAACATCATCGAGGCCATAGAGAGCAGCGAGTACAAGTCGATTCTCGGTGTGCAATGGCATCCAGAATGGCTCGAGGCGGAAGGTCAGAAAATCTTCCGTTGGCTGGTAGAAAGGGCAGACGAGTTCTATGCTGCCAAGCAGTTTCATGCCCGCAATCTTACTCTCGACACCCATTGCGACACTCCGATGTTCTTTCCTCAGGGTGTTCGGTTCGACCATCGCGATTCTCGCATCCTTGTCGACCTTCACAAGATGACTGACGGTCGGCAGGACGCCACTACGATGGTGGCTTATCTGCCGCAACCCAAGCCCGGTGAGAGTTTCAGCAGCAAGGTGGAGTTTGATGTAGAGACGCCTGTGCAGTATGCCGACCTCATCTTCGATAAGATAGGCGACATCGTGGCTCAGAATTCCGATTATCTGGCATTTGCCCGCACTCCAGCCCAATTGTATGCCAACAAGCAGTCTGGTCGCAAGAGCATCATGCTCGGCATAGAGAACGGTTTGGCAATTCATCACGACCTTGCCAATGTGGAACATTTTGCCCAGCGAGGCATCGTCTATATCACACTTTGCCACAACGGCGACAATGATATTTGTGACAGTGCCCGTGGCAACAACACCCATCATGGAGTGAGCGACTTTGGCGAGCAGGTTATTCGCGAGATGAACCGTCTGGGCCTCATGGTCGACCTGAGTCATGCCTCCGAGAAGAGTTTCTACGATGCTCTTCAGATAAGCAGTACACCTATCGTGTGCAGTCACAGCAGTTGCCGTGCCCTCTGCGATGTTCCACGCAATCTTACCGACGACCAGCTTCGTGCATTGGCTGCCCGTGGAGGTGTGGCGCAAGTTACGCTCTATCATGGTTTCCTTCGCAAGGATGGCGAGGCCGACATTCTCGACGCCATTGCCCATCTGGAGCATGCCATCAGCATTGTGGGAATCGATCACGTGGGCTTGGGAACCGACTTTGACGGTGATGGAGGCATTCGCGGACTTGCCGATTCCTCAGAGCTCATTCTCTTCACCCAGCAGCTGTTGCGCCGCAAGTACAGCGAGACAGATATTGCCAAGATTTGGGGCGGCAACTGGCTTCGTGTCATGCAGCAGGTACAGGAGAGTGTTAAGTGAAGAATGAAGAAAGTAGAACGTTGTAAGAGAAGAAAATATTAAACGATGACAAAAAAGATGAAAATCATATTGGGCTTTGTTGCTGCGGCAGCCATTGCTGCCGGGGCTTACACCTATACCAATAGCCATAGTGTGTCGCCCGACGTGCAGGAGGTGGAAGAGGCCGAGAAACTCAATCCCGTGGGTCCAGCCTTCAATGCCGACTCCGCTTTCGCCTATTGTAACGCACAATGCCAGTTCGGTCCGCGTACCATGAACAGCGAAGCGCACGAGCGTTGTGGCGAATGGATCGTCAGCAAGTTCCGTCAGTTCGGCTGTCAGGTGGAAACCCAGAAAGCCGATCTTAAGGGCTACGACGGTACTGTACTCAAGAACACCAACATCATAGCCCATTACAATCCTCAGGCATCCACACGCATCCTTCTGTGTGCCCATTGGGACAGTCGTCCATGGGCAGACAATGATCCCGACAGTGCCAACTGGCGCAAGCCGGTCATGGCTGCCAACGATGGCGCAAGCGGCATAGCCGTGATGTTGGAGATAGCCCGACAGCTGCAGGCCGACAAGAAACTGAATCCACAAATCGGAGTCGACTTCGTGTGCTTCGATACCGAGGACTGGGGAACTCCACAGTGGGCTGACGTTCAGGACGATGGCGACTCCTGGGCTTTAGGTGCTCAATATTGGAGCGAGAACAAACCTTCTGATTATCAGCCCCGTTACGGCATTCTGCTCGATATGGTAGGCGGACAGGGCGCTCAGTTCTATCGTGAGGGCATGTCCATGCAGTATGCCTCTTCGGTAGTTCATAAGGTGTGGCGTGCAGCCCGCCAGGCTGGTTATGGCAGTTTCTTCCCCAAAAGCGACGGAGGCATGATTACCGACGATCACATTCCTGTCAACCAGAAGGCGAAGATTCCTACCATCGACATCATCCCCTATTATCCCGATTGCCAGCAGAGCAGTTTCGGTCCTACTTGGCACACCGTGAACGACGACATGGCTCATCTCGACAAGAACACTCTCAAGGCTGTGGGGCAAACCATCATTCAGGTGCTTTACACCGAGGAATAGTTTCCTCGTCGTATGTTGGGAAGCCCCATCTTGAGCAGAGATATTGTAGCATTTGTTCACCATGCTGCATAGCTCTGTATTGTGCCTCCTTTGGGTCTTAATAGACGACCGACGCCGGTCGTCTATTGTGACCTCCCTTGGTCATAATAGATGCCTCCGTGGGGCTTAAGAGACCTCAGTTATATAGAGCGCTTTTTCTCTTTAAAAACGAAAATGACACAAAATGACCATGACACAAAATGACCGAATTTCAGCATCCTCTTCTCTGTTTTTTAGTCATTAGTCATTAGTCATTAAGAGAAAATGAAGCAAGTCAGGAAACCACGATTCCAAAGTGTCAAAATGTCAAAGTGTCAAAATGACTAATGACTAATGACTAAAATGACTAACTTTTCAAGATGTTACAGTATATGACCTTTCCATACATAGAAAAGTCAAATCTGTCCCGATTCCACCTGTCTTACCACACGTTCGGTAAGTCGGTCTACGCCGTTGGGGTCGTATTTCTTGGTAAGGCTGGCACCAAAGAGGGCGGCAAAAGCCTGATAGAAGCCAGCACGGATGGGACCAAGAAAAGCCTGTATCAGCTGATAGGAAGATGAGTTACACTCGCGGTAAACCAGTTTGATGCAGAGTTTGCCCTGGGCGTAGGTGAGTTTCTTCATGCGTGGCGTGTATTCGCGCTTGATGTCTTTTTCCACTCGTTTCATGTGCTCGTCTTTCGCCTTTTTGTTGGGCAGTGTTTCCAGATAAGCTCCTGTTTCCAGAATAATCTGTCTTACTTCCTTGGCGATGGGCAAAACTTTCTTTATGTTGTAAACCAGGCGGTTGTAAGCCATGCGCTGTTTGGCATCCTTGAACTCGGGTTCCGGATAGACGTACACCTTGTTGACCTCGACATACTGTACGCTGTCTTTGCCAATCAGCACCTTTCCCACCTTCACCATGGGGTCGAAGGTAGGTGTATCCATGTCCACCTCCCTGTCTTCGGGATGAGGCGTGGAAGTATCGTCGCTCTGCGCCAAGGCAGGCGCGGAGTGTGCGGCGAGGATAGCTGGAAACAGTATGGGTAAAAGTCTTCTCATTTTCATGATTTCTTATTCTGTGCGCAAAAGTAACGATATTTTTGCATTTAAAGAAAAATATTTGCCATTTTCTTCTTCTTTTTCATTATTTCACAGTACCTTTGTCCGAAGTACAGAGCATTCTCGTACGCACCTAAGCAATAATGACAATCTACAGATCAACCTAAAAGCCCCAAAGAGATGACGAAGAGGACAATTTGGCTTTTGTTCGTATGTCTGATGCCGGTCATGGTCCTGGCTCAGAAGGAGATAACTGCTGCGACACCGTGGCAGCAATATCTGGATCAACTGAGCGATGTGGAGGACTTTGAGGACCAGTCGTGGGAGGAATATGAGGACGTGCTGAACGAGTTGGCAGAACACCCCATCAACATCAATACCGCCACTACGGAAGACCTTCAGCGCCTGCCGTTTCTCACTGCCCAGCAGATAGAGGACATCGAGGCTTACATCTATCGCTATGGGGCGATGAAGAGCCTGGGCGAGCTTGCCATGATAAACGGCATGTCGTGGGCTCAGCGCCAGTTGTTGACGTGCTTTGTCTATGTCGGTGAGGTGAAGACAAGGAGTTTCCCCTCTCTGCGCCAGATTGCTAAATATGGAAAGCACGAGCTGATGGGCATGGTGAAAGTGCCCCTGTATGAGCGCAAGGGCGATGCCGACGGCAGTTATATGGGGAGTCGTTACAAGCACTGGCTGCGCTATCAGTTTCGTTATAGCGACAAAGTGAAAATGGGTTTCACTGGTTCGAAAGATGCTGGCGAACCCTTCATGAGCAAAGGCAACGGAGCTGGATACGATTTCTATTCTTTTTATCTTCAGATACGCGGTTGGGGCAGGCTGAAAAACCTCACCTTGGGCCGCTACAGGCTGCATGAGGGAATGGGACTGATACTGAACAACGACTTCTCGTTTGGCAAGTTGTCCACACTCTCGGCTCTGGGCCGCAACAGCAATGTGATCAGGGCGCACAGCTCGCGCTATGCAGCCAACTATCTGCAGGGCGCGGCTGCCACGGTGACGGTAGTGCGCGGACTCGACGTGACAGGCTTTGTGTCGTATCGCAAGATAGACGCCACACTGAAGGACGGAGGCATACAGACCATTCTCACCTCAGGACTGCACCGCACCGCCTCCGAGATGGCTAAGAAGGATGTGGCGTCGGCTTTTCTTGCAGGAGGCAATGTGAGTTATCGAAGGGGCGCTCTGCATGTGGGAGCCACAGGTTTCTACAACTCTTTCTCGCTGCCCCTTACGCCCAACCGCAAGTTGTTGTACAAACGTTTTGCGCCTGTAGGGAGTGCATTCTGGAATGCGAGTGTAGACTATTCCTACGTTTCGCCCCGGCTTGTGGTGCAAGGCGAGACGGCAACCGGCTCGTGTGGGGTCGTGGCCACAGTCAACGCCGTGAGCTACGTCTTCTCCAACCGCTTCTCGTTGGTAGCTCTTCAGCGCTTTTATCCCTATCGTTACTATTCGCTTTACGCCCGTTCCTTTGCCGACGGAACCAGTGTGCAGGACGAAAGTGGCGTGTACCTGGGCGGCAGCTGGACGCCTACCGACAGCTGGAACGTGACGGCTTACACTGATGTGGCTTATTTCGCCTGGCCCAAGTTTGGCACCACGGGCAGCACGCACAGTTGGGACAATCTGCTCAGCATCACCTTCCGTCCATCGGGCTCAACCTTGTTGGGTGCACGTTACCGTTATCGCGACAAGCAGAACAATCAGACCCAGCGAGGCAGACTTTATGCCACGTATGGGGGCAGAAGCTGGAGTTGTAAGACGCAGTGCGACATGAGTTATGTGCGCGAGCCCGAAGCTGCAAGCCGAGGATGGATGGCAAGCCAGCAAGCAGCCTACCGATGGCGGTGGCTGAGGCTGACGTGTATGGCCGGCTACTTCAGTACCGACGACTATGCTGCGCGCATCTATGCCAGCGAGCCCACACTGCTCTACGGCACACATTTCGGCAGTTTCTTCGGCCGTGGCATGCGCCTTGTGCTGACAACCCGCGCCGATGTGGGCAGTCATCTCGTAGCCCTCTGCAAGGTGGGCAGTACCAAGTATTTCGACCGCGACTGTATTTCGTCAGGACTGCAGCAGATAGACGATTCCTCGCAGACTGATATCGAAATACAGGTGAAATGGCGATGGTAAGTCAAAATACGCAGCCAATTATTTGTATATTACATGATTTTTAAGTAATTTTGCCAACTGTAACAACATGTAATAAACAGCTAAAATAACACAAACGTGAGATTAAAGAGAAATTTGTTTACCTCGCCACTCTGTTTCGTCATCAATATGGCGATTGTATACATCGTTTATGAAATATGCCGCCTGGTGTTTCTGGCAGTCAACTGGAGTATGTTCTCCGACTCGCTTACCTGGCAGGCTTTTGGCGAGATGCTCGTGGGCGGCTGGTTCTTCGACACTTCTGCCATTCTTTATACCAACGCACTCTATGCGCTCCTGATGCTTTTCCCCATCCACTACAAGGAGAGTGCCCTGTATCAGAAGGTAGCCAAATGGGTGTTTGTCGTGGTGAATGCCGTGAGCATAGTGGCCAATCTGACCGACTGTGTGTATTTTCAGTACACAACCCGTCGCACCACAGGAACAGTGTTCTCTGAGTTCAAGAACGAGAACAACTTAGGTAGCATCTTCGGCGTAGAGCTTTTGCGCCATTGGTATTTAGTGCTCATCGGCGTGGTGCTGATAGCTGCACTGTGGTATTTCTACCGCATGCCCAAGGGCGAGCGTCCTGAGGCTGTGAAGCGCCCTTACAGGTTGAAACCTATGGCAAGATACTATGCCGTGCAGACGGTTTGTCTGGCAGTCTTCGTGCCTTTCTGTGTTGCAGGTATGCGAGGTGGATTCACTACAGCCGTGCGTCCCATCACCATCAGCAATGCCAACCAGTATGTGGAGCGCCCGCAAGAAGCGGCTATTGTATTAAACACTCCTTTTTCTATTATCCGTACCATCGACAAGCCCATCTTCGAGGTGCCAAACTACTATACAGAAAAGCAACTCAATGCCATCTATTCGCCTATCCATCATCCTTCTGATACGCTTGTTAAGCGCAAGAAGAACGTTGTGGTAATCATCATAGAGAGTTTCGGACGAGAATATATTGGCGGCTTCAATAAGTGGCTCGATGGTGGCAAGTATAAGGGTTATACACCTTTTGTTGACTCGCTGATGCAGCATAGTGCCACTTATCTGTACTCATATTGCAATGGTAGAAAGAGCATCGACGGAATGCCCAGTATCTTGTCGAGCATTCCAATGTTTGTGGAACCATTCTTCCTGACGCCTGCCTCGATGAACAATGTGAGCGGACTGGCTGGCGAACTGAAGAAGGAGGGCTATTATTCTGCCTTCTTCCACGGAGCCGAGAATGGTTCGATGGGCTTTCAGGCTTTTGCCCGCACCACAGGTTTTACGGATTATTTCGGTCGTACAGAATATGATGCAGACAAGCGCTTTGATGGAGACAAGGATTTTGATGGCACATGGGCAATTTGGGACGAGCCTTTCATGCAGTTTTACGCCACAAAAATGGGCGAGATGAAGCAGCCTTTCATGACGGCTCTCTTTACAGCCTCTTCCCATCATCCGTATGTCATACCTGATGAGTATAAGAAGGTTTTTCCTGAGGAAGGTATCGTCATCCACAAATGTATACGCTATACCGACAATGCCCTGCGGAAGTTCTTCAACAAGGCGAAAACCATGCCTTGGTATAAGAATACGCTCTTTGTGATTACATCCGACCACACCAACTTGAGCGACCATGCATACTATCAGACCGACTTAGGTGGTTTCTGCTCGCCTATCATCTTCTTCGACCCGAGCGGTGAATTTAAGCCTGGCATGCGCGATGCCATCGCCCAGCAGATAGACATCATGCCTACGGTACTGAGCTATTTGGGCTACGACAAGAAGTATGTGGGCTTCGGCATCGACCTGCTCACCACGCCAGCCAAGGACACATGGGCTGTCAACTACATCAATGGTTTCTATCAGTATGTGAAGGGTGACTATCTGTTGCAGTGGGACGGACAGAAGACCAAGGCTATGTATCGTTTCCGCACCGACCTGTTGCTGAAGAACAACGTGGCAGACAAGGAACCCAAGGTGCGCCAGGAGATGGAGCGTCAGGTGAAAGCCATCATACAGTCGTACATGGAGCGAATGACGCAAAACCGACTGGTGTATGCCAATGAGAACAACAAAAAGAAGTAAACAACAAGAAAAAGCAAAGATATGAGAATCGTTCTGTTTTGTGAGAACAAGTATGCCATCGACATTCTCAACCCGATACAGGAATACGTGACAGCCAACCACTTGCCGCACGAGGTGCTGTGGTACATTCATCAGCCCAAGATAGACAAGTTTGAGTATGCCGATAAGGTGAGATGGACAGGCTCAATACAGGAGGTTTACGACTTCTCTCCCGATGCCATCTACGTGCCGGGAAACATCGTCCCCTACTATCTGCCTGGAGTCAAGATACAGGTGTTTCATGGCTATGCTGCCGAGAAGAAAGACCACTGGATTATACGCAGATATTTCGATACATACTTTACACAGGGTCCTTATTTCACTTCACATTTTAAGGCTTTGTCGAAGAAGTATGGCGACTTCGAGGTGCTTGAGACAGGATGGCCCAAGCAAGACTGGATCAAGGCCAATCTGCATAAGTATGATGCCGAGCGTGAGCAGTTGCTCAGCCAGAGTGGCAAGAAAACCATCATTCTCTATGCGCCCACTTTCTCGCCCAAGCTTACATCGCTGCCTTACATCAAGGAACAGCTCGGCAGACTGGCAGAGGAGCGAAATGCCTTGGTGCTGATGAAGTTTCATCCATTGACCCGACAGGAATGGGTAGACGAATATCGCGACTGGGCGAGCCAGAGGAATGATGTCATCTTCATCGACAAGGGCGAGAATGTCACCAAGTATCAGCTCATGTCGGATGTGCTCATCAGCGACACGTCGTCCACCATCTATGAGTTCCTGTTGCTCTCGCGTCCTGTCATCACGCTGGGCACAATCTCGAAAGCCATCTACTGGGAGAACATCACCGAGCCGTCGCTGCTCATTGCTGCTTACGACCATGCCCTGACCGACCCTGAGGCTATAGCCAAGCGGCAGTGGATAGTAGACAACTACGATCCCTATCTGGACGGCAGGGTGTGCGAGCGCATGATAGCTGGTGCTGAGGACTACATACGTCGCCACGGCGTGCCGAAGAAGAGGAAGCTGAACCTTTGGCGTAAATATACCAGCATCAAAACATTTGGAAGAATCAAAAAAGGATAAATAAAATATGCTTAATTTTACAGTAGGACCTGTCATGGCAAGCGATGAGGTTAGAGCTATCGGTGCTGAGCAGGTTCCATATTTCAGAACAGCAGAGTTCTCAGAAACCATGAAGGAGAACGAACGGCTGATGAAGGAGTTTGCCAAGGCTTCTGATGATGCCCGCGTGGTGTTTATCACAGGTTCGGGAACTGCCTCGATGGAGGCTGTGGTGATGAATTGCTTCACGTCTGTCGACAAGCTGTTGGTGGTGAACGGAGGTAGCTTCGGTCATCGTTTCGTTCAACTGTGCCAGATACACGACATTCCTTATACCGAAATCAAGTTGGAGACGGGCAATCCGTTGACAGCCGAAGAGCTGAGCGCCTATGAGGGACAAGGCTATACAGGATTCCTTGTCAACCTGCACGAAACCTCAACGGGTGTTCTCTACGACATAAAGATGATCAGCGACTTCTGTCATCGCAACCAAATGTTCTTGGCAGTTGACTCCATCAGTTCGTTCCTTGCCGATCCATTCGACATGCAGGCATTGGGCGTCAACGTGATGATAACAGGTTCGCAGAAAGCTCTGGCTTGTCCTCCGGGCATATCGGTTATCGTTCTCGATGCTGAGGCTCAGAAGCGAGTGGAAGCCAACCAGGTGAAGTCGATGTACTTCGACCTGAAGGACGCCCTGAAGAATGGCGAGCGTGGACAGACTCCCTTTACACCTGCAGTCGGAACATTGTTGCAGATCAATGCCCGGCTGAAGGAGATAGAGCGCAACGGAGGCGTGGAGAGCGAGAACCGCAGAATGAAAATGTTGGCAGAAGACTTCAGAAGCAAGATCAAGGACTTGCCATTCACCATCGTGTCGAAGTCGATGTCGAATGCTGTCACTCCGCTCCATCCGCTCCATGCGTCGGCCTACGACATCTTCCTGAAACTGAAGGATGAGTATGGCATCTGGGTTTGCCCTAATGGCGGAGACATGGCAGAGAAGGTGTTCCGTGTGGGACATCTCGGACATCTCTCACCCGAGGACAACACCACTTTGGTGAATGCACTCAAGGACATGCAGCAAAAAGGACTGCTCTGAACAAAAACTCCATAAACAAAGAATAATGGTAAAAGTCATCACATACGGAACCTACGACCTGTTGCATTACGGTCATGTTCGCCTCTTGGAGCGTGCCAAGGCTTTGGGCGATTATCTCATCGTGGGAGTAACATCCGACACCTTCGACCGCGAACGTGGAAAGATCAACGTACAGCAGTCGCTCATGGAGCGTGTGGAGGCTGTAAGAGCCACGGGGCTGGCAGATGAAATTATCATCGAGGAATATGAGGGACAGAAGATTGACGACATCAAGCGCCTGAATGTCGACATCTTTACGGTAGGCTCCGACTGGAAAGGCAAGTTCGACTATCTTAAAGCCTATTGTCAGGTGGTGTATTTGGATAGGACCAGTGGCGTGTCGAGCACAGAGATACGCTCAGAGCAGCAAGTGGTGCGCTTAGGACTGGTGGGCGAGTCGCCCATACTCAACAAGATAGAGCGTGAGAGCCAGTATGTGAATGGACTTGAGTCGGGCAAGGTGTTTACACTGAACGACACTTATCTTTCAGACAGTCTGAAGCGCCCATCCCAGCAGGCTGCATCCTATCAGGACTTGCTCGACGACAGCGATGCGCTCTATGTCATTTCGGCTCCCGAGAAGCATTATGCACAGATCAAGGAGGCGCTGCAGAAGGGGAAGCACGTGCTCTGTGAGTCGCCAGTCACCATGGAGACTGAGCAGTGGGAAGAACTGCGACAGATGGCAAAAGACAGGAAGTTGGTGCTCATGGATTCCATCAAGACGGCTTATTCTGTGGCTTACTATCGTCTTCTATTATTGGCAAAGGGAGGCGTCATAGGCGACATCATTTCTGTAGATGCCACCTGTACAAGTCTGGTGGATTTTGATCCGACTCAAGACTCTCAGAAGAGCCTTTACGAATGGAACAGCATCTGCGCATGGGGTCCTACAGCGCTCCTGCCCATCTTTCAGTTGTTGGGAACAGGTTTCACCTCAAAGCAGATTGCCACTCACTTCTTAGACGAGCATCAGAAGTATGATGCCTTTACGAAGATTTCTTTAGTTTATCCTCATGCTGTAGCCTCGCTCAAGGTGGGGCAGGGTGTCAAGTCGGAAGGCTCGCTTGTCATATCAGGCACCAAGGGCTATATCTATGTGCCGGCTCCTTGGTGGAAAACCGATTACTTTGAGGTGAGATACGAGAATCCGCAGAACAACAAGCGTTATTTCTATCAGTTGGACGGCGAGGGCTTGCGCTATGAGCTCCTCTCCTTTCTCAAGGCCATCCGCACCGGCAAGGACTTCTCGTATGTGTCGGGCGACATATCGGAATGCATCATCAAGGTTATTGCCGATTTTGAGGCACGAAAGGATATGGTTGTTATCTGATAAGGATGTTAATCCTTCTTGCACCTCCTTCCAATAGAGGAACTGAAATAGCAGCGCGCTGCAAATCTTATGTATTTTCGAAAGAAAAATGCAGTGCATTTCATTTTTCTTGAGAAAGTTTTGTATATTTGCAGTGTAATTCATTTTTTTTCTGCTTATGATAGAACGTACAGAGTATATGTCTCTTCTGGAGAAATGGAGAGATAAGAAAATAATAAAAGTGGTGACTGGTATCCGTCGTTGTGGCAAGTCTTCTCTTTTGAGGATGTTTCGTGAGAAGCTTCTTGTTGAAGGCGTGTCTGAACAACAGGTGCAGGAACTCAACTTCGAAGACTTGGACAATGAGCCATTTCTCAACTATAAGGCTTTGTACTCGCATGTCAAGAAGAATCTTTGTCCAGGAAAGATGAATTATCTCTTTTTTGATGAGATTCAGATGGTGGATGGATTCCAAAAGGCGATAGACAGCTTATTCTTATTAGATAATGTTGACCTCTATGTGACTGGCTCCAATGCTTATCTCTTGTCTGGTGAGATAGCAACCTTACTTACTGGTAGATATGTAGAAATCAAGTTGTTCCCATTCTCTTTCAATGAATATCTCCAATCTATGCCTTCTGATGCGAATATTGAGGCAGCTTATCGTGAATATATCGAGAAGAGTTCATTCCCTTATGTCTTGCAAATCAAAAATGACCGTGAGATGGTGCGTGAATACCTTACGGGGTTGTACAACACGATAGTACTGAAAGACGTGGTGAGTCGCAGGAAGATAACGGATGTCATGATGCTGGAGAGCGTTGTTCGTTTTCTGGCCGATAATATTGGCAATATATCCGTCATCAAGCGTATCAGTGACACGATGACTTCTTTGGGAAGAAAAATAGCTTCGCATACTGTAGAAAACTATATCTCAGCCTTAACGAACAGTTATATTTTTTATTCTGTTCCGAGATATGATGCCAAGGGGAAGCAATTGTTGAAGACAGGACAGAAGTATTATCTTGTGGATGTTGGTTTGCGCAGTATCATCAATGGTACCAAGGGTGGCGACTTGGGGCATGTGTTGGAGAATGTCGTCTATTTGGAATTGGCGCGTCGGGGTGGAGAAATCTATGTTGGAAAAATAGGTGATGCCGAGATAGATTTCGTTGTTGTTCAAGGTGAGCGAAAAGCGTATTATCAAGTTTCACTTAGTGTGAGGGATGAGGATACAATGAAGCGAGAATTGGAACCCTTGCAAGCCATACCGGATAATTATCCCAAATACCTATTGACGCTTGACAACGATCCGCAGATATTCCATGATGGCATCAAGCAACAGTATGTGTTGGACTGGTTGAGAAGGGAAAATTAAAATATTAAAAGATAAAATGGATATGAGCAATAATAAGATATCAGTAGTAATCAATACTTACAATGCTTCGCAGCATTTGGCACGAGTGCTTGAAACCGTCAAAGACTTCGACGAGATAGTGATTTGCGACATGGAAAGTACCGATGATACTTGCGACATAGCAAAGCGATATGGATGTAAGATTGTTGTCTTCCCGCGTGGCAACTATCAAATCTGTGAGCCCGCACGCCAAACTGCTATTGATGCTGCTTCTCATAAATGGGTCTTTGTAGTGGATGCTGATGAGTTGGTTCCTATGCAGTTAAAGGATTATCTTTATGGTTTGATAGCTCATGAAGATGTTGCCCAGGGATATTATGTTCCAAGAAAAAGTAAGTTTATGGGTCGGTTTATGCATTGTTTTTATCCTGATTACCAACTTCGCTTTTTTATAAAGGAAGGTACTGTTTGGCCTGCTATCATTCATGCAGATCCGATTATTCAAGGCCGAATTGATAAATTGCCTTCAAACAATGAAAATTTGGCATTTGTACATCTTGCCGACGATTCCATTTCTTCTCGTATGGCTAAAATCAACCAATATACAGAAAGTGAAATAGAAAAGAAGAAAGACCGAAATTATGGAATAGGTGCTTTGTTTTATCGTCCGTTTGTTAGATTTTTTAGAGCTTACATACAGAAGGGCGGTTTCCGCGATGGAATAGAAGGCTTTATTTGTGCTTGTTATGAAGGTATTTATCAATTTGTGGCAGTGAGCAAGATACTGGAAGATAGGAATCGTAAGAATGAAAAATGAAAATCAGCGTGAAGTGTGTTGGAAATGGCACTTCACGCTGATTGTGTTATTGCTTCATCTTAGGATAGATACTTATCTATTCCGTTTTCACACCATGAAAGGTGTTCTCGTTTTACTTTGTCAAGTTCTGCAAGGTGTCGTTGTTCGTTATTTTTAGATGCCTCTTTGTGGTAAAGGTGGTAAACATTTCCTCCCATTTTAAGAGCTTTCTTCTTGACACCAGCAAAATGAAGGCGAAAAGCAATTTCTCCATCCTCGTGTCCCCATTGCATTAAGTCCTCATTGAAGCCGTTTACCTTAATTAGGTCATCTTTCCAAAAGGCCATATTGCAGCCACGTAAGTGGTCTATTTTTTTAGCATATCTTTCTGCCATAAAATGGCGTAAGAACTTGGAACGGAAACTGTTGAAAACAAACGTAATTGGCATATTCCAAATGCTCAGCTTGAATTTTTTAGAATCCATCAATCGTTTGGTTACTTTAGGAGATAGCTTCACTCTACTGCCACATACGAAATAGTTCTTTTCTGCAAGTTCAAGATGGTCACTTACGAAATGAGGTGACAGGACAACATCTCCATCAACTTGTAAGATGTACTCTCCTGAAATTTGCGCAATAGCTTTGTTTAGTATGATAGTTTTGCGAAATCCTTTGTCTTCATGCCATATGTGTTTGATAGGAATGGAGGTTTCATTTCTTAATCGTTCAATGAGATCTGTAGTCTCATGTGAAGAACCATCATCTGCTATAACAATCTCATCGGGTAAAATGGTTTGTGTAAACATACTTTTGATGGAAAACTCTAATGCTTCCGGCCAATTGTATGTAGATACAAGAATACTAACTTTTATTTTTTTCATTGTTATCTTGTTTTATAGTCTTAGCTTAATATGTAATATCTGGCAGAGTGTTTTGATAATGCGCTCCAAGTAATAGCATTTCTTAGTTACTCCATATTTGCGCATGTTGGCAAGTGTTTGTTTCTTGCGGCTTGCCTCCATGTTCGTTCTGATGATTTCCTTATATACATAACCTTTTGATAAGGTAAGTTGAAATCCATTTAATATAAGTTTATCCCAAAGATAGGTGAAAATGATTAGCTTTTCTGCTAATTGCTTTTCCTTTCTATCTATTTGAACTGTAACACTTTGGCTATGTCGCCTGAACCGATTAAGTCGTTTGTGTAAGATGGCGACATCACCTTTCTCTGCCATTTTTATCCAGAAGAGCCAATCTCCACAATAGTGCATAGCAGTAAAGTCTTTATCAATGAGGTGATACTTGCTCTTGCGGAAGACGGTCATGCTGGCATTGTAGGTTTCATCATGATATAACATGAAGTCTTTTAGGTATTGGTGGGAAGTATAGGTGTATGTCTTGCCATTATCTTTACCTAAAGGCCAGGTATCATAATTACGTTCCAATTTCTTTCCATCCTGGTCTACTAGGATTGACCCACAATGTGTGAATGAGATACGAGGTTTTTCGTCTAATATTCTCACAGCATTTTGTAGGAATGTCTTATCGCAATAATCATCGCTTTCTGCTATCCAGATATATTCGCCTTGTGCCAAAGCGATACCTTTCTCCCATTGTACGAATGGGTTGCCCGTGTTTGTTTCACCCAAGATAAGGTGGCTTACCTTGGGATGCGATGCAAATTGTTGAAGATATTGGCGGCTGCCGTCTGTTGAGCAGTCATCTAGTAATATAACTTCATAGTCGGTAAATGTCTGCTCAAATATGGATTGTAACCTTTGAGGAAGATATTTGCGGTAATTGTAGTTGGGTACAATAATGCTGACTTTTGGCATATAACAAATAGTTTATCTGATATTACGGAATAAATGATTGAACTTTTCGAAAGATGAGATGGAGAGTTTTTCCTCTTTATCTTCAAGCCAATATAGCGGAAGGTCATGATACATGGCTGCCACCAGAGAGAATGTACTTGGAGCACCTATCAGGTAATCACATTCCGAAAGCAGGCATAGGTCATCTTCTTGACCGCCTTGTGGATATACGATGGTGGCACCTTTTAGCTGATCACGATAGAATGACTTGTCAAGGGCAGGATCGTTGCTGCAGATATACACTGTCAACTGCTTATCTGGAAACAGCGACTGGAACTGCTGAATGTAATCTTGGTATACATCATCTTCAAAATAGTATTTCCCATTATGCCATGTCTTGTAGTCACCTCGGCGAATATGCACACCAAGCCTAATCTCATCAATCTTCTTTTTGCCCATAAAGGCCTGGGCTTTATCCAGAATAGGCTTGTCGAAGGAAAAGAGGTCTATGATTTCTGCTTTATACTTGATGAAGAGTTCGTAGAAACGGACACACCAGCCTTTAATCAGAACGTGTTTGTTGCGGGCTACAATAGCAGCATCTCTTTCAATAGCCTCTTCGGCTATGTCGTTGAAGTCCACGGTAGCTATCAGTCCCCACTTGGCAGCGTATTTAGCTATTATATAAGTCAGGAAGTTATGGCCTTTAGTGTGGCATATCTTGAAATATTGGTATTTATAGCAGAAACGCATAGAAATGCTTTTTCTGCCATGCTCACGTGCCCAAGCGTAAACATGACCATACTGCAAGATATTGTTACACATACGTCCTTTGTCTGTTACAAATATCATCTTTTTTATCTGGTTAAATATAAATTCTGATAATTATTGTAGATCTCTTCTCATTTTATGCGTCAATGGGTCTACAACTTTAAGCCATTGTTCACGTGTACGCTTCCAGCGGTTGTGTGTCCAGAGCCAATAAGGAGGCTGACGCTGGATAGTTTTTTCCAATTCGCGGAAATACATCTCGGTGATTTCAAACTCCTTACATTCTTTGGGTTTGTCGGTCAATAGTTTGAATTCTCCTTTATAATAGCCACGTTTCACTCGTTGCATATCCAAGTAGTATACAGCAAAGTTGGCTTTTATGGCTATTTTCTCTGTACCAGTGAGCACAGGAGTGTCATGGTGCAGAAAGTCGGTCCAGTAATGGATGTTGTTCCAAAAAGGTACCTGGTCGGCAATGAAACCAATGACAATCTGTTTACCTTCCTGTCGCATTTTAACAATCTTTCTTAAAGTTTCAGCCATAGGGATGCTGATGGAACCCAGGCGGTTGCGGAGGTAGAGGAAGAGTTTGTCGAAAGCCTCGTTCTCCAGTACATGATAAATCTGGCCGAATGTAATGTCCTCGCCAGCCCAAAGAGGTAGGGATGTAACCCATTCCCAGTTGCAGTAATGTCCCAAATAGATTGCGCACGACTGGCCTTTCTGGCAGGATTCTCTTACCTTTTCGGCTCCTACAAACTGCATGCGCTTCTTGATTTGCTTCTTGCTCATCGTGAAGAGCTTGATGGTCTCTACAATGTAGTCACAGAACCAGGAGTAGAATTCCTTCTCTATCTTGATGCGCTCTGCCTCGTTTTTTTCAGGGAAAGAGTCGAAGAGGTGTTTCCTTACCAGTGGGCGACGATATTTCACCAAATAATAAATAAGGTAATATAAGCCGTCGCTGAGAATGTAGAGCACTCTCAGCGGCAGCAGAGACATCAAATACCAAATGCAGAATACACTGCCATATAATATTTTCTTCATTGTTGTTCTGCGAAAATGTTACTCAACATTGAGCATTATTTTAGTTTCTTTTTTGCTTACACCTGCTGCATGTCGTGCAACTTGCGGTAATAGCCATTCTTGGCTATCAGGTCTTCGTGAGTGCCTCTTTCTACGATGCGTCCCTCATGGAGCACACATATCTCGTCGGCATTCTTGATGGTGCTCAGGCGGTGGGCTACAGCCACAGTGGTGCGGGTCTTCATCAGTTTTTCAAGAGCATCCTGTACCAGTCGCTCGCTCTCTGTGTCGAGTGCTGATGTAGCCTCGTCAAGGATGAGGATAGGTGGATTCTTCAAGATGGCACGGGCGATGCTGACACGCTGGCGCTGGCCACCTGAGAGACGTCCGCCACGGTCGCCGATATTTGTATCGAAGCCTTGTTCCGACTGTGTGATGAAGTTGTAGGCATTGGCTATTTTTGCTGCGTTGGCTATTTCTTCTTCTGTGGCATCGGTCTTGCCAAATCGTATGTTGTCCTTGAAGGAAGCATTGAAGAGGATTGCCTCCTGATTCACGTTGCCTATCAGCTGTCGGAGGTCGTGCACGGCCAGGTCTTTCACGTTGATACCGTCGATAAGCACTTCTCCTTCCTGTACATCGTAGTAACGTGGTATGAGGTCTACCATCGTACTCTTTCCGCTACCGCTCTGTCCTACCAGGGCAACGGTTTTTCCCTTGGGAATCACCAGGTTGATGTTCTTCAGCACATAAACCAACTCGTTGTTGCGGTGGTCGGTATAGGCGAAGGATACATTGCGGAATTCTATCTGATGCTCAAAGCTACTTATATGAGCAGGGTTCTCCTTATCCTTGATTTCTATCTTTGCCTGCAGTATCTTGTCGATACGGTCCATGGAGGCAAGACCCTTAGGGATGTTGTAGCTTGCCTTCGAGAACTCTTTCAGTGGATTGATGATGCTGTAGAGCATGACGAGATAGAAGATGATGGTAGGACCGTCGATGCGTCCGTAGTCGAGAACGAGAATACCTCCAAACCACAATACGATGACGATGAGTATGGTGCCCAAGAACTCACTCATAGGATGTGCCATCTGCTGACGTATGTTTACTCGCATGATGTGGTCGCGATACAATCCGTTCACTTTGGCGAAAGCTGCGTTCATCTTGCTTTCAGCACAGAAAGCCTTGATGATGCGCAGACCGCCAAGAGTTTCTTCTACCATGCTCATAGTGTCGCTCCACAGCGACTGTGCCTCTGTACTTTGTGCTTTCAGCTTCCTGCCCACAAAGCCCATAAACCATCCGAATCCTGGTACGAAGAGGATGGTGAAGATGGTGAGCTGCCAGCTGATGACGACGAGAGCAGTGAAGTAGGCTACGATGAGGATAGGATTCTTGAAGAGCATGTCGAGTGACGACATGATGCTATTTTCCACTTCCTGTACATCGCCGCTCATTCGTGCTATGATGTCGCCCTTGCGCTCCTCGCTGAAGAATCCCAACGAGAGGGAGGTAATCTTGTGGTAGAGCTGGTTTCGGATATCGCGCACGATGCCTGTCCTGATGGGAATAATCATGGCAGATGAGAGGAAGTAGGCTCCAGTCTTCAGGAATGTCATGAAGGCCAGGAACAGACCGATGACCAAAAGCGCCGTAGAGGCACTATACTCTACGATAAACTCCTGGATGTAGTAGTACATATTGTTGGTAGCTACTTCCTTGATGCTGCCAAGGTCTCCATTCCAGCTCATGTAGTCGTTGGCACGTATGCCTCCGTCTACCTGAAACAGGATTTGCAGGATTGGTATGAGTGCTGCAAATGAGAAGATGTTCAATATCGCTGACAGGATATTGAAGACGATAGAAAGTGCCAGGTACTTCTTGTAGGGTGGCACAAAGCGTCGTAAGACTTGCAAGAATTCCTTCATAGTCTGCAAATATAGTGCTTTTATTGAAAAACGCAAAGCCTTTTTGCGTTTTTCTTGTTTTTATTCTGTTATTTCCTCACCAAAGAGTGTAGCAGAGGTGGAACCTGTGATGCGTACTTTCACAAATTCGCCTATGTGATGATTGCCTTTGTCCATGATGACGGCCTTGTTCTGTTCGGTGCGTCCCATGAGTTGTTCGCGGCTTCTTTTGCTGAAGCCCTCGATGAGGATAGTAAACTCCTTGCCCTCGTCTTTCTTGTTTTGCTGGGCGCTAATCTCGGTCTGCAGTTTGATGAGTTCATTGAGTCGGGCTATCTTTGTCTCCTCTGATATGTTGTCGGGCAGATGCTTGGCTGCATAGGTGCCAGGACGCTCAGAATACTTGAACATAAAGGCGCTGTCGAAGCCGACTTCCTTGACGAGCGACAAGGTGAGCTGTTGGTCTTCCTCAGTCTCGTCGTGGTAGCCCACAAAGATATCTGTCGTGATGCCGCAACCTGGAATGATGCGCTTGATGGCGGCTATCTTGTCCAGATATTCCTCACGTGTGTACTTGCGGTTCATGAGCTTCAGAATCTTGTTGCTTCCGCTCTGGGCAGGGAAGTGGATATGTTTACAGAGGTTGGGCTCTTTGGCTATGGCTTGCAGGATGTCCTCTGTCATGTCTTCGGGGTTGGAAGTGGTAAATCGTACGCGCATATCGGGCACGGCCTGAGCCACCATGTGCAGCAACTGGGCAAAGGACAGGCTTCCTTCCTCGCGCTTGCCCGATGGAGAGAGACCGTAGCTGTTGACGTTCTGTCCCAACAGGGTTACTTCCTTGAAACCACGGTCGTGCAGGTCGCGTACTTCGCGCAGGATGCTTTCTGCATCACGGCTTCTCTCTCGGCCTCGTGTATAAGGAACGATACAATAGTGGCAGAAGTTGTTGCATCCACGCATGATGCTTACAAATCCGCTGATACGGTTTCCGCCGATTCGCTGAGGCACGATGTCGCGGTAAGTCTCAGTCTTGGATAGTTCTATGTTGATGGCGTTGTTGCCGTTTTCGCACTGTGCTATCATGTCGGGCAGGTTGAGATAGCTGTCTGGTCCGCATACCAAGTTGGCATAATGGTTCTCGATGAGGTCGGTCTTTACTCGTTCTGCCATACAGCCCAGCACGCCCAATATTACTTTCCGTCCTTTCTTCTGTTCGGCGTGAAGAGTTTCCAGACGGTGGTAAATCTTGTTCTCTGCATTCTCTCTGATGCTGCAGGTGTTGAGGAAGATAGCATCGGCCTCTTCTTCCTTCTCACACATGTCGTAGCCTGCCATTTGCATGATGCTGGCTACAACTTCGCTGTCTGCCACATTCATCTGGCAGCCATAAGTTTCGATAAATAGTTTCTTCATTGTTCTAGATGAATTCTATTTGTTTTGTTATTAATTGAACTTTAGCAAGTTCAGAAGTTATAGAAGTTAAAGAAGTTATCACTCCCTTCGGTCGTTAGAAGTTATAGCCAACAGCCTTTTTTGATTGAATATTTAGCTGTAAAGCATATGGCTTTAACTTCTCTAACTTCTTTAAATTCTTTAACTTCCCCATTTGCAATATATATAATAATGTGTATATTATCTCTGACTCAGTTTGGCGGTTGAGGTGTTGTGCTCGGTCATGTTGCGCGATACAGCCATCAGCCCGAAGTATACTGCTACTCCTGTCACCAATCCTGCCAAGGCATCTATGAGGTAGTGAGCCTGTATGTATACAGTGGCCAGGCACAGGAAGATGTAGAAAGGCAGGAGAGTGTAGGTGAGCTTGCGGTTGCCCGAGTGCCATGCCAACAGCATGCATACGGTGCTGATGCTGACATGCGAGCTTGGAAAGGCTGCTGTGGGGCGCTCGCCTGCTGCCTTGGCGTCTTCTACGAGATGATAGAATATGCCGTCGGTATAGCCTGGTGTAGGCAGGCAGTCGGTGCAGTAGTTGAAATAGTCGTGCATGGGTGGAAAAACACCTTTGGCTATGTCGCTCAGTCCTACGGCATGATAGTAGAACGTTGGTCCGGCTACGGGCACGAAGATAAATATCACATAATAGATGATAAACGAGGCGTAGATGACGAATGTGGCACGCTCGAACTCTCTGTATCGGCAGAAGAAGTAGTAGTAAGCCACAATGACCATCATGGGATAGTACATCACGTAGCCCAAGTCCATCAGCTCGCTCACGATGACCCAGGGCATGTTCTTGGCAAACACCAGTGCTGGCTGGAATCCGAATAGCGACTGCTCCCATTGGGCAAAAACATGGTCCAGATTGGGGAACATGCGGTTGATCTCGTAAGTGTCTGGATACCACCAGGCGAGGAGCGACAGTTGGGCGAGGATTCTTGCCATCTTGGTGATGCGGCAGGGAATCATGCGATATACAGCCCACATGGCTGCTGTGATGAACAGTACTCTGATGCGTCCCCATACCATAGACTCGGGGTTTACCAGTTTGGTGTAAGTGAAGAGCATGGCTATCACGGTGATGGCCATATATCCCAACATGACCCATTCCAGTGCCAGGAGTCCTTTCTTCGGGTTTTTCTCTATCTTGAAATAATCTTTTATCACACTATTCTTGTTTGTTGTTTTTTCTGAAGGTCGTAGTGAAAGTCTGTCTTTCTGTCCCATCATTACAGCCATCCGTTCTTCTTGTACCATTCTACGGCCAGCTTGACGCCTTGTTTCAGCTTGTAGCGAGGATGAAATCCCAGCTCATCGACAGCAGGCTCGATGTCGCATCTCCAGTTGCGCTGTTTCAGAATGTTGTATTTGTCGTTATTAAGAGCCGACATCTTGCCAGTCATCCTTCCAATGTATTCGCCAAAGAAGGTTACCAGGCGGAGCACCCATATAGGCGCTTTGATGCGCAGGAGGCATGTGTCGCCCAACTCGTGGTGAAGCAGGTCGCTGAATGTTTCCGACTGATATACTTCTCCGTCGCTGAGGAAGTATTTGCGTCCGTTCTTACCATGGTTGAGGGCAAGGAACACAGCCTGCACCACATCCTGAACGTATACGAAAGTGATGTCCTGACGCTTGAAGCCTACCGAGAAATCGATGTGCTGCTTGATGCTTTTTGCCATCAGGAAATAGTCTTTCTCGCGAGGTCCGTAAACACCTGTAGGTCGCAGTATGATGTAGGGAAATCCTATGCCTAAACTGTCGAGGTAGCGTTCGGCCTTGAGCTTGCTCTTTCCGTATGCCGTGTTGGGTTTGGGTGTGTCGTGCTCTGTGATTTCCTGATAAGGCTGCTTCTCGCGTATGGCACCAAAGATGCTGAGTGAGCTTACGAAGACGAATCGCTTGATGGGCATCTTCAGCGCGATGATGGCATCTGCCAGGTTCTTGGTTCCTTCGGTGTTGACGCGGTAAAAGTCGTCAACGTGCAGACACTTCGTTGCGCCTGCTGCATGAACCACATAGTCGAACTCGTGTCCGTCTAACTGGCTGATAAGTTCTTCCTTGGAGGAAAGATTGAGGTTGATAAAATGGATGCGCTCGTCCTGCAGGTATTTTCTGGAACTGGAGGGGCGAACTGCCGCCCATGTTTCCATACCTTGCCTGAGGGCCTCTTCTACGATGAAGCTCCCTATGAATCCCGACGCACCCGTCACTAATATCTTCATTAAATCTTTATAAAATTGCAATTTAAGGTGCAAAGATACGCTTATTTGTACACATGGCAAAGGAAAAAGGTCTTTTTTTCAATAAAGAAGGTCATATCATCCTGTTTTCTGGGATGATATGACCTTCTTGGGGCTGAAATGTAGCGATTTAAGCCTCGTGCTGACGCACGCCCATTCGGGCTTCTACGACGTTTACCACATAGTCGCCGAGTTTCTCGCATTCCTGTACGATATCCATGTACATCGTGCCTATGGCGTAGGTGTAGAGGTGGTTGTTCACGTCGTTGATGTTCTGGCTCTTCAACTGGTTTCGGTAGTTGTTGATTTCGTTCTCTATGTTGAACGAGAGATTGGCATCGTTGTCTACCTTATGTCCTACGAGCGTGATGTTCATCTGTGTGAGCGCCTGGTCGGTAAGCTCCATCATCTGGTGCATGTGCTCATACTGTGAAGGTATGAAGTCTTCCTTGCCCTTGATGCGTCGGTTCAGGGTTCTTGCTATGTTGTAGCAGCTGTCGCCGATACTTTCTATTTCTGAAATCTCACGCAGCATGGCGCGTATCTTAGCCTTGGTCTCGTCACTCAGATGTGAGTCGCTCACCTGATCCAAATACTTGGCAATCTCTATCTCCATATTGTCTGAGATTCCCTCGTACTTCTCGATACGGGTGAAGAGTTTCACAAACTTGTCTTCGTTGGTCTCGCCCAGGAGCTCTTTCACCATGCCAAACATTCGCTGTATGCGCTCGGCAAAGGAGTGGATTTCCTTTTGTGCCTCGAGGACAGAAATTTCTGGTGTCTTCATGATACCAGTCTGGATGAAGCGCAGACGGAAGTCGTCCTCGTCGGCATTCTTCTTAGGACGGATGATCTTGCACACCAATTTCTCTAACTGTGGAATAAACCATACCAGGATGAAGGTGTTGGAGATATTGAAGGTGGTATGGAAAGCGGCAAGCACAAAGGACAGCTTGGCAGCATTGGCGATGAAGTGCGGGTCGCTCTTTTCCATCACGTCGTCGTAGCCCACCCATCCGCATACGAGATGGATGAAAGGACGGAACACGCACAGGATCCACAGCACACCGAAGAAATTGAACACCATGTGCGCCATGGCCGCCCTTCGGGCTTGCGTGTTGGCTGTGAGGGCTGCCACATTCGAGGTTACTGTGGTTCCGATGTTCTCACCCATCACGAGGGCAATGCCTTGATAAATGGGCAGTACGCCGGTGGAACAGAGTATCATCGTGATGGCCATGACGGCTGCCGAACTCTGTACGCACATGGTAAGCACGCTACCTATCAATAAGAAGACGATGGTAGTATTGAAACTGTGAGGATCAAAGCTTGCGAAGAAGTCGAGGACGGGCTGGTTGTGAGCCAAGTCCATGTCGATACCGGTTTGTCGGAGAGTTCCCAAACCAAGGAACATAAAGGAAATACCAAAGATGAAGTCGCCAACGATTTTGCGTTTCTTGCTATAGATAAGGATGATGGCGAAGAAGAAAGCCGGCCATACAAAGTCGGTGATGTTGAACGAGAAGCCTGCACTCATGATCCAGGCGGTGAGGGTGGTTCCGATATTGGCACCCATGATGACCGATATGGCTTGCGCCAAGGTGAGAAGACCAGCGTTGACAAATGATACTGTCATCACCGTGGTGGCAGTAGAAGACTGCACGGCTGCAGTGATGAGTGTTCCTGAGAGGATGCCTGTCAGGCGGTTGGTGGTCATGGTTCCTAATACATGGCGCAGCTGTGGGCCAGCCATCTTCTGTAAACTGTCGCTCATCGACTTCATACCAAACATCAATAAGGCGAGTGCTCCGATAAGCCTAAAAAAAATCCAAATCGACATATTTTAATTTAATTTAAGTTGCTAATAGCATGTTGTTTCCTTTTTTATTTGTAATTTTACCCGAAAGTTGAGAGAACGTTTAACTTTGTAACACTATCGAAACGAAAATGAAACAAGTAGTACAAATCCGCTGCAAAAATAATAAAAAAACTCAGAAAGTAGCAAACGGAAGCACACTTTCTGATATTTTTTCTTCATTTAACCTCAAAATGGAGCATGGGCCCGTGTCTGCCAAGGTGAATAACAAGGTGGAAGGCATGCATTATCGTGTTTACAACAACAAGGATATTGAGTTCCTCGATATGCACACTTCCTCCGGCTCGAGAGCCTATACTCGTACACTTTTTTTTGTGCTCTGCAAGGCTGTGCAGGATCTTTATCCCGGGCATGATGTGGTGATCGACATTCCGGTGTCGAATGGTTTTTATGTCGATGTGCGACTGGAACGTGATGTTACGGCCGATGATGTGGACTGCATCCGTAAGCGAATGCAGGAAATCGTGGATGCACGTATGCCTATCCGCCGCTATATGGTGCCTACCGAGGACGCCATAGCCCTCTTCGAGGAGAAAGGTGATGTGGAGAAGGTGAAGCTGCTGCGCACTTCGGGCTCGCTCTATACTACCTATTATAAAATAGGTGAATACGTAGACTTCTATTATGGCACGCTCCTCACCAACACCTCGCAGCTCTATCTCTTTGGGTTGGAGAAGTATTACGACGGCATGCTGTTGCGCATTCCGTCGCTCAAGAACCCTGATGAACTGGGCGAGGTAACCCGTCAGGACAAGATGTTCGAAATCTTCAAGGAGCATCATCACTGGCAGGATATTATCGGCATCCGAACAGTGGGCGACTTCAATGCGGCTGTTGATGCGGGCCATGCCACGGATATTATCAATATCAGCGAGGCGCTTCAGGAGAAGAAGATTGCCCAGATAGCCGAGCAGATAGCAGCACGGCCTGGGGTGAAACTCGTCCTCCTGGCTGGACCTTCGTCGTCGGGTAAGACGACTTCGTGCAAGCGTCTCTCCATACAGTTGGCTGTCAACGGACTGAAACCTCTGCAGATTTCTCTCGATGACTATTTCGTCGATCGCGAGCGAACGCCTAAGGACGAGAATGGAGAATATGATTATGAGAGTATCTATGCCCTCGACCTTCAGAAGATCAACGACCAGTTTAATGCCCTCTTCCGTGGTGAGGAGGTGGAACTGCCTAAGTACGATTTTCAGAGCGGCAAGAGTAAGAAGAGCGGCCAGCGACTCAAGATGAACGACAATAATGTGCTCGTGGTGGAAGGCATTCATGCGCTCAATCCCGAACTGACAGCCCAGATTCCCAACGAGCAGATTTTCCGTGTCTATGCCTCTGCGCTTACCACTATTTTGCTCGATAATCACAACTACATCCCGACAACCGACAACCGTCTGTTGCGCCGCATCATACGCGACTACAAATATCGTGGCGTCTCGGCTCAGGATACGATTCACCGATGGCCGTCGGTACGTGCTGGCGAGAACAAGTGGATTTTCCCTTTCCAGGAGAATGCCGATGCCATGCTCAATACGGCCATGCTCTACGAGTTGGCTGTTCTCAAGATGCAGGCAGAACCGCTGCTGGAGCAGGTGCCCGAAAACTGCGACGAGTATGCTGAGGCTTACCGACTGCTGAAGTTCCTGAAGTATTTTAAGGGCATTCCTTTCAACAATCTGCCTCCTACGTCACTGTTGCGCGAGTTTCTTGGCGGAAGTTCGTTCCACTATTAAAGTGTTTTTGTGCTTGCGAAAGTGAATGCCGGTTTGGGTCGTCTATTATGACCAGCGTCGGTCATAATAGATGACTCGCATCGGTCATAATAGACGACCTTTATCGGTCATAATAGATGACTTATATAGACGTACAACTATGCACCATGCCCACTGCGATGGGCAACTTTACCCATAACTATGAACAACTTTGCCCATCGTTATGGGTAAAGTTGCCCAAAGGCTTGGGCAGATGCTAATAAAGCCCTTCGTAATATTTACTTATAACAACTCAGCACTCCTATAGCCACGAGCAATTACTTTAATACTATACAAATTGTTTTCTGTTAGTTTATAAATCTATGTTCTAAAGTTTAGGATACAAGTTCGAAAGTTTAGAACTTAAGTTCGAAAGTTTAGAACATAAGTTCGATAGTTTAGAACATAGATTTTTATAGGCTAAAAAGAACATTTTGTCGGCATCGGTATTTAAAATAAAAATGGATTACGCAAAATACCCTTCACCCTTCATCTTTTCGCTCGGAATGCCTATAAACACAGGGGTTTCCAAAGAAAAGGTGAAGGGTGAAGATTTTTGCGTTTCTTGACACAATGCGAGCTCTCTGATTTCTACAGCTTTCCTCCGTAGCAGAGATCGCCGGCATCGCCAAAGCCCGGCACAATGTATTTGTGCTCATTCAGTCCCTCGTCGATGGCGGCGCACCAGATAGTGGTCTTGTCATCGGGGAAAGTGTTCTTGATGTGCTCAATACCCTCGGGAGTTGCCAGTACACAAGCTACATGGATGTGCTTGGGCGAGCCTTTCGTGAGAATGGCCTTCAGTCCTAACTCCATGCTTCCACCAGTAGCCAGCATCGGGTCGGCAATGATGAGTGTCTTGTCGCCAATCTCTGGAGTGGCCAAGTACTCGATGTGTATTCCCACCTCGGTATGGTTCTTGTCTGTATATTCGCGGAAGGCGCTGACAAAGGCGTTTCCAGAGTGGTCGAAGATGTTGAGGAAGCCTTCATGGAAAGGCAGTCCTGCACGGAATATGGTTCCGATGACAATATCATCGGTAGGCAGGTTTACCCGGGCTACGCCTAAAGGTGTTGTTACATTCTCGGGCTTGTAGTCGAGTGTTTTGGAAATCTCGAAAGCCTCATACTCGCCGATTCTCTTGATGTTGTTGCGAAAGAGGAGTCGGTTCTTTTGATACTCTTTGTCACGCATCTCAGCCAAATAGCGGTTGATGATGGAGTTCTGATCGCTTAGGTTAATTATTTTCATATCGTACAATTTTTATGCAAAGATATTGCAAGCGAGCGCAATGAAAGTTTACTTTCTGATTGCCGAGTGCAGCTTATCTTATGCAAAGATACACGAAAATGCAGATTAAGCAAAGAAAAGTTGTCGTTTTTTTGAAAAATATATTCCTCTTTATGCTTTCTTTGTAAAAAAGTAGTACTTTTGTGCCTAAAAAGATATTGCATCATGAGTAGAAAGAAAAGAAGTTTGAAAGAGCGTCTGATAGGTTTAGTCGTAGTTCTCGTTGTGGCGAGCGTCTGGTTCGCATTCAGAAGATCGCTTGATTCGGAAAAAGAGATTGTCAAGCCGGCCAATAAGACAGTCCTGGCAGAAAAGTCGGACACGAAGGCTGAGAGCGAGCCCAAAGACGACAGTTCCGCCTGGTATTCGGCAGAGGATGAGGCTTACATGGTGCCTCTCAACGAAGGGCAGAAGGTTCCTGAACAGCGCCTGAACCGTTATGCCTATATTACTTCTTACAATGCCGGGACGCGCAATCCCAACTGGGTGGCGTGGACACTTACAGCCGATCATGTCGACGGTGAGTATTCCCGTGGCGGACATAAGTTTATGGAAGATATGGACGTGCCTGAGCCACGTGCGGCTTATTACGATATTCGCGAGGGAGAGTGTGGCTATCAGCGTGGACATATGTGTCCGGCAGGCGACAACAAGTGGTCGTATAAGGCGCAGAAGGAGGCTTTCCTGATGACGAACATCTGTCCGCAAAATGGCGACTTGAACCAGCGTGACTGGAAATATCTTGAGGAAGCCTGTCGCGACTGGGCCAGTAAGTATGGCAAGATCTATATCGTGTCGGGGCCGGTCTTCCGTTCGAAGAATCCCCAGACGGTAGGCGAACATGAAGTATCCGTGCCCGATGCATTCTTTAAGGTAGTTCTCACTTTAGGTAAAAAACAGGATACGCCCAAGTCCATCGGGTTTATTTATAATAATGTGGAAGGACGCCACAAAATGGAATATTATGCCCGTTCGGTAGATGAGGTGGAAAAGATGACGGGACTCAACTTCTTCAGTCATCTTGATGACAAGGTGGAGAACCGGATAGAGGCCGAGTGCGATTTGGACAGTTGGTAGTTTTTTGGGCTGTGGCAAGTCTGGCTTGCTATATATAATAAGGTGTAACTTTTCGCCCCAAAGTGCATCGGGTTAATAATATTTGCAAAGTCTATGTGCCAAATTGCGGCTGAAATCCTTTCATTTAATTTTCTTTAACCTAAAAAGGTTTTAAAATGCAGGAAATATATAAGCTAAAGTTGGTCGGGAAACATATTTTTCGTAACTTTGCGGCGGCTTTGAAAGAAAATCAGAATAACATCTTAAAAGTTAGAAAGAATTAATTCACAACTTAAATACATTTAATAAAAATGGCAAAGTTTGATAAGTCAGTTTTAGCAAAGTACGGAATCACAGGTACAACTGAGGTTCTCTACAATCCTTCTTATGAGGTATTGTTCAACGAGGAGACTAAGGAAGGTCTCGAGGGTTTTGAGGTTGGTCAGGAGACTGAGCTCGGTGCAGTTAACGTAATGACAGGTATCTATACCGGTCGTTCTCCTAAAGACAAGTTCATCGTTGACGATGCTACATCTCACGACACAGTATGGTGGGATTCTGAGGAGTATCACAACGATAACCACAAGGCTACTCCAGAGGCATGGAACGCCGTTAAGGAGATCGCTAAGAAGGAGCTTTCTAACAAGAAGTTGTTCGTAGTAGATGGTTTCTGCGGTACACACAAGGATACACGTATGAAGGTACGTTTCATCGTTGAGGTAGCATGGCAGGCACACTTCGTAACAAATATGTTCATCCGTCCTCAGAACGAGGCTGAGTTCGATCAGGAGCCAGACTTCATCGTTTACAATGCTTCTAAGGCAAAGGTTGAGAACTGGAAGGAGTTGGGTCTCCACTCAGAGACTGCTGTTGTCTTCAACGTAACTTCTAAGGAGCAGGTTATCATCAACACATGGTATGGTGGTGAGATGAAGAAGGGTATGTTCTCTATGATGAACTACTTCTTGCCATTGAAGGGTATGGCTTCTATGCACTGCTCTGCCAACACAGATATGAACGGTGAGAACACTGCTATCTTCTTCGGTCTTTCTGGTACAGGTAAGACTACATTGTCAACAGATCCTAAGCGTAAGTTGATCGGTGACGATGAGCACGGATGGGACGACGAGGGTGTGTTCAACTTCGAAGGTGGTTGCTACGCTAAGGTTATCAACCTCGACAAGGAGTCTGAGCCAGACATCTACGGTGCTATCACACGTGACGCTCTCCTCGAGAACGTAACTGTAGCTAAGGATGGTAAGATTGACTTCGCAGATAAGACTGTTACCGAGAATACTCGTGTATCTTATCCTATCTACCACATCAAGAACATCCAGCGTCCATTCTCTCAGGGTCCAGCTGCTAAGCAGGTTATCTTCTTGTCAGCAGATGCATTCGGTGTATTGCCACCAGTATCTATCTTGAACGCTGAGCAGACTAAGTACTACTTCCTCTCTGGCTTCACAGCTAAGTTGGCTGGTACAGAGCGCGGTATCACCGAGCCTACTCCAACATTCTCTGCTTGCTTCGGTCAGGCATTCTTGGAGTTGCACCCAACTAAGTACGCTGAGGAGTTGGTTAAGAAGATGCAGAAGTCTGGTGCTAAGGCATACTTGGTTAACACAGGTTGGAACGGTACAGGCAAGCGTATCTCTATCCGTGATACACGTGGTATCATCGACGCTATCCTCGACCACTCAATCGACGCTGCTCCTACAAAGACTATCCCATTCTTCAACTTCGTAGTTCCTACACAGTTGGAAGGCGTAGATCCTAAGATCCTCGATCCACGTGATACATACGCTGAGGCTTCTCAGTGGGAGGAGAAGGCTAAGGATTTGGCTGCTCGTTTCATCAAGAACTTCAAGAAGTACGAGACTAACGAGGCTGGTAAGGCTCTTGTTGCTGCTGGTCCACAGCTCTAATTCAAGCACGCTTTCCCATGACGGGGGAGCATGTTCCTATCGAAAAATCGATAAAATTCATTATAATGGAATCCCGTTTCTCGCAAGAGAAATGGGATTTCTTTTGTTTCAGCATAAAGGCTGAAAGGCTAAACCATTGAAAGAAAAAAACTGGAAACAGGTGGCTTAACTGCCAGAATAGTTCCTTTAAATCACTAAACAAACTTAAAAATTGCCGTTAATTTCCATATTTTGCATAATAAAGCGAACAAAAGGGACTTTTTTTGAAGAATTCTCCGTAAATTTGCAGCTAAAAATATTTAGAGTGTAATGAAAAGGAAGTTTTTAGCTTTCATCTTGCTGGTGACAGCAGGTTTGTCGTTGTCGTCTTGTCTTGACAGCACTGACAACAATACTAATATAGTATATTATCATGATACTGCCATCACCGACTTCTCGTTGGGCAAGATGGACAAGTTCGGAAAGAAGAAGGATGGCGTTAGTGATTCTCTCCTGAGAGGTGTCGTAGACGGCTCTACCTTCGGTTTCACCATCGACCAGGCCAATCATGAGATTTATAATCTCGATTCTCTCCCTGTGAATACTCGTATCGCTGCCGTTCTTGCTACTATTTCTGCCAAGAACAGCAGTTATATTCAGATAAATTATGTAAAGCAGAAGCCTGAGAAAGAGGGCGAGACCGATTCTCTCGTGTGGTACAACAGTACCGACTCTATTGACTTTACCAAGACCAAGGAGAAGGCTATCCGTGTCTATGCACAGGATGCTTCAGCTTATGCCGACTACAAAGTGAAGGTAAACGTGCACACGCAGCGCCCTGATACCTTTATTTGGCAGTCTTTGACACAGGCCAATGCTAAGTTGGTTGCACTTAATAGCATGAAGGCTGTCAGTGCAGGTGGAAAGGTTGTGCTCTTCGGTAAAAATGCTGAAGGTGCTCTTGAGATGTTTAAGAGCGAGAATGGCAAGCAGTGGAAAGATGTCAGCACTGAGGCTAACTTGGGTAATCAGGCTGCCGAGAATGTGGTGGTGTTCGACAATAGTATCTATGTTCTTAATCCAGAAACGCATCAGCTGTTGAAGTCTATGGATGCGGAGAATTGGACTCTCGTTGGTACTTTTGCCTCGCTCAAGCAGTTGATAGGAGCTGGCAGCAAGAATCTTTATGCATACTCAGGAAATGACGAAGGCGTAACCGGCATTTCTGTATCTACTGACAAGGGTGCTTCATGGACAGCAGAGCAACTTGATGCTGACGCCAAGTACTTGCCAGTTTCAAATATCAATATGTCATATTCGGCTGTTCGCTCTACCAAGGATGCAGAGAATGTACTCCTTATCGGAAACCGCAACACAACAGAGAAGACTGATACTATCGCCATGGTATGGAACCGTACCATCGATTTCTCAGGCAATAATTTCGCTGGCAGCAAGTGGAACTTCGTAGAGTACGACAACAACCAACCCTACAAGATGCCAAAGCTCGACCAGCTTGTAGTAGCTAAGGCTGAAGATAGCTATATAGCGCTCGGTAGCGACGCCAAATGGTATGAGAGCATCGATGGTGGTCTCTCTTGGAAGGTAGACACCATGGTCGTCATGCCAAAACAGACACCTGCCTTCGACAAGACCAAGCCTTTTGCTTTTGTCAAGGTGAAAGAAGCTGCTGTGGCTCCCGACGGAACATCATACGACACCTATATCTACTGGTTGGTAAATGGTGGCAATGTATGGAAGGGACGCTACAATCGTGACGGATGGTTGAGAAAAAACTAAAATACCCCTATATATAATAAGGTGTAAAAAGCATGCGCAAGATACTCTTCATGATACTGATAATGATGGCTACTGCTGCTCGGATGAGTGCGCAGGATGACCCGCAGTATCGTATGGAGGTGGGTGCTGGAGTAGGACTTGTGACTTACGAGGGCGATTTCAATGGCAATATATTTGCCCAGATGCAACCCTTGGGAACAGTCGTGGGGCGCTATAATATAGATGCTTATAAGGCTCTGAAAATGGGAGTGAGCTTCGGTAAGCTGAAAGGTTCATCTGACAAGGTGGAAACTTATTATCCAGATTTTGAGGATGCCTCCTATAGTTTCAGCAATACGCTGGTAGACGTAAACTTGGTATTCGAATACAACTTCTGGCCTTATGGTACAGGGCGCGACTATCGCGGAGCCAAGCGTCTCACTCCCTTCATCTTTGGAGGTCTGGGAGCTACGTATGTGAAAGGTGGCGATAAAAATGTATTTACAGGCAATGTGCCCATCGGACTGGGCATAAAATATAAGATGTCAGAAAGAGTGAATGTAGGGCTCGACTGGGCGATACACTTCTCGTTGAGCGATGAACTCGACGGAGTGAAGGATCCTTATGGCATCAAGAGCAGTGGACTCTTCAAGAATACCGACTGCTATTCGGCACTTCAGCTGACGCTTACTTACAGCTTTAGTGCTAAATGTAGAACTTGCAATAAAGAAGATTAATGGCTAACGACTTGGATATGAACAGAATACCCCAGCATATCGCTATCATCATGGATGGCAATGGACGCTGGGCTACAGAACGCGGAAAGGAGCGCAGCTTCGGCCATCAGGCTGGAGTGGAGACAGTGCGCCGCATCACGTCGGAATGTACACGCCTCGGAGTAAAGTATCTCACACTCTATACTTTCTCTACCGAGAACTGGAATCGTCCGGCTGACGAGGTGGCAGCACTCATGGGACTTGTCCTTACTTCGCTTGAGGACGAGATCTTTATGAAGAATAATGTGAGGTTCCGTGTCATTGGCGACATAAAGCGCCTGCCACAACAGGTGCAGGACAAGTTGTGGCAGACCATGGAGCATACGGCACAGAATGACGCCATGACCATGGTGGTGGCCTTGAGCTACTCGTCGAGATGGGAAATTGTCAATGCTATGAAGGAAACTGTTTTCGAGGCTTTGACCAACGGCTCTTGCCCTACTGGCAGTTATTATGAGCTGGAGAAGCAACTCACAGAGGAAAACTTCAGCCGTCATCTGGACACTTATTTCATGCCCGACCCAGAACTCCTCATACGTACAGGAGGCGAACTGCGCATCAGCAACTATCTGTTGTGGCAGATAGCCTATTCGGAACTGTATTTCTGCGACACTTATTGGCCTGACTTCAGAGAGGAAGACCTTCGCAAGGCCATAGCAAGCTATCAGAGCAGGCAGCGTCGCTTCGGCAAGACAGAGGCGCAGGTGGAGGAAGAAGAAAAGTAGGAGTTAGCTGAATCAGTATAGGCTGTCTTCGACCAGAATAAAATAAGATAAAGCAACGTATTTGATACATATAAGACATCAATGGATAAGATAAGAAAGATTTTCATCCTCTTGTATGGCCTGGCTATAGGAATGCAGGTGCAGGCACAGGACAAGATAGTAAACCCAGACATCTCGTATGCCGGTACTCCTCGTACACTGACCATAGGAGGCATCAATGTGTCGGGTGTCGAGGGATATGAAGACTATGTACTCACCGGTATCTCTGGCCTGTCGGTAGGCGAGCAGGTAGAAGTGCCTGGTGATGATATTACCAATGCGGTAAAACGCTATTGGAAGCATGGCTTGTTCTCTAAGGTGGCTGTGGCTGCCGACTCTATTGTGGGTGATAAACTCTATCTGCACATCTATCTGTCGGTACGTCCACGTATCTCCAATATCAACTATATCGGTCTGAAGAAGAGCGAGCGTGAGGATATGGAGCAGAAGTTGGGTATGGTGAAAGGTACTCAGCTGACTCCTAACATGATAGACCGTGCTAAGATTCTGGCCAAGAAATATTTCGACGATAAAGGCTTTAAGAATGCTGATATCGAGATCAACCAGCGCGAGGATGTGACAGAAAAGAATCATGTCATCCTCGACGTAGTGGTGGATAAGAAGGAGAAAACAAAGGTTCACAAGATTACCATCGAGGGTAACGAGAAACTGAGCGACCGTAAGATAAAGGGTGGACTCTTCTCGAAAGGTGCCTTTGCCAAGACTCATGAGGCTGGCAAGCTGAGCAGCTTCCTCAAAGCCAAGAAGTTTACTCCCGAACGCTGGAAGGAAGACAAGCAGAAACTTATCGACAAGTATTATGAGCATGGCTATCGTGATGCCCAGATTCTGGAAGACAGTGTCAGCAATTACGATGGAAAGCATGTGGACATCTATCTGAAGGTGGATGAGGGTAAGCAGTATTTCCTCCGCAACGTGACATGGGTGGGCAACACCGTATACTCTACCGACTATCTGTCGGCATTGCTCGGTATGAAGAAGGGCGATGTGTATAATCAGAAGTTGTTGCACAAGCGACTCAATGAGGATGAAGATGCTGTTGGCAACCTTTATTACAACAATGGTTATGTGTTCTCGAACATCAATCCTGCAGAGGTGAATATCGATGGCGACTCTATCGACCTGGAAATGCGAGTTACTGAAGGCCCACAGGCTTATCTGAGTCATATTCGTATCAACGGTAACACCCGTCTGTACGAGAATGTGGTTCGTAGAGAGCTTCGTACCAAGCCAGGCGACCTCTTCTCTAAGGAAGCTGTCAATCGTTCTCTGCGTGAGTTGGCTTCTATGGGACACTTCGATCCTGAGAAGATGAATCCAGATATCAAGCCTAACTACGAGGATGGTACCGTAGACATCAACTACGACCTTACACAGAAGAGCAACGACCAGATAGAGTTCTCGCTCGGATGGGGTCAGACGGGTGTTATCGGTCGTGTGGGATTGAAGTTGAACAACTTCTCTATGCGCAACCTCTTCAACAAGAACAAAGAGCATCGCGGCATTATGCCTATTGGTGACGGCGAGGTGCTGAGCATCGGTGCGCAGACCAACGGTACCTATTATCAGTCGTACAACATCAGCTATTCTACCAACTGGTTTGGCGGAAAGCGTCCTATCCAGTTCAGTGTGGGTGCCTACTATAGTAAGTCTACCGACGTGTCGAGCAACTATTACAACAGTGCCTACATGAACAACTACTACAGTTATATGTATGGTTATGGTAATAGCTATTATAACAATTACGAAAACTATTACGATCCAGATAAGTACATTCAGATGCTGGGCTTGAGCCTCGGATGGGGCAAGCGCCTGCGTTGGCCTGATGATTACTTTACCCTCTCGGTACAGGTGGCTTATCAGCGCTACATGATGAAGAACTGGAACTATATGTTGATGACCAATGGTAATGCGAACAACCTGAACTTTACCATTTCGCTCAACCGTACATCTACCGACAACCAGCTCTTCCCACGAAGAGGCTCTGAGTTTGAGGCAAGTGTCAACCTTACTCCACCATGGAGTATGTTTGATGGCAAGGACTATAAGAATCTTGCCAACGATTCCAAGTCGCCTACCTATGCTGCCGAGCAGCAGGAGAAATATCGCTGGGTAGAATACCACAAGTGGAAGTTCAAGGCCAAGACCTATACAGCCCTGACCAATGGCCAGAAGTGCTTCGTGCTGATGACACGTGTGGAGCTTGGCTTGTTGGGAGCTTACAACAAGTATAAGAAGAGTCCGTTCGAGACCTACTATGTGGGTGGTGACGGCATGAGCGGATATTCATCATACTATGGTGAGGAGACTATCGGTCTTCGTGGTTACGAGAATGGTTCGGTATCTTACAACCGCAGTACTGGCTATTATGCTTATGCATACGACCGCTTCTCATTGGAGCTCCGCTATCCTTTCCTCTTGGGTAACACCACTATTTATGGTTTGACCTTCGTTGAGGCTGGTAATGCTTGGTATGAAACCAAGAACTTCAATCCGTTCAGCATGAAGCGCAGTGCCGGTGTGGGTGTACGTATCTTCCTGCCTATGGTGGGCTTGATGGGTATCGACTGGGCTTATGGTTTCGACAAGGTATGGAACGGAAGTCAGTATAAGAAGGGTGGAAGTCAGTTCCACTTCATCTTGGGACAGGAGTTCTAATTTAAAGTGAAGAGTGAAGAACGAAAAGTGAAGAATTCATTTGTGGAGGATTTGAAATGAAGAAGATAATAATGATGCTGATGATGGCAGTAATGGCCATCACAGCGAACGCACAGAAATATGCCTTGATAGACATGGAGTACATCCTGAAAAATGTGCCTGCCTATGAGCGTGCCAACGAACAGCTCAACCAGGTGAGCAAAAAGTGGCAGGCAGAAGTGGAAGCTCTCAACATAGAGGCAAGCACCATGTACAAGAACTATCAGAACGAAGTGGTCTTCCTCTCGCAAGAGCAGAAAAAAAACAAGCAGGAGGCTATCATGAACAAGGAGAAAGAAGCCAGCGAACTGAAGAAAAAATACTTCGGTCCTGAGGGTGAGCTCTTCAAGAAGCGTGAGGCGCTGATGGGACCTATACAGGAGGAAATCTACAATGCCGTAAAGGAGGTTTCCGACCTGCGTGGCTATTCGTTGGTTCTCGACCGTGCCAGCAACAGTGGCATTATCTTCGGCTCGCCAAAGATCGACATCAGCAATGAAGTGCTGAAGAAATTGGGCTATTCTGCCAACTAAGCCTAATAAGGCTTAAAATAATAGCTTTTCTTTTCGCATAATCGGAAAATTGTGCTATCTTTGCAAGCGGTTATTATATTGCAACCGAAAGAACTAATAAACAGTAGTGAATTAATAATTAAAAACAAATAGAACAATGAAAAAATTAGTTTTAATGTTGATGCTTCTTGCTCCTATGACAATGATGGCGCAGAAGTTTGGTAAGGTCAACACCCAGACTATCATGCAGGCTCTGCCAGATGTTGCTAAGGCTAATGGTGAGCTTGAGGCTCTGCAGAAGCAGAAGGACAACGAGTTGAAGGCTATGCAGGAAGAGTTCCAGCGCAAGGCTGACGAGTACCAGAAGGGTGCAAGCACTATGAACGCTACTGCTAAGCAGCAGAAGGAGACAGAGTTGCAGGGACTTCAGCAGAAGATTCAGCAGGCTTATCAGGATGGTCAGCAGGAGTTGCAGAAGAAGAGCAACGAGCTGATGCAACCTATCGTTACCAAGGTGCGTGCTGCCATTGACGCTGTAGGCAAGGCTGGCAACTATACTTATATCTTCGAGGAGGGTGCTGCTATTTACACAGGCTCCAACGTCGTAGATGTAACTAAGGAAGTTCAGTCTAAGATCAAGTAATCCGATTACTGGTTGGACAATAGAATAAAAAGGGCAGGCATCCATGCTTGCCCTTGTTTCTCTTATATATAATAAGGTGTCATTATTTATTTTCATTATCTAAAAGGTGTAACTCATGAAACAGATACTCTTGCCTTTGGTCTTTATGCTTATGCCTGTTGTGGCTTCGGCTCAGCAGTCTGCTCATCCACAAGTGGTGGCTCCTGTAGAACAGTCTTTGCGTTTTGGGTATTTCAGCTATGAAGAGGTGCTTCATACCATGCCTGGTTATGCGATAGCCAAGCATAATATGGACGACCTCAGAGCGAAGTATGATGCTGAAACCAAGCGTGCTGAGGATGAGTTTAATGCCAAGTACGAGGAGTTCCTCGACGGACAGAGAAGTTTTGCGCCTTCTATCTTGGAAAAGAGACAGGCCGAGCTTCGTGAACTGATGGCTAAGAATGTCACCTTCAAGGCGGAGGCTGTGCGCCTCTTGCAACAGGCTGATGCTGATGCTTATGCTCCATTAAAGGCGCAGATAGATGCTGCTGTGCAAAAGGTGGGAAAGGTGAAAGGACTTGCTTTTATTCTGAACACAGACAAGGGAGCTTTTCCTTATGTGAATGCCCTATGTGGTGAGGATGTAACCCTATTAATCAAGGAGAATTTGAAATGATGTTGCCTTCTAATCCAGGTCCTATTGGAATCTTTGATTCTGGTTATGGCGGTCTGACTATTTTGCATGGACTTCGCCAGGTTTTGCCGCAATACGACTATATGTATTTAGGTGATAATGCCAGGGCTCCTTATGGCTCTCGTTCGTTCGAGGTTGTGTATAAGTTTACCCGTCAAGCTGTTATTAAGTTGTTCTCTATGGGTTGCCATCTGGTGATATTGGGTTGTAATACAGCTTCGGCAAAGGCTTTGCGCTCCATCCAGCAAAGGGATATTCCGGAGCTTGACCCCAATCGTAGGGTATTGGGTATTATTCGTCCTACAGCTGAAGTGATAGGCAACCTTACAAAAAGCAGACATGTGGGTATTCTTGCTACGGAAGGAACCATCAAGAGCGAGAGCTACAAGATGGAGATAGGAAAACTGTGGCCAGATATTCAGGTAAGTGGTGTGGCTTGCCCTTTATGGGCAGCTATTGTGGAAGCCAATGAGGCAGATAGCCCGGGAGCCGACTATTTTGTAAAAAAACGTATCGATCAGCTGATGAGGAAGGATTCGGATATAGACACCGTCATTTTGGGTTGTACGCATTATCCTTTGCTGATGAACAGCATAGTGAAGAATGTGCCTGATGGTGTGCGTATCGTACCACAAGGGCAATATGTGGCTAATAGCCTTCACGAATATCTGAACAGGCATCCAGAACTGGAGCGTAATATCACGCAAAACGGCACTTGTCAGTATCTTACCACTGAGAGTGAGGAAAAGTTCAAAGAGTCTGCACAGATTTTTCTGCATGAGCGCGTCAATGTGACTCATGTGGACTTAGAGTAATAGTTTTATAACCAGTGTATTTATGTTTAGTTGTTCAAAGAATTGAATGATTATACTTTAAAATTGAGAAAAATATGCAAGAAACAAGACAAAACCGTATATCAAGACTGCTGCAGAAAGAGCTCAGTCTTATCTTCCAGTCTCAAACACGCATGATGCATGGTGTGATGGTGAGTGTGACCAAGGTGAAAATAAGCCCAGACCTCAGCATCTGTACAGCCTATCTCAGTGTGTTTCCATCAGAGAAGGGAGAGGAGATATTGCAGAACATTACTGCCAACGAGAAGACGATTCGTTACGATTTGGGCAAGAATGTGAGAAATCAGTTGCGCATTATTCCTGAGTTGCGATTCTTCCTTGATGACAGCTTGGATTATCTGGAGCGCATTGATGAATTATTGAAAAAGTAGGATGTGAGAATAAGGGAGTCAAGACTGGCGTATTTGACTCCCTGTAAACTTTTAGGCCAAACAAGCAAAGCAGAATCTATGAATTTTCCTTTTTTCATTGCGAGAAGGTATATTTTTGCCAAGAAGAGTACGCATGCCATTAATATCATTAGTGCTATCAGTGCCATAGGTGTAGCTGTGGCTACTATGGCATTGGTCATAGTGCTGAGCGTATTTAATGGATTCCACGATTTGGTGGCTTCGCTTTTCACCAACTTTGACCCGCAACTGAAAGTTGTTCCTGTAGAGGGAAAGACGGTTCCTGCCGATGATCCCATATTGACCGAGATAAAGGCATTGCCACAGGTAGATGTCGCTACTGAGTCGGTGGAAGATCAGGCTTTGGCCATCTATCAGGATAAGCAAGCCATGGTTATGGTGAAGGGTGTGGATGACAACTTCTCGGAGTTGACGCATATCACAGATATCCTTTATGGCGACGGTACTTTTTCCTTGCATGCTGCCAATTTGGAGTTTGGAGTCTTGGGCATAAGGTTGGCCCAGACTCTCGGTGTGGGAGCGCAATGGAATGGATTTCTGCGAATTTATGCTCCACAGAAGGAAGGACAGTTTGATATGTCCAATCCTGATGCAGGCTTTGTGGTCGACTCGATCAATAGCCCAGGTGTGCTGTTCTCTGTTAAGCAGTCGAAGTATGACAAGAATTATATCATCACCTCTATTGCCTTTGCCCGTAATCTGTTTGGACAGCAAGGTATGTTGTCCTCATTGGAGATTCGCTTGAAGCCGGGTAGTGATCTTGAGGCTGTAAAGTCGAAAATGCTCAAGATAGCAGGAGGAAAGTATAAGGTGCTCGACCGCTATGAACAGCAGGAAGACACATTTCGCATCATGTCTATAGAGAAGATGATAGCCTACATCTTCCTTACTTTTATTCTGGTGGTGGCTTGCTTCAATATTATAGGCTCGCTGTCTATGCTCATCATCGACAAGAAGGATGATGTTCTGACATTAAGAAACTTGGGTGCCACAGATAAGCAAATAGCTCGTATCTTTCTTTTTGAAGGACGAATGATTTCTGCTGTTGGAGCACTCTTTGGTATCGGTTTGGGACTTTTGCTTTGTTTCCTTCAGCAACAATATGGATTGGTGCGTTTGGGCGACTCTGAGGGGTCGTTTATCGTGAATGCCTATCCTGTCAGTGTACATTATCTGGATGTGTTGCTTATCTTGGTGACGGTCATTGCCGTGGGATGGCTTTCAGTCTGGTATCCCGTAAGGTATCTTAGCAAGCGGTTGATAAATTAATGAGTGAATCTTTCTTTTGAGAGTGTAAGCTATTTCTTTCTGATAAGGGTAAGACCATCTCTCAAAGGAAGAATGACAACTTCTACACGAGGATCTTTGGCGATGAAATCGTTGAACTTGCGTATGCCTTGAGTCTGGTGGTCGTGGTCGTAACAGGAATCTGTCACATGTCCATCCCATAAGGTGTTGTCAGCAAGGATATAGCCTCCTGGATTCAGGAGACCCAATACCATTTCGTAAGTTTCGAGATAGGTGCGTTTGTCGCCATCAACAAACGCCATGTCGAACGTAATGCCCAGTTTGGGTGCTTCTATGTTTGCATCTCCTATACGAAAGTCAATCTTGTCGGCAACCGATGAGCCTTCTATCCATGGTCGGGTAAAGTCTTCCATTTCGTCGTTGATCTCGAAGGTGTACAGTTTGCCTCCTTCTTTCAGACCTTCTGCCAGACAGATGGCACTGTATCCACTGAAGGTACCTACCTCAAGAATGTTGTTGGGACGAATCATCTCAACGAGCATCTTTAACAGTCTGCCTTGTATGTGTCCGCTTGCCATACGCCCATGGATGGTGTGAATATTGGTGGCGCGGTACAGTCGATACAGATAATCGCCTTCTGGCTCAATATGCTGGCAGATATACTTGTCAATAACCTCTGTCTCTGTCATGCTATTTTTGTGCTAAAATGCCGGCAATGGCAAGGTCGTATGAAGCTAATCCGAAGCCGCAGATAACACCCAGGCAAGCTGCCGACAGATAAGAGTGATGTCGGAATTCCTCACGCTTGTGAACGTTGGAGATATGAACTTCCACTACGGGGCATTTCATGCTCCGTATACAGTCTTGCAGGGCTATACTGGTATGCGTGTAGGCACCGGCATTGAGAACAACTCCGTCGTAACTGAATCCTACTTCCTGCAACTTATTGATGAGCTCGCCCTCGATATTGCTCTGATAATACTCTATCTCGATATCGGGATATTTAGCCTTCAGTTGTGGAAGGTAACTTTCGAAAGAATTGTTGCCGTAAATACCTGGCTCGCGAACACCAAGCAGATTGAGGTTGGGGCCATTGATAATCTGTATCTTCATATCTAAACGATGTTTTTGTTTTAAATATCAGAATTTTTTTGTACTTTTGCGAGCAAAGAGCGAGCCTGTTGTCTGAGGGCTATAGGCGTTCATGTTCGCAGTTGTATATGCAAAGGTAATAATAAAAATGGAAACAAGCAAGAAAACGAGTACGGAAATTGTAAAGAACTATATGAGATATCTTAAGTTGGAGCGCAATTTCTCTGTCAATACGTTGGAGGCATACAGGCACGATTTGGATTACTTGCTCAGTTATGTGGCTCAGAACAATATGTCAGTGCTTGATGTCAAATTGCCAGACTTACAGCATTTCTCGGCATCTATCCATGATGTTGGGGTGGGAGCCCGTACACAGGCCCGTATCCTGAGTGGCATACGCTCGTTCTATCGTTTCTTGGTTCTTGATGGTTATCTTAAGGATGATCCTACCGAGTTGTTGGAAAATCCACAGGTGGGTCAGCACTTGCCTGAGTATCTGACAACTGAGGAAGTAGACCAACTGGAAAATGCTATCGACCTAAGTAAATGGGAGGGGCAACGCAACAAAGCCATTATTGAAGTACTCTTCTCGTGTGGCTTGCGTGTGAGTGAGCTTGTCAATCTTAAGTTGAGCAATCTTTTTGAGGAGGAGAAATTCGTTCGTATATTGGGAAAGGGAAACAAAGAACGGTTGGTTCCTATCTCGCAGAAGGCATTGGATGAATTGCATGCCTGGTATGGCGACCGTAATAAGATGAATATCAAACCGGGTGAGGAAGACTATGTTTTCCTCAATCGCAGGGGCGCTCATCTTACTCGTACCATGATTCTGATTATGATCAAGCAGTATGCGATCATGGCAGGCATCACCAAGACCATCTCGCCCCATACCTTGCGGCATAGTTTTGCCACAGCATTGCTCAAGGGAGGTGCCGACCTGCGAGTCATACAAGCCATGCTTGGACATGAGGATATAGGAACGACAGAAGTTTATACTCATCTGGAGGATTCCGACCTCAGAAAGGCCATCTTGGAGCATCATCCTCGCAACATCATGTATGATAAGAATGGATAAAAGTCAAAAAACACAACTTTTTTGAGCAAACACATTGGTATGTGGAAAATAATGCGTAACTTTGCAGCCCGATAAATATTATATATATAATAACCAAGATTTTAACAAGAAAAAATATGGCATATTTGTTTTCATCAGAATCAGTTTCTGAAGGACATCCAGATAAAGTGGCTGACCAGATATCAGACGCTTTGCTTGATCAGTTTTTGGCTTACGACGAGAACGCTCATTGCGCTATTGAGTCTTTCTGCACCACTGGTCAGGTAATTATTATGGGTGAGGTTCGCTCGTCGGAATATGTAGACTTGCAGACTATCGCCCGCAAGACCGTCAAGAAGATAGGCTATACTAAGTCGGAATATCAGTTTGACGGAGACTCTTGTGGCGTGCTTACAGCCATTCATGAGCAGAGTGATGACATCAACAGAGGCGTAAGCCGTGAGGAGGATGAGGAACAGGGAGCCGGAGATCAGGGTATGATGTTCGGCTATGCTACCAACGAGACGGATAATTACATGCCAGTGTCGCTCGACTTGGCTCAGATTATCATGCGCGAGCTTGCCAATATCCGTAAGGAAGGCAAGGAGATGACATATCTCCGTCCTGACTCTAAGAGCCAGGTTACTATAGAGTATTCTGACGATAATATCCCTCAGCGCATTGATACCATCGTGGTGTCAACTCAGCATGATGACTTTATTAAAGATGCTAATGGTAACGATGATGATGAGGCTATGCTGGCAAAAATCCGAGAGGACGTGATCAATATCCTGATTCCTCGTGTCAAGAAGCAGTTGAGTGAAAAGGTGCTGGCCTTGTTTAATGATGACATCAAGTATTATGTCAATCCTACAGGCAAGTTCGTGATAGGTGGTCCTCATGGTGATACTGGTCTTACCGGTCGTAAAATTATCGTTGATACCTATGGAGGCAAAGGTGCTCATGGTGGAGGAGCCTTCTCGGGTAAGGACAGCAGCAAGGTAGACCGTTCGGCTGCTTATGCCACTCGTTATATAGCCAAGAACATGGTGGCTGCAGGTGTGGCAGACGAGATGCTCGTACAGGTAAGCTACGCTATCGGCGTGGCAGAGCCTGTAAGCATTTATGTCAATACTTATGGTCGTAGCCATGTCAATATGACTGATGGTGAGATTGCGAAAAAGATAATGGAGATGTTCGACCTTCGCCCTAAGGCTATTGAGCGTAAATTAAAATTGCGTCAGCCTATGTTCCTTGAGACTGCTGCCTATGGACACATGGGTCGCAAGAACGAGGTGGTGGAAAAGATATTCACCAGCCGTTATCATGAAATCAAGAAGATGACGGTAGAGTTGTTTACTTGGGAAAAGTTGGACAAGGTAGAAGAAATCAAGAAAGTTTTCGGACTCTAAGCAATGGTGTTACAGGCAGATTCTGTACAGGTAGAGGCTGCTGAAGAAGAAAGTCTTCAGAACCCCGTTGTGCATACAGGCGAACTTACGCCACGGAAAGTGCTGAGCTGGTTGCCACGCAATGCGACACCGGCTCAGCAGGACTCCATGATTCGGGCTCATATCAAGCCCAGTGAAATCAGATGGAGCACGATGCCTGACACCCTTCATTTGCCGGGTCATCCTGCAGGAAAGAGCTTTCGGGATGTCTCCTTGCCGCAATATTATAGAGAGTCTTTCTTTTCGAAGGACTCTTTATTTCATCCCGAGTTGCGTGGCGGTCGAATGGGTGTTTCGGGCGACCCGGTTCCATATTCGGTTTCGGGCGACAACTTTGTCACATCGCTGTTGTTGCTATGCTTTGTATTGGCATGTGTTGCTTTTGCTCAGTCACGTGAGTTTATCCTCCGGCAGTTACGAAAGTTCTTTTATACGCCTCGCTTTGGTACTACCGAGATATCGGAGACCTCTACTGAATTGAGGTTCCAACTCTTCTTGGTGCTGCAAACCTGTTTGTTGGGAGCCATTGGATTCTTTCTTTATTCTCGAGCATCAATCAGCGACACATTTACCATCGAGCAGTATCAGGTGATAGCAATCTATGCTGGAGTTGTGGCTTCTTATTTTCTGTTCAAGGCATTGCTCTATTCTGTTGTGGGATGGGTGTTCTTTGATAGAAAAAAAAACGTACAATGGATGAAAGCTTATCTCTTTCTCTTCTCATGTGAAGGAGTGCTTTTGTTTCCAGTAGTTATGCTGTTGACATACTTTAATTTATCGCTGGATGCAGCTATCATTTATGCTCTGATAGTGGTAGGATTAGTTAAAATCCTCTCATTTTATAAGAGTTATATCATCTTTTTTAGAGGAAACGGCTCGTTTTTGCAAATATTTTTGTACTTTTGTGCCCTCGAAGCGGTGCCTTTCTCTGCATTGTGTGGAGGACTGGTATTGATGAGCCATTATTTGAAAATAAACTTTTAAGACAAAATGATTAAAAAGATCTTAGTTTCTCAACCCAAACCTGCAAGTGAGAAATCGCCTTACTATGATATTGAGAAGGAGTATGGTGTAGAATGTGTGTTCCGTCCATTCTTCAAGGTTGAGGGACTTTCTGCAAAGGAGTTTCGTCAGCAGAAGATAAACTTGCTCGACTATACTGCAGTAGTTTTCACATCACGCCATGCAGTTGATAACTATTTCAATCTGGCAAAAGAGATGCGAATCACCATTCCAGAAGATATGAAATATTTCTGTGTGATTGAGACCATCGCCCTTTATATCCAGAAATATGTGCAATATCGCAAGCGCAAGGTGTTCTTCGGAACAACAGGAAAGATTGATGGATTGATACCACAGATGGCTCGTCATAAAACAGAGAAGTATCTCGTACCATTGAGCTGTGTGCATAATGATGATGTCAAGAATCTGCTTGATGAGAAGAAACTCAACCATACCGAGTGTGTGATGTATCGTACCGTGAGCAATGACTTCACCGAAGAAGAAATCGAGGGATTTGATTACGATATGATGGTATTCTTTAGCCCAACAGGAGTGAAGGCTCTCAAGAAGAACTTCCCTAACTTCAAGCAAGGCAAGGTCGCAGTCGGTGCTTTTGGCCCTGCAACAGCCAAGACGGTAGACGAGGAGGGACTTCGTTTAGACCTCAGTGCACCAACCAAGGAATTCCCATCCATGACGGGTGCGCTAAAGGATTATCTGCAGAAGCATAATAAATAGAAAATGGAATCAACAACAGGAACCTATACTTTTGGCAAGGAAGAGAGGTTGTGTCGCAAGTTGCTCATAGACCAACTCTTCAGCGGAAAAGCCAGTTCTTTCTCAGCCTGGCCAATAAGAGGTGTGTTCTTACTTGTTGATGACTGCCAGAGCGAGAAGGCAGCCAGTACTGAGTTGTTGATAAGTGTTTCGAAGCGTTATTTCAAGCGTGCAGTCAAGAGAAATCGTGTGAAACGACAGATTCGTGAGGCTTATCGCAAGAACAAGGCTTTGATTGCTGAAGCCTTGGAGAAAGTAACAGGCAAGAAATTGCTGTTGGCGGTGATATGGCAGGATGCCAAATTGCATGATACGGCAAGAGTGGAAAGTAAGATACAAATACTTCTGCGACGTGTGGCAGACAAACTGCTCCATGAGGAAGACAGATTGCCTTCGTGCAGTAAGGAAGATAAGTAGACACTATATTTTGGAAGGGAAGAAAATGGTGTTTAGCCTGAAGCAAATGATGAAGTGGGTATGGCAGGGCTTTAAAATGGTCTTGACCAAGTTGCTGGTTGGGCCTATCCTGTTCTATCAGAAGTGCATCACTCCCTTCACACCTCCTTCTTGTCGGTTTACGCCTACGTGCTCAGAGTATGCCCGTCAGGCTATACTCAAGCATGGACCCTTCAAGGGCATGCTGCTTGCTGTCAGGCGCATATTAAGATGCAACCCATGGGGTGGTTCGGGCTATGATCCCGTTCCGTAAGTTTCTGGCAGTTGTCAGGTCCCATATACATATTATAATATATAATAAATAGAAATCATTCTATGGCAAAAAATTTTGTTGAAGAATTGAAATGGCGTGGTATGCTGGCACAGATAATGCCAGGTACAGAGGAATATCTCAACACCCATATGGTGTCTGCCTACCTTGGAACCGATCCTACAGCAGACTCCCTGCACATTGGTCACTTGTGTGGTATCATGATGTTGCGTCATTTGCAGCGTTGTGGTCATAAGCCTTACCTCCTTGTTGGTGGTGCTACAGGTATGATCGGTGATCCTTCTGGCAAGAGTCAGGAGCGTAATCTTCTCGATTCAAAGACTCTCTATCATAATCAGGAGGCAATCAAGAAGCAGGTGTCTAAATTCCTCGACTTCGATGGTGATCAGCCCAACAAGGCAGAGTTGGTAAACAACTATGACTGGATGAAGGATTTTACCTTCCTCGACTTTGCCCGTGAGGTGGGAAAGCATATCACTGTTAACTATATGATGGCCAAGGATAGCGTGCAGAAGCGTTTGAATGGTGAGGCTCGTGACGGATTGTCTTTCACCGAGTTTACCTATCAGTTGCTTCAGGGTTACGACTTCCTTTATCAGTATCAGAAGTATGGCGTTCGCCTGCAGCTTGGTGGTAATGATCAGTGGGGTAACATGACCACTGGTACCGAACTTATTCACCGTACTTTGGGCAATGATGCAGAATGCTTCTGTCTTACCTGTCCGTTGATCACCAAGGCTGATGGTAAGAAGTTTGGTAAGACTGAGAGTGGCAATATCTGGCTGGATCGCAACCGTACCACTCCTTATGCTTTCTATCAGTTCTGGTTGAATGTAAGCGATGACGATGCTGAGAAGTATATCAAGATCTTTACCGACTTGGACCAGGAGACCATTAATGCACTTGTAGAAGAGCACAAGCAGGACCCTGGTCGTCGTGTGCTTCAGAAGCGTCTGGCAGAGGAGGTAACAGTGATGGTACATTCCAAGGAGGACTTGGAGATGGCTATTGCTGCCAGCAACATTCTCTTCGGTAAAGCTACCAAGGAAAATCTTGCCCAGCTTGACGAGGCTACTTTGAATGATGTCTTCGCCAATGTGCCTCATTATACCCTTGATAAGAGTCTGCTGGGTGGTGGTGCTGTTGACCTGTTCTGTCAGGAAGATATGCAGATTTTCCCAAGCAAGAGCGAAATGCGCAAACTTGTCAAGGGCGGTGGTGTGTCACTCAATAAGGAGAAGCTCTCTGCTTTCGATCAGTTGGTAACAGCTGAAGATCTTATCGACGGTAAATACCTCTTGGTTCAAAAGGGTAAGAAGAATTATTATCTGATTACAGTGAAATAGTATATTTCAGTGTATTTCAATAATAAAAATGCAAAAAGTATTAAAATAATTTGGTAGTGGAGAAAAAATCCGCTACCTTTGCATCCGGTTTGATTGTCCTATGGTGTAATGGTAGCACTACAGTTTTTGGTTCTGTCAGTGGTGGTTCGAATCCGCCTGGGACAACTTTTCAAAAACAACCCTTCAGGCTGTTATGGCTTGGAGGGTTGTTTTTTTATGTCTTCTGACTCATTTTTTCATGAGGTGTTTATTGTTTTCTTTTCTTTCCTCTTTTTTAGTAGTATAAAATGGCATCTAATTTACACTTATCATTATTTCTAATAATAAAATAAGCAAAAAGGAAGAATCTTTCGTGTGTTTTTGGTGGAATTAGAAAAATAATTTGTAAATTTGCCATCAAACTAATCTTAGAGACTTAAAATTTCATGAAAACTAATTATTCACTTCGTTATGCGTCTCACCCTGTGGATGCTAAAAATTATGATACCCAGCGTTTGCGAAAAGAGTTCTTGATAGACACGCTTTTTGTGAACGATGAGGTTAATATGGTTTATTCCATGTACGACAGAATGATAGTGGGAGGTGTTATGCCTAAAGCCGAGACTCTTCGACTGGAAGCTATAGATCCTCTCAAAGCTACTTATTTTACCACTCGCCGCGAGATTGGTGTTTTCAATGTAGGCGAGGGAGAAGGTGTGGTTAAAGTGGGTGAAGAGTCTTTCACCTTAGGTTTTAAGGAGGCACTTTATATAGGCAGTGGCGACAGAGATGTGCTGTTTGAGAGCAAGGACCCTCAGCATCCTGCCAAATTCTATTTCAACAGTACCTGTGCTCATACCAGTTATCCTTGTCGTAAGGTGACCAAGCAGGATGCCATCTGTGCCCACATGGGTTCACTCGAAATGAGCAATGAGCGTAATATTAATAAAATGTTGGTAAACCAGGTGCTTCCTACCTGCCAGTTGCAGATGGGAATGACAGAATTGGCACCAGGCTCCGTATGGAATACCATGCCAGCACATACCCACAGCAGAAGAATGGAAGCCTATTTCTATTTTGAAGTTCCCGAGTCGCAAGCAGTTTGCCACTTGATGGGAGAACCACAGGAAACCCGTCATATCTGGATGAAGGGCAATCAGGCAGTCTTGTCGCCAGAGTGGAGTATACATAGTGCGGCAGCTACCCACAACTATACATTCATTTGGGGAATGGGCGGCGAGAATCTTGACTATGGTGATCAGGATTTCTATGAGATAACAGATCTGAAATAGCAGACTTGATTGAAATAGCAGACTTTAGAAACAAAATTGAGATAACAGACTTGATATAACAACAATAATTCTATTGAGATATGGATTTTTCTAAATTATTTTCATTGGAGGGCAAGGTAGCCCTTGTAACAGGAGCCGCTTACGGAATCGGCTTCGCTATCGCTGAGGCTTATGCCAAGGCAGGTGCAAAGATTGCTTTCAACTGTCGTAGCCAGCATCACATGGATCAGGCTTTGGCAGATTACAAGGCAAAAGGTATTGATGCCAAGGGATACATCTGTGATGTTACTGACGAGGAGCAGGTGAAGAAGATGGTTGCCGATATCGAGAAGGAACTCGGCGTGATAGATATCTTGGTGAATAATGCCGGTATCATCAAGCGTATTCCTATGACGGAAATGTCGGTAGAGGACTTCAAGCAGGTGGTAGATATCGACCTGACTGCGCCTTTCATCGTTTCAAAGGCAGTACTTCCTGGTATGATAAAGAAGGGACATGGCAAGATTATTAACATCTGCTCTATGATGAGTGAGTTGGGTCGTGAGACAGTTTCTGCCTATGCCGCAGCCAAGGGTGGCTTGAAGATGCTGACACGTAATATCTGTTCAGAGTTTGGTGAGCACAACATTCAGTGCAATGGCTTAGGCCCTGGTTATATTGCCACTCCCCAGACTGCACCTCTTCGTGAGCATCAGCCAGATGGCAGCCGTCATCCTTTTGACAGCTTTATTTGTGCTAAGACTCCTGCCGGCCGCTGGTTGGAGCCAGAGGAGTTGATGGGTCCAGCGGTGTTCCTCGCTTCAGAGGCATCTAATGCAGTAAACGGACACATTCTCTATGTGGATGGTGGTATCTTGGCTTATATCGGCAAGCAGCCAAAATAAACAGGTAGGACATAGACTATAAAATAAGGGCAGTCAAAAATGACTGCCCTTTATTTATCTGCAAGATTTTTTACAATTACTTGTTCAAAGCATCTGCAAGCTCAGCGCCAGCCTTGAATTTAGCAACCTTCTTGGCAGCAATCTGGATCTTCTCCTTTGTTGCAGGGTTGATACCCTCGCGAGCAGGACGCTCGTTAACACTGAATGTACCGAAACCTACCAACTGTATCTTGTCGCCAGCGATGAGGGCTTCCTTAAGTGCGTTAACTGTGGCGTCGAGAGCCTTCTTAGAATCAGCCTTGCTGATGCCAGCACCTGCTGCAATCTTGTCAATCAATTCTGTCTTGTTCATAATTTTACTTTATTAAATGATTAATACTAATGTTTTTTCATCGATTTTGCTTACAAATATAGAATTATTCTTTTAAAAGTCAAACAAAAAATGCAGAAAAGTGATGAATTTATTGAAAATTAAGTGTATTATGTCTTTTTTTTGGCGTTTTCACGGATATTTTTAGTAATTTTGCCGCAAATATTTAGTAATTAATCAGATTTTAAAGATGCGCAATATACCTATAGTTACAAAGAACTTGTTGATAGTGAATGTCGTAGCCTTCCTGCTTACTTTCCTGATGGGTAAGGATGCCAGTGGTGGCTATGCTCTGAATGATATTTTCGGACTCCATTTCTTTTTGGCTTCCGACTTTCAAATTTATCAGCTCTTTACTTACATGTTTATGCATGGAGGTTTCGAACACATTCTCTTCAATATGTTTGCCCTCTGGATGTTTGGCTGTGTTGTAGAAAGAGTGTGGGGAGCAAAGAAATTCCTTTTTTATTACATTGCATGTGGCGTGGGTGCTGGTTTGTTTCAAGAAGCAGCGCAGTTTGTGCAGTTTTATATGAAGATGTCAGATGTCATGCCTGGTATCTCGGTAGGCAATGTTTTCTCTGTTGCTCATGGATTGTCGGCTTCGTTGAATAGTTGGACTACAGTAGGAGCCTCGGGTGCCATCTATGCCATTCTGTTGGCTTTTGGTATGATATTCCCCGAAGACCGCATCTTCATCTTCCCTATCCCAGTGCCTATCAAGGCCAAGTATTTCGTGATAGGTTATGCTGCCATCGAACTGTTTTCTGCCATAGCGACCACGGGTGATGGTGTGGCTCATATTGCTCACCTCGGAGGTATGGTCTTTGGCTTCTTCATGATTCGTTATTGGCGCAAGCAGATAGATGGAGGTTATGGTGGCAGCAGGGCAAAGGATGCTTTTGCGAAGATGCGTGACACCTTTGCGGGCAAACATCGTAAACAGCAGTTTACTTATACCCGAAATGAGAACTTTACAGTTGATGAGCGTCAGCAAGACTGGGATTATAATAAGAAAAAGCAAGCTACACAAGAAGAGATAGACCGTATCCTTGACAAGATACGCAAGAATGGTTATGATAGTTTGACCAAGGAAGAAAAGCAGATTCTTTTCGATCAGAGCAATAAATAAGGCTATCAATGATAAAGTACTAACAACATTACTTGCTAAGTCAGAAATAAGTTAGGGAAATGTTTGACGGAATCAAGATTTTCACCATACGGATGATAGCAGGCGCCAATGTCGCTTCTGTCATTCTGATGATGGCTGTAGGATACTCTGACCATTTGTCGCCAGAGCATTTTGCATTGCTGTCTACTGCCGGATTGTTCTTTCCCCTTTTCCTTTTCGTCAATCTCTGCTTTTTGTTCTTCTGGCTGATTGTCAAGGCGCGATATGCTCTTATTCCGTTTTTGGGCTTTTTGCTGTGTTATGTGCCGGTAAGGAAATACATGCCCTTGAATATCTGTAGCGAACCGCCTGCTGGTTCTATCAAAGTACTGTCTTATAATACGTTGAGCCTTGCAGAAGGCGTGACGGATGAGGACGGTGTCAATCCTATAGTGAAGTATGTGCGCAGGCAGAATGCAGATATTGTGTGTCTTCAGGAAGCTGTCCCTACCGCTTACGAGTGGGAACAGATAGACACGCTGTTGCGTCCTGTTTATCCTTATATCGAAACCATCAATCACCCTAATGGCGGTAACGGCCTGATGGTGCTGAGCAAGTTCCCTATACTGGGCAAGGAACTGATTCCCTATGCCTCTAAAGGCAACTTGAGTGCGGCTTTCCGTCTGTCGGTAAAGGGTAAGGAAGTGTTGTTGGTCAATAATCATTTGGAGACTACAGGCTTGTCTTTAGAAGAGCGTCGTAAGTTCAAGAATTTAGTGAAAGGTAAATTGGAGACCGATACAGCCGAACAGACATCTAAACTGTTGATTGTAAAACTGGCGGAAGCCACTAAGAAACGTGCTCCTGAGGCAGACGCCGTGGCAAACTATCTGAGTCGGTATAAAGGAAAGAGCATCATACTTTGTGGTGACTTCAATGACAGTCCTATCTCGTATGCGCATCGTACGATAGCACAAGACCTGACTGATTGTTTTATAGAGAGCGGGAATGGATTGGGGATAAGTTATCACAGGAGTGGATTCTATGTACGTATAGACAATATCATGTGCTCTGAAGACTGGAAGCCTTATGGCTGTAAAGTGGATAGTAAAATAGCAGTTTCAGACCATTATCCCATGCTTTGTTACCTAAAAATGCAGTCTAAACACTAAAAAAAGAATAATATCGCAGAAATAATTTCTTAAAAAGAAAAAAAATGATTATTTTTGCACGTCATTATATGTAAATTAATAATTAATAACAATAAAAATAGAAATGCAAAACAAAGGAATTGTAATTTGTGTTGCCGTCTTGTTGACGCTTGCAAGCATCTTCTATCTGTCATTCTCGTTTGCTACGAGATATTATGACAGTAAGGCTGCAGAGTTGAAAGACCCCATTGCACAGCAGAATTATAAAGATTCTGTGAAGTATCTTGGTGTCTACTCTTATCAGAACTGCTTGGAAACTCAGATTGGTCTCGGACTTGACCTTAAGGGCGGTATGAATGTAATCCTTGAGATTTCTGTACCTGATGTACTTGAAAACCTTGCCGATCATAAGACCGATGCAGGCTTTACAAATGCCATGAAGGAAGCCAGAGCTCAGGAAGAAGCTAACGGTGGTGACTTTGTGTCACTTTTTATTAACGCTTATCACAAGAGCGCACCAGGTCATAAACTTGCAGAAGTGTTCGCTACCCAGCAGTTGCAGGGTAAGGTTTCTCCTCAGAGCAGCGATGCGGAGGTAGAAAAGGCTATCCGCACTTCTGTCCAGGATGCTATCGACAACTCTTTCAATGTTGTACGCACTCGTATCGACAAGTTTGGTGTTGTTCAGCCTAATATTCAGAAACTGGAAGGTCAGCAGGGCCGTATCATGGTAGAAATGCCTGGTATCAGCCAGCCAGAGCGTATGCGTAAGATGCTTCAGGGTAGTGCCAACCTCGAGTTCTGGGAGACATACAATTCTGATGAGATCGCTCCTTATCTGCAGCAGCTCGACACTCGTATCGCTAATGGCGATAATGGTGAGGAGAAGACTGATACAGTAGCAGCAGATCCTGCTGCAGCCAAGAAAGCCGTAGCCAAGGCAGAGCCTAAGAAGGCAGAAGGCAAGTTCTCTATCAAGAAGAAGGACGATGCTACTGCTAAGGTAGGCGAGGATGCACAGAATGCAGCTGCCATCAAGGCTCATCCATTGCTGGCTCGTCTGCAACTCGCTGGCGGTTTGAGTACTGTAGGTTATGCCAGTGTCCGCGATACTGCTGCTATCAACAAGATTATTTACTCTGCCGTAGCTAAGCGTGTTTTGCCATCTGACTTGCGTCTGCTTTGGAGTGCTAAGCCAGCTGATCATCTGAATGTAAAGAATATCTATGAGCTTCATGCCTTGAAGGTGACTACCACTACAGGTCGTGCTCCATTGGAGGGTGATGTAATCACAGACGCCAAGGACGAGTTCGACCAGATGGGTTCTCCTGTTGTCAGCATGAAGATGAATACTGAGGGTGCACGCAAGTGGGCTCAGATGACCAAGGCCAACGTGGGCAAGGCTATTGCCATTGTGTTGGATGGTGTAGTTTATTCTGCTCCTCGTGTTAATGGCGAGATTGATGGTGGTAGCTCACAGATCTCTGGTAACTTTACTATCGAGGATACCAAGGACTTGGCCAACACATTGAAGTCTGGTCGTATGCCAGCTCCTGCACGTATCGTTCAGGAAGAGGTAGTTGGTCCTACTCTTGGTGCTCAGTCTATCCAGATGGGTATCATCTCATTCGTTGTGGCTTTTGTACTCTTGATGGTTTACATGGTTGTTATGTACAACATTGTACCTGGTATGATGGCTAACTTGGCATTGCTCGTCAATGTATTCTTCACGCTTGGTATTCTGACGTCGTTCCAGGCAGCCTTGACGTTGCCAGGTCTCGCCGGTATGGTGCTTTCTTTGGGTACTGCAGTGGATGCCAACGTGCTTATTTATGAACGTATCAAGGAAGAGCTTCGTTCTGGCAAGGGTATGAAGCAGGCTGTTGCCGCAGGTTATGGTAACGCTTTCTCTGCCATCTTCGACTCTAACTTGACTTCTTTGATCACAGGTGTTATCCTGTTGACTACAGGTACAGGTCCTATCCGTGGTTTCGCCACTACCTGGATTATCGGTATCATCGTATCTTTCTTCACTGCTGTGTTCTTGACTCGTCTGGTTTACGATTACAAGTTGAACCACGACAAGTGGATGCACTGCAAGTTTGACACTGCCGTTTCTCACAACCTGATGCAGGGCAAGAAGTACAAGTTCATGTCTATGTACAAGACTACCTTTACCGTAGCTATCATTGCTGCAGTAGTATTTATCGGCAGCTTCTTTGTACGTGGATTGAGCAAGAGTATCGACTTCACAGGTGGTCGCAACTATGTGGTTCAGTTCGAGAGCCCAGTTGAGCCAGAGGAGATTCGTACAGTACTTGGTGATGCTTTCGTCAATGCCGATGGAACTAAGGCTAATACAAGTGCCATTGCTATCGGAACAGATGGTAAGACAATCCGTGTGTCTACCAACTATATGATTGAGAGCAACAACCCTGCAGTCGACGATCAGGCAGAGACTATTCTCTACAACTCTTTGAAGAAGGCTGGTTTGGTTTCTCAGGAAAATGTTGATGCATTCAAGAATCCAGATGTTCGTCAGGGTGGTTCTATTATCAGTAGTACTAAGGTCGGTCCTTCAGTAGCCAAGGATATCACTATGGGCGCTATCTATAGTGTGCTCTTCGCTTTGATTGCCATCTTCCTTTACATCCTGCTTCGTTTCCGCAACGTAGCCTTCTCTTTGGGTTCTACCATCGCTTTGGCATTCGACGCCTTGACAGTTGTTGGTTTCTATTCTCTCTTGTGGGGTCACGTTCCATTCTCATTGGAGATTGACCAGACCTTCATCGGTGCTATCCTGACTGTGGTAGGTTACTCTATCAATGATAAGGTGGTTGTATTCGACCGTATCCGTGAGAACTTGAAGCTTCATCCTAAGGCTGATCGTCAGCAGATCTTCAATGCTTCTGTCAACGAGACCTTGGCACGTACCATCAATACTTCAGTTTCTACATTGCTCGTGTTGCTCTGCATCTTCATCCTTGGTGGTGACAGCATCCGCAGCTTCTCATTCGCAATGATTCTGGGTGTTGTATTCGGTACATTGTCTTCTATCTTCATCGCTTCACCTTTGGCTTACCTCGTTTTGGGTCGTAAGATCAAGGCTGAGCCTGCTGAGGAAGTTGCAGCTGTTGAGGCTAAATAATCAATGAATCTGATTCCCTGTCCGAGTCCTTCGGACGGGGGAAAGATATAAAACAACAAAAGGTCGCATCCATCAAGGAGCGACCTTTTATTGTTTGGCAGTGATTCCACCGAGAATCGAACTCGGATCAAAGGTTTAGGAAACCTCCGTTCTATCCATTAAACTATGGAACCCCTGTAGAATATATTTTGCAAAGCCATTGGCAGAGTACGCAAAGAATGTTCTCTGTAGTACTGCGTGCAACTTTGCTTCTGCAAAGATACATCAAAAAAATGACTTTCCGAAATAAAAGCCCTTATTTTTTATCACTCCCTCCGTTTTACCCTATTATAATAATGTGTTGTCTATGTTTTTAGCCTTACTTTTATCCAGTTTACTCACTTTTGTAGAGCTGAATTGCGAGAATCTGTTTGATACACGTCACGATTCCCTCAAGAATGACATGGAGTTTACTCCTGAAGGCAGCTATCATTGGACTCGTACCCGGTATTGGCGTAAACTGAACAATCTGGCAAAGGAACTGGTAGCTTTGGGCGAGAAGGGAAATAAGGAATGGGAAATTCCCGATTTGGTGGCTCTGTGCGAGGTGGAGAACGATACGGTGATGACCGACCTCACCAAGCGCTCGCTTCTTCGTCTTGCCGGTTATGAATATCTGATGACTTCTTCGCCCGATGAGAGAGGTATAGATGTAGCTCTGATGTATCTTCCTTCTTCTTTCTGCCCTTTGCGTTCTTATCCCATACGTATCAAGTCTTTGGCTGGAATGCGCCCTACACGCGATATTTTGTACGTCAGTGGGCTTCTTCTGGGTGGTGATACCTTGCATGTGTTTGTTGTACATGCTCCCAGTCGTAGGGGAGGAGAGACGGTTTCTCGTCCTTTTCGTATGCAGGTTGCCAAGCAGTTGAACGAGGCGGTGGATTCTATCTATACCTTGAGTAAGGAGGCAAGTATCATCGTGGCAGGAGATTTTAATGACTATTCCGACTCACCTGCATTGTTGTCTTTGCGTGCAGGCTCCCGTCTAACAGAGGTTTCGCAGCAAGCAATGGGCAGACATGGTGCAAAGGCCACATATCGTTGGCATGGTGAATGGCGCAGTCTCGATCATATACTTTGCAGTCCTCCTGTGGCAAGATGCTCTGTTGAGTGTTATGTGGGTGATTTGCCCTTCCTGATGGAAGAGGATGAGCGTTATGGTGGCTATCATCCTAAACGTACTTACTTGGGACCTCGTTACCTGGGAGGCTATAGTGACCATCTGCCACTTGTCTTTCGCTTTGAGCGTAAAGATGATTGAGTGCGATTGGAATCTTGAAGACTTCATGGTTCTGTGTATTTGTAAATAGCTTAGTCTTTGATGCTATATAAAAATGTGTACAGACTATGATGAAACACAATCTTTCTAATGGAGTGCCGTGGGTGTTGTAAAGTGTACTGCTTTAATAGGAAGATTGATTTGTGTGGGTTGTATATAAACGAAGAAAGTTACCTGAAAATTCAGATAACTTCCTTGTTTCTCCTAAGAATAATTTCTTAATATTATATATGTATAAGTAAAAGATGATGAAATGCGTTTCACAACGTCGTTTTTGTTTTCTGATGCAAAGATATGAAATAGTTATCTTTATATGGGGCAAAAACAGTTTTTGTAGGCGTAATAATTGTTTTGTTGCTCCATTTAGCCAGTAAATGCCTTTATTTATGGTGGCTTTAATAGCTTTTTGACTCTTTTAGTTGATTCCTTATGATATGGGTGCAATATTATGAGTGTGTTTGCGTTTTAGATAATATATATAAGGAGTATTCATGATTTATTAATGGAATATATAAGTGTTTATGAGAAGAAATATTTTATCACTTGTCTGCTTGTTGGCTCTTTCTTTAGTGACAATGGCGCAGACAGTAGAGAGTGAGGTCGGCAGGTTTTCTGTCATCCCTCGTGTAGGTGTGGCGCTTGCCAACTGGAGCAATAACCGCATTTATTATGCTTCAGGTGAAGATAAGGCTTCTTTGAAGTCAAGTTTCCAGGCTGGTTTTATGGGTGGTGTCGATGTGGAGTATCGTGCTACCAAGGAGATTGGCGTCAGTTTAGGAGCTTATTATGCCAAGCAGGGCTTCCGCTTCTCCAGTTATGAGGCTACTATTGATGCTGAAAGAAGGAAGTATCAGGGCATTTCCGACTATCACACCAATCTGCATTATCTCAATGTGCCTTTGATGGTGAAGGGTTATGTTACCCGTCAGTTGGCATTTATGGTTGGCGTACAGGCAGGTTTCCTGCTCAACGATCCTAAGTATGAGTTTACCTCCATTGATATAGAGAGGGACCAATATGGTGGTGCTACCTATGACAATTCACAGAAGGTGTCAGATTTCTGGCCAGCTAAAAAGGTGGATGTCTCTCTGCCTATAGGCTTGTCTTATGAGTATATGGGGGTAGTGCTCGATGCCCGTTACAATTTGGGACTTACCAATGTTGACGATTCTCCAGGTCATGATGACAGTTGTAAGAATCGTGTGTTTACATTCTCGGTGGGTTATCGTTTTGCACTTTGATAACATAGCAAAATCCGCATTCAGAAGAGTTTTCTATCTCTCTCCGAATGCGGATTTCTTATTTGATGCAGTATCGCTATCTTCTTGAAGCAGATATTGCGGGTTGTATTATCCGTAGATTACCTTTCCGTTCTCATCCTCGTAAGGAGTCAGGTCCTTTGCATACTGGTTCATGGCGCGAAGGCTCATACCCATAGACGAGAAACCACCATCGTGGAAGAGGTTCTGCATGGTTACCTTGCGTGTGAAGTCAGAGAACATCATTACGCAGTAGTTTGCGCAATCCTCTGCAACGGCATTGCCCAGTGGCGACATCTTGTCGGCAAAGTCCATCATGTTGTCAATATCCTTGATACCCTTACCAGCGGTAGTGGCTGTAGGACTCTGTGAGATGGTGTTGATACGCACGTGCTTCTCGCGACCGTAGATGTATCCGAAGCTACGTGCGATGCTCTCCAGCATACTCTTGGCATCAGCCATGTCGTTGTAACCGAAGAATGTGCGCTGAGAAGCCACATAAGTAAGGGCAACTACAGAACCCCACTCATTGATGGCGTCCAACTTCTTGGCTACCTGCAGCATCTTGTGGAAAGAGATGGCAGAAATATCGAGAGTCTTGTTCAGGAAGTTGTAGTCGAGATCATCGTAAGTGCGATGCTTGCGCACGTTAGGGCTCATGGCTACAGAGTGGAGAACGAAGTCAATCTTGCCACCCAATTTCTCCTGTGCTTCTGTGAAAACCTTTTCCAAGTCTTCTACGCTTGTCGCATCAGCTGCGATGATAGGAGCGTTGATTTGTTCAGCGAGTTTGTCGAGTGTACCCATTCTCAGGGCCATTGCTGTGTTACTCAGTGCGATGGTGGCACCTTCTTCAGCAGCCTTAACGGCTACTTTCCAAGCGATTGATTCCTCATTGAGGGCACCGAAGATGATGCCACGCTTGCCTTTTAACAAATTGTGAGTCATTGTTATCTTAATACTTTTGTTTATAATAACGGCACGATATCTTATATATATATAATAAGGTGTAAACTTCTCTCGCTTACCATCTTTGCCGTTGAAATCGGGTGCAAAGGAACGCTTTTTTTTTTATATGAGCAAACTTTTTGATGAAAAAGATAGCCGTTTGTGCACAAACCCTATCAAACTGTGCATGTTTTTGGCCCAAAAAGCGAGATGTATGAAGGGTTCTTCCTGTTTTTGTTGTTTGTCCTCACGGCTTTCTTCAGTATTCCCTTCTCTGCCTTCTATAACTTCTGAACTTGCGAAAGCTCAGTTCTTTACATTTCCCAAAATCTTTTTATCAAGAGGCCTTCCGTCTCTTTGGCTACGTCGTAGGGGATGGCTGGCAGACAGTCGGGCAGAGTGAAGTTGTCGGTTTCTGTTCTGTCTTTCATTTCTGTCTGTGCTTGCTCCTTGGTCAAGGCTTTCACGCCGGTTACCACAAAGTCGTTCATCTCCTCTGTTTCTATTGCGCTCTTGCTAGGCAATGGTGTATTGTCGTAGTTCCATATCTTTCTGAATGATACGAGCGAGCTCCAGGCCTCCTTTTTATCAGAGAAGGTCCAGTCGCATACATCGGTCTTTATTTTGAGCAGCGGATTGGTGATTTTTCTGTATTGTGTGTTGTCTATGATGTGCCTGTACAGGTTCTTCTGGTGTGTGTCTATGTACATGATGGCTTTGTCGCTCTGCGTACCTTTGAAGTGTGAGCTATAGAATGTTGTGTCCCCCTTTATGCTGTTTATGGTATCGCGCTTCACATATTTGATGCGTGACATGTCGAACGATCTGGCTTCGCTGAGGATGGAAATATTGAAGTTGATGAGCTTTCTGAGTCCGCTTCGCTCGTATTGCCGGCAGGCACGCACTCTGCGTTTTGTCTTCCCGTTTTCCAGGTTGATGTAGAAGTCCATGATGCCCTCCCGGTATAGGATGGTCTTGCCATTGTTGCGGCAGATGTCCCGAAAGACTCCGGTAAGTTTTATGTAGTCGGTCTTGTTTGCTGTCACTTCGGGCAGCGCATAAACCTTTTGCTTCAGCAGAACATCCCCTTTGATGGTCGAAGCGTCTATCGTTTTCGACTCATACGCCACGTTGCTGATGGTGATCATTCCGCTCTGTGGTTCTATGTTCCCCTTTGAGTCGCTGATGCACAGCAGGTGGTTGTCGCTGCTGAAGATGTAAGCGCCAGCAACGGGTTTCCCGTCTTGTTCGTCCACGATTCTTATCTGTGCACATACTGGCATCCAACAGATGCAGAGCAGTATGGCGATTGTAGAGATGATTCTATTTAAATGTATATTACGCTTTATTTCCATACGATTTGATATTTTTGTGATTTTTCCGCTTTTAGCTAATATAGAGCGGTACGCCGATGATATGGTAAAAGGCTCTATACCTTATATTAAAAATATAGATATAGAGCCTTTGCAATATAGGGGCGAAAGTACTTTTATGTTTGTCTTTATCCCACCTGGCTTCCTGGCTTCACCTTGCCCAGGAGAGAGGTGACGTTGAGGCTTCCGTCGAAGTTGACAGCCGAGAGAATCATGCCCTGACTCTCTATGCCCATCATCTTGCGTGGAGCGAAGTTGGCAACGAAGAGCACGTCCTTTCCGATGAGGTCTTCTGGCTCATAATAAGCAGCGATGCCTGAGCAGATGGTGCGCTCGGTGCCTGTACCGTCATCGATGGTGAACTTGAGGAGCTTCTTCGACTTCTTTACCTTTTCGCAGTTCAGGATGTGTCCTACGCGTATGTCGAGTTTCTCGAAGTCTTCGAAACTTACTTCTGGCTTGACAGGCTCTGCCTTATAGGAAGCCTCCTCGTTGGCCTTCTTGGTGTCGGCAAGTTTCTGGAGCTGTTTATCTATCACCTCGTCTTCTATCTTCTCGAAGAGGAGCTCTGGCTCGCCCAACTGGTCGCCAGCCTTCAGCAGGTCGGTGCTTCCGAGTTGTGTCCATTCGAAGTTTGGCATATTGATCATCTTGCGGAGTTTCTCAGAAGAGAATGGCAGGAATGGCTCAAAGGCGATGGCGAGGTTGGCAACCAACTGGAGTGAGATGTTCAGAATAGTCTCTACTCGCTTAGGGTCGGTCTTCCATACCTTCCAAGGCTCGCATTCGGTGATATACTTGTTGCCGATGCGTGCCAGGTTCATGGCTTCCTTCTGTGCCTCGCGGAACTTGAACACGTCGAGGAACTGCTCTACCTTCTCCTTTACGTCCTTGAATTCTGCAATGGCTTTCTTGTCCACTTCCTGAAGTTCGCCACAGGCAGGAACCACGCCATTCCAGTATTTCTTGGTAAGTTGCAGGGCGCGGTTGACGAAGTTTCCATATACGGCTACCAACTCAGAGTTGTTGCGCTCCTGGAAGTCTTTCCATGTAAAGTTGTTGTCCTTGGTCTCAGGCGCATTGGCTGTCAGTACATAGCGCAATACATCCTGCTTGCCTGGCAAGTCTACGAGATATTCATGCAACCATACAGCCCAGTTGCGCGAGGTGGAAATCTTGTCATCCTCGAGGTTTAGGAACTCATTGGCTGGCACATTGTCTGGCAGAATATAGTCGCCGTGAGCCTTCAGCATGGTAGGGAATATGATGCAGTGGAATACGATGTTGTCCTTACCGATGAAGTGTACGAGGCGAGTCTCTGGATCCTGCCACCACTTCTGCCATGTGCCCCATTTCTCGGGATGTGCATCACAAAGTTCCTTGGTGTTGGAGATATATCCGATAGGTGCGTCGAACCATACGTAGAGCACCTTGCCTTCAGCTCCCTCTACAGGAACAGGAATACCCCAGTCGAGGTCGCGTGTCATCGCACGTGGCTGAAGGTCCATGTCGAGCCAGCTTTTGCATTGACCGTAAACATTGGAGCGCCATTCTTTGTGTCCTTCCAGAATCCATTTCTTCAGCCAGTCCTGATATTTTCCTAAAGGCAGATACCAGTTCTTGGTAGGCTTCTTTACCAGACCGTGGCCTGGGTTGTTCTTGTTGGTAGGGTTGATGAGTTCCTCTGGTGAGAGGGTTGCGCCACACTTCTCGCACTGGTCGCCATAAGCTCCCTCTGCACCGCATCGAGGACATGTGCCCACGATATTACGGTCGGTAAGGAACTCGCCGGTTACCTCGTCGCAGAACTGCTCCTCTACCTTTTCCTCTAAGACGCCCTTGTCATAGAGTGTGCGGAAAAAATCGGAAGCAAACTTATTGTGAGTAGGTGAAGTGGTACGGCTGTATACATCAAAAGAGATTCCGAAATCCTCGAAGCTCTTCTTGATAAGGTTGTGGTAACGGTCAACCACCTCCTGTACGGTGATGCCTTCTTTCTTAGCTCGGATGGTTACGGGAACTCCGTGCTCATCACTTCCGCCGATGAAGACCACGTCTTGCTTCTTGAGTCTGAGATAGCGTACATAGATGTCGGCAGGTACGTAAACTCCAGCCAAGTGTCCAATATGTACACCACCATTAGCATAAGGCAAGGCTGCCGTCACGGTGGTACGTTTAAAATTCTTTTGTTCCATATTAGCTAATATATTTTTGTTATTTGGCTGCAAAATTACAAAAAAATACTGTAATTAGTAGGATATATTTGCTTTTTTCTTTAGCTAATTGATCGTTGATACATGAAAAAGTAACACCCCGGCACCCCTATAGCCATGAGTAATTACTTTAATACTATACAAATTGTTTTTTGTTCGATATGAAATTGTTCTGAATCTTGTGAAAAATCTATGTTCTAAAGTTTAGAACATAAGTTCGATACTTTAGAACACAAGTTCTAAACTTTAGAACATAAGTTCGATAGTTTAGAACATAGATTTTTGTAGGCTTGAGAAAGTTTAGTTACCTAAAAAAACTTCGTTCCATGTACGGAACGAAGTTTTCTGTTATTATCGTGGAACTTTATTCTGTGGTTTACTTGACAAAGATTTTAGTTTTCTTGTCTTTTGAAGTTAGGATGTAGAGTCCACTCGTCGGAGCTTCAATGACGTCGCTCGTGCTTTGTGACACCAGTGTGCCGCTGAGTGAGTAGAGGGCAAGTCCTTGCGTACCTGCTACATGTATGTTACGGCCCGTAACAATGATGCTTCCTCTTGCGTCGTCGATGCCACTCTCAATGCCGTTTACTACGTCTATTTTCCCATATTGATAGATGTATTTAGAGGTCTTGCCATAGATGTCTGTTATTTGCTCCGATATCAGGTTGCCCTCGTCGTCGTATGTATAGAGTGTAGCCGCATGTTCGCTATGTGATGCATCGGTTTTGGTTTCGGTGTATGTTCTGTCTACCGATGTCAGGCGCATTTGGGCATCGCGCTTGTAGATGGTTTGTCTGGTTTCGATGTACCTTCCGCCATCTTCTATGTTCTTGATGGTTTCTGTCAGGGTGTTGCCCACCATCTGGAATGTGGTTTCTCTGCTGCTCTCTATTTTCCAATCGCCAGTAGCCTCGTCCCATTGATACCAAGTATGATCATTTTCTTTTGCTTCTGCTAATGCCTCGCCAGCATCGATGGTGTTGGTCTTATTGTAGTAGTCTTGCAGAGGGTCAGCTGGTGTGGTGGCAAAGTCGGTGTGGTAGTTGACAATGCGTGACTCTTGCTTGGATTTTCCTACCCATTTCCCGTCTTGCTTGACGTACTCCTCATACTTGGTGTAGTCGTCGGTATGTACTTCTATCCGCTTTCTTGTTTCTACGATTTTCCCGTCTTGCCACTCTCGGCTGATGTTGATGGTCTCATTGCCATTGGTACTGGTCAGAGAAGATACCCCACTATTTCTCAGCATCCATCCGCTTCCGTCCCAAGAGTAAGTCTCCCACACCCCATTGGTATACTCTTTGTCCATCCTTCCATAGATGATGTTATGGTTTGGGTCGTATTCGAAGTGGATGTATTGGTAGGTGCCGTTTCCGTCGATGGAGTGAGTGAGCTTGTCGCTTTCATACAAGGCGGAGAGGTCTTCGTTCCACTCATATTCGGTCTCCGTATAGCCGTTGTCTTGGTAGGTGGTTATGACGCGGTACCAGATATTGCCCTTGTCGTCACATCTGTCGCTTTCGATGATTCGGCCTTTCTTATCGACGATGTAAGTCCTTTCGCCCAGCTTGAATGTGCCCTCGAAGTTGTGCCATGCTGTGCCGTCCCACTCCTGAAACAGGGTAGGCTCTGTTGTGAACAAATAGTTTTCTTTGCCGATGTAAGCCTTCCTGTATTTCTTCAGCATGTTGTGCTGCTTGTCGTAGAGTGTGTACTCGGTGACGTCACGGCCGTTGATTTGATAGTCCATGTCGATTTCCGACATGTAGCTGCCATCGTCGAACATGTAGGCACTGCCCAGCTCCTTGCCATTGTCATCGTAATAATTGTAATAGAAGTAGCCTGCATCGTCCTTATAATTGTGGCTATTGTAGAATTTCTTCAATACATGCTTGTTGACCCACTCCATGACCTCGTCTGTAGACAAAATCCAGTTGCCGTTGTCGTAAGAGTAAATCTTGCAGCTTTTGCTCTCGCCATATATCATTTGCTCTTTGTCGTAATTGTCTGAGACAACCTTCTTCTGATTTGGCACCCATTGGTAGTCGGCGAGGTTAGGCTGTGAGTCGGTACTGCTGTCTTCGTCATTGCCATTGGTGAAGGTGTAAGAGGTGATGGTGTGGTAGCCAGCGGTGGGAGTGTTGTACGCTGTCTCTGTCTTTTTACCTTCAGCCTCCATCAACCGACCATCCCTGGTATAGCTTTTCCTCAGGTAGTAGCATTGCTCGCCCTTGTTATCGTATCTTATGTCTTCCGTCACCCAGGTTGTCCATGTACCCTTGTCTTCATCGAGTTCTTGATGAATGGTAGAGTAGGTGCCGTCCTTGAGGGTGGTTATGGTTCGTTCATGTGCATTGTATCGGTTCTCGATATAGCTCTTTGTAGGTTCGCACCATACATACTTGGTACCTATTCCCTCGGGATTGAACTCATTGTATGTCATATCCTCGATGAGGCTGATGCGCTCGGCATTGTCGACTACCGAATAGGCATAGGCGTAGCTGTGAACCAGGGACAGGTGTTCGCCGTCAGTATTCTTATACACCTTTTCGGTCACGATACGTCCTTCGGCATCTTGTGTGCGCACATTCTTGTATTGGGGAATGAGGGTAGAGCCTTCAGACTTCGTGATGGTCATCTCTATCCATTGACCATTGGTGCCGTCCGTGTAGGAAATCAGTTCCTTGTACGTGCCGTGGTTGATGGTCTGGAATCGCCCCTTGTCGTCATATTGGACACTTACGTTCTCGGTTTCCCCTGAACTATTAGTGTATGTCCAACCTGTGAGTTTGGTGACTTGTGTAAAGGCTTGAGCAGGTGCTTTGACGGTAGGAATGTCCTTGACGTCTACTCTCTTTACGATGCTGTTTTGTGCCAGTCCCATTTGTGCGGATGCTAACAGGAGCGATGCGATGAGGTAAAACTTTTTGTTCATAATCTTTCTTTTTAGTGATAATCAAGAACTCAAAGTTAAGAAAAAAAGAATGTTATGAAAAAAGAATAGCCGAAAACATGCTGTTTCGGCTATGCAAAAAGTCTGGATGATGAGTCTTTCCTATGGTAATCCGTAGTCGTGAGCTTCACTTTATGAAGTTGAGCCCCAACTGTATCGCTTTCTTCACGAGCTGTGCCATGTTGTTGGCAGAGAGTTTCTTCATCAGGTTGTGGCGATGGAACTCCACTGTGTTGTTGCTGATGTTGAGTTGCTGGGCGATGTCGTTGGTGGATAAACCATTGGAGATGTGTTCCAACACCTCAGCCTCTCTATTGGACAAGGTGATTTCTGAAGTGTCCTGGCTGTTGATGAGCCTCATGAACTGTTGGCTGAAATATCCCTTGCCCTGTTCTATCTTGCGAAGTGCAATGAGCACCTCTTGCGGATTGTCGCCTTTCATGACGATGGCATCGGCGTCCTCCTTCATCAGTTGGCGAATCGTCCAGAGTTCTTCGTGCATCGTATAGACCAGTATCTTGGTGTTGATGTGAGTCTGGTGGATGTACTTGATCAGTTCCATGCCATTGGCATCCTGCAATTCCAGGTCGATGATGGCGATGTCGATGTCTTTTTGCCTGAGCAGAAGGCGGCTTGATGCGATGTTGTTGGTGACATATATTTTGCCGTATTCTCCTGTGTGTTCAATGAGGGCTTGTAGCCCTGTTGAAACGATGGGATGGTCATCTACGATGAGAATGTTCTTTTTCATGTCTGTTTCTTTGCTGTCTGTGATAGGTTGAGAAGGCTTGGACTATAGTGGAAAACGCACCTCTACTTTGTATTCTTCGTCTTGTTCGCTGATGGTGAGAACGGCTTTCAGGGCTTCTGTTCTCATCTTCAGCGTATCTTTGCCTATACCCATCTTACCCTGTGTGATAGGGTGTTCTCGGGATATGTCATTGGCAATGCAGAGGGAGGCTTGGTTGTTGCTTGCGTCCAGGGTCACGGTAATCATCTTGCTGTAGCCATACTTGATAGCATTCGACACACTCTCTTGAACGATGCGATATACTTCTAAAGCCGTTCGGCTTGGGAGATTCAGCTTCTCAAAGGAACGGCTGACGAACGGTTTGACGATAGTGCCATTCTCGGCGCTCATCGACTGGCAATAGGTGCATACCAGCTCAGAGAGAGAGGCATTGTCGAAACGAGGTGGTATCAACTCGTGTGAGAGGCGACGCACATCGTTTCCTACATTTTTGAGCAGGCGTTCTGCAGCTTCCTTGTCGGTCTGCATCATGATGTTGACGGCGAGGATGTCGTTGCATACGCCGTCGTGCAGTTCCTTGGCAAGTCGCTTGCGCTCTGTTTCCACTCCATTGATATAGGAGGTTTTCTCTGTCAACTCGGCACGTTGCTTCTCCAGTTTCCTGCGGTAGAGAATGATAAGAATGGCGATGAGCAGGATGATGATGGCGATGGTGAGGCAGAGAATACGGATGTAGAGCAGGCTCTGCTCGTGGTTCATCTTTTCTATTTGCACCTCTTTCTCCAAGGTCTTGTATTTGACGTTGAATTCGCTCAGTTGCTTGTCGATGTCGCTTAGTTTCAATGAGTCAGCTTTCTGATAGGCGGCTTTCATGGTGCTGTAAGCTTCGTGTGTCTTGCCCAGGTTGTAGAGGCACTCGGCTTGGGTGGCAAAGAGTTTGTCTTGTGGCATCGCCATGTTGACATTGTTGAATCTGCTGATGCTGTCAAGCAGGATGCTCTGCTCGGCGTATCTCTTCTGTTTGCCCAACATTTGCGCCTTGATTTCCAGGATGCCAAGTATGCCGTTGCTGGTTGGACCCAAGTTGCGGCAAGCCTCGTCAGCATAAGCCATATAGTGCATCACGGAATCTGTCTTTCCCAAAGCTAAGTATGACTTGAGCAAAGGTGACAGATATTTGAGGGTCAGCACATTATAGTTGGCTTCTTTTACCATGCCCCAAAGAGGGGTGAGGAAATCGATGCTCTTTCGGTATAAGCCCTGTCGCATGAATATGGCACCCTTGTTGGCGTGGGCAGACAGTCTTTCGATGGTGTCATTGGTGGCTATCGCCTTGTTTTCGGCCTTGTCGGAGTATTCGATGGCTTCACGGTATCTTTTTTGCTCGTTGAAGAGCACGGAGATGCAGTTGTTCAAGTATATCTCGTATTCTGTGTTCTGACTCTCTATGGCTGTTTCCAATCCCTTCTTGTAGTAAAAGAGCGAGGAGTCGAGGTCGCCCAGTCTTCGGTAGCAGATGCCCAGCGAGCCGCACATCCCCATCATACCTTCTTCGTCCTTGATTTTCTCAGCGAACAGTATGCCGTTCTTGCCTATGGCAGTAGCTTCTTTCAACTTTCCGAGGTCGACGAGTGCCGTGGTCTTCTCGCAGGTAAGCCAACTGCGAGTGGTGTCGGCGGCATTCATCTGCAGAGCGCTGTCGATAAGGGTAATCGCAAGTTTTTTGTCGCCGGCGGCATTGTGGTTTATTGCCTCAAGGAACAGGGCATACGCCTTCTGCTCGTCTCCTGCTTTGTGGTTGGAACAGGCGGAGAAGAATGCCAATATCGGCAGCATGACGAATAGCCATGCCAATAGGGAGGATGGATGCTTGGATGTCATTATAGTCAGTTTACGTTGCATTTACCTTGCAAAGATATAAAAAAAAGAACAGAAAGTGTATTTTTCTGCGATTGAAAAGTTAATGGAAAGTATCCTTTTTCTGTAATTTGGGGTTCCAACTACGGAAAACCATGGGGGTGAGGCTATGGAATAGCATAGAATTTTAGGGAAAAGATGACTTTTATGTCATGTGGAAAGACTTTCATCTTATTTTGTCTTACCTTTACAACTCAAATTTTTAAACTAACATGATATTTTAATATGGAAAAAGAAGAAAAAGAACAGTTGGCTATCCGTAGAGAAGCTTTGAAGGGATATGATAATTTTTTGTTGTCAATAGGATTCTTCTTTACATTTGTGGTGTTGGAGAGAGGACTGTTTGTGATAGATGTTATCCTCATTGCCCTTGGCGCTTATTTTGCCGTGAAGCGTTCTGCTGGTATTCGCAACGAAGTGATTGCATCATGGGTGAAGAGTAGTGGAATGTTGCTGGCTGCTTATGGCGTGGCAGGTATTGTAGCTACCTTGTCCTTTGGTGTTGTTTGGGGAGGGGGATTGGCTGGCCTTATTGTGTTGATAGCGGGTTGTAAGCATCTTGGTGCTCTGCAGCAAGTTGGCAATTCTCTATGTTCAAGAGGTATGTTGCAGTATTTGCGCTATTGGCAACAAACCTATATTCTGTGGTCTGTCATCGCTTTTTTGGTGAAGGATACGTCTTCGGTTGTATATATCAGTTTGGCACTTGCCATCTTGCTTGCTAAAAATCATGCAGGAATGCTCAATGATGTGAAGCTGACATTCTTTAGGTCTGTTGGTGCGGAATGGAGTGCTCCTGACGATATGGAGGACAGTCATTATTGTGACGAGAAGAAGGTTCTGTGTGTAGGAGGTGTGGTGCTTGGTATTCTTTCGGTGCTGATAGCCGACTCCCAACTGTCGATTTCTGTGTCTGGATTATGGGACGTCTTTAACAAGAACTTAGGCGGACCGGCTTTGGTAAGTCCCATACTCTTTGTCGTCATGTTCCTTCTTTATGAGCGTATTGATCGTTTCGTATTGAAAGTGGATAAGGGGGATAAGTCTTATGAGCGTAGTGGCAATATGCGACTTTTAGGGTCTGTAGCCTTGGGTCTTTGGTCTTTCTTATGCTTGCTTTTTGGCGAGGACGCCAATGTGTATCTTATAGCTTCCTTCTGTGTGATCTTGTGTGTTGTTTTCGCTTATGAGGATACTCCCAAGGAGGTGCGTTGGCGCAAGATAGTTTTCCAAGCTGTGGCTGCAGGTATTTCTTACATGGCAGGATTCTCCATTGTCGGAGTGCTGATCCTGTTGTTCTCATTGATGTTTCTCTTCAAGTTCATGAAGTTTGAGTTGCATGATATGTTCAGTTTTGGTCATTCTGTACAGGGATGGACCAATAAGGGCAATTTCCATATCATCAATACTGTCACGGGATTGGATGAGGATGGAAACCGTTGGGTTGTGAAATAAGTTTTTTAAAATGATAATGATTTAATACTTGAATTTATGAAGAAAATTTTTAGTTACTGGGTGCTGTGTCTGATGGCATTTGCTACCTCGGCATTGGTAAGTTGTAGCTCCGATGATAATGGAGACGAGTGGGGCGGATTTCAGTTTGAGAATGTTCGTGATGGCAAACTGTCTGTTGCTGCGAATCAAACCTCATCCGAAATCATCATGAAGGCATCCAAGGCTTATCGTGCTTATGTTTCTGCTACGTCGGATGGTTCGTCTACAGAAGAAATCAGTTGGCTGCGTTATGAAGGCTCTCGCCTTGATGACGGAACCTGTCACATCAGTATCCAGCTTGATAAGAACGATACAGGGAAAAGCCGTTCTGCGTACATTATTATAGTATGTGACGACAAGACGGTGCCCATATTGATTACTCAGACTGCTGAGGATAGCTCAAATGTTGGAGGAGATTCCGATGTTGATAATGGTGGAATTACGGCTCTCTTTACTATTACCAAAGAATGTTCTGTCATTACTGGTACTCATGTAGAGGATGATGGGACGGAGACTTATGAGCTGCAGTATCAGAATGGCAATTTGACGAGGTTCAAGCATGTGGAGCGTGATGATATGGCTGGTGCCAGCGACAAGTATTGTATTGAGACTACTACCGGAACCATCTTCAACTCGGGAGCAAGCATCAAGACGGATTGGAATAGGAAATCTATCTATTATCCTTCTCAGAAGACAGAAGAGGATGTGGCAGACTTTAATGCCAAATTGGAGAATGGAAGGATTGTCAGTGGTACTATCTTCAAGTCATGGATGAACGGCACAAGACCATTTGAGATATCTTATAATGCTGATGGTACGATGAAGCAGACTCGTTATAATGACATCAGTGAGTATGATGGCTCTGACGACTGGGACAATCATACTTTCATTTGGGAAAATGGTTATCTCACAAAGGTGAAGTGTGAAAGCATGGATGCTGTCTCTACATTCGCTTACGACAAGACAACAGCCATTCCTGCACCTTTTGATAAGGCTCTTGACCTGAATATGTTGCTGATTTTGGAGGAGGCAGAGTTCTTTGATGGCACCAATGGTGAGATTCTGAATGTCCTGGCTATTGGTGGCAAGTTGGGCACTCGCTCCAAGGGATTGATCAAGGAGTATCACTGCGATTGGACAGAAGACACGCCTTTCACTCTCAAGATGACCTACAAGAAGCTGACCAGCAATGAGGTCATTGTGGAAGTAAACCATTATGAAAATAATCAATTACGTTTTGGTTATAAGTGGACTATCAAGCGTTCTTGATCAATTAGCAAGAAATGAAATATGAAAAAGCGGACATCGGATTCAAGCCCAATGCCCGCTTTTGGGTTAAAGCCAATAATAGTATCCGTTTCTATACTCAGCACCGTTTTCGGTGTAGCCTGACGGTACTTACCGATAAGACGAAAGTTCTATATTCCTCTTTCAGCCCAGTCGCCACGGTCGAGGGTGCGATAACCGATGGCCTCTGCCAAGTGGTGCGACTCTACATGTTCGCAGCCTTCCAGGTCGGCAATGGTGCGTGCTACCTTCAGGATGCGGTTGTAGGCGCGGGCAGAGAGTGACAGACGTTCCATCGCCATTCTCAACATGCTGATGCCAGCCTCGTCGGGTTCGGCATACTGATGTATCATGCGCTCGCTCATTTGTGCATTGCAGTGGATTCCTTTTTGTCCGCTGAAGCGTGCCGCCTGGATTTCCCTTGCCCTTATCACACGTTTGCGTATCTCGGCACTTGGCTCACCTTGTGCCGCTTTCGAGATGTCCTTGAAGGGAACGGGAGTTATCTCGCACTGGATGTCGATGCGGTCGAGCAGGGGACCAGAGATTTTGTTCATGTAGCGTTGTATCTGTCCTGGGGTGCAGACACAGTTGTGGGTTGGATCGCCATAATAGCCGCAGGGACAAGGGTTCATGCTTGCCACAAACATGAAAGAACAAGGATAGTCGATGGTGTATTTGGCGCGGCTGATGTTGATGTGCCGGTCTTCCAAAGGCTGGCGCAGCACCTCGAGGGTCGTCTTGTTGAACTCGGGCAGCTCGTCGCAGAAGAGCACGCCATTGTGTGCCAACGAGATTTCGCCAGGCTGAGGAGTTGCTCCTCCACCTACTAAAGCCACTTGAGATATGGTGTGATGGGGAGAGCGGAATGGACGTTGCGAGATGAGCGATACGTTCTTGCCCAACTTGCCAGCTATGGAATGTATCTGTGTGGTTTCCAAACTCTCAGAGAGTGTGAGAGGAGGAAGAATGGAAGGCAGACGCTTAGCCATCATCGACTTACCCGAACCAGGAGGTCCTACCATGATGAGGTTGTGGCCGCCTGCCGCAGCTACTTCCAAGGCACGCTTTACGTTCTCTTGTCCTCTGACGTCAGCATAGTCGAGGTCGAAATGACTCTGGTTCTCGTAGAATTCCTTGCGAGTATCGACGATGGTGGGAGAAGGATTGCTCTGGTCGTTCATGAACTGGATGACCTCGAGCAGGTTTTTCATGCCGTACACCTCTAAGTTGTTGACCACGGCAGCCTCGCGCACATTCTGTTCGGGTACGATGAGTCCCTTGAAATGTTCGGCTCTTGCCCTTATGGCAATAGGCAGGGCGCCCCTGATGGGCTGCAAGGTTCCGTCGAGACTCAGCTCGCCCACCATCATATATTCCTTGAGATGATCTTCTATGATGTTGCTGTTGGCTCCCAATATGCCGATAGCTAAGGGCAGGTCGAAACTGCTTCCTTCCTTGCGAAGGTCGGCTGGAGCCATGTTGATGGTAATGTCAGCCACGGGAAACTTGAAGCCACTATACTGCAGGGCAGCGGCTATTCGGTCGCGGCTTTCTCTTACAGCCTCGTCGCCAAGACCCGTGAGATGATACTGTACGCCTCGGTTGAGGCTTACTTCTATGGTTACGGTGGTTACTTCCAGACCGTTTACGGCTGCGCAATAGGTTTTTACTAACATGTCTTCAGGTTTTAGATGGTGATGAAGATTGTTGTCGTTTCGGGGGGTGTTGATATGCTTTATTTCAGCAGTTGGTCCAACTTGCTGTTCAGCTCATTCTTCTTCAGGCTCCGCGCCACGATTTTGCCATTCTTCAGCACGATGTTGTCGGGGATTCCTATCAGTCCGAGTTTCAGGAGAGTCTTGTCGGCAAGCAAGTCTCCGTTGCATACGTTGGGCCATGAGATGGAGTCGCGCTCCAGGTTTCTTTTACAGTCGGCCTTATTGCCGTCTATACAGATACTCATCAGTTTGAGTTTTCCCTGCGAACTGCGCTGGCGCTTCTTGAGTTCACGCAAGAGGTCCATGCTGTCGAAGACGGAGGTTGACCAGGTGGTGATGACGGCTACGGGTGCTGAAGCAAGAGATGTGCTTGATATGAGTTTCCCGTTGGTGTCGTAGGCTGTGAATACAGGCAGTTGTGAGCCGATGCCTGCGCTCTTGAGCCATTTGATCTGCTGTGTCAGTCTTGCGAGATTGCCGTTGCCGGGCTGTTCCTTGCTCAGAATGCTGAGCAGTTGTGAAGCCTTGGCGTAATCGGGCGAAAGAGCAGCCACGAAGTATTTTCTGACGAGGAATACGCTTACTACCGAGGCAGGGTTGTCTTTGATAAACTGCTCGGCTATTCGGGTTTCTTCGGGAGGTGAGACGTTGAGAATCTGTTCGCGGAACGAGTTCATGAGCTCATTGTCCTTGCTTCCCTTTACAGTAAGTTCCTTGAGGTGAGAGGCGTCAGCCTTGATGTCTACCGACTGTCCCGGCTCAGCGAATACTGGCTGCTCGGAGAAGTTGGGGAACACAATCATCAGGGTAAATTTGTCTTTGCAGGGAGCCTCGTAGGTGAAACGTCCGTCTATCACCTTGATGGTGTCGACACCTTCGATGCCGCCATCAGGACTGTAAACATAAAATTCACCTTGGTCCATGTGAAGAAATCTGCCTTCGAGCTGAAATCTGTTGCTGCTTACCCCACAGGCGGTAAGTGTAAGACTTGCTATTAGAATAAAAAAATAAGCAAATTTTTTCATATGTAGGAGGAAAGTGCCGCGAGCGGGACTCGAACCCGCACAGCCATTACTGGCCAAGGGATTTTAAGTCCCTCGTGTCTACCAATTCCACCATTGCGGCATGGTAAACAATAAAAGAGAGCGGAAAACGGGACTCGAACCCGCGACCCCGACCTTGGCAAGGTCGTGCTCTACCAACTGAGCTATTTCCGCAAAATGTGAGTGCAAAGATAGTGCTATTTCTTGGAACAGCCAAAAAAAATCACATTTTTTTAGATGAAAAGTTGTTTTTTCTTGGCTTCTTCCCTGTTTCTGGCTTAGTTTCCTACGCTTACTGGGCAGCCAAGTCCGTCGTAGCTGATGCCGTATCTCATCAGCGCCTCGCCCTTGGCTCCTTCTGTAATGGCGCCTGTTTCTAAGGAATAGGTACGCTTGCACTTCTTGCACATGACCGACTGGCGTATTCCGTTCAGCTCGAGTGGATAGTTGGTGCCGCCGTATTGTGTGATACAGTTGGGGCATTGTCTGTCCCAGGCCACATGCCCCTGAAAGTTGCTGCATCCGATGATGATTCCGTTGTTGGCTCCCAAGGGGTGAGTCTTGATGCGGTTGTCCCATCCCTCTGTGCGGTCGGTAGTAATCTTGATGTCCTCGGTGATGTTTCTTCCGTCGTTGAGTGTGGAATAAATGTGCCAGACACCAAGATTTTTCACGCTGATGAAGGTGTAGCATCCGGGATTGAGCAGGGCTGTCTCAATGGAGGTTCCTGGATGCAACTTGGGATTGAAGTAAAAACTGCATGGGAAGCGGGTGCTGATCAGGTCTTCCGCATCACAGCCGGCAAGGACTGTCAGGCAGAAGAGCAAGGCCATGCTCCACGCCCAGCCATGTTTCACCTTATTATATATATAGGAGTGTTTCACTTCTTTGTCTTTCTGCTTTTAGTTTTTACCTTCCGAGCAGTTCCTTTTCAGCATTCTCCATGCGCTCAAAGTGGAACTCGGAGAGTGTATTCTCCATCAGTTCCTGAATCTTGTCGTTGCACAGGTTGCCGATGCTTCCCTCGTGGGTGTGGTGAATGTCCTTGTTGGGCTTAAACTCGCCAGCCTCGATTTCCAGTCCTACTTTCTTGTAAGCATCACGGAAAGGAGTTCCGTTGGCAGCCAACTGGTTTACTTCTTCTACCGAGAACATAGGGTCGTAGCGAGGATCGTCGAGGATGTGCTCGTTCACCTCCATCTTGTTGATGATGTAGGCAGCCATCTGCAGGCAGTCTTTCAGCTCGCCGAAGGCAGGGAGGAACACCTCCTTGATGATCTGCAGGTCGCGGAAGTAGCCCACTGGCAGGTTGTTCATGATGAGCATTACCTGTTGTGGCAGACTCTGCAACTTGTTGCTCTTGGCGCGAATCAGCTCGAACACGTCAGGGTTTTTCTTGTGAGGCATGATGCTCGAGCCAGTGGTGCATTCCTTAGGCAGCTTGACGAATCCGAAGTTCTGACAGTTGAACATACATGCATCGAAAGCCATCTTGGCGAGAGTTCCCGCCACGGTAGCCATGGCGAAAGCCACGTTGCGCTCCATCTTTCCTCTTCCCATCTGGGCATAAACCACGTTGTAGTCCATGCTGTCGAAGCCGAGCAACTGGGTTGTCATGGTTCGGTTGAGCGGGAAACTGCTTCCGTAGCCGGCAGCGCTTCCCAAGGGGTTGCGGTTGGTCATGCGATAGGCTGCCTGCAGGAAGAGCATGTCGTCGGCAAGGCTCTCAGCATAAGCGCCAAACCACAGGCCGAAGGACGAAGGCATGGCTACTTGCAGATGTGTGTAGCCAGGCATCAGCACGTTCTTGTACTGTTCGCTCTTCTGTATGAGTTCATCGAAGAGAATCTTCACGGCATCGACGATTTCCTTCAGTTCGTGGCGTGTGAAGAGCTTCAGGTCTACCAGCACCTGGTCGTTGCGCGAGCGTCCGGAGTGTATCTTCTTTCCCATGTCGCCCAACTTCTGTGTCAGCATCAGTTCCACTTGGGAGTGTACGTCCTCTACGCCGTCTTCAATTACGAACTCGCCTTTTTCGGCTATGGCGTAGATGTTCTTGAGTTCAGCAAGGAGTTGTGGCAGCTCTTCCTTGCCGAGCAGTCCGATGCTTTCGAGCATGGTGATGTGCGCCATGCTTCCCAGTACGTCATACTTGGCGAGATAGAGGTCCAGTTCTCTGTCGCGTCCTACGGTGAAGCGTTCTATCTCCTTGTTCACTTCAAAGTTTTTTTCCCAAAGTTTTTGTGCCATTTTCTTATGTTGATTTACTTCATGTTACTAAAGTTCCTCTTGCCCGGAATCGTCTTGTTGCTTATTCCTCTTGAGGGGAAATGTCGTTGTTTTAATCTTCGTATGAAATCATTGCCAGGGCATTGGCAATCTTCTCTATGCCTTCTTCGAGCGGCTTCTTCACCATACCTTTGATGAATGGGTTGAGATCGGCCTTGATGGTAAGCTTCATCTTGCAGGCAGTGTCGCTTGTAGGCAGCAGCTGAATCCAGAAGTTGAAAGGAACGGGGCTGTTTTCTGTTTCAAACTTGATGGTCTTAGGCTCCTCGCGGTCGATAATTCGCATCTTGATTTCGCCCACCATAGGTGCGGTAATAGAGATGCTGTCGCTATCAAACTTGAGGTCCTTCAGCTTTTCCATTTCCTTTCTCTTGTCCTCAGGAATCTGGTCTTTCACCTGCTCGAATTTGTCTTTGAGTCGCTGCAGGTTGTTCAGATCGCTCAATGTACGATAAACAGATTCCTGCTTGTGAGGAATCTGTTTGATATTACTTTCGAATGTACTTGTACTCATTATTGATGGATCAGCTTGATTACTTCTTCCAGTTGGCTGGGTCTTTGCGCCAGTCGTGGAGCAGTTCTACGTCTTCCTGTGCGATGTATCCGGTCTCCAAAGCCTCGGCTACTACGTGCTCATAGTCGGTAAGAGTTACCAGCTTGACACCAGCGTCGGCGAATGCTTTCTCGGCAACAGGGAAACCGTAAGTGTAGCTTGCCACCATGCCTATAACCTCGTTTCCGTTCTTTCGGAGAGCCTCTACGGCTTTGAGTGAGCTTCCACCGGTAGAGATCAAGTCTTCTACAACCACTACTTTGGCGTCAGACTTCAGTTCGCCCTCGATGAGGTTCTGCATACCATGGTCCTTGGGTTTAGAACGAACGTATACGAAAGGCAAGTTCAGTTCGTCGGCCACCAATGCGCCTTGTGCGATGGCGCCAGTTGCCACACCAGCTACGGCGTCAGCCTCAGGGAATTGTTCGAGGATGGTGTGTACGAGTTCGAGCTTCACGTAGTTGCGCAGCTCTGGGAACGACAAAGTCTTGCGGTTGTCACAATAGAAAGGAGACTTCCAGCCAGAAGCCCATGTGAAAGGATCGTTAGGCTGCAGTTTGATAGCCTTGACGTTTAATAACTTTGATGCGAAATCTTTCTTCAGTTTGTCCATAATCATTAAAGGATTAAAGTTTTGCTTGCAAAGGTACGTTAAAACGCAGACAAAACCAAATTTATTATTTATTTTTTGAACTTATTGTCCTTTGGCGTATCCTATGGTGAGGATGCTGAACTTCATCGAGTCTGCTGCCTTCATCAGTTCCCGGCAGCAGGAAATGATGGTGGCTCCTGTTGTGCACACGTCGTCAACGATGAGCAGATGCTTGTTTTCGAGGCTTTCGGCCTTGCTTCCTCCTGGTGCGTAGTCGGGCGACAGGGCAAAGACATCCTGCACATTGATGTTGCGTTCCCATCGGTTCTTGTGTGTCTGGCTTTCGACGAAAGTCTTTCTTCTGACGAGCTTGTTGAGTATGGGAATCTTTGTAGCTTCGTGTAGTCCTCGCGCTATGGCCTCGCTCTGGTTGTAGCCCCGCTCTCTTTTTCGTTTGGGCGCCAGAGGGATAGGCACGATGGCGTCTATGCCATCGAAGAACTGTATGCGGAGGGCTTCGTTGGCCAGTAGGTGTCCCATGCCTACGCCTACTTCCTCATGCTGGTTGTATTTGAGCTGGTAGAGCAGGTTGCTGGCAGGAGCGTGCCCGTGATAATGAAACAGGGCGCAGCATTTCTCTACGGGAATACTGTGCCAGAAGAGTTTTGCCATGTCATTGTCTTCTGGCTGTTGCCAGGTGTTGGTGCGTGGCAGATGCAGATTGCACGCTATGCAGATGATTTCCTCCTCGCCCAGCAGTCGTTGACCGCAGATAAGGCAATGGCGTGGACAGAGCAGGTCGAGAATCTGGGCTAATAGGCTGAGTCGCATAGGCCGGTTGTATTTTAGAATTGTTCCTCTTCGAAGTCTTCGTCTTCTGCTTCCATTCCCATCTTGTCGATGCATTTGTGTATGAGGTCTATGCTGAAGCCTCTTCCCATGGCAAACCGTATGAGTTTCATCGAACGCTCATAGTCGTTTTTCGCCTTGATGGTTTTGTATTTGCTCTTCATCAGGGGCAGCAGGGTTTCCATGTAGAGTCCGTCTTCTATCTCCTCGAAGATGGGGTCGGATATTTCCTTAGGTATGTGTTTCATCCAGAGAGCCTGTTCCACCTTGCGCCGTCCCCACTTGTTGTATTTTATCTTGTCGTTGATAAAGAAGCGGGCGAATCGTTCGTCGTCGACAAACTTCTTCTGTGTCAGGAACTCCATGTTTCGTGCAATGGCTTCCTCGCTCAGTTCCCACTTCTTCATCTTGTCGAGCATTTCCTGCGAGCAATGTTCGGCTTGGGTGCAGAGAGTGGTGAGCTTCAGCAGGGCTTGTTGCTCGGTCATGGGTTTTTTGGGTCGCTTGGGCTTGTTGTAGTTGCTGTATTCCATACTCATTCTTCTGTTTTCATATGAAAAGTTGAGGCTTTTCAGTCTCCTCGGTTATTTCTTCATCGCTCGCATCATTCTCTTCTTGCCATAGAAATCTTGTTGGGTCTCTATGTTCTCGAATCCGAATCCTTCGAGCATTTCCCTTGTTTCCTTCTCGTAGATGGGATTGATTTCGAAGTAGAGCCTTCCTCCGTCGGCAAGCTCCAGGGCGGCAATCTCTGCGATGGCCCGATAGAATCTCAGCGGGTCTTCATTGGGAACGAAGAGGGCGAGGCAGGGTTCGTAGTTCAATACATTCTTCGCCATGTCTGCTTTCTCTTTCTCGCAGATATAGGGTGGGTTGCTCACGATGATGTCGAGGCTGGGCTCGTTCTTTATGCCTTCTTTTGTCATCTTGAGCAAGTCGAACACATCAGCATGCTTTATTTTTGTGTTGGAATTCAACTTTTTGGCGTTTTCTGTAGCTGTGGCAATGGCTTTCTCCGAGATGTCTATTCCTGTTACCGTCGATTGTGGAATGTCGAGACTTAGTGTGATGGCAATGCAGCCGGAGCCTGTGCAGATGTCTAAGATGTTGGGGTGATGAACAGCTGGCTTTCCTGTTGCAGCCTCCTTCTCCTTTTGTGTGTCGACTATCCACTTGCAAAGTTCGGCAGTCTCGGGACGTGGGATAAGAACTCCCGGCTCTACACGAAACTTTCTTCCGCCAAAGTCGGCTTCGCCCAATACATACTGTACAGGCTCAGCTTTTTGCAGTCGAGCCATAATTTCTTCGAGTTTTATGCTCTCGTCTGCAGATAATTCAGTAATTTTGCCACAGATTATGTCGGTCAGCGTCATTCCGTATTTCACTTCCAGTACGGTGCGGACGATAGCTCTTGCTTCATCTGCATCGTAGAGAGGGGTGAGTGATTGCCAAAGTTGCTGATACGTATTCATGTCAGTCTACAATGATTTGATTTATTTTTCGAGAACAAAGATACGACATTTTATCGAAAGCAAGTAAAAAACAACGAAGAAATTGTGATATGGAGCAGAATAATATATCTTTGGGAAACCCTCTTGCGGGCAAACCTTCCCCTTCTCAGCAGGAGATAGACGAACATTTCATGCGCCGCTGTCTGCAACTGGCTAAGAATGGCCGTCAGAATGCGAAGCCCAATCCCATGGTGGGAGCCGTTATCGTAAGTGAGGATGGCAGAATCCTGGGCGAGGGCTATCATGTGCGCTGTGGCGAGGGTCATGCCGAGGTCAATGCCTTTGCATCGGTCAAGCCCGAGGACGAGCATCTGTTGGCAGGAGCTACAATTTATGTGAGCCTTGAGCCTTGTTCGCATTATGGCAAGACGCCTCCCTGCGCCGACCTCATCGTGAGCAAGCGGGTGAAAAGATGTGTCTGTGGGTGTGTCGATCCTTTTGCCAAGGTACAGGGCCGTGGCATTCAGAAGATTCGTGAGGCAGGCATCGAGGTGACGGTGGGCGTCTTGGAGTCGGAATGTCTCGAACTGAACAAGCGCTTCATCACCTACAACACGCATCAGCGTCCTTACATCATACTGAAGTGGGCGCAGACTGCCAATGGCTTCCTCGACAATGAAGGCAAGGGAATGGCTGTCTCGTCGGCCTTTACCAAGATGCTTTCTCATAAGCTCAGGGCTGAGAACGACGCCATCCTGGTGGGACGGGTTACCGATGAGCGCGACCACAGTCAGCTGAATGTTCGCGACTGGTATGGTAAGAATCCTGTGCGCTTGGTCATCGATCGCCATCATCCTTGTTTCGAGGGCTTGGACTTCTCTAAGGGCAACGAGGCGGTGCTGCGCCAGATCATGAGCTTCCTATATATTAATAAGGTGCAATCGTTGATTGTGGAGGGTGGAGCCATCACTCACCAGTCTTTCCTTGATGCCGGTCTTTGGGATGAAATCAGGATAGAGACAGCCACGGCTAAGTTTGTCAAGACAGGCACCGAGGCACCGAGGCTTCCTCGCGATGTGAAGCCGATAAGTCATGAGGAATACGATGGCAATGTCATTGATACCTATGAGCGAGCATAAACACATTAAACACTACACATTAAACATTGACAATCGATGAGCAATAGATTTACATCACGCCTGAGCGATAATGACGATTACAAGCGAGACGAGTTGATTCGCAAGATAGAGCATGCTGTGGAGCACATGACTCTCTCCGAGCTGGAAGCTTTGTCTTACGATATGTTTACTAAAGGGTATATTACGGATTGAAGTTTCTCAAGTTTTACCCCACACGCCCTGAAAGGGCAGAAGCTCTTAGCCCAGGGCATCGCCCTGGGTTATCATGTTCGCAAACTTGACGCCCTGTAAGGGCAAAAGCTTTAAAACTCACACGGAAATTTATAAAGCTTTTGCCCTTACAGGGCGCATTGCTGACTGTTACTATACCCAGGACGCTGCCCTGGGCTAAGAGCTTTTGGGCCTTCAGCCCGTGCTTGAGCCACATGCGAAAGTTCAATCAGTAATAAAAACAAAAACTCGTAGTTTCTGCATTTATAAGTCTTAGCTTATGGAGGAAAGAAACTACGAGTTTTCTATGATGTGGAACCTTCATGAGAAGGCTTTGCCTACTTAGAGGTTGAACTTGTAACCTATAGTCAGCTGCAGAACATTTGTGTAGCCGTCACCATGCTTTGGCACCTTGGTAACACCGATGTTGTAGCGAGCATCTACTACGAATCTGTCAAACTCGTAAGACATTCCTACAGGCACAGCGAGGTCGAAAGTGTTTACGTCTTTCATGTCGTCCTTGCTGACCATGAATGCGGGCTGAAGACCTGCCTTGAGGGCAAAGTTCTTGGCCACATAATAGTTGAGTGTTACAGGAATGTTCAGATAGCCCGGGTTCCACGAGTAGTCGTCGTGTTTGCCACCCTGGAAAGAATAGAGAAGTCCACCGGCCAGACCCATCTTGCTTGTAAACTGATGCTGGATCTCAGCACCGAATACGAAGCCGGCCTTCCAGTCTAAGTCACCTACGGTAGATACATTCAAACCGATTTTAGGCTGAATAGTAGTCGAACCTGTTCTGCTCTGTGCGAAAGCACCAATTGATGATAATGCCACAAGGGCGATGAAAAGTAATTTTTTCATAATCTCTAATTTTAAGTTGTTATTACTGGATAGTTAATTCTCTCTGATCAGGGGAGTTTCCGAAAAAACTGCCTACAAATATAGTAAAAATATGGATATGCGATTTCTTTTTTCTTTATTTTAAGGCATTTTACATGTTTTTTATGAGATAATAACAGTTTTTTGTTGCAGTTTGCATATAAGTTTTGCAAGTTCAGAAGTTATAGAAGTTATCACTCCCTTCGGTTGTTAGAAGTTATAGCCAACAGTTTTTTGTGTTGAATATTTTGCTGTAAAGGCATACGGCTTTAACTTCTCTAACTTCAGAACATGCGAAAGTTGAGTAAAGTCATTTTATTTTCCCAACTGGGGAATTATTTTTTTCCAGTTAGGGAAGTGATTTCTACACCTTTTTGAGTCGCAATGCATCGTTATGACATCTCAAATAGGCAAGAGTTCGATGGGAGATTGCCCTTCTTGCCGCATAATTCCTTCCAAATGAGGTTAGGATACATGAATTTGGCTCCACTTACGTGCACTCCGAGAACAAGGAAATTCATCGGAACGATAGGTTCGTGCATGGATTTTGATGCCTGTGAGAGTATAAATGGTTGATTATTAGCCTTTTAGAGAAGAAGCTAAGTTGCCTGCTGTTTCAGTTTCAGTTGTTTCAATTAATTTTTTGAGGGTTGAGATTTTTTCATTTTGTCAATTTTTTATTATATATTATTATTATATATATATTATAACTATATATATATTAAATAGTTATATAATAATATAGTAAAGAAAAAAGAACAAAAACGGAAGTTGGAACCCCTCTTAAAAATAACTGAGACTACTGAGACTGAGACGCTTTTCAGCCCTTAGTCAGCTTTCCTCTCCCAGGCTGTTGGTCTCTTTTCAGCTGCCATTCCACGAGCACTTGTCGGGCGAGGATGGCATCTAAATTCCTTACGTCGATAACAGGAATCTTGATACTGCGTTTAGTCCTGGATAACGACCCTTCCCTTTGCCAACGAAAGAAGATCGGGAATGTCGTAACAGCGCAAGACACCAGGAATGACGTTCGACATCATGTCGTGCTGCACGGGGTGCTGAATGTAATTGCGCCAGGTCTTCAATGTGCGGGTGAGTGTGGCGCCAGCCAATCGCTCATCGAGCACAGCAGCGTGCATCACTACGACTGCGTTCATTCCGTCAGCCTTGACTATAATCTGGCGGTCCTTCAACTTTTCGTCTGCCGAGCAGAAGTTGAGAATGGTGCGCAAATCCTGCACACGCTGACCTATGAGCGGTTTGCCTGCATGCAGGGCTGTTACTGCAGAACGATACTGAGTATTCCAATACTTGGAAAGGTTGTACTCGAAAATGTCGCTCGTCTCACCAAAACCTCGCAAGTCGGCGTAGACATGAATCGTGCCGTCGGAGAATGCATCACGACGATCGGTCTCTATCAGCAGACTTGCCTTTCCTGCATCAGCAAGATGGATGCAAACCTTCGACTGCTGATTGGCAACCGACGGAATCCTGACGATGACAGGAACAGGATACTGACCTTCGCAATCGAGCTGATAACGATATTCCTCCACGTCGCGCTGCGATTCGTGGCGAGTCTCAATAGCATTCCAGTGGTCGTTCAGTCCGGAAAGTCCCAACAGCTTCAGAATGCCAGCCTTCACCTTGTCGGCCGACTGCGAACAGAAAGCCTGGCGCTGGGCCGACAGCCTGTCCATCTGTGCCTCACACTCCTGCATGGAGCTGAGCGCATCCTTGTATTCCAAGTTTACCTGTCCAGCCTTGGTGCAACGCATGTCGTCACTACGCCAGTAAGTATAAGGTTTCACCTCGCCCTGAGCATCGCCCAAGAGAGCCTTGCGGAAGAAGCTTACCATCTTGTCCTGGCTGGGCTTGGGAATGGCGTGTCCGTCGTCGTAATAAAACTGTTCGGCAGCGTCGGGCGCTCCCAGCAGACTGTAGCAACGATTCACTTCCTCATAGCCACGCAAGGCTCCCCAATGGTCAACGAAGTCGAAACGACCATCAAGAATCAGGAAAGGCTTTGGCGCATTCATCATCGCCATGTCGGCTATCTCGATGTGCTCGCGTCCTTCGCCTGGAATCCACTGACATCCGTCGCTTGGGCCTTGAGTCTCCAGGGTTCTTTCGCGCGACGAGAAGAACAATCCCACACAACTTGCCTTCACCCTGTCGTCGAGAGCAGCCAGATAAGACGACTGCGTGCCGCCTCCCGAGAAGCCATAACAACCAATCTTGTCGCCATCAATGTCCTTACGACTGAGCAGATAGTCGATGGCGCGGCTGTTGTCGAAAAACTCCTGTGCGGCAAGGCTGCTGCCAAGGAGGATGAAGCCCGGAGCAATGAGTGTATGCTCGGTAGTTACGCCACGGGTAAGATTCTTGCCCTGTGCATCGATGGTTTGCTGGCGCTCACCCTGTGAGAAGGGGTCGACCACCATGGAAGCAATACCATTGACAGCCAACTGCTCAGCACTTCCCGAGCCCGTGCCCTTTCCGTCGAGTCCATGTCCGCACATCTCGATACAGGCAGGAATCTTGCCCTGCACCTTCTCGGGCAGATAAAGATGGGCTGTGACGTAACGGCCTGGCGTACTCTGAAAGACAATCTTCTCGACTATAAAGCCGTTGCCCTTCAACGAGCCCACTACCTTGGCATTGAGTTTGCCACGCTGTGGCATTTCGCCAGCCAACTGACTAAAACGACTACGCAACTGGCTCACGTATTGCTGCATGGCTTCCTTCGACTGGCAAGCCTTTTCGAAAGCCTGCTGGCGCTCATAGTTCTGAGCGTGTACTGGCAGCATCTCGTAGTTGTAGAGCGAGGTGGCTGTCTTGAACTTCAGAGCCTTGTAAGAGCCCTGAGCCATTGCCACCGTACCTGCAAGCACGGCGGCAACCGATAAGAAGAATCTGTTTCTATACATAGTAATATCTTTATAAATGCAAATGAAGAAGTTAGAGTAGTTGGAGAAGTTAAAGCCATATGCTTCATGGCAAAGTATTCAACCCCAAAAGTCTTGATTTTACATCTTGACAACCACTTCCATATCGCCCTCGCCTGCATCGAAGGTAAGTAAGCGCAACTTCTCGTCGTACTTCCATCCATCGACAAACTTGCCGGCTACAGTAACGAGTTTAGGCTTCTTGTCAAGGTAAACACTTACGCTGTAGTAGTGAGAAACAGGCTTGTAGTCGCCCTTAGGAGTCGTGATGTTGAGTATCCACTCGTTCTGTGCCAGTCGGCTCTCCATCTTGGTGACGGCATAAACTCCCTTCTGATAATCGAGCGATTTGCCGTCGTCCTCGTACATTTCATACACCGAATGCTCGGAAGGATAGATGAGCAGCGAGATGTTGGTGTTGGGGCGCTCGTCCACGTACTGCATGGCTTCCTGACGGGGAATGATGGCTCCACGGCGCAGGAAGATAGGCATGATCTCAATAGGTGTGAGGAACGACTTGTACTGGCGTCCGCTGATGCGCTCACCTGTCCAGAAGTCGAGCCAGTCGCCACCGGGGAAGTAAACAGGACGCGAGAGTGCATTCTTCACCGTTACAGGACACACCATCATGTCGCGGCCAAACATATACTGGTCTGAAATCTGATAGGTATTGACATCCTGCAGATGATCGTAGAACAAAGGTGTCATCAGCGGACGGCTGGTCTTGTACATATCCCAGGCGCTGGTGTAGATGTAAGGCAGGAGCGCATAACGCAGCGAGTCGTACTGGATGAATATTTTCTGTGCTTCCTCGCCATAAGTCCATGGCGCATGATAACGAGGATGATCCATACCGAAGAGGATGGACACAGGCGAGAACATTCCCATCTGCACCCAGCGCAGATAGAGGTCGGTGTCGTAGGCTGAATACTGCTCGAATCCACCCATACAGTGGCTCCAATAGCCGACACCAGAGAGTCCTATATTAATACCGCCGCGGATGATAGGTTCAAACCACTGCCACTCCGAGCCCCAGTCGCCAGCCCAGATGAAAGGATAGCGCTGAATACCTGCATAGCCCTCGCGTGTGTGGTCGAAGCCACGCTGTCCGTTGAGCTTGGCAAAGTTCTCATAAGGTGCCTTGGCATAGGCTATAGGGAAGAGGTTGTGGGCAGCCTTCTGCTCGATGTTTGGATTGTTGTAGTTCAGAGCGCTTCCCACATCAGTCTTGAAGAACTTGGCTCCCAGGTCGGTCACTTTCTTGGCTGCATTCTTCCACCACCAGTCCACAGCCTTGTCGTCGAAGAAGTTGATGATGGCGTTGGTTCCACCATCCTGAATGGTGAGTCCCTTCTTCTGTGCTGTGGTGAGCAGATTGTTGCGCTTGCCGTTGTCGACCAGCGAACGAATGTGCAGACCAAACATTGCCACATGATTCTTATAGGCATGGTCGATCATGCCCTTTGGGTCTTTAAACTGATCCTGGAACTCGAAGGTACAGCCTCCGTTGCCCAACTTGGCAAAGAGGCGCCAGGTAGAGTCGAGCCACATCATGTCGAACGGAATCTTTTCCTGACGCAGGCGGTCGATGAGATTGACCACATACGTATCGTTGGCCTTACTCTCATGATGCCATGTTCCACCGCTGTACGAGCCGATGTGCAGACCATAGGCTGCACGTGGCATAAGAGGCGCCACGCCCGTGAGCTGCTGATAGCTGTGAATCAGAGTTTCCAACTGTTCGCCATAGATGAAATAATAGTCATTGTCGCCACCAGGTGCCGAGAAACTGTACTTGTCATTGTTGGTCCATCCCATGTCCCAGTCGTTGGGCACAGCAGTATGGAAGAACACGGCGTAGCCCTTGTTGCTGAGCATCAAAGGCACAGGACAGTAGTTGGCTCTCAGAATGTCCTTGCCGCCTACCGCAGGCTTTGAGCCCCGTCCCAGTTCCACATTGAGGTGAACACGCTGTCCACGCTGGTCGATGCGGTCCATGCGCTCACCGAAACCGAAGAAGTGCTCGTCGGGATTCATCTTCACCTCATTATATATGCTGTCCTTGCAGCCCGATGTCAACTCCTCGTAGAGCACCTTACCCGAAGCATCAGCCACCTGTATGCGCCAAGGAGCTTCCTGAATGCTTACCTGCAGCTTACTGGTCTTTATCTGTTTGCCGTCCACGCTGAAATCCACCTGTGGGAAGTTGTAGTTGACCACCATCCACTTCTCATTATCAGGCATCTGCTGTGCAGGCACCTTGGTTACACGAAACATGCTTTCCGAACACATCTCGATGCGCATGTTGCCTTGTGACGATGTGTAGAGCACGCTGTTTCCTTTCACTTGCTGTGCATGAGCCGCTGTGGCAAAGGCGCACAGCGACAGGAATGTGAGTTTTAGCTTTAAGTTTTTCATATCTATTCTGTTGTTTTTGTTGTTACGTTATTGATTTCTATTCCTGCCTGCACCACGGCTCCCAGTCCGTGGGCATCGTTGAGCGGAGCCGGTCGGTTGTAATAGAAAGGCAAGTCGCGGCTGATGCCTGTTCCCATGCACACATTCTTCACCTGTCCTTCAGGGGTTATCTGACTGCAGACAGCCTTCCATCCCTGCAGCGCCACAGAGGCGAACGAGCTGTCGAGCCAGCCCTTGTTCACACCATGCGCAATGGCTGCGACAAACATGGCTGTGCAGGAAGTTTCGGGATAAGAGTCAGGCTTGTCGAGCAACTGGTGCCACATGCCCTGTGCGTCCTGATAGGCGATGATGTTTTCCACTCTTTTTCGGAACAGCTGCAGCAATCTGTCTCGCAGAGGATGCTCTTCGGGCAATCTGTCGAGCACGAGAGCCTGTGCCAGAAACGCCCATCCGTTGGCTCTTCCCCAGTGGGCGGTGCCGTGGGCATGAGTCGTATCGTAATAGAAACAATGCCAATAGAGGCGCTTGTCTTTGTCGAAGAGCAGACTGTCGAAGAGCAATACCTGTTCTGCCGCTCTCTGCAACAAGTCGGACGATGCACCCTTGCGACTTCCCTGATGAGCCAGGAAAGAAGTACACATATACAGGTCGTCGAGCCAGAGAGTTCGCTCTCCCACCCTTCCCCGGCAGTAAATGCCTGTTTCGGGAATACGCTCCTGCTGAGTAAGAATGTAATGGCTTATCTTGTCGAGATAATTCTCGTAACGTTGGTCTTTGTATCGTCGTGCCAGTTCGGAGAGGGCAGCGCCCATAGCTCCGCAGTCGTCAAGGCTTGACATGGAGAAGAATCTGCGCCACGCATTGTCGCGCACGCCCGATCCGTATTCTTTCCTGAGTTGTCGCTGTATTTTTGGTTCGAAATAAAAGTCAAAGTTCTCTTTGACAAACTGCTCATACTTCTTTTCACCTGCCGCATCGGCAAGATTGAGCATTGCCACTCCGAGCACACCATTCACGTATCTCCATTCCTGATAATAGCTGTCGATGTGAGTGTGTCCGTCCTGTGCCTTTGACACGTTGTGGTTGTGATGGCTCAGCAGATAATCAGCCACCCGCTTCGAGACATCGAGCGGAGCATCCTGCGCCATAACCCCTGCTGCAAAGGCAAGACTGCAAATAAGAGTAAAGACTGCTTTCTTCATGAGGCATCCCGGTTTTTAAGTGGTTTGAAAAATGTTGGGAATATTGCTGTTGGAACAAAATTGTTGTCCCTGGAACAATTCCTGCGAAAGTAGATTTTAAGAAAAAAGCCTCTCCACTTCTCACGAGGCAGAGAGGCCTGCATGTTGTTTTAATATATAACTAAAAACCTACCGTTAATTCATTATTTGAATTCAAGTTTCGCAAGCGAGGAAATTGATAGAAGCTAAAGCTGTTATCACTCCCGTCGGTCGTTCGGAAAGTTAAGAAATAATAGTCTTATAGTTTAAACTTAGGACATTTGTCCCTTAACTTCCCTCTAACTTCACTAACTTCCCTTTAACTTCCCCACATGCAAAAGTTCAGTTATTTTAATATCCGTAGTTGTTGATCAATGCGTTGTTCGACGCGTTGATGTCTGAGTCGAATATAGGCCAGTACTGACGGGAGTCTGGATCGTTGGCAAAATAGTTGGCCAGCATGTTGTCCTTCACTGTGGCAGACACGAAGTCGTAGTCGAGTTGTGTCCAGCCTTCGCCAGCAGGAGCTGCTGTCTCACCCTTAGCCAAGCCATAGTACTCCAACTTGCCAGCAGCATTGGTGCGTGTGTAAACCACTGTAGGCACGTCAGCATACTTGCCTGTGCGGTCGCGCAGCGCTCTCATGTCGGTCACGGTCTGTCTTACGGCTGTTCCGAGCAAGTTCCAGCGAATGAGATCCTGCTTGCGCAGCATCTCGCCAGGGAATTCGAGAAGGCGCTCCTTCTGGATGGCCTTCAGCATGTCGGCCTTCGAGCTGATGGCGTTGACATAAGCCTCTACGTTTGCAGGGCGGTCGGCTACGGCAAAGGCGCGGTTGCGAACCTCCTTGAGGTAAGGCTTGGCTGCATCAGGACCTTCCAACTCGTTGGCCAACTCAGCTGCCATCAACAGGATGTCGGCGTAGCGGAGCACGGGCAGGTTCACACCGTCGTCGTTGGAAGACACCGTACGGGTCATACGTTCATAGTCGTACTTGCCGAAGTTGAAGCTTGGAGCAGAGGCATCGTTGTCACCCAACTTGGCCATTGTGTAGCCGTTGTCGTACTTGTAAGGCACGCAGTTCACGTCGCGGCGCTGGTCAGCATTGTCGTACTCATAGTAGAGTGTAGGAGCAGGAATGTTCTGTCCGCCATAGTTGGTCTTGGCCAAGTGTGGGCTCTTTGACTTGTGGTAAACACCAAAGTGATAGAAGAATCTTCCACGTCCGTCGTTGAATGGAATCTCGAAGATAGACTCTTTGTGTGAGCCTTCGATGGTGATGACGTCAGTAGCGAGGTCGTTCCAGAACTGCTCGTAAGTGGCGTCGAGTGCGAGTCCACTCTCTCTGATGACGAGTTTCAGGTCGTCGTAAGCCTCCTGCAGCAGGGCTGTGCTGGTAAGCTCAGGATCGTTGCTGCGGCGCACCTCATAAGTAGTAGGATTGTCGAGCGATGTAGGACGCTGGCTGTAACCCTCGGCCATGAGGATGAGGCGTGCACGCAGACCCAAGGCAAAAGCCTTGTTCACTCGCTCTGTCGTCTTGGTGCGCTCAGCCTTTCCTGGCCATGGCAGATAGCCTGCAGCCTCTTTCAGGTCAGCAATAATCTGCTTGTAGATGACGTCGCGGTCTGACTTGGGAAGGTAGATGGTACTCTGCTTCACCGATGTGAATCGGGCAGGCACGTCGCCCCAGGCACGAATGAGGTCATAGTAGTACTGCGCACGCAGGGTGAGCGACTCGCCTAAAAGATAAGCCATGTCGGCATTGCTCTCAGGATTGCCATAGGCACGTATTCCCTCGATGCAGCAGTTGGCAGCCTCAATGCCGTTGAAGAAGCCTGTGAAGGCGTTAGGATCTTTTCCTGAAGCCATCCAGTTGTTGGCCGAGAAGGCGCTGTAAGTGCAGAGCGAGGTTTTGTTGTCCGACGAAGGCTGCGCCATGTCGTAGTAGCACTCGGCATCGGTATTCATACCATAGTAAGGCATGTAGCGCGCACGGTGAGAATTGGTGGCGGCAAACCAGCTGTAGATGCTGATGACCGTATTCTCGGCAAGCGGGGTGTTAGAGAACACCACCTTGTCATTGTATTGTGACTCGCTTTCTACGTCCAAATAGTCGTTGCACGACATGAGTGTAGCGCCAGCCAACAGGGCTGTAAATACATATTTTATTTTCATAACGATGTTTCCTTTAAGTGTTTTTTTAGAATGTAAGATTAAGACCGAAGATGAACTGGCGGCTTCTTGGATAAGCCGAGTAGTCTACGCCTGGACAAACCAGCACGTTGCGGCAGCAGTCCACCTCTGGATCCATACCACTGTAACCGGTGATACAGAAAAGATTTGAAGCGGTAAAGTACAGACGCAGGTTCTGAACATAGATTTTCTGCATCCATGTCTTAGGCAGTGTGTAGCCCAAGGTAAGTGTAGAGAGGCGGAGGAATGATCCGTCCTCGATAGCCCAGTCGGTGAGAACAGCCTTTGTTGTGTAAGGCGACCACATCGTGGTGTTCTTGTTCATCTCGGCGAGCTTGGCTGCATCGTTGATGAAGTTGCCGTTCTCGTCTACGTTGGTCCAGCGCTTGCCGCTTGCCATCGTGGTGTTGAGGTTGCGCCAGATACCGCCACGTGTAGAGGTCTGGTCTATCTTGTCAGCGTTGTAAACATCGTTGCCGATGCTGTAAGAGAAGTCGGCGTTGAAGTCGAATCCGTAGGCACGTGCACCGATAGAGAATCCACCTACAGCCCATGCGTTGGCGTCACCGATTTCGAACTTGTCGTCATCGTTGATGGTTCCTGAACCGTTCTTGTCGAGGAGCTTCATGGTACCAGGACGTACTGTGCCCACAATACCGCTGGCATCAGCCACACCTTCCTTCAACTTCCACTGTCCTGCGGCAGCATCGTATCCCTCGAAGTCGTCCACCTCGTAGCGTCCTGTTCCTGCCAGTTTGTAGCCGACGATGGTTCCTACAGGCTTTCCTGGCTTCACTAAGTAGTCGGAGCCAATTTCTGTACTTGCCCAGTAAGAAGGCTTACTGTATGAGTCCATGCTTCCGAGGCTCACTACCTCATTGGTGTTATGACCGAGTGTGAACGAGAAGTTCAGACCGTAGTTCTTGGTGTTGATGGCATCGTAGTTCAATGTCAACTCGAAACCAGAGTTCTTGGTCTCGCCCACGTTCTGGTACTGTGTGTTGTAGCCGCTACCTGTGATCTGCATCTCCATGAGCAGGTCTTTCACGTTGTTCTTGTACACCTCGAACGAACCGTTGAGCTTGTTGTTGAAGAAACCGAAGTCAATACCCAGGTTGAGCGAATGTGTGGTTTCCCACTTCAGGTCGGGGTTGCTCATTGCGTTACCCGTGGTGAGCCATGAGTTCTGCAGGTGCAACCAAGAGCTCTCCTTGATAGAATAGGTACGGCTGGTCTGTCCTGAAGGAATGTTGTTGTTACCCGACACACCGTAGCTCAAGCGCAACTTCAGGTTGCTCAGCCAGTCTTGTGTTGACTTCATCCAAGGCTCCTCGATAATGCGCCATCCGGCTGCCACTGATGGGAAGTAGCCCCAGCGGTTGTCCTTAGAGAACTTGCTTGAACCATCGGCACGCAGAGTGGCGGTAAGCAGATAGCGGTCCAAGAAACTGTAGTTGGCACGTCCGAAGAACGACACCATCTTGTCGTCAGGATAGTAGAACTCGTTGGCACGTGTAGGAGTGCCCTGTGCAGAGAGGTGGAAAGCCATGTCGGCATCGTAGAATGAAGGGAATCCCTCTATGCGTGTCGTTGCCAGTGTCTCGCGGCTTACGATACTCTCCTGTCCCACCATGAGGTTCAGGCTGTGAGCCTTGGGCAGAATCTTTGAGAAGTCGTACTGCAGAGTGTTGGAGTTGCGCACGGTGCGGCGGTTCACCTGGGTACGTGTAGTAAGCGGCATGTTCTTGTATTCTGCCAGGGTGTTGTTCTGCGACTCATAGGTAGTAGAGCCGGAGAAGTAACGGAAGTCGTTGTTGTAAATGTCGAGACCTACGTCTGTGCGGAAAGTAAGCTCGGGCAATATCTTCCATGTGAAAGCTCCGTTCATGTTGAAGTTCTCACGAACACGTTTCTTGTAGTTGTCGTTGAGGGCTGTGATTGGGTCTTCCAGTCCGTCGTCGATGTTGCTCTCATCGAAGAGAAGGCTTCCTGAGCCTGTCAAAGGCGACTGTACCACAGCATGGCGGATACGGCCGAAAGAGCCTGAAGGCACAGAGTTCTGGTCGCCGGTAGCGTCGCTCTGTCCGTCGCCGTTCACCTTGGTGCGTGAGTAACGGGTAGAGAACTCGAGCTTGGTCTTCTTGTTGGGCTCATAGTTGAGTTTGAAGTTCAGGTTGCTGCGATAGAAGTCAGAGGTGAGCAGGATGGCTTTCTCTTTCATGTAGTTGTACCCTGCTGTGAAGCGCAACTTCTCTGAACCTCCCGAAATGTTGACATTATGGCTGAACACGTTGCCGGTGCGTCCGTACACCTCGTCCTGCCAGTCGGTAGTCTTCATCGAGTTCATAATGTTGGGTATGTTGTCCCATCCGCCGAGTACCTGCTGGTACTTACCGGCATTGGCACCAGTAGAGAGGCTTGACAATTCGTACTGCCACTTCAGATAGTCTTCCACTCCCAGCACGTCTACCTTGTCCTCTGCCTTCTTGAAGCCCACATAGGCATTGTAGTTCACAGTCACCTTGCCAGCCTTACCACTCTTGGTGGTGACGAGCACGATACCGTTGGAACCACGGCTACCATAGATGGCGGTAGAGGAAGCGTCCTTCAGCACGTCGATGCTCTCGATGTCGCTGGTAGGAATGTCGGAAATGCTGCTGACGGGGAAACCGTCTACTATATAAAGAGGTGTGTTGTCGCGGGTGATAGAACCACCACCACGCACGCGGATGATGACCTCGGCATCGGGATTGCCCTCAGGCATGGTGACGCGCACACCTGCCAGCTTACCCTGCATGGCCTCAACAGGCGAAGCCACAGGCACCGACACGAGTTCTGTATTGCCTACCGAAGAAACCGAACCTGTCACGTCCTTGCGCTTTACGGTTCCGTATCCGATAGCCACCACTTCGTTAAGCATGTTGGAATCTTCCTTCAACTGGACAGTCATCTTGCCTTCCTTGGCAATGATCACTTCCTTCTTATAACCCACATAAGTGATTTCGAGTTGTTTTCCTTTCGGAACAGAGATAGAGTAATTGCCGTCCATATCGGTCACCACTCCCACCGATGTGCCAGGAATCCTCACGCTTGCGCCAATAATTGGTTCACCAGCCTCGTCAGTTACTTGTCCGCTAACGGTGACGCTTTGCGCCAACACTCCTAACGGGAAAAGAAGCATCAGCAATAGTACTGAACACTTCTTCATAAAAATAATCGCTACTTTTCTCATAGTTTTTATTATTAGTTTTTAAAATGAAGTAGATTGTCGGGGGCAAAAGTAGCTAAAAACCCCTATCATGAATGGTAAAAAACTCCCAAAAGTTCGGTAAAAACGTTTCAAAGCCCGTTTTTCTGCCTATATTCAGACGGACTGACGCCCATTGCCGCCCTGAAACACTTACCGAAGTAGTTCTGATCGCAGAAACCGCAGCGATAGGCGATTTCCTTCACAGGAAGGTCGCTGTGAAGCAACAGCGCCACGGCACGGTTCATGCGTGCCTTGTTGATAAACTCCTTGGGCGCCACACCCAACAGGCTCTTCAGTTTGCGGTTCAGTCCCGACTTGCTGACGTTCAGCTTGGCTGCCAGCTCGGTCACACTGAGGTCGGAATTGTCGATGTGCTGTTCCACAAACTCCACCACGCATTGCATGAAGCGCTGGTCTTCCTCGTTCAGGCTCTCCTCGCCTACGCTGCGGCTGTCGGCTTGCAAGGGCTGTTGGCCGTCGGCAACAACCGTTTCCTCAGCAGCCTTTTCTGCCACCTCAACAGCAGTTTTGTCTGCCCCAGCATCCTTGACAGCCACGACGAGGTGTTTCTCCTTGTCGTATTTCTCCATCAGGTCGAGATACTGCCCCAAGAGTTCCCTCTGCTTGCGGTGGGAGGAGCGAATAGTCCTCGTCACGTACACCATAGTATAGATAAACAACAGCGCCAGCAGCACATACAGCACCTTGGCGGTAGTAGTCTGCCAGATGGTTGGTTTCACGAAGATTATCACCACTTTCACGTTGCCCGCCCATTGTCCAGTGGGCAGTTTCGACTCCACCCGCAACGTGTGCGTACCGGGCGAAAGGTTGAGCAGCGTCACCGTGTGGCTGTTCTCTAACGTGTTCCATACACCGCCGTCCAACTGGAATCTATAGCTTATCGACTGGGTGTTGGCATAGTCGATGGCAGCAAACTCAATCTTCACATTGCGCACTGTCTCATCGAGGCAGATGGTGTCGAGGGCGCTCACCGCCTCCATCATCTCGCCTTCTTCCACCGACACCCTTGTCAGTACGATGCGCGGTGCCTTGGTGCGCTTCGTCAGCCGGTCCATATCCATCAGCACCAAACCGTCCATCAGACCCATGAGCCATTTGCCGCCTTTCCATCTCAGGGGCTGCGCATCCGAGAAAATCAGCTCATCGGTCCATGTGCGGTGGTTGAAATAGAGCGATAGTCCATGTTCCACGTCCACGCCCGTCAAATCGTTGGTGCCTACAAACCACATATATTGTCCATACGCGAAAGCCGACAAGAGGAAGTCCTCCGGCAAATCGCGCCTGTCGAAGTGTCTGAAGTCCACATCTTTGCTGAGCAGCGAAATGCCGGGCTCCACCATGTTCAGTCCGCTGCCCTCGGTGCAGATATAGAGTCTGTTGGCCCTGTCCTCCGCCATAAACATGACGGCAGAGCAACTCAGGCTGCCGTCTCTTCCGCCCTCACGCTCATGCTGGATAAAGCGCAGCGAGGCTGGATTGGCGGCAGTAAGCTTCGTGGCGAAAAGTCCAAGCGTTGTGCCCGCCAGCAGCTCGTCACGATGGCTGATATATATCATTCGCACCCCCAAGTACTTGCCTGTCTTGTCGTCATGAGAGAGGACGATGGGCTGACACCTCCAACTCTTTCCCGTACGGGTAAAACAGAACAGTCCATGGTTCAGCGTTGACACCCACAGTCTGCCCCATCGGTCTTTCTGCATTGAGTAAACATGATGTTCTTTCTCCCTACCACGGATTACAAGCGCTATTCGGCTGATGTCGTAGCTGCCGTCGGCACGGGGCGACAGATGCAACAGTCCACCAGGTTTGCATCCCAACCATAGGCTGCCGTCCTCGTCTTGCAACATCGTGTACACAGCCGACCGGAAAGGAGTCTTTCCGCCATGCAGTCGGCCGTCGGCTCCAAGAAATCCCAAAAGATTCAGATTGGCGTCGTAGATTCTCACAGAGGCATCGTCGCGCGAGCACACCCATATCCGTCCCTCGCGGTCGCGGAAGAGTGCCCTCACCTGACATCCTGGTTGCCTCAACAGCCACGTAGCATAACACGGCTTGCGGTAGCTCATCCTCACGCCCAGAGAGTCCACTGCCCACTCCACTCCGTCGGCTGTCTTCAGCCGTTTCGTTCCCTGACCGGAGAAGCCCCATTTGCGCAGCGCCTTGTTCCAGGAGAGATGGCTGTCATCAAACCGCCCCGTGCGAATATCGAAGACAAAGCAGTAGCCTTCCGCATTACAATATATATAAGGATCACGAATACGAATATCCTTGATGCGGTTCACGCCCATCGAGCATCCATCGCCCGCCTTCGGCTTGAACGACACGAAGCGATAGCCGTCGTATCGGCTCAGTCCGTTCCATGTTGCCACCCAGATCATTCCCTGTTTGTCCTGTACAAGACCCGTTGCGTGATGGTGCGCCAGTCCATCGAGCTCGTTGAGCCTTCTCTCTGTAACGCCCTGCTTCGCCCAAGCCCCTCCGTCCTGAAGGGTCGGCACAGCCTCAGCGACGTGGCTCAACAAACAGCAAATCCACATCAAAAAAAATCTTATTATTCTGTTTTTAGTCATCTGTGCAATGGTAGATTAGTTATATTGTTTGCAAAAGTAAGAAATAATAGTCAGAAAAAGAAATCAAATCCAAAGTTTTTATTTAACTTTGCATAAGATTAGCTGCACTCGGCAATCTGAAAGCAAGCTTTCATTGCGCTCGTTGGTGCAATCTTTGCAAAAGATATCCTGCACTCGGCAAAACATAAAAAACATAATAACAATGAAAATAGCAGTATTCTGTTCAGCAAACGCCCATATTGACAGCGACTACTTCCGTCTCACAGAGGAGATGGGCAAGTGGATGGCAGAGCAAGGGCACGATTTAGTTTTCGGCGGCTGCAACATCGGCCTGATGAACACCATCGGCAAGGCAGTCAAGGCGCATGGCGGCAGAGCCATAGGCGTAGTTCCCACCATTGTAGAGCGAGGCGGCAAAACTTTTCCCGACCTCGACGTAGAGATTCCTTGCGACAATCTCAGCGACCGCAAGGACTTGCTGCTCTCTCAGAGCGACATCATCGTGGCGCTCCCTGGCGGCATCGGCACCCTCGACGAGATATTCACCGTTGCAGCCTCCCACACCATCGGCTATCATAGCAAAAAGGTGATTCTCTACAACATGAAGGGCTTCTGGAACTCCACCATTGCCCTCCTCGACGACATGGCTTCGCAGGGCATGATTCGTGGCAACTGGCACGACTACATCGAAGTGGCAACCTCCCTCAGTGAGTTGCAGCAGATGGTGGAGCGCTGACTAAAATCGTTAAACCACAAATGCAATAGGCTTCAACTGCTTACGAAGCCGCTTTCATTGCTCTACGAAATAGGCTTCATTGACTATCGAAGCCGCTTTCATTTTTTCGAGGCTTTTCTATTCAGAGTAGTTAGCGATTTAAATTCAACAGCAAAAAAATAAAATGCGGGATTGAGCAATCAACTCAATCCCGCATTTCCTTTATAATAAGTAAGTCTTAATCCCAAGATGTCCAGGGGGTATAAGGCTTAGCATCGCCCCACACGCCCTGGGCTAGGAGCTTTTGGGCCTTCAGCCCGTACTTGAACCACATGCGAAACTTCAGTCAGATATTTATAAGATCATGATTTTTTTCCCATTACATAAATAAACACCAGCTTTATGTGGCCGTTCGATCTTTATACCTGAAAGTGTGAACCACTCGTGGGAAAGACCATCAGCATATACTTCAGGATGTTTTATGCCCGTAGATATATCATCAACAGACATTACTGGCTGCGAGGGAACCGACATGTCAACGATAAAACGAAAGGTTCTTCCTTCTTGTAGCGTCACACCGTCTGCCACATACACATTGCCATCACTATGCCCATTCACTGCCTTATGCCCTATGAGAAACACATCACTCCTGGAAGAGATGCGGTATTCACCTGTAGGATTCAATTCAACACCCCATCCTGCCTGTCCGAAAAATTTAAAGTCAACATGATTTACATTCAGTTGACGACCTGCAGTAAGTGTCAGTTGGTATCTCTTGTTGCCCACGGGTGCCATACATGTAGCATGGTCGGTATCAGTCCACCAGCCCTGATTGCTTATGATACTATAATACGGTTTATGCAATCCATCACTGCCAATAGCCCATAAGGCACCGGTGCCATCTGCATTAAGACTCAATGGATTCCCATTCTCATGAGAGGCGTATATACGAAAACTCTTCGTTGCGGGGACAAACTTGATGTTATAATAACCACTGAGAGCCGTAAACTTGAAACAACCATTTCCTAACTTGATGAAAAAATCAGGATCTTCATAGAAGTCAGGTGAACTGAAGGCATCATCGCCTACAGCAGTGTATGTTTTGCCCTTTTCAAGATAGGTATTGATAGAAAAACTATTTCGGTTATCTGACGGAATCATCTCCATACCACCAAAGGTCACGGCATTTTGTTCTGTATCTCCCAAAAGGACAGAAACAATACTTTTGGCAGGTATATCTACGTTCACATATTCGCTATTCGAAGCAAGGTTGATATGCTTTTCGACCGATGTCTTATTACTAATGACAAAAGCTGTGGTGCCATCCGAGTTTCTTAGTGCGACATAATTGAAGTCCCAGTCATCTCTTGGTACACCATTCTCTATATAGTCACATCTTACCGCACCAGGTCGGATGACAGAAGAAAGATGGCAAATGATATAATAATCGCGATTGTAGCGTACCGTAGAGAGCGCATAACTACTTGGATCTATTTCTATATTGCCATACACAGTACTATTAGATAAGGTGGTAGGATGACCATCATAGTCGAGAAGCAGGTTCCATGCTATAAATGCACTACTCTGGTTTTGCAACGCACGCAAACCCGACCAGTTGAATTCTCCGCATAGCTTGCCATTTAGATTACGTCCATCGTTCCACGAGCCTATACTTGACTCAGTATAGATTGACTTCAGACCCGTGTTATTATAAAACGTAGCCATGGCTGTAGGGTCACCCCCATAGTTATGAAAAGCGGCACCTTCCACAAGATCGTCACCAAGAAACGATGATGACCGCAAGGACTTTGCTACCTGTTCGGCATATTGTTCGTTATCAAAATTGTGGTCAAAAAGATATATCTTGGTACTCAGTCCTGCATTGTGAAAGGTTGTGGCAAGAACCTTAACAAAAGCTATTTCCTCTTCAACATCCATGAGCATAGCTCCTCCTTCGTTGTATCCGTTTCCAGGTTCATTTTGTGGAGTCACCGCATGGATTGTTATTCCGTTGTTTTTCATCGCTTTCAGAAACCTTACGAAATAGTCCGCATAGTCCGAATAACAAGTTTTATTCAGATGTCCGCCTACATAGTTCTCATACGGAACATCCCCATTTTTCTGACTCACCTTCATCCATTTAGGAGCAGTCCATGGTGCGGCAATGATTTTCAGCTTGGGGTTGATGGCTTGCACTTCTTTTAGAATGGGAATCACATACGCAATTTCTTCACTTTGAAGGGCAAAATTTTCTATGCCTTTTTCATCGCAAAGAGTATAGCGTGAAAGAGAAAAGTCACTACATCCTATGCTTATGCGCACATAACTCGCACTATAACCCTGGCGCTCTGAAAATATTTTCTTAAGAAGTACAACACGTTCTCCTTCACTCATTCGCATTAGATTGTAACACGTCCCTCCGGTAAGAGCGAAGCCAAAACCATCTACCGTCTGATATTGACGGTCTGTATTGATACGCACATAGTTGGATGCAGGACTACCTTTTGTGGTTTTCAGTATTGTCTCTGACAAGAGTTTACTGTTGTTTTCCGTAGTGATCATCACACGGGCTTTTTGCGCTATGACTTGTAAAGAAGTTAATAGCAATAAACCTACAAGGAAAAAGTTTTTTGCAAAAAGAATTCGTCTCTTCATATTTTTAATTATTTGACCACATACTGGACTCATGTCACTGATCTGGTTATCACTCATGCGGATGAATCTTCCGCATGAGTTTTTATTATTTTATGTTATTTCACTAAAATCTTCTTTCCGTTATGTATGTACACTCCCTTTGGCAATGAGCCTGCACCATCGTTCATACGCTGACCTTGCAAGTTGTACCACGCATGATTATCCTGTTTGTGGGTCTCTATGCTACTTATTCCGTTAGAAGAACCATTCTTGTAGAAATACAGATTGTCGAGATAGAAGGTCTCTCCTTTACCGTTATCAAACTTGAACTGGAAGATCCTAGAAGCGTTGAGTCCAACAAAATCACTCATAGGGATATCTATGCTATTCCATTGATTAGCTATGAGATTAATAGGTTTTTTCAATTGGTCGTTGACACTACCATCGTTGTTACGACATATTGGGTATACATTGATCGTAAAAGAAGATAGAGGATAGATATCCAAATGGAGATATTCCATATCTGTTGCGTCTATCTCAGGACCACCAAACTCAATTCCGACATAATTAAAGTTGGAACACTTGAGTGTATTGTTGCCGTCAAGGCTGACACTCTGTGTAGCTGTCTTTTGTTGCCAAGAGCCAATAAACATATGCGGAACAAGCGAAGTGTAAGTATCACTATAAACCGATTTCACATTGTCAGTTGTGTGATGAGGGATAGGAGCAGCAGTAACTTCTGGTATAGGATGAACTGGCCCAGACTGTCCTTTAAATCCACCAATAGTTACCACGGCACGTTCTGGATGACTG
>NZ_VZAD01000035.1 GCF_009495355.1 Segatella copri
AGCTGATGCCGTTCTATGACAGAATGATGCTGCGCAAGAGATACATTATCGAAACAATTAACGACATGCTGAAGAATACGGCACAGATTGTACATTCGCGTCATAGGTCTGTGAACAACTTTGTCATGAACCTCATCTCAGCATTGGGAGCATATTGTTTCTTTGACAACAAGCCAATGGCATTGCAAGGATACTGCATCGAAGACACGAAGCAACTTTCATTGTTCTAAAGACAGAATAATCTCTTTCGATTCTTTATATACAGCCCATGTCTGATGGCATGGGAAGAGAACTCGCGTATCTGTCTTCACATGCAACTAATCGCTATTTTATCCCGAACTGGGGTATAGCTTATGACGTTTTTTTGTGTCAAGACACGATTTTCGGTCGCAAATATACGCTTTTTACACGTCTTTACCAAGTTTTTTAGGAAATTACACGAAATATTTAAAGGTATTTAAACAAAGAAAGATTACGAATACAATTTTCTTTAATCTTCGCTAAAGGGTATCTAAAGCAACATTTTTTTGCTTTGTTCATGCACTTGTTTCGCTTTGTTCCAGAGTCGTTTTCGCATGGCTTATATTTTTTTTGTTTTTCAATGTTTTTCGGCAAAAAATAGTTGATATTTTAAAGAATTCACTATCTTTGCAGTATCATTTAAATAGCATTAGTATGCCAACAAATAAAAATGCTCAACTGAGATATAAGATACTGGACAGATGCTTCAGTAACTTCAAACATAAATATACTATTGACGAACTTGTTGACGAAGTAAATGAGAGTCTTTCCGATCTTACAGGGCAGGACATCAGTCTTCGTCAGATCCGTGATGATATTAAATATATGCGTGATAGAGTTTCTTATAACGCACCCATCAAAGCATATCCTTTTGGCTCAGGTCGTCAATGCTATTACAGATATGAAGACCCCAACTTCTCTATTTTCGACAATGAGTTGAGTGCAGAAGAATTGAATGACTTGCGTTCTACTATTGAGATGTTGGGAAAATTCAGAGGATCACCTGCTAATGCATGGCTGGAAGAAGTGATTTCTAATCTTGAATATCGTTTTAACATCAAGCCAAACACAGAGAATTTAATTGCTTTTGAGAACAATGAGCAGTTAAAGGGATTGGAATATCTGTCAGATATCATAGATATGACTATACATCACCAACCTGTTAATATTCATTATTGTAGTTTTAAGGGAAAGGAACAGGATGCCATTATCCACCCTTACTATGTTAAGCAATATAATAATAGGTGGTTTGTGCTTGGATATAACGAAAAGTATCAATCTCTTTCTATCTATGCTCTTGATAGAATTCAGTCTTTAAAGAAAGCAGACATTACATTCCAAAAGAATGAGAACATTAACTTCATGGCTTACTTTGATGATATCATTGGTGTTACTCTTCTTGATGAGAAAACACCTAAAGAAACTTTTGTGTTGCGTTTCGAAGTAAACAGATTTCCATACGTTCTGTCAAAACCACTTCATTCTTCTCAAGAAGTTGTCAATATGGATAATCATGTCATTTCCATCAAGGTAAAGCCAAATAACGAGTTACGCCAATTGATATTCTCCTTTATTCCAGATATAGAAGTGATTTCGCCCGCTTGGTTTAGAGAGGAAATAAAGCAAAAAATTGAAGACAATCTCAAGAAATATTTAGCTGTGAGAAATGACTGCACAGATAGGTAGTACCTTTGCATCGTCATTCAGAAATGATGGCAAAAACAGTTAAATGTCTAATTTTTTAATTTTCGTTTGTTATGTCACAGAACAACACTATCTCAGTTAAGACAAAGAATATTGTAGATAACTTCATCAACGAGAATTGGAGTCGCTCTAATTCTATCTCAAGAACAGATGTAATGAAGCATGTCATCGTGACCTTATATGCGCAGATGCCTAATGCCAAAGCAGAACTCATACAGCCTTTCAAGGATTGCATCTTTGACTTGAGCGAGCATTTCACACAAGAAGAGATAGAACTTATCAGTAACGAAGCTAGTGCAATCATCAGATACTGCTATGAGTTTGCAGATGTCATGGGGCATATTGATTTTGATGACGATAGTGAACTTGTTGAAGAAATTCTTGTAAACGATCCTCCATACAGTATTTACAAGACACCTAAAAGTCTTGTTGACGTATGTATGAGACTCAGCGGTAAGCCTGGTAAGGGTGACAATGTGTGCATCCCTTATGGTGATGTGGCAGACTATGCCCTTTACAATCCAAGCGCAGTATTTCACATAGAATGTGACGGATGGCCATCGGAAAATGGCAAGATTGTATCACCAGCAAGTGATATAAACGGCTATTTCCAGATACTTTTGGACAGCCAAGGAGTTTCGTATAATGAGCATTATAATGATGGTAGCAACCTGCCGGACTGTTTGTCTGACTATGTATTTGCGTTCAATCCTACACTCACTCAAAAACGCCCCTTCAATGAAGCGCTATCCTATTGCGACGGAATGTGGAGAAATGCTGATAAAGTATCAGCCTGGGAGTTGGTAAAAAAAATAATGACAGCAATCATGTTTACAAATTCAGGCAAATGCCTTGATTTCATATTGCCGTCAGATTATTTGCATGACAAAAACTTTTGGGATTATTTTAAGTTGATGTTTCAAGAAGAAAAAGACTATCTGAAATTCAACGCAACCATCATATCCTTACCAAGTATGGATTGGGGAGAGACTTATATTGACACTTTCTTATTACACATAGAGAAGAACAAGGGAAACATCGGGGAAATCCGACTTGTTGATGCCACCTCCCCTGAGTTTTACCAAAAAGGAGGATTAACGAAGGAAGGAACAAAAGCTCTATTTGAACCTGACGGTCATAAGGACTCATTTAGCATTACCAATTCGGACCACTACAAGACAGCAAGCCTTAATGTTGATTTACTCCTGGAGGTCATTAACAATAAAGCAGGGGACAGTATGCACTATACTAAGTTCTTTGCTATCAACAAGAACGTGCCTCACCAGTATCTCATTGACAAGGAATTGCCAGACTTGCAGGAGGGAGAGAAATACATAGCTCTGAAAGAACTCATTGATGTCGCGGATTCCAACGGAATTGAGGAAGGTCAACTCCCTTTGCTGGACACAAGTTTGCTCTCTGATAAATACATGGACAGCATAATTAATCCAAGCAATATTGCCACAAAAGAAATAGGGAAGGAGCCAAAACTATGGAGTGACAGCCCATCTTATTTCACAACGAAAGAACCTTGTCTTGTCGCAGGAATTGATGGAAACCATCTTAAAATTGGAAAGTTAAACGATGTCAAGCAGCCAATAGCATTCAAAGATGGTATAACTCCTTTCCATGTCAAGAAAGGAATAGTAACGGAAGACTACCTGTTAAGGGAACTTGTAAAAGAATATTGTACTACGCAAGCCTTGATGTTGTCTGACAGTGATCACGATATTCTTGACTCTGAATATTTCCTTGAAATCAAAATTGCTGTTCCTTCTGTGGAAGAGCAGGAGCGCAGATGCAAGAAAGATATACAAAAATCCTTGGAAGAGACTCGCAAAAACCTTAATGAGGCAGACAGACTACTCTTGCAGTCTGCCGAGGAGTTCAAACGTGATGTCCACATGAAGAAGCATGCCATTGGACAAACGTTATTTAATCTGGGCAACTGGTGGGATTTACTTCTAAAAGTACGCAAAGAAGGAAACGGCATCGTGGATGATTCTAAAGAAATCGGGAAAATTCGCAAGACCCAAATTGCCGATATTTATAAAAACCTGCAAATGGCTTTAGAGAAATTACAGATACAAGTGGATAGCTTTTGGCGTGCAGATGGTTTACAGGCAGAAAAGATGTCTTTAGACTCCTTTGTCAAGACATACGTTAAAAAGCATCAAAGTCCACTTTTCTCTTACGAATATGTATCTACATTAGCAGACAATAAAATGTCAAATGTAACGTTTTCTAAACAAGCTCTAGCAATGGTGTTTGACAATATCATTAACAATGCTTGCAGCCATGGTTTTGAAAACAAAGCTTCTGAAAGTAACATCGTAAAAATTGAAGTGCAAATGGACAATGGATTACCATATATTGTAATCTCAAATAATGGCTACCCTATCCACGAGAAAATCAGTTCAGAAGATGTCTTCACATACGGGAGATCATCCAAAAGCGGTCAAGCTCACTATGGCATAGGAGGATATGAGGTGAGAAGCCTCATGCGAGAGTTCCATGGTGAAGCTGAATTCATTTCCGCACCAGAAACAGAGTTTCCTGTTAGCTACAAATTGACTTTCAAGGATGTCAACAATATTATGGAACGCTAAAAATACACAAACATGCCAAACGAAGTAATATATAAAGTTCTATGGATAGATGATGACCCAGCTATCATAGAGGCTTACCAAATTAAAGCAGAGGACTACAACATAGACCTCTGCCCTGTAAACAACTGGGAAGATGCCGAGAAACTATTGAAAGAGAACTTTGAGGATTACTCCGCTATCATTTTGGATGCAGAATGCAAGATGAATGCAAACGACCCAGAGGAGCATAGCTTTATACATAAAGTTCTGCCTGAATTGAACGAAATTTTTGCCAAAAGACAGATTTATCTTCCATGGTATATTCTTTCTGCAGGAACAATGGATGGTTTCAGTACAGCAATGGACATAGCGCAATATAACCATGCCAAATACGATAAAGAATGGGGCAACATGATGTATTCCAAGACAAGTCCATCCCAAAACGAAAATAGCAGAGAAAAACTCTTCGAGAACATTCAAAAGGTAGCAAGCAACCAAATTTCAAATATCGTGCTGTACCGATATCAAGATACATTCCAATACTTGGGTGAAGGAAAACTTATCAGCAACGAGGCTCGCAAAATTATGATGAAAATGCTATGCAACCTTTATTTCCCAGAGAGAAACCCTCATTTTGAGTACCAAGGCAATCCGTTGCGTAAGGTTTTGGAATATATCTTTCGAGCAGCAAACAAACTCGGCTTGTTGCCAAACGAATGCTTTGAGTATGCTGGTCAGCTAAACCTTTTGGATGCCAATCGCTTTATGTCTGGTAAACCTACAAGTCACAGTATGCTACGATATGGGGAAGAGAGAGACAGTAAAAAGGGTATAGATGGAGATACCATTTTCCCGAACTACATGGGCAACATTACTAAGAATATCCTTAACTTTGCCAGTGCTGACTCTCATACTGGTGAAATAAATGAATATACCATCAATGACAAGGACTTGGTCATCAACGAAAACGAAAAGGAGCTGTTCTTTGGCTATGTTCTTCAACTTTGCCATGTTATCAAGTTCTTCGGGCACTTTGCTGAGGCCCACGAAGACAAGGCAATGAACTTAAGCATGATAAAAAAAGTATTCCATAGTTAAACATAAGTTCGAAAGAAAGCAACAACATTTAAAAGCAAGCATCATGAACATAAAAGAATTTGCACAATATGTACTTGACACAGTACAAGAATCAGCCGAAAACAATGAGACAGACATCAATACAGAACTCGTACGATACTACTTGGACTGTATGGAAGATTGTGACGAGGTCAGTGCTCCTGAAATTTGTGTGTTTTCTGGACCAACAGCAAAACTTACAGCTTATGATTATAATGAAGAGGCTGAATCATTAGACCTTTTTCTTTTTATACGTCCTAAACTATTAGCTTCTCGAGTTGATAGTCAGGCAAAAACTGGTTTCAAATATCTCCGTGAGTTTTACAACCAATGTGTCAAGAAGAAATCACCATTCAAAGGTGAAGAAAGCGAACTTGACAGCGAAGTACAAGATGCCATTAACATCATTCGAGAGGCGAAAAGTAAAGTAAACATAGTTCGTTTCTATCTTTTGACCGATGGCGCCGTTTCTTTAAACGAGACGCAGAACGACAATGAGGACGAAGATGGTATTATCTATGAATACCATGTTTGGGATATTGCCCGCATTTATCGACAAGACCAGATAAAGCAAGGCAATGACAAAATAGAAATAGACTTTGAACATGACATAAAGTATTTCGTTCCAAATAAAAACTCCAAGATCAGCGAACAGATTGCACCAAAGATACAATGCTTGAAAGTGGAGGACGAGAATCCTTATGTAGATACTTATCTTGCTATCATCTCAGGAGATGTTTTGGCTAAGATATACAACCAATATCGAACCTTACTTCTTGAAAAGAATGTTAGAGCTTTCTTACGCAATAAAAGTAAGGTAAACCAGCGTATTATGTCGACGATCAAGAAGACACCTGAAATGTTTTTCTCATACAATAATGGAATCTCAACCACAGCAAGTGAAGTTGAGTTGAAACGAACTGGACGCATTCAATATATAACAAAACTGAAAGATTGGCAAATCGTTAATGGTGGACAGACGACGGCATCTATAGCCTGTGCTACAGATTGCGACTTAAGCAAGGTGTTTGTACAAATGAAAGTGAGTGTGGTAAAGAATAAGGAGAAATATTCTGAAATTGTAAGCTCTATTTCGAAATGTGCAAATAGCCAGACCAGCATCAAGCTTTCAGACTTTGACTCTGGTGATGAGTATCTTGTAAAATTAGAGAAACTAAGCAAAGAAGAAATTGCTCCCATATCTAATACCAAATGGTTCTTCGAGCGAATGCGAGGACAATATACAGATACAAGGGCAAGCTTAAGTGATTTTGAGGAAAAGAACTTCAAAAATGAATATCCCAAAAAGCAGATGTTGACAAAGATAGATATTGCTAAAGTTATGACCATCTGGGATTTGAGACCTCATATTGCTTGCAATAGCAGAGAGAAATGTTTTGCTTCTTTTATGTCTGCGTTGAAGAGACACCAAACTAACATAGACGCTACATATTGGCATGAAGTTGTAGCCTTAAGCATTCTGTATAAGGATATTGAGGCATGCTTTGAAAAAAGATGCGGTCAAGAGAAAGGGTTTAAGTCAAGAACAACAGCCTATACAATGGCTGCGATTTCGCATCTTACCAATCAACGACTCAATCTCACCTATATCTGGAAGAACGAGAAAGTACAACCTCAACTTGAGGAAGTTATAGAAAGAGAAGTAGTGAAGGTCAACAATTTTCTGGATCAAGACAACTCTCGCTCGTTCACAAAAAATTCAAAGTGTTGGGAAGACTTGAAAGCAATATTGGAAGGACATACAGTTCCTGCTTCGTTACTAATCACAGAAGACGACTGTTCCGAGGATTACAATGAAGAAGAAAAAGGAATTATTCTTCAAGCTAATGCAATCCCGATAGAATTGTGGGAAGCTATATTGATTTGGGCAAAGAAAGAGAATAAATTTTCTTTAATCGAGAGGAGACAGATTTCAAATTATATCAAAAAAATAGAAAACAATAGACTTTTCAAAACAATAAAGACGGCAGAAAAGGCTATTGCTTTGAAGGAAAAGGCTGAATTATTGGGGTTTTCTCTTTGACGTTCTTAAACAGTTTGCTTGTCGTGGATTGATTTGAAAATTAGAAGAGAGCAGAAGTTATTTCTATTTGCCTTTGCTGATTTTTCTGATTAAACTTGCCGATATTTCTATTAAAATTTGTAATTTTGCAACTTAATAGAACGAGATCGGAAAATAGTTGTTTTAAACAAGCAGAAACTTAGTATAGAATATGAAATCATTACGCGAGCTTTATAGAATAGGCAAGGGGCCGTCGAGCAGTCATACGATGGGACCCCAGCGTGCTGCCCAACTCTTTTTGGAACGCTGTAGCAACGCATCTTCTTATGAGGTGACTCTGTATGGCAGTCTGGCAGCCACAGGCAAGGGACACATGACGGATGTCGCCATAGAGGAGGTGCTTCATCCACATCACACTGTCAGCATTATCTGGAAGCCACAGGTGTTCTTGCCCTTTCACCCCAACGGAATGAAGTTTGTTGGCAGGGACGTGAATGGTGATATTATAGACGAGTGGACGGTTTACAGCATTGGCGGTGGAGCCCTTTCGGATGGCATTGACGGTCATGATGAACTGGGAGCTTCCGAAGTGTACGACCTCAACAAGATGAGCGATATACAGAGCTGGTGCTACGATAACGGCCGCTCTTTCTGGGAATATGTGGAGAAATGTGAGGACAAGGAAATCTGGGACTATCTCAAGACGATATGGCAGACCATGAAAGAAGCCATTCGTCGCGGTCTCGACCATGAGGGTGTGTTGCCTGGTCCGCTGAATCTGCCTCGTAAGGCTGCCACTTATTACACCAAAGCCAAGGGCTATCGCGCCTCGCTGCAGTCGAGAGGTTTGGTTTATGCCTATGCCCTGGCAGTGAGCGAGGAGAATGCATCTGGAGGAACCATCGTTACGGCTCCTACTTGTGGTGCCTGTGGCGTGTTGCCAGCGGTGCTCTATCACATGCAGGAAGCTCACGATATGAGCGAACAGCGCATTTTGAGAGCCTTGGCTACTGCCGGTCTTGTGGGCAACATCGTCAAGCACAATGCTTCGATAAGTGGTGCCGATGTGGGTTGTCAGGGTGAGGTAGGCGTGGCCTGTGCGATGGCTTCGGCTGCAGCCTGCCAGTTATTTGGTGGAAGTCCTGCCCAGGTGGAGTATGCTGCCGAGATGGGTCTGGAACATCACTTGGGTATGACCTGCGACCCGGTATGCGGACTGGTTCAGATACCTTGTATCGAGCGTAATGCCTTTGCTGCAGCCCGTGCCTTGGATGCCGACTTGTATGCTTCTTTCTCCGACGGTCATCACAGTGTGTCGTTTGATAAAGTGGTGGAGGTGATGCGCCAGACGGGTCATGATCTTCCTTCGCTCTACAAGGAGACCAGTGAGGGCGGACTCGCCAAGGGACTTGGCAAGAAATATACCAAATAATATACACATCAAAATCAAAAAATAATCAAAACTGCATCATGACGAGGAAAACAAAAATTCATGAGATACGTGATTACATAGTGATAGCCTTAGCCATGGTTATCGGAAGTATCGGTCTTAACGTGTTCCTGCTTCCCAACCACATCACTATGGGCGGTGTAGGCGGTATTGCCTCTATCCTGTATTGGGGCTTCGGTATTCCTGTATCGTTTTCTTATTTCGGTCTCAATATTTTTCTTTTGGTATTGGCCTATAGGGCATTGGGATGGCGCTTCTGCCTGAAGACGGTGTATGCCGTGGCAGTCTTTGCCGTAGTCACCCGCTTGATAGAGAGTCATGGCGGAAACGAGATCACGCTCTTGCACGACCAGCCATTCATGGCAACAGTGGTGGGAGCTTTCTTCATGGGATGCAGTGCCGGATTGGGATTGTCGAGCAATGGTTCTACGGGTGGCTCTGATACGGTGGCAGCCATGGTGAACAAGTATTACAACATCTCGTTGGGTCATGCCATCATGATTTGCGACCTGTGTATTGTCACGAGTTCCTACTGGGTGCTGAAAGACTGGGAGATGGTGATCTATGGCTATGTGTGCCTTTTTGTCTGCTCTGTTTGTGTAGACCATGTGGTGAACACTCTTCGCAGATCGGTGCAGTTCTTCATCATCTCGGACAAGTATCTGGAACTGAGTGCCGCCATCAATACAGCTGCCGACAGAGGCTGTACGGTGATGGACGGTCATGGATGCTATAGTGGCAAGGATGTGCACATGCTTTTTGTGCTGGCCCGTCAGCGTGAGTCGCAGACGATATTCCGCCTGATAGATGAGATTGACCCTTCTGCGTTTGTCAGCCAGAGTGCTGTTATCGGTGTCTATGGATTGGGCTTCGACCGGTTCAAGGTCAATAAGAAACTGATAGGAAAATAGAACTGATCATGGCTCACCCGATATATCTAGGGGATTAAGCATATAGTTTTGTAAGTCTGAAAAGAAAGAAGTTTATATCCGTTACTCCCCTTAAAGCAGCTCTAAACGCCTTAATTTTAGCATTGA
>NZ_VZAD01000068.1 GCF_009495355.1 Segatella copri
CTCTGATGGAATGGTTTCATTCTATATCCACGAAAAATGAATTATTCCAAAATTCTGCCGATGGTGATGCCTTACCTGCCACCCTTCAAAAGACTGGAATACTTCTTGTCGCACTTCTTCTGTTCGTACCCCCGCATTCATGGCGCTCAGCTGGTGGCCCCCTGTAAAGGAGTAAGATTTCTCCAGTATTAAGCGACCGTTTCTTTGGGTTGTAAGGATGATAACACATGTATAGCATTTGTAACTATCAGTTCTTCATATGGGTGCTAAGTAGGAGCCAACAACAACAGCCATATAATTTAATCTTTCTTAAAAAACTCATGTCTCAATAACTACGTCCCTATATTTCTGCTATATTTGCGCTAAAATATTAATAAAACCTACCAACGCCTATGCGACACTTCTTATGTAATCAGGAAACTTAGGTTCGTCCTACCACCGTGCAGAACAATGGTCGCTATATCCTTCTGAACCAGGACAGTACGCTGACATGGTGCAGCGTGGAGAAAGACCACTTGGGAAGCAACCGTGTGGTGAGGGAAGAAACATCAGGGATTAATAGGTTGCAGATAAATCACTATTATCCCTTTGGCAACACTTTCGGTGAGTACAACCATTGCGATGAGAACACAGACCTACAGCGCTACAAGTTTAATGGCAAGGAGTTGGACCTCGTGCATGGTCTGCGCCTCTACGACTATGGCTCAAGAATGTATGACCAAATACTTGGCTGTTGGACAAGTGTGGACCCAATGGCTGAGAAATATTATCATCTAAAAAAATAAGTGCATGAAAAGATTATTTGTTAAGACGACCTTTTTTGTGTTGTTAGGTATATGCTTTTTGTCCTGCAATAAACGTGATGGCAAAACGATAACCCTTATGCCATCACTATATATTAAATCTTATGATGTTACATATAAGAGCGATTCTATAATTATCAAGGAAAATAGCAAAGAAAAAAAAGGAAAAAAGAATGTAAAATGGAATTTATATCGCCATGATGACGAATTTTATCTTACAGGGGAATATGGGAAATTTCTATTCCTGTCAAATAAGCATAATATGGACTCTATTATAGAAAAAAATGATTACTTGCCCATTCACATTATTATTAAAAAAATAAATGACTCTTTGTATGTTTCTTCTTTGAGCAGAATGGTTGTTGATAAAGCATTAGTATTAGAAGTCTTATATAATAAAGATTATTCTATACGTCAAATACGACATGAAACAGTGTGGACAGATTATGTTCCAAAGAAGCAACATGCATTGGAATATGTTCCAATACTATTTAAATCAAAGCAAACAAAAAATAATGATGTAATAAAGTTCTGAGTTGGTGTGATTAATATATCTCGAGCAGAAGGAAAAGTCATCACGTACAACTATGTAACTTGCCCACTGCGATGGGCAAGTCTACCCATAACGTTGGGCAACTTTGCTCATCCTTATGGGCAAAGTTGCCCAACGCAGTGGGCAGACTCTGATAAAGCCTTCCGCTAACTTCTGATAAAGCCTTCCGTGAAAAGGTGTGGCTATGCTTTAACGAAGAAAACAACTCGGTTGAGGGACAAAGGCACAAAAAATAGGCTTACCCCTTTCGGTATAAGCCTATCATGTTCTCTTGCTTATTATTTTTATTCCTCACCGTTGTCCTCGTCATCAGCATTCTCAGGAATCTCAAGCAATGGCAACTGTCTGTTGATAGCTGCATTGAATGAGATGATGGTCTCACTGCGTGACAAGCCCAATGGTTGCAACTTGTCGTGGATGATCTCCAACAAGTGGTGGTTGTTGCTGGCATAAATCTTGATAAACATATCCATGCCGCCTGTCGTATAATGACATTCCACTACCTCAGGAATCTTCCTCAGCTCGTCTACAACATGGTCGAACTGCTCTGGATTCTTAAGATACAGACCTACATAAGCACATGTCTCATAACCAATCTTCTCGGGATCGATGATGAACTGAGAGCCCTTGATGATGCCAAGATTTGTCAACTTGGCCACTCTCTGATGGATGGCAGCACCGCTCACATTGCATGCTCGTGCCACTTCAAGGAATGGGATGCGTGCGTCTTGTGATATCAGTTTCAATATCTGCCTGTCCAGGTAATCTAATAACTGCTTTGCCATAAATTAAGTTTTATTTGGGTGCAAAGATAGTACATTAATTTAAGAAACGCAACTTTTTGCGCATAAATAATTATAAATTAATATTATTTACTCTTTTCTACGGCAGAATAGTTAACACGAAGCACTTTTGCCTGTCGTAAAGCCTGCTTGACATCCATCACTACACCCATGGGAACCTGACGGTCGGCGCGGATGGAAACTGTCATCTGCCGCTGGTCTTCAGCCGACATACGACGCTTCTCTGCCAACACATAGTCCATCACCTCGGCAGGTGTGGCGAGCTTATCATTGAGCTGAACGCAGACTCCACTTGAATCGGTCTCTACATTCGAGACTCCCGGCAAGGACTGTACTGGTTTGCCTATATAGATGTAAGACACAGCCGACTTCTTGGTCAGTCGGGTGAGCTGCTTGCCTTGTGGGGCGCGATAGTCAACCTTGAGCGTTACCTGGCGCATGTGGGTGACGATCATAAAGAAAAACAATACCGTGAATATCAAGTCGGGCAACGAGGAAGTGTTGAGTCCCGGCATCTCGTGCTCACGACGTCCGAACATGCTCATGATTCGCCCCCTTTCTTCTCTTCGGCATCAGCACTCACACTCTTGTCCTGGAAGGTGCGGGCATGAGCATACGACTCGGTAATGCGCTGCGGACACAAGTTGCGAACCCTATCCTTCTGGGCTTTCGACAACAGGGCAAAAGTCTTGCCATATTGCTTGCGGGCATATTCGTCACGCAACTGCGAATAGGCCATCATCAACTGATTCTGTACCTGGAAATAAAGATCATAGCTTGCCTCGCGGTCACTCTCAATTGAGATAAGATGACGGCTGCCCAAACGATGCACTAATTTCACCACCTCACCCTGCAGTCGGTCTACAGGGAAAGGCTTGTCGTTCAGGAGCAACAGATGGTCGGATGTGACGTGAAGTTCAAGGAGTGTGGTCTTGTCGACAACCGAAACCTGCTGTTGGTGCTGTGGCTCTGGGGCTGGCAACTGGCGCAGCAAACCCTTGTCCACATCCATCGATGTGGTGACAAGGAAGAATATCAACAGCATAAAAGAAATGTCGGCTGTAGATGTGGTATTCAGTCCCGGTACTCCATGTGGTTTACGCAGACGCTTCATTTCTTTCGTTCTTTACGCACATAACGGGTTACGCCAAAGAGCACTACACCTATGGCTGCTATCAGTAATAAGACTGAGGCGAGGACAAACATATCACTCAGTTTCAGCCAGAACCAGTCGTTGTAGTCATTGCCGTTGACCAACATAGGAGTGGAAGAACCTACGGCGAAGCCTATGACGAGCAAACCAAAAGTTGAAAACCAGGTGATGCGGGCTATCTTGCGGGCAGGCACACCATTGACCACAGCGTCCTGACGACTGCCCGAACGATGGCTTCGCCATGCCGAGAAGCCTATCATGCATAATGCCAACAGAAGGACTAACACCATAAGCACGATGAGCACATCGGTGAAAAGAGGGGCATTGAAGTCGGGGTTCTCGTCGAATGGCAGGTCGTAGCCCACCAGATAGAACAAGGCGAAAACCACCGCCGACACTCCTACCAGAATGTACAACAGTCGCTGCGAGAGCCTTTCGGTTCCCCAGCTCTTAAGATGCTTGATTTTCATGCTTATACTTGGCTATTATGTCCATCAAGGTGATGGACGATTCTTCCATCTGACTGATGATATGCTCTATCTTTGACAGGATGTAATTGTAGAACACCTGAAGAATAAGGGCTACGATGATACCGAAGATGGTAGTGATAAGCGCCACCTTCATTCCCGATGCCACAATGGTAGGACTGATGTCGCCTGCCTGCTGTATCTGGTCGAAAGCCATCACCATACCGATGACCGTTCCCAAGAATCCGAGCGAAGGAGCCATGGCGATAAACAGCGTTATCCACGAACAGCCTTTCGAGAGGTTGGCAGCCTGTACCGTGCCGTAACTGGCAACCGAACGCTCCACATTCTCCAGACTGTCATCTACATGCATCAGTCCCTGATAACAGATAGAGGCTACCGGTCCGCGTGTGTTGCGGCACAAGTCCTTGGCTTCCTCCACCTTTCCTTCTGCCATGCGGCTGTCGATGTCGAGCATGAGCTGCTTGGCATTGATTTCTGAAAGACTGAGATAGAGTATGCGCTCTATGCAGAACGCCAAACCAACCACCAGGGCAATGGCCACCAACGACATAAAGCCGGCATTGCCTTCTACAAACTTGGTCTTAAGAGCTTGATGAATTCCCATTGATTCTTCCTGCGCCATCAATGGCATAGAAGAAGCAACAAGGGTGAATGTCAATATTGCCAAACGTGCAATAAAAGGATTTTTCTTCATATATACTTTATATTATATATGTATATGCGGAAAGAGGGGGATTCGAACCCCCGATTCCCTTTAGGGGAATACACGCTTTCCAGGCGTGCCTCTTCAGCCACTCGAGCACCTTTCCTTTTGTCTGCGAGCACCTTGACGGGCTTCGGTGTGCAAAAGTATCGCTTTTCGGGCAAATAAGCAAAAAAGGCTTCCTATTTTATATTTCTTTAACTGACTCTACTTTTGCCACACCAACTTGCAGCACTGCCTACAGTCCTTTCACCACCTCGCTGCCAAAGATACGGCTTACATTGGCATTGGTGGCTGCCGCCAATTCGTCCTCGCTCACCTGATAGGCTGCTGCCAGGGTGCGCATCACATCGACAACATAGGCACTCTCGTTACGCTTTCCTCTATGTGGAACTGGTGCCATATAGGGACTGTCGGTCTCAAGTACAAGGCGATGAAGCGGAACCACAGCAGGAAGGTCTTCGCGCAGATGACTGCTCTTGAAAGTGGAGACACCGCCTACTCCCAACACGAAACGGTCGAAAGACAGCAATTCCTCAGCCTCGCGCTGATTGCCCGTGAAACAATGAAAGATGCCTCCCGGCAACTCTTTCTCGTAAGAGCGCAAGAGATGAACCATCTCGTTCTGCGCCTTGCGACAATGTATCATAAGGGGAAGACGGGTTTCCACCGACCACTTCACCTGTTCCTCGAAAGCCTGCAACTGTTCGTGCTCAAACTCACGGCTCCAGTAATAGTCAAGCCCCACCTCGCCTATAGCAATGAAGTCGGAAACTGTTGTGTTGATTTGCACGCGATGCTCATCGAGGATTTGACGCAGCTCGGCAAGCTGTTCTTTCCAGTCGGCCTTCACCTCCTCTGGATGGAATCCTATCATGGGATAGGCGTAACCGGGATATTGATGACTGAGGCTAAGCACAGCCTTCGTAGTCTTCACGTCTATAGCTGGCAGGAACACCTTGCCCACTCCTGCTTCGCGGGCACGGGCAAAAGCCTCAGCTCTGTCTTCGTCGAACTCCTCGGCATCGAGATGCGTATGTGTGTCGATAATCTTTATCATTTTTTATTTGCGGTCTTCTCGCTGTTCGATTAATATTTGCGCTTCATCATGCGCTGGGCATACTTCTGCAATTCTTCCTTACGCTCTGCCGGAACCTGAACTGCATCTAAGTATTTCTTGCTCTGCTCAAAGTAGTAGGCTATCTTGGCTTGCGCCATCTTGTCGATACCGATCTCATTATACAGACGTGTTACGGCAGCGATTTTCTCCTCGCGGTCGAAAGACTTGGCATTGACCCACTTCTCCAACTCCTGTCGCTGTGCCTCGTTGGCATGACTGAACGCATTGATGAGCATGAATGTTTTCTTGTTGGAGGTGATGTCGCCGCCTATCTTCTTGCCGAAGACCTTGGAGTCGCCATAAACGTCGAGATAATCATCCTGTAACTGAAAAGCCAGACCTATCTGTTCGCCAAACTTATACAGATTATCAGCATCATCGGCAGGGGCATCAGCCAGGATGGCTCCTATCTTGAGCGCACAAGCCAACAGGACGCTTGTCTTCAGTCGAATCATCTCGATGTATTCCTCTTCGCGCACATCTTCACGGGTCTCAAACTCCATGTCGTACTGCTGTCCCTCGCCAATCTCGAGCGCCGTAGTGGTAAAGAGGCGAAGAACATCTGCCAGATGACGGCTGTCGCATTGTGCCATTCGCTCATACGCCAGCACCAGCATACTGTCGCCAGACAGGATGGCAGTATTGGCATCCCATTTCTTGTGCACCGTCTCATGACCACGGCGCAAATCAGCCTGATCCATCAGGTCGTCGTGCAGGAGTGTGTAGTTATGATAGGTTTCCAAAGCGATGGCATTCATCAGGATTTTATCAGTATCTTCCTTGTAAAGATTGTAGCCCAGAAGCATCAATACGGGGCGAATGCGCTTGCCACCCATCGACAAGACATAACGGATAGGTTCGTAAAGCGACTTAGGAGTACGATTGTAGGGAAGCGCATCTAAAAAGGCGTTCACCTGAACAAGTAGTTCTTCGGCTGTCTTCATCATTGTTTGTATATTTTTATAATGGTTGATTGATTATTTCTATCAAAGTATGATAAAGGGATATTTGAGCATAACAAAAGAATGCAGGGTCAGAGCTGGAAAACGACAGGCACTGCCACCATCGTGCGGCATACCTTGTTGTGATCCATGCCTGGTTTCCACTTAGGCATCATCTTCATTACGCGCAGAGCCTCCCTGTCGAGCAAGGGGTCTACCGAAGTGCTCACCTTCACGTCAGACACCGTTCCGTCTTTATTGACAATAAACGAAACCACCACCATGCCTTGTATCTTGCGCTGCTGAGCCTGACGCGGATATTTCAGATTCTTGGTAAGCCACTGCATGTATGCCGACCAGCCTCCGGGAAAGACGGGAATCTGCTGAACCACGGTAAAATTGATAGGAGCCTCGGGCTGTGCCGATGTGTTTGTGTTGTCGACTGGCGTTTCGGGAGCAGCTTCCTTCACATTGGCGCCATCCACGGCTCCTTCTCCGTCTCCTATCACAAGTTTGCTGGTTGTAGTGCTGATTTTCTGCGCTGCTGGTTCTGCTTTCTGTTCTGCCTTCACCTCTTGTGTAATGGCTTTGGATGCAGGCTTCGAGGCAGCCTCTGCCGAAACCATGTCCTTGGAGTCTGGAGGCAGCGAGAGCTCCAAATCCTGCGACAGGTCTTCTATATCGTTCGACAAGTCATAATCGTCGGGCTGACTCGTATACTGCAAGCCTACGAAGATAAAGGAAAGGGTAAGCAACAGCCCAAGCAAGAAAAATGTTACCCGCTTGTCCTCCAACTGTGCACTATGAGATTTCTTGATTTCCAATTCCTTATTCCTTTATTCTACTAAACTTTATTCGTTTCTTTCAAAAAACGACGCCATGATGCGGTGTGAACTTTTTGCAGAATCGCTTCCATATAGAGCATGGCTTCTTATCGCATGCAAAAGTAGCCTTTTTAAAGGTAATAGCCAAATTTATTCATCCTTTTTTTTGTATTGTCCATGAATTGGACATACTTTACATAAACAGACGGCATCACTACAATAAAAAAGAAAAAATGGAGTTATTCTTTTGTATTGTCTTCGATTTGCATTATCTTTGCAGAAGATAAGCGGCACTCGGCAATCTGAAAGTAAATTTTCATTGCGCTCGTTTGCATTATCTTTAAATAAGAAAAAGCTGCACTCGGCAATTTGAAAACAAGTTTTCATTGCGCTCGTTTGCATTATCTTTGCAGAAGAAAAAACAGCACTCGGCAATCTGAAAGTAAACTTTCATTGCGCTCGTTTGCATTTTCTTTGCATCCAAGAATAAAATAATAGGAATGAGAAAACTTCTTCTTTCTGTCCTTTTGGCACTGTCGGCAACTATGGCTGTTGCACAGGAAAGCCAAACGGGATACAACTTTCTTCGCCTGCCGGCAAGTGCGCACGCTGCAGCTTTAGGTGGCGACAACATCACCCTCATCGAGGATGATGAAGCCCTCATTTTCCACAATCCAGCTCTGCTCTCATCGGTAAGCGACAAGACCATCAACTTGGGATATATGAACTATATGTCGGGAGTCAACGCTGCTTCGGCAGCCTTCAACCGCATAGTGAAGGACAAGGCTTCATGGGCTGTATCGGCACAATATGTTGACTATGGAAAGATGAAACAGGTGGACGAGAACAATGTACAAATGGGCGAGTTCTCTGCCAAAGACATTGCTGTAGCAGGCTATTTCTCCTATATGTTGGGCAAGAACTTTGTCGGCGGAATCACTGCCAAGTTCATCACCTCTTATATCGGCGACTACAACTCAATAGGAATGGGCGTTGACCTGGGAATTAACTATTACGACCCTGATCATGAATGGTCGATTTCTGCCGTCGCCAAGAACTTGGGCGGACAGTTGAAAGCCTACGATGAGGAATACGACAAAATGCCTATCGACCTGCAGATGGGTGTGAGCAAGCAGTTCCCCAACATGCCTTTCCGCCTCTCCCTGACACTTGTCAACCTGAACAACTGGGATGTCAACTTCAAAGAACACCTTGTGGGAGGCGTCGAGATTCTGCTTTCCAACATCTGGATTGGCGCAGGCTACAATTTCAGACGGGCCAGCGAGATGAAGATACAAAGCTCCAACGACTCCTCAAGCAGTCATGGAGCTGGACTCTCTTTAGGCGCTGGCCTCAACCTGGAGCGTTTCCATCTCAACTTGGCTTATGGCAAATATCACGTCAGCAGCAACAGCCTGCTTGTCAATTTGGCTTACAGCCTCTGACACGTTCCGACAACTATTCTCTATCAAGTAAATATTACAAAAACAACATACACAGATTTATGAAGAAAATTACAATAGCCATTGATGGTTTTTCGTCATGTGGCAAAAGCACTATGGCCAAGGACCTGGCCAAGGAAATAGGTTACATTTATGTTGACACAGGGGCCATGTACCGTTCGGTCACTCTCTATGCGTTGCGCCACGAGCTGTTCGATGCAGACAACCAGGTGAAGGTAGATATGTTGGAGAAAGAAATGAGCAATATCCACATCAGTTTCAAGTTCAACAACGAGACTGGTCGTCCCGACTGTTATCTCAACGGCGAACTCGTAGAGAAAGAAATACGCTCTTTGGAAGTTTCCAACCATGTAAGTCCTATCGCCGCCGTCCCATTTGTTCGCCAGGCTCTCGTTGCTCAGCAGAAACTGATGGGACAGGAGAAAGGCATCGTGATGGATGGCCGCGACATTGGAACTACAGTATTCCCTGATGCCGAGTTGAAGATCTTCGTAACTGCCGACTCCAAGGTAAGAGCGCAGCGCAGATACGACGAACTGAAGCAGAAAGGTATGCCTGCCGAATTCGACGACATTCTGAAAAATGTAGAGGAAAGAGATTATATCGACACACATCGTGAGGTTTCTCCACTCAAGAAAGCCGACGATGCCATCACTCTTGACAACAGCCACATGACCATTGCCGAGCAGAAGGAATGGCTCATGAAGCAATATCAGAAGGCTGCTGGTTGTTGATAAAGGCAGTAACGACTCAGCACCTCTATTAGCCACAAGCAATTACTTTAATAGTCAAGTGGGCTCAATTCAGTAATACTATACAAATTGTTTTCTGTTAGTTATAAATCTATGTTCTAAACTTTAGAACTTAAGTTCGATACTTTAGAACTCAAGTTCGATACTTTAGAACATAAGTTCTAAAGTTTAGAACCAGGGCAAACGCATTAAACTTTTTACCTTTTAACACATAGATACCAAAGTTGTAT
>NZ_VZAD01000049.1 GCF_009495355.1 Segatella copri
GGGCAGAAGCTCATAGAAGTTGCACGCCCTGAAAGGGCAGAAGCTCTTAGCCCAGGGCATCGCCCTGGGTATAATGGCAATCAGCAAGGCGCCCTGTAAGGGCAAAAGCTTTGTTAATTGCTTGGTATTGAAAGCTTTTGCCCTTACAGGGCGACAGGTTTGCGTCCATAAACACCCAGGGCGATGCCCTGGGCTAAGAGCTTCTGCCCTTTCAGGGCGTGCAACTTCTATGAGCTTCTGCCCCTTCAGGTCGTGCTGCCTACGTTTAGCCTGCGTGCTGCTTCTTCTCTTTCCTTCGGCAGAGGAGATAAAGCTGCTGAAAGCGGAGATGTAGATTATGAATATCACCATATAATCAAGGGTCTATACGCCACCTTTTCATCGTGGCATATAGACCCTTGTCGTTTGTTTATCCCAATATAACATTGGCAGGGACACCAAGGTTGTGGTATATGTTTCTTGCAACATCAAAATTAATTGCACGACGTCCATGGAGAATATCACTTAATGCGGTTGTTGATACGCCTATAGCTTTTGCAGCCTCCTTTTGCTTGTAGCCTTTTTGGCGAAAAGCAACTTTGATGGCAGCAATAAGTGAAGGCTTAACTCGCCATGGATGAGGATCAACTTCGCATTCCCAATCGTAAGCAGCTTCGCTGAGGACCTTTAATTCTTCCTTTTCTACTTCGCTGAGAAAGTCCATACCGCCAAATTGGGTGCCCTTTGCAAGCAGAGCCTCCATTCGCTCTTCAATTTCATTATATGTTTTTTCGTCTTTAATAGTCATAGTTATATATTTTTAATGTCCTTAATCTTATCATATTCGGCATGAGTTCCAACAAATCTAATATGTAGAAATCCTTGAAAGAACACTACGATAGTTACAAGCCTAAATTTATTGCCTGATATATTGAAGACATATCTGTCATTCCCGACATAATCTGCCGAAGGAAATGCTTGTTTTAATTCTGCATGGCTTTTCCATTCAGTCTTTTCAACAAACTCTGCCCAGCGCATGAGCGGGTCTGCTGCACCAGGATGTTTCCTTGCAAAATCTTTCAGCAATTTGAACTTTAATATCTTCATAATCGTTTATTTATGCTGCAAAAATAAATAAAAGTTCTCAATATCGAGAACTTTCTGTAAAAAAGAAATAAATGTTTGCAATATTTAACTTATACATTCAGGGTGCGTGGCGACATTCTTCGGCAGAGGAGATAAAGCTGCTGAAAGCGGAGATGTAGATTACGAATATCACCATATAATCAAGGGTCTATACGCCACCTTTTCATCGTGGCATATAGACCCTTGTCGTTTCCCGATAATGATGTTAATTTCATTCAAATATTTGGCGTTATCAAGATTTTGAAGTATATTTGCATCCAAAAGAATTTAAATGTGAATCAAATGGTTAAGCATTTATTAAATTAGAAAAGGTTTTATCATTCTTTTAACTATAGTCGCCCTTTGCGGCATGGATATTTAAAACAGATGATTATGAAGCAGGTAGAAGAAAGATACATCAGCTTGCTGACCGATTTCGGTTTCAAGCGAATTTTTGGAACAGCAATGAACAAGGATTTGCTCATTTGCTTCCTCAACAGCTTGTTTAATGGCAAACAGGTTGTGAAGGACGTATCATATCTGAACCCAGAGCACGTGGGAGATGTCTATACCGACCGCAGAGCCATCTTTGATGTATATTGTGAGGGCGAAAACGGCGAGAAGTTCATCGTAGAAATGCAGAATGCCTACCAGACGTATTTCAAGGATCGCGCCCTTTTCTACTCAACCTTCCCTATCCGTGAACAGGCACCAAAGGGGAATGAATGGGATTTCAAACTCAATCATGTCTATACCGTAGCCCTGCTCAACTTCAGCATGAACGAGGACGCCTTCGACAAGGAGAAAATCCGCCATCATGTGCAGTTGTGCGACACAGCTACCCACAAAGTATTTTACGACAAACTCGAATATATTTATGTAGAGATTTCCAAGTTCAACAAACCCTTGGAAGAACTGGATACGCTCTACGAGAAGTGGCTCTATGCACTGAAGAACCTCTATAAGCTTACCCAGCGCCCTAAAGAGCTGTGTGATAAAGTCTTCGACCGCCTCTTCGAGGAAGCCGAGATTGCCAAGTTTACTCCGCAGGAATTGAGGGAGTACGAGACCAGCAAGATGGCATATCGCGACATCAAGAATTCCGTAGACACAGCCAAGCGTGAAGGTCTTGCGGAGGGTATTGAAATCGGTATGAATCAGAAAGCTCAGGATATAGCAAAGAATATGCTGGCAATGGGACTTTCTGCCGAACAGGTTGCCAAAGCTACCCAGCTGTCTTTGGAAATCATTAAGAATCTGAGCAATTCATAAAAATATAATAGCGAAAATGTAGATTACGAATATCACCATATAATCAAGGGTCTATACGCCACCTGTTCATCGTGGCATATAGACCCTTGTCAACCAAGTTAATTGCAGATTTACTACTATTATTCGGGCTTTGTATCAAAGAAACCGATAAACTCATCAAAATCTCGAAGAATGTCATTCAACTTAGGATTACTCTTTTGAACTATAATGGCTATGTAATTATCAACTTCTTCATCTCTAAGAATAGAAACCTTGACACAAAAACGATCTCGTTTATCGAATTCGTTAAACCATCTGGTAAAAAGGCGAGCTCGCATAGCCTGTCTGCTATCACCCGTTTCACATTGATATAGTAGAATATCGGGATTCGTAAGAAAGAATTCCTCTATAATACATTGTATAGTTGCTTTAACTTTAGAATCGTTAGGAGAATTCTTCTTGTTTTCATTGAGAATACCGAATTCATACGCTTTTTCATCCTCCCAAATATTATTGTTTTCAACAAATTCTATTCGATACTGAACACCATAATCTGTCAAGAACTTATATGATCCATTATCTATCCAGACCTTATAAGGAGAATGAAAATTGAGGCGAGTTAAGTTAAAGGCATGCATAGCAGTCTGTAGCCTCCTCACGTGCTTTGGCAAAGTCTATTTGAGCCTTTGCTTCCATATCTTTTTTACGTCTAACCATATCTCGTAATACTGCAATTGCTTCTTCACGAGTTTTAATTTTTAAAGCCATACTTATTCATTTTAAAGTTCTACTTCATGTTGATTGCAAAGATAAGCTTTTATTTTGAAAGTGCAAAGAAAACGGGAGAAAAGTTTCGGGAAAAGTTAGGATTTCAAAACCACTGCCCACACCCATATCATCCACCCAACAGGTATCAAGACACGATGAAGGGTCTATACGCCACCTTTTCATCGTGGCATATAGACCCTTGTCGTTTCCCGTGAGGTGCGGGGGGATATGTTTGCTGGGCGACTTATACTCCTGCCCAGCTTAGGAGTTAAACAATCTACTTTATTATTCAAATTTATATCTACACGTTATGGACTTAAATTCATACCCAAGGAATTTTTTGCTGACATGTTCATTACTAAGATCATAATCTGTAATAATATCAGCAGTCCAACAATACCTACCTTCGGCTTCGCCATCATTCATAGCTTTCTGGTCTTTTGACAAAACCAAATCGATGGACCGGGTTTCACAACCATCAAAGATACCTTTCTTTCCGACATTACCATATACTTTTGTAAGATTGCCTAAAACTACTTTTTGAAGCCCTGAACAATCTGAAAAAGCATTTTCCCCGATTTCTGTAACATTTGGGAGGGCTATGGATTTCAGCATTTTCCAGTACATAAATCCTCTTGAAGGAATCTTCTTACATCCTATCAAAGTAAGGTTTATACTCCATTGCCTTGCATCTCCTTCTAGAAGTCCGATATGTATTGCATCCAATGTTTCTTCATCCACATCGGGAGCAAGCATGAGATTGATGTAAGTCTTGCCCGCATCCAATTCCTTCTTGACGTCTTCCACAATTTGATCGTAAGTGATACCTTCGTCAGCCAGCGAAACAACAGTAGCATCCAGAGCATAACTCTTAGCACTCTCTGTTGCTTGCGAGAATGTATGAGTTGTCAAAGCTGCTTCTCTATATTTCACTGTAACTTCGGAATTATTAATAAAAGTACCATATAAATAGGCATTGCCCTTTTCATCCGAAGTAAGTGTATAATTTCCTTTCTGTTCCATATCGCTGCTGCCCGCAGGAGTGAAATCTTCGGTATCAACTGTTATTTGCTCATTGGGTAGAGTTGCAATACGCAAACGTGAATATTTACGTGTTGTCTCGGCAAAAGAAACGGTTATAGTCTCACCATTACCAGTGATTATAGCTTTTCCCTCGATATATTCATCCGTTCCTGCCGCCTTACCTTTTTTCAACATTAATGAGGTGTTAGCCCATTTATAATTAGGGGCATAATATACATGAGGTATGTATGCAGGGTCTCCTTCCCGATAAACCAATTCACCACTTGTCAATTCCCAACTCTTGCCATTATATGTAAAGGTTGCACTATGACTTCCATAAAAAGTGTTGTCTATCACCAAAAGCAACTCATCTCCTTCAGCCCATGAAGTCTTGCCCGGATCAGGTGTACCTATAGCACGAGTCTGTGAATCTCCGAATGCCGGAAATTCACCTACAACCAACTGTACGTTGTTTTTGGCTGTTGTTGCGGTTGTTTCTTCTATATCACTTGTGCATGACGCCATTACTATTGTAACGACAGCCAGCATGATGTATTGAAATATCTTTTTCATATTCTTTCCTCCAATTATTTGAGATCATCTTCATTTGTCCAACCTTTCAAATCATCTACACTGATTCTGGTCAGTTTCACTATATCTTTTCCGACATCGAGTTTGTAGGTGTAGCGTTTACCCTCTTCAAAGTCGGTAGGCATCTTCATTTTAGCATTAAAAATATTGTCGCCTATCTTGAATCTCAAGAAGACTTCATCTTTAATGTATGAACCAGGGATAACGATTGCAGAAAACATACCATCGTCATGCTTATAGGCTTTTACCCAAGCAGGATTAGCAGTAGGTGTAATCATGACAAATTGCCCTCGGGCTCGGTCGTCTCTGTTAAAATAAACGCTGGTGTGTTTAGAATACACTTGTGGTTCACTAATATCCATATTAGGATAATCTGCAGTTCCAACATGATATACTATTGTAACCAGCGACATGCGATGCTGCATAGGAATTCTTAAATCGTACCGAGGAACATCGTACCAATATCCAGTTATGAGATCAGCGTTTTTCAATTTATCTTCGCTGCTTTGGTCTGTTTGTAAATCATACTGTAGATTATTTTTCCCAAAATCCGTGTCAGATGGATATACAGCCAAAATAGTATGTTGTTCGTATCCATTTAACCAACGAAAACTTCCTGTACGAGACCAGGTTTCGCCATTAAAAGAAAGAAAAGCCGCATTACCAGGATCAGAATCCGTAAATATACTTACTTTCAGTTTATCTTTATCCTCCCAATTTTCACCGTCTCCCAATGTATTGACACGAGTCTGCATACCTCCAACAGAGAAAGTGGCATTGATTTCCTGCCCTTTCAGCGTTGGAGCCATATCTTCATTTTGCGTACATGCTGTAAAGCCCATAGCCATAAGGCCCATTACCACATAGGAAATTCTTTGTTTTATCGTCTTCATAATCTTCAGTTTTTTATTGTTAGTGAGTTAGTGAGCGGCCAAGCTCACTAACCCTGTATTTCCTATTTTCAGTACCTTATTATTCTATTTCTGCATCGAGAGATTCATTGTCTGTGCCAATACCCCAACCCGTTATGTTTGCATTTCCTATTACTATACTATTATTTCTAACAGTGATAGTATAAGTATATTTTTTACCACCTTCGAATCCATTTGGTAGGTTTATCTTTGTTGTATAATTATTAATAGTATTTTCGTTATACTTCACATTACAACTAATGGGCAATTCTTTGTTTTCGAACCGTTGTGGGAAGAGTATGAACTTGCAGACCCTGCGATCGGTCAAAAGACCTGTTACTGGTAAGGTTATTGGGGAAGAAGTCCCTGTGACTTCTGTCGCACCTGTTTTTACATTTATCTTACCCTGTGTCTTTATCTTGTCCAATGTTATACTTTGAAGATTACTCTTCCTGCTCTCAATACCTTCTCCTGCACTGACCGTAAATTCTATCATACTCATCTTGTGCTTAAAGCGATGGTCTTTCTCTGGCAAGGATTCACCCACATTATTCAAGTCAATGAAATTAACCATTGGCGATGCTTTGCTGGCTGTTGCTCCCGAGGCAAAGAGAAAATCGTTTGCTAATAAGGTATTACTTGGATTGCTGTAATCAATAGTCCAATCATTCTTTAACCAACCATCCTCATCGAATTTGTCATTATTGGGGTCATCAATGTATGGATAATACGCACTGAATGTCTGTTCCTCGCTATCTCTAAAATAAATAGGATTTGCCGAAACGAAATCACCAGTTTCGGAGTATTCATACTTTACATTTGTTCCTGTGGTGTTTCCTGTAGAAGTAACGTACACACCAATAGCATCGCCTGCTGTCCAACTGTTGTTGTCTGCAGTTCCACGGGTTTTGATATTGTTGGAAATGTCCGCCTGTACTGTGGCTGCAACAGGACCATTGTTGCCGATACCGTCTTCTTCGTTAGCGCAAGCTGCAAACAGCAATGCTGCGGCAGCAATGTATAAGAATCTAAATTTCTTCATATATCTTGTTATTTAAGAGTTGTTATTGTGCTATATGTTCATTATTGTCTCCTGCCTCTGTCCAAGGCTTAATGGTTCCAGAAATATCAACGGCAGAACGACTCAATTTTACTACTGTATAGTGGTATCTTTTTCCACCCTCAAGTTTTACAGGCATTGTCCATACGAAAGGAGCGTCGTAACCATTCTTGAGGTCAAACTCTATCACTCGGCTTGCTTCTTCTGTAGGGAGCAGGATTGCCTCATACAGCTTGCCAGCTTCGGTAGTTTTCATCGTGATGTCCGCAGGAGTTTCTTCACCAGAGATAGTTCCATCCACAAGATTGAAAGTGGCTTTGGTATTCTGACCTTTCACTGTCACAGTCATTTTCTTAAGGTCTTCTTGCGTGAGACCGTTACCTGGTTGAACATCCAAAATAAGATTGCTTAACTTATGGAAGAACTTCAAGTCAACCTGTGGCGTAGCTTTGTTGCAGCCTTCTGTCTTGGCATACATGAAGTCGATAGCTTCCTGACTCCCTTGGTTGGCCACATTGAGTGCTACCTTGTAGTCATTGACAGTGGTCTGTGGATAGTAAGAATAGAAGTCCACATCTCCATCTATCGGGAAGAAAATAGTCTTACCACCAGAAACAGGTGAAAAGGCTATACTTCCATTTGACTGATAGCAAACATTGTCAACACCCTCTTTGATTGCATCTGCCGAGAGAGGCTGATTTGCTCCAGTCATGAAGATACCTATCTTGTCACCATCAGCCCAGGCTACACCCGCAGCACGGGTGTTTACGCTGATACCACCAGTAAACTGCACGGCTACCTTATCGTTCTGGGTAGAAGGTGCGGTGTCTTCTGTACTGCATGAAACCATTGCACCTGCCAAGAGTGCAAGGGCGAAAAACTTAGTCATCTTTTTCATATTATAAATATTTTAAAAGTTATTATTATTTTATTTCTACTTCATTGTTGAGGTTCGTCCAACCGTTGATGGTAGCTTCCAGATTCATCTTTGGCTGCATTTGGTTGTAGTTGAGTCGCAACTCATACTTTCCTCCAACCTTCATCGCCGGAGTGGTGATGTCATACTCTTGCAAGGTCCCGTTAGGCAACAAGAGACGGAGATAAATATGAGAGGCGGAACTTCCCTGTATGGTCGGCATCAGCCGGATGACTTCTGATTTCAGGGTTGACTCAGTAGCCAAGATAGTAGGCATTTCCACTTCCGTTGGCTTTATGCTCGGCAATCCATATTCTCCATCACTATTCTTCTGTGTAGGGAACAGACACCAGGCTGCATTTAATGCCTTACCACTCATTTCTGTACCTTTAGGTACATTCTCTATGATGATGGTCAGTTCGGCAAGCACGCTCTTCATTGGGTTTTGCACCACATAGTTGCCTTCCTTGTTGTCAATCCTCACGTCGGTCACTCCGAAATAAGCATTATGGTTCACATCCTTAGGATTGGTCAAACCTATCTGAATATTGTTCCAGTTAGTCAAAGCCCTGGTCTGGTCAGTGGTGAAGAATGGCTCTATGAGATTGGTAATAGCCAATATCTGATAATGCCCTTCAGGAAGAGCGAAGCGTTGGCTTGCCACCTCCTGCGCACTGCCATAATGTTTTTCCTCTACTAATGAACCGTCATCGGCATTGAATATCCAGAGTTTCACATCCTTCACTTCCGTACCTTGGTCGGCTTCATCCGCCCAAGTGAGCGATACTGACAAACCACCCTCATCCTCACCATCATGAACATTATGGTCACAACTTGCCAACAGGCATGGGACGCATAACAGCACCCATAACCAAATATTAAATCTTCTTTTTGCTTTCATTTTCTATCTTGTTTTATGGGTTACTGATGATTGTCCTTAGTCTCTACTCGGCGAGCCTTATCCGCATCTTGGGTGTCATCGCTACCATTTCCTATTGCAGTAATGCGATTTGCCTCTATGCCATTCTTCGCAAGCCAAGTCTTTACGGCTTCTGCACGCTGGCGAGATATACGTTTGTTGACAGCCACGCTGCCTTTTGTGTCACACCAACCTGTTACCGTCACCTTCATGTTCGGATTCTCTTTCAATGTTTTGAGAATAGCATTCAATTTAGTCTCTTCATTTTGTTGGATGTCGATACTATTGAAGGTGAAATATATGACAGGGAAAGTCACCTTTGCAGATTCTTTTATGTCCTGTTCAGCAACTTTTGTTTCTGCCTTATCCACAGTTTCTTTCAGATTGACCTCCTCCGAAGAAGTTGGTTCCTGTTGTAGAACCTCCTGTTGTAGAACCTCCTGTTGTGGAACTGATGGAGTTTCTGCTACCTTGTTCTTCTTTTTAGAGAGGTTTATCCCCAATCTCACTCCACTTTCCCACACGAAGTTGTTCTTATGCAGATGCTCTGGCATTCCGTCCATACGTTCGCCAGTAAGACGAGTCAAACCGGAATAGATGCCCA
>NZ_VZAD01000095.1 GCF_009495355.1 Segatella copri
TTTGGCAGTGAAACGCATCAATACCATAGGTAAAAAATGCGTCGGATTTTAAACGGATTTTGAACACCCTACCTGAAAGGGCAGAAGCTCTTAGCCCAGGGCAACGCCCTGGGTATAATAGCAATCGGCAATGCGCCCTGTAAGGGCAAAAGCTTTATGTATTACCTGGGAGTTTTAAAGCTTTTGCCCTTACAGGGCGACAACCTTGCGTCCATAACAACCCAGGGCGCTGCCCTGGGCTATGAGCTTCTGCCCTTTCAGGGCGTATTGGGTAATTTCAACCATACAGGTCGAATTGTTTTCTGTAAGTTATAAATTGTTTTTCCTCTTGTTGTAAATTTCTATTCAAAAGGCATTAAATCTCTGTTCAAAGGCTTTGAACGCACATTCAAAGGCTTTGAACGGACATTCAAAGGCTCTGAACGGACATTCAAAGGCTCTGAACAGAACTTTCAAAGGCTATGAACGGAACTTTCAAAGGCTAAAAAGAACTTTTACTTTGTAAACCAGCAAAAATTCAATGATTAGAACTTCTTGAACTTCAGACGGAGGGTCTTGGAGCGAAGTATCATTCTGCTTCCACTAAGAGCCTCTTTGGCAAAATGCTCCTCCAACTCGTTGACACCATAATAGCGCAAAGGCTCTACATCGTCGACGGGAATATCGCCACCATCCTCGCCATTGTCCTGGTGCCAGTTGTTCTTATAGGCCTTGCCCAAGAAAAGGCTGTCGCCAGTCTGCTCGAAGCGGAAATAATAGCCCAGTCTTCCTTCGCGGTCGATATCAGACACACTGATGAGCCGGTGCTCTATGCCCCAGAAGAAACGACGGTTGGAATAATCGCCCGTCTTGCCAGTTGCCAAGGTATCAATGCTCTCAAGGTGCCAATAGCCATCAAGATCGCCATTGCCACTCGACTCGAGAGTACATGAGGAAAGTGAGCCCAACGCCATCAGCAGTCCTGCCACTGCTGCCAGTCCAAGAGCAGCAATAGAATGCTGTCGTTGCGTATTCGACTTCATATTTTGTTTTTGATTGTTCTTTGTCATGCTGTTATTTCTATCCATTCGTTACTTCTTCTTTTTACCAAAATCCAGTATGCCCGACTTGCCCACGGTGAGCTGGAAACCTGCATTATGACCCAACATCTGATCGCTGCCGAAGTCCATGGCATAACCGCCCTTGGCATGCCAGCCATGAGCAAAACGATAGTTGGCCTCGGCAAGGAAGCTCACATTGTGATGGGGCTTGGTGAAGGGATCCTGATAGGTTCCCCAGCCTTTCTGGTAGGTGGCCAGCACGCGATAACCCAGACGGGAAGTTGGCAGTCCGTCGAAACCAAGATGGAAGGCTACGAAGCGGTTGTCGTGCACATAGAGGTCGCCATTCTCATTATAGATGGGCGAACGGTAGAGCGGATTGCCCATCACCTGTCCCCAATGCTGCCAGCCTGGATAGTTGCCGTGATTATAATAGTCGTCCATTCCTGCCAGGTGGTCGGGAATGTTCATCGTATGGTCGTGATTGAAAGGTCCGCTCTGATACTTGGTATAGAGATACTCGAACACCACATTGCGAAGCCATGTGCCGTGAGGAAGATTCAGTTCGGCACCCAGCATGATGTCCTTCAACTTATAACGGTAGTATCTGTTCTTCTTGCGGTCCTGCCATTCCTCACCCTCGCCATAACCGTCGTAGTCGAGGAAAAACATCTGACTGTGGTCCTCGAAGAAATGATCGGCATAAACACCGATATGCCAGGTATCGGCCTTGTAGTTGAAACGCATCAGCCAGCTGCCCAAATGGTTTCCCTCCACATTGGCATAGGCTCCATCAGTGGCATCAGCGCCACTGGGTATGAAGGCATGAAGGAAATCCTTAAAGCCCTTGCCCGTAGGTATCTGCACCATCTCGCCATTGGCTCCACGCCGATAGACATTGCCACCAAACTCGGCAGCCATCTCTAACCCCAGTTCAAGGCTCCAGGGACAGAAACGATCCTCGTTGCCGATACGCAGGAAACCAGCCTTACTATGATAGAGTACATGCTCAGCATACTTGGTGCGACAATGGGTGAAGTCTTTCTGCCAGTTGTCGTCGGTCATCATACCAAAGGCCACATGTCCCTTCAGCTGTAACCAGCGTCCGAAGGCAGGAATAGTCCAATATTCGGGCAATGCCAACCGGACCTGTGGCACAGGACGGGCATTGATACCCAATGTCTGACTGCCGCTGCTCAAGGTCTGGTTCTTCAGTTCCATAGGATATTCCTTGGCTCCCACACTCAGTACACCATGCAGCCAGCGAGCCTCAACAAAGGCTTGCTGCACCACAACATGACTGGTGTAATGAAGCGGAACAGCCACATCGGCACCATAACCTATTCCCCATCGGCGTGCAGAGTCGAGCGACAAGGGGCGAACAAGACTGCCTCGCAGATAACCATTGGTCGACGAAAGCGAAGAGAGGCCATACTTGTTGGCATTGAGCCACAACGGCGTCTTGCCATGCGAGAAAGACCCCTGCATCTCGACTTGATAACGAACGTCTTTGCCAAGGTCGAGCTTTCCCGCCTCGGCACCATCCTGCCAAGCATACTGTGCACGAACCGAAAGAGGCAGCATCGCAGCTGCCGCTAATATAATAAGGTGTATTTTATTCATCCTCTTGAGATATCTAAAATCGGGTAAAGATTAATATGTTTTGCAAAATTAGGAAAAAGTTTACTTTCAGCCAAGCAAAAGGCAAGTTTTCATTGATTTCTGACCCATTTTTATGCCATAAGACGGTGGTTTAGGGATTTTCCCCTGCCCATTTAGGGAAAAACCTTTTCTTCGACCAGCATTTTGACCTATCTTTGCAACGTAAAACAAAAAGAACAAGAAACAACAACTCTTTAAAACGATACGATTATGAAGAAGTTTATATTAGCTATGGTGACACTGTTCACAATGACAGTTTCTACCGCATCGGCCATGAGTTACGAGCAGGCTCGCCAGCAGGCTCTCTTTCTGACCGATAAGATGGCATACGAGTTGAATCTTACCGACGACCAATATGAGGCTGCATACGAAGTGAACCTGGATTACCTCATGGGGATAAACACTTACGACGACCTGTATGGAGCATACTGGAGACAGCGCAACGCCGACTTGAGCTACATTCTCCTCGACTGGCAATACAGAGCCTTCCTGAATGCCACTTACTTCTATCGCCCACTCTACTGGAACGGAGGCTACTGGCATTTCGGCATCTACGCAAGATACCCTCGCCGAGACTACTTCTTCTTCGGACGCCCTCATTTCTACACCGTATACAGAGGCGGACACAGCTGGCACAGGAACGGAGGAAGAAGCTGGTACAGCGGACGTACTTATGGCAGACCACATCCTGATGGCGGACCAAGAATGGGAATGAGAGACGGATTCAACCGTGGAGACTACGGACGAGGACAGAGTTTCGGCAACATGACACGCCAAAGCAGCACACGCACCACCGTGACACGCGATCGCCAGATGGGAAACAACCGCTCATTCGGTAATGCTTCAAGAAACAACAACCGTACTTTCGGTAATCCATCGAGCACACCTAACCGCTCTTTCGGCAACAGTTCAAGAGACAACAACCGTTCTTTCGGAACACCTTCGAGCACTCCTAACCGTTCTTTCGGAAGCGGTGCAAGAAATTTCAACCGCTCTTTCGGAAGTAGTTCAAGCAGTCCAAGCCGCTCTTTCGGCAACAGTTCCGGCAGTTCTAACCGTTCTTTCGGCAACTCAAGCAGAGGCGGATCTTTCGGCGGTAACCGTGGAGGCTCATCCAATCATGGCGGCGGCTCTTTCGGTGGACGCAGATAAAACAAATATAAATAAACAAGCAGGAAAAGCAGATAAGTAGATATATCAAAACTAAAATAGAAATATGCGAAACGTTTAAACAAATTAGAGAGTTAAAGCGAAGAGAGGTGTAACCGTTATCGGCACACCTCTCTTTTTTGTTTGTTTACGGATTCATCTTTGGTTTGAGCCAAAAAGTCCTATTTGGCCAATACGATTGTCTTAAACCAGTCTTTCAAGACACCAGCATACTGGTCTTGAGAATCGGACAGAAGAATAAGCACCTGAGAGCCATCAGCCAGTTGCGGACCAAGACACATCCCTTCATAATTGGCAAAGGAACGTCCGAGAAGGGTAAGACGGGTTGACCACTGAGTAAGCAAAGTCTTCCTGACATAAGGAACATCATCACTGGCAAACGAAGCCGACAAAGGGAAGACCTGTTCCTCGGCAGGATTGACGAGATAAAGCTTGCATTGGCAGGAAGCACCTATCTTGGACTTGGGCACATACACCTCACGCTCCAACACGAGAAGCTGTCCATCAGGAAGCACACACAACTCGCTCACTCCCATGGCATAGGTCTGAGGCCGCTTGCGAATCGCAGGCGCATCCATCCGGTAAGCGTATGAAACTGCTATAGGATGCCTGACGGAACCAAACATGGAAGAAGTGTCGGAACGCTCGCTCCAGTCGAAAGCAAACAGGCGCAACCTGTTGGCTTCTCCATTCTGCCATGATGCAGGCTCGCCGTCATTACGCAAGGTACTTTCAGAAATGCTCCACAGAAGATGACGCACAGAATCATAGGCAAGTGACTCATAGCCATAATTGGGATGAAAATCGGAAGGAGAATGAGTCGATGACCAAACAAAGTCTGCCGGCTTCTGCTTCCTGACATCCACCGACTCGCCCACACGAAAAGCACAACGGTCATTATTCATTCCGTATACAGGATATTCAGCAAAACGGAACAAGCCCTCGCTGACTGTAACAAGAGTAGAATCAGACACTCGGGCTATCGCCTCGTGGTCTAACCCTTTCTCACGAACCGTCTCACTGTAGCCCAGGTTCTCGACGTGCTCCAACTCTCCCGACACAGGATTCAACTGTATGCGAAATTTGAAGAACAAGGAGCTGTCGGATTTATCGCTCACCACAGCATAGATGTCGTCATGCAGATGCGTGATACCACTATAGTTGCCAGCAGCCACCATCTTGGGAAATGTTTTCTGAGCATTCTCCCTCACGACATGCCAGGCTGAAGACACAGACTCTGCCTGAAAGACTTGGGCTGTAGCCACCAAGCCGAAAAAAAGAGAAGCGCACATCAGCACACCTCTCTTATATATATGATGTTTTACCATTACTTATATGTTTTTACTGCCAGTTCCTGTCATTTCGTCCACATCGAATAAGTCAACACAAAATCCATAGCGAGTTCAAAATCAACCCGTGCTGTCTTACCGCTCTTCAGGTTCTCAACATCGCAAGCCCAGTCGGCCATCGTGTCAAAAGGCTTCACGCGCATATCCTCGAAGAGAAGATTCTCTTCCGAGAACAACTTGAACACCGTTTCCTTGGCACACCAATGCACCAACTTGGCATCCAAGGAGTCAGCCCGTTCGTCTTTTCTGAGAAACTTGGAAGCGATGCGCTCTACCCTATCACTCATATACTCAATGTCCACGGCCACCTCTGATTTTTTCGACAAAATAAGGGCAGCATAGCCTTTTGTGTGAGAGATGCTGACATGATAGCCCCTGAACAAAGGCTTGCCCTGCCCGTTGTGGGTAAAGTCGCCAGCATGAGACAGCAACCCCTTGGAAGCTCCATTGACCCGTAGCATCTCATACATTAATGCACGAATGGCAAGAAACTCAAGTTTCCTGCCATCATTCTTGTATTTATCATCCAAAGAGGAACGATAAGGCAAGAGATGAGGATAAAGGTCGAACAACTGTTCGGGCGACTCATCCATCTGCCATAACCCTAAACTCACACCAGGATATACTTCACGTATGTTTACTACTGCCATCTTTGTTCACACTCCTCTTTATTTGTCATCACCATTTTTATTTGTCATCACCATGCCCAGAACTGACAGGATGCACAGTCACCTTGATCTTACTGATACGGCGCTCCTCTATACCCATCACTTCAAAGGAATAGTTCTTATAGTCCAGTTTCTCGTGCATACTGGGAAAGTCGCCCTTTATCTCCAACAATAGTCCCGCAAGCGTATCGGCATCACCCTCCACCTCGGCAAACTCGTCGTCATCGATATTCAGTATACGACAGAAATCGGCAAGCAGAGTCTTTCCCTCGAACACAAAAGTATTGTAGTTCAACTTGGAGTAGAACTTCTCTTCCTCATCATACTCGTCATTGATTTCGCCTACGATCTCTTCCATAATATCCTCAAGAGTCACAATACCGCTGGTGCCTCCAAACTCGTCGACCACAATGGCTATATGAACCTTGTTCTCCTGGAACTCGCGAAGCAAATCGTCGATTTTCTTGGTCTCAGGAACAAAATAAGGAGGACGTATCAAACTCTGCCAACGGAAACTGGCAGGCTTATCCAAATGGGGCAGCAAGTCCTTGATATACAGAATGCCGCGGATATTGTCCGTATTGTCCTGATAAACAGGTATACGACTGTAATTGTTCTCTACGATACACTTCAGCACCTCAGCATAGGTGCTCTGAATATCCAGATCGACAATGTTCTGACGACTTGTCATCACCTCCTTGGCAGTCTCGTCGCCAAAACGGATAATACCCTGAAGCATGCTCTGCTCGTTCTTGATATCGTCCTTGTCGGTGAGTTCCAGAGCCTGTTCAAGCTCATCCACACTCAGTACATGATTCTCTTTCTTCATCACCTTCTCGGCAAGCATTCCACTCTTCAAAAGAATGGTTTCTATAGGCCAGAAAATTTTACGGGCAAAGAGAATGGCATCCACACAGCGGCGACAGAAACGAAGAGGATTCTGACGGCAGTAAACCTTTGGCATGATTTCACCAAAGAGCAACAGAAGAAAAGTGAGAAACACCGTCATGATCAAGAACTCAAGCCAATAAGCCTTGGGGCCGAACTTGACAATGCTGACAAAAATATTACTCAGCAACATGACAATCATGACATTGACAAAGTTGTTGGTAATCAAAATCGTTGCTAAAGTACGCTCAGAGTCCTCTCGCAACATCTGAATCTTTCTGTCACTCGGATTCTTGCCATCTTCCAGTTCTGCCACATCTGAAGGCGACAAACTGAAAAAAGCTATCTCAGAACCACTGGCAAAAGCAGAAAGAAAGACCAAAGCTACCGCCAACAATCCAGCCAACATAACGCCTACAGTAGGCGACTGGATTGTGACATCGCTAAAAGCCTCGGTTATGGTCGATATATCCAATGTTGTATAGTATCTTTAAAAATTAAAAAGGTAAACTGTCTGAATCCGAAGCGGGTGTCTCCTCTGTCTTGGTCTCGACATTAGGGGCCGGTGCATCCGTATGAGCAGAAGCTGATTTGAGGGTAAGCATCTCCATGTTGTCGACATAAATTTCTGTCACAAAGCGACGTTTGCCCAGATTGTCAGCAAAGAAGCGATAGCGTATCTTGCCCTCTACATAGAGTTTGTCGCCCTTGTGGACATACTTCTCTACTATCTTGGCAAGAGTGCGATAGAACACAAGGTTATGCCACTCGGTACGATCGGGAACCTGCGTGCCATTGGCCAACGTATAACCCTTCTCGGTAGTAGCCAAAGTAACCTGAGCCACAGCCTGGTCGGCATCATAATAACGCACGTCAGGCTCCTTGCCTACATAGCCTATCAACATCACCTTATTCATAAGCTAAAGTGTTTTATTTCCACATTCCCAAATAACGGAAATGATAGTTCTTTCCCTTTACAGATGGAAATTGACTGCGAGAATCCACACGCTCACGCAGATGCTCTATAATTCTGTCGTAGCAATCCTGTCCCGACATTGCCTTGACATTGGCTACGAAATGAGTGTCACGATATTCAAACTTGCCTGTAGCAGGAATCAATACCACACGCTTAAAGTCCAAGCTACCCTCATACCATCCCGGACGCTCCTCCACAAGACGGTTGAAAACATTGTCATTCATCTCTCGCGCTACGGAAGCAGGACGAACAGCTTTCTTATCCTTAAAATCCTGCATATTGGCAGCAGCAGTCTTGATAACAATAAAATAAACGCGGGGACGCACCTTATAACGCTTAGGATAACAAACATCACTTGCTGCATATTCCCGAATATCGGCTTCCAAATCGGCATCAACACTAATCTCAGGAATACTTTTTAAAAAATCTATTGCTTGGTCTGCATTTGATACGAATACCTCTCGATCAAAATATCGTAAATATAAATTCATAAGTTAAGTGTATTTTTCTGAAAATAGAAAATAAAAAAAAGAGCGGAAAACGGGACTCGAACCCGCGACCCCGACCTTGGCAAGGTCGTGCTCTA
>NZ_VZAD01000100.1 GCF_009495355.1 Segatella copri
AATACCTGCGACTGGAGTTAAACCAGTTAGGTTAGTGTCATGCCCGACACACAAACAAAAGGGAACGACCCCTCACGGACCATTCCCTTTCCAACATTATGTACGAGAAAAAAATTAGTTGTTCTCAGGACGAAGTTTACGTACAGTAACACCAGCCTGCCACATCTCTTTGTTGCGCATAGCCTCGAGTTCTGCGTTCAACTTCTCACGGTAGTCAGGCTGAGAGTTCTTGTCGATAGAAATCTGTGCCTCATTACCTGTCTTAACAGAGTAATACAACCACTCCATAACTGGCTTGATAGCCTCGCGGAAACGAGGAGCCCAGTCGAGCGCACCACGCTGTGCAGTAGTAGAGCAGTTAGCATACATCCAGTCCATACCCTTCTCACCGAAGAGAGGGCCAAGGCTCTGTGTCAGCTCCTCAACAGTCTCGTTGAAAGCCTCTGATGGTGAGTGACCATTCTCACGGAGCACATCATACTGAGCCTCCAACAATCCCTCGATGGCACCCATCAAAGAGCCACGCTCACCAGTAAGGTCAGAAGTAGCCTCACGATGGAATGTGGTCTTGAACAAGTAACCGGCACCGATACCGATACCGAAGGCAATTGTCTTCTCCTCAGCCTTGCCAGATGCATCCTGGTAAACAGCATAAGAGCAGTTCAAACCACGACCCTCGCAGAACATAGTGCGGAGAGAAGTACCAGAACCCTTAGGTGCAACCATGATAACATCAATATCCTTTGGTGGAACTACGCCTGTGCGATCGCTCCAGTTGATAGCGAAACCATGTGAATAATACAAAGTCTTACCTGCTGTAAGATACTGCTTAATCTTTGGCCAAACAGCAATCTGGCCGGCATCAGAAAGCAACATACAGATGATAGTACCCTTCTGAACAGCCTCCTCGATAGAGAACAAAGTCTTACCAGGAACCCATCCGTCCTTCAGACACTTCTCATAAGTCTTACCCTCACGCTGACCAACGATTACGTTGAAGCCATTGTCACGAAGGTTGCATGCCTGACCAGGACCCTGAATACCATAACCGATAACGGCGATAGTTTCATTTTTCAATACTTCACGTGCTTTCTCCAATGAAAATTCATGACTGGTGACTACTGTTTCAATTACGCCACCGAAATTCATTTCTGCCATAATAAAAATTTTTTGTGCGACTACTGTTGTGAAGCCGCGGGTTTTACTTATCCATACGGATGCGAGCCCTACTTATTCAAAGAAAGTCTTTTGATCCGTCCACTCCCTATCCAAGAAAGCGGCTATGGGTTTATTCCTTTTATTAATTCGGTTGCAAAGGTAATAAATCATTATGAAACAACCAAATTTTTCTTTCATTTTTTTATAAATTTCGCTTTACTTCTTACAACTTCTATATCTTTTTCAGAATTTTGCATGCTTTTTGTTACTTTTATGCAATATTCATTCTCTCCTACTTTCTCCATATAGAAGTTCAATTTATCGCCTTGATGGCTCTCTGCCACATAAGCTATTTCGAATCTTTGCAGGAAATGGGCCTTATAGTAATCCAAATCAAACAAATCGAGGATGTGCTCGATATATTTCACCGAATTGATATGTCCATTGACGTCCACATCATTATAATAGGTGTCAATGGTTCTGACGAGTTGGGCATCTGCCGACATCTTCACCCTCGAGCTGGCAGCAATGGGGCATTCCTTTTCTGTCTCGATATACTGAGATATCAAGCCATCGTTGATCGAGAAGATGTCAACAGGCTGGCGGCTCTGCGTGTCTATCATAGCCCACACACTCTTGCCGTAACCATATACTTTCTCCTCCTCACCTGCCGGTGATGCGCTGCAGATCTTAAAGTCGCGCGCTGTAAAATACTTCATGGCATTCTCCACCCATGTCTCCACTGCGAACTTGTCATACGACTTGGGCATCTCTGTCATCTCAATGGCAAGACGGCTCAATACCCATGTGCGATGGCGAGGCATGAGATAGTTCATACCATATCCCCTGTCGTTGCTATGAAAATCGGCAGCATTCAACAGATGATTGCCCAAATGCCCCATAAACAAGTGACTGGAATAGTCACAATGAAAAGGTTCCGAAAGGAACTCATATCTTCCTACTTTGCTTAATAATTCCATATCTCGTACTTGTTTTATTATATAAAAGTCGTATTTCCATAGTCAGAAGACCATAGAAATACGACTCTTATAATTCATATTTTATACTATTTTCATCACTCTATGAAGTTACTCCTCTTCGCCTTTTTTAAGATAATCGGATACAGGCTCATCATAACTTCTTGTCACAGCAATGCGTCCAGAGCGAGTATACTGCAAGAGGCAGTCAAAGCTGTTGAGCTGATGGAACAAGTCAGCGATGTCTTCTGTCAGTCCTGCAAGGAGCACCGTGCTGTAAGTAGGATTTACCTCCATCATGCGTGCATCGTGCTTGCGGATGGTACGCGACACCTCAGGATTTTCCAGCAAGACGGGTGTGGAAATCTTGAAGAGAGCCACCTCGTGGATAAAGATCTGGTCATCGGTGTAATAGTCACTCTTCACCACATCAATCTTTTTCTCTATCGCCTTGTTGATTTTCTCTATCTGCTCCTCGTCACTCCACACCGTAATGGTGTACTTGTGAATGTTCTTGATACTGCTGGCAGATACATTCAAACTCTCGATATTCACCTGTCTACGAGTAAACACGGCTGTAATCTGATTCAGAATACCGGCAATGTTCTCAGAATAAACAAGCAGTGTATATAATTTTTTTTCGTTGTTATTCTCCATAATCTTATCGTTCAAAGAAGTTGATACTTCACCCCTCTTTCACAAGGAGTCGATTCCTCACTCTTCCTGTTCCACTCTTAATAGTTCAACTCGAGCTGCATCTCGTCCACGCTCTTGCCTGGCAGAGTCATAGGCACGATGTCCTCGTCCTCCTTGATGGCGCACTCCAAGAGATAAGGACCCTTGGTGGCAATCATCTTCTCTACCTTTGCCTTCAAGTCCTTGCGGTCGATGACCACATCGTAAGGAATACCATAGGCATGAGCCACCTCTGCATAATGTGGATTCAACATGTGGGTGAACGAACGGCGACCCTCGAACATCAGGTCTTGCCACTGACGCACATTGCCCAAGTAGTTGTTGTTCAGCAGAATCATCTTCACAGGAGCCTGCTGTTCCATGATAGTACCCAGTTCCTGGATGTTCATCTGGAAACCGCCATCACCGAAGAAGCAGCAGATTGTTCTGTCGGGAGCACCGAAAGTAGCACCGATGGCTGCAGGCAAACCGAAGCCCATGGTTCCGAAGCCACCACTGGTGACGATAGACAATTTCTTGGTAAACTTAAAATAACGGCTGCTGATCATCTGATTCTGACCGACATCATTCACGAGCACAGCCTCGTTGTGAGTAGCCTCGGTCACCACATTGGTCACCTCACCCATCAACAGTGGACCTTCCTTAGGATGAATGTCTTTCTCTATAACTTTCTCCTGCTCCTGCTGGCGATACACATCGAAAGAGTCGCGCCATTCACGGTGTACATTCTTGTTCAGCAGACGTGTGATGGCTGGCAACGACTGTTTGCAGTCACCGATGACAGCGACATCCGTCTTTATCACCTTGTCTATCTCGGCCTTGTCAATATCGAGATGAATCACCTTAGCCTGAGGAGCATACTTGGAAGGAACACCCGTGATACGGTCGCTGAAGCGCATACCGATGGCTATCAGCACATCACACTCCTGCGTCTTCATGTTGGTGGCATAAGAGCCATGCATACCGAGCATACCCATATTGAGAGGATGATTGCTGGGCAGAGCTGAGAGTCCGAGAAGCGTACGTCCTGCAGGGATATCGGCTTTCTCCAAGAACTCCAACAGTTCATTGTGGGCACCACCAAGTTCCACGCCATGACCCACCAAGGCAAAAGGTTTCTTTGCCTTGTTGATGAGTTCGGCTGCCTCAGCCACAGCCTGCTCGTCAATCTTAGGATAAGGATTATAGGATGTCACCTTCTCACACTTCACCGGTTCCCATTCGCAAGAAGCCACCTGGGCATTCTTGGTGAAGTCGAGCACGACAGGACCCGGGCGACCGCTACGGGCGATATAGAAAGCACGGCTTACAGCCCATGCCACATCCTCAGGACGTCTGATCTGATAAGCCCATTTGGAGATTGGCTGGGTAACACCCACCAGGTCTACTTCCTGGAAAGCATCAGTACCCAGGGCACCAACACCCACCTGACCAGCAATAACCACAATAGGGGTTGAGTCCATCATGGCATCAGCAATACCAGTCAGCGTATTGGTTGCACCAGGACCACTTGTCACAAGAGTCACTCCCACCTCACCGCTGACTCGGGCATAACCCTGTGCAGCATGAGCAGCAGCCTGCTCGTGACGTACCAAGATGTGATCAAACACCTTATTTTCTCCTCTCGTGTAACCATACAGTGCATCAAACACTGGCATGATGCTGCCACCCGGATAGCCGAAGATGGTTGTCACCCCTTCTGCCTGCAATGAGCGCATCAATGCTTCTGCTCCTGAAATTACTTCTTTTGCCATTTATACTTATTGTTTTTATATGATGAGGGAAGTTAAGTGGGAACTCACTTAACTTTCCTCCGAATTCTCTTAAATTTCTAAAGATACTACTAATCTATGATTCTCACACCACCCTTGTCGGCAGAGCTTACACTCTGTGCATAGGCACGCAAAGCCTTGCTTACCACACGGTTGCGCTTCAATGGCTGTTGTGGACGGGCATTGAGTTCCTCATCACTCAACTTCACATTGATGCTGCGGTTAGGAATATCAATCACGATGATATCGCCATCCTTTATCTTGCCGATGTTACCACCTGCCGCAGCCTCTGGTGAGATATGACCGATGCTAAGACCTGACGTACCACCCGAGAAACGACCATCGGTAATGAGCGCACACTCCTTGCCAAGATGGCGGCTCTTGATATAAGAGGTAGGATAAAGCATCTCCTGCATACCAGGACCACCCTTAGGACCTTCGTGGGTAATAACGACACAGTCGCCCGAGTTCACCTTGCCATCCAAGATTCCCTCGCAGGCATCCTCCTGAGAGTCGAAGCATACGGCAGGACCCTCGAAATGCCAAAGCACAGGGTCTACACCGGCAGTCTTGACCACACAACCGTTCTGGGCAATATTGCCAAACAGCACAGCAAGACCACCATCCTTGGTATAAGCATGCTCCAAATCGCGAATACAACCATTCTCACGGTCGGTATCCAGGCTTTCCCATTGAGCATCCTGACTACCCATCTGGGTAGAGAACTTACGACCAGGTGCAGAATGATAGATTCTGTCGGCCTCTGGGTCGAGTTGACCAGTGGTGATATCATATTTCTTCATCTGTTCGTCAAGAGTATGACCATCAACTCGCATTACAGAGCCGTTGATAAGTCCTCCCTTGTTGAGCTCATTCAATATACCCATGATTCCTCCTGCACGGTTGCACTCCTGCACACTGTACTTCTGAGTGTTAGGACTCAACTTGCAGAGACAAGGCACCTTACGGCTCAACTGATCGATGTCCTCCATCTTGAAGTCGGCGCCAGCCTCCTGAGCCACAGCCAACAGGTGAAGCACGGTATTGGTACTTCCGCCCATGGCGATATCCAAAGTCATGGCATTGAGGAATGCATCACGGGTAGCGATATTGCGTGGCAATACACTCTCATCGCCATCCTGATAATAAGCATAAGCATTCTTAACCACCTGACGTGCTGCATCCTTGAAGAGCTGAATGCGGTTCTTGTGAGTAGCCAGGATGGTACCATTGCCAGGAAGGCTCAGACCGATAGCCTCGGTAAGAGAGTTCATGGAATTGGCAGTAAACATACCCGAGCAACTACCGCATCCTGGACATGCACACTGCTCTATCTGAGTCATCTCCTCATCAGAGACACTGGTGTCAGCACCTTTGATCATTGCAGTGATCAGGTCGGCATTCTCGCCTTTCCATCGTCCTGCCTCCATAGGGCCACCCGAACAGAATACAGTAGGGATGTTCAGACGCATAGAAGCCATCAGCATACCCGGAGTCACCTTGTCACAATTGGAGATGCAAATCATGGCATCAGCCTTATGTGCATTTACCATATACTCTACAGAATCGGCGATGATATCACGGCTTGGAAGTGAATACAACATACCATCGTGACCCATTGCAATACCGTCGTCTACGGCTATAGTATTGAATTCGGCTGCATAGCAACCCATTGCTTCTATTTCCTTCTTGACAATCTGACCGATTTCATGAAGATGAGTATGACCTGGCACAAACTGTGTAAAGCTGTTCACAATGGCAATAATAGGTTTGCCAAACTGTTCATGTTTCATACCAGCAGCTACCCAGAGTGCACGGGCACCTGCCATTCTTCTGCCTTCAGTACAGACACTACTTCTTAATGGATGTTTCATCATTTTTGTATCTTCGTTTATTTTGCCTACAAAGATACTGAGTTTTTATGTAATAGCCAACAAATTTCGTATAAACTTTCACAAATACGCGTATTTTGTTACAAAAATAACCTATAATACTTACAATCTATAAGGCATTTGCTACATTTACATATCAATCAGTTACTATAAACAAAAAAATCCCTAAGACCGAAGCCTTAGGGATTCCCTATTTTGATATTATTCAATATCGTTTTTAGCGTATTGCTTTCAATTACTCAGCAACAGAGTTGTCGTTGAAAGTAGATACACGGTTGAACTCAACCTGCTTGAAGAGCTTGTCTGTTGCGCCCATACCCTTAGTAGTCAAACGATCAGCAGCGATCTTGTACTTCTTAACGAGTACGTTCTTAACAGCGTCAGCACGCTTCTGAGAAAGAGCCTGGTTGAAGTCCTTGTTACCCTCTGGAGAAGCGTAACCCTTGATCTCAACCTTAGCATCCGCGTGATTCTTCATATACTGAGCGATCAACTCGATGTTAGGCATCTGGCTCTTGTCTACAACAGCCTTGCCCTGACGGAACAATACAGTTGGCTGCAAGTTTGTAGCAGTAGCTGGCTTCACATACTTAGGCTTCTTGTTGCACTCGTCGAGAGCATTCTGAAGATCCTTGATCTGCTTGTCCTTAGCAGAAAGCTGAGCGTCCTTGTTGTTCAAGTCACCACGAAGGCTGTTGATCTGGCTGTTCAAACCATCAATCTCATTCTGGTCGCGGAGCTGAGCGATTGTGAAGTTGTGAGAACCGTTAGAGTTCTTGAACTTGTAAACGATACCAGCGTTCAACTGGAATGCAGACTTGTTGATGTCGTAAGCAACACCCTCATAGCCATAGCCGTTCAAAGCCCAGTTCATAGAAGGCTCAACATATACCTGCCATGCCTTAGCCTTGCCCAAGTTGAATGTGAAGTCGATACCAGCCTTAGAAGTAAGAGCGTTGAGCTCCTTTTCATTATCACCAGCAGCTGTACCGAATGTATGACCCCAACCGAAGCCGAATACAGGAACAACCTCGAACAAACGTGGCTCACCCTTGTAACCAGCAAACCAGTTGCTCAAGTTTACAGTACCGATCAAACCTACGTTCATGTAGCGAGCTAAAGTCTTAGACTGTGGCATGTAGTGCTTGCAGTGATCGTTGAAGTAAACATTACCCTCAGCAGCCAAACCGAATACTGGAGTGAACCAGCGACCGATACGAAGGCCAGCGTTTGAGTTCAGGTTGTTCATCCAGCTCTCGCCAGTAGTCTTTACCTGAGCACCGCCGTTGATGCCGATGTAGAAGTTGTCAAATGTCTTGCTCTCAGTAACTGTCTGAGCATTTACTGAAACTGCCATTGCAGCGGCAGCAAACAATAAACCTAACTTTTTCATGTCTCTCTAAAAATTAATTTATTAAAAATGTTATTGAAATCTTTATTATTGCGCAACACATTGCACATTTTTGAAATCGAGTGCAAAGTAATAAAAAAAAAACTTAACTACCAAACTTTTCCTATAATATTTTACATTTGTCCCGCGAAAACTGGAAAAAAAGCACATATTTTCTTCTTTTTGTACGATTGCAAAATAACTTTACGACTTTCACACCGATTATTCACACCCTATCACAACCTCCCAGTCTACTTACATTTTCAAGCTAAAACACAAGTTTTTCCATGCTTCTACGCGCGCGAACATTATTTATTATATATAGAGAGTTTCAGTAAGTCCTGGAGTTAGGGAAACAATAGAGTAGATGTGGGGAGTTACCCCCAGCACCTCTCATTGCACCGTACGTACG
>NZ_VZAD01000043.1 GCF_009495355.1 Segatella copri
CGTACGTACGGTGCAATGAGAGGTGCTGGGGGTAACTCCCCACATCTACTCTATTTTTGTTCCAACGCAGATACCTCAAAATGAAGACATAAATATTGCAAATAATATAGATAACAATAAACCAGTCACAAATTGTGAGCAGTTATAAAATAATGAGATCGTAGTTACCACTCTTGTAGACTGTCGAATAATGTCTGTTCGTGGAAATCAATTATGATAGATAGAGGCTTGGTAGAACTTTACGTAGCTTTTTTTTTGAAAGAAAAGTCTCAAAGTATCATTATTGGCTTTAAAATATTTGTAATTCATTGATTAATAGGTATATATAATAAATGATACTTTTTGTGTTTTGTTGCAAAAAGTATCATAAAAGTATCATAGAAGTCTCATTTTTGGCTGATTTTTGGCTTTTTCAGCCTTTCCCAGTCTTCTGTTTTATCTTTTCTTTATCAGATGCAGAACTTTAGCAAGTTCAGAAGTTATAGAAGTTAAAGAAGTTATCACTCCCTTCGGTCGTTAGAAGTTATAGCCAACAGCCTTTTTGGGTTGAATATCTATTTGTAAAGCATATGGCTTTAACTTCTCTAACTTCTTTAAATTCTTTAACTTCCCCATTTGCGAAAGTTGATTTAGGCATTCTTCATTACGTTTTCTTTGAATGCTTATTGGAAATAGAAATGATAGTGCCCAAAATAAATCTAATAATTGGGCATTCGTTGCCCGCCGTATTGGCAGTGTGTGCCCGAGGCTTGTTCTGTTGATGCCCGAGGCTTGTTCTGTTGATGCCCGTCCGTTGGTCCGTAAGGGATCATGTGGTGGGCACGAACTTCTTTAACCTCTTTAACTTCCCCATTTGCGAAGTTGAGTTAATGATTGATTATCTTAATAACGTGGAATAAGGCAAAATGCTGCATCGAAAATGATATTTTTCGCTTAAAATGATACTTTTATGATACTTCTATGATACTTTATGTCATATTTCAAGAGAAGTCTCATTGTTGATAACTGGTATTATATCAATTAGTTATAACGATATTGAATATAAAAAATGATACTTTGATACATTTTTATCAAAAAACAAATTAACGTGCATGAACCATATTAATTTAGCCAACCATCTACAGCTATTCCATTAAGTTGCTGAATAAATGTAAATATCACTGCGTTTATGCGGAATTTCTATCCAAGAACATCTGCAGATATCTGGCATAATATAACGGAATATTATACAAAGTGAAAGACTTACCTTTCTGAGTCGTTACTGTATCCGATGTCATCGTCTGATGTTATGGTTTTTCTGGGAGTTCCGTTTGTATGAAACAGATGGTGATGTTAAAAAGCATATACTGACAGAGGAGATACCTAAGTCTTATAACTTTAAAATTTTATCATGTAAGGAATATAGAGGATTTGAATTCTTAGGAATAAGTAGTCGTGGTGATACTATCCGTGAGCATCTATCTCCATTTTGGGATTTATGTCAAAAAAATCAACCCTATAGTTGTGTTTTCTCGTGAAAATCAGTTATCTTTGTGGGCGAAATGGCAATAGCCATAATAACGATAAAAAAGATAAGATATGCCAGTACAAAGTGAAGCAGCCCTCGAAAACGGACTTATAGATACTCTTCAAAAGATGAACTACGAGTATGTTCATATTGAAGAGGAGAAGAACCTGTCTGCCAATTTCAAGAAACAGTTGGAGAAACACAACAAGAAGAAATTGGAAGCACTTGGTCGCACTGAGTTTACGGAGGCTGAGTTTGAAAAGATACTAATCTATCTTGAAGGTGGCACTCGCTTTGAAAAGGCAAAGAAACTGAGAGACCTCTTTCCTCTTGAACTGGAAAGCGGTGAACGCCTGTGGGTGGAGTTCTTGAACCGCACTCACTGGTGTCAGAACGAGTTTCAGGTTTCCAATCAGATTACGGTTGAAGGTAGAAAGAAGTGTCGTTACGATGTGACGATACTTATCAATGGTCTGCCTTTGGTTCAGATAGAACTGAAGCGCAGAGGTGTGGAACTGAAACAAGCATACAACCAGATACAACGCTATCACAAGACTTCTTTTCATGGACTGTTTGATTACATCCAGTTGTTTGTCATCTCTAATGGTGTGAACACTCGCTATTTTGCCAACAACCCGAATAGTGGCTATAAGTTCACATTCAACTGGACGGATGCCGCTAATGTGCCTTTCAACGACTTGGAGAAGTTTGCTACAGTGTTCTTCGACAAGTGTACGTTGGGCAAGATTATTGGCAAGTACATTGTATTGCATGAGGGCGACAAATGCCTCATGGTGCTTCGCCCTTACCAGTTCTATGCCGTGGAGAAGATACTCGATCGTGTGGAAAACTCCAACGATAACGGCTACATCTGGCATACAACAGGTGCAGGAAAGACCTTGACATCATTCAAGGCAGCCCAACTCGTATCCGAGTTGGACGATGTGGATAAGGTTATGTTCGTGGTTGACCGCCACGACCTCGACACGCAGACCCAAGCCGAATACGAGGCTTTTGAACCTGGTGCTGTTGACAGTACAGACAACACAGACGAATTGGTGAAGCGTTTGCACAGCAATTCAAAGATTATCATAACAACCATACAGAAGTTAAATGCCGCTGTCAGCAAGCAGTGGTATAGCAGTCGTATTGAGGAAATACGCCATTCTCGTATCGTTATGATCTTCGATGAATGTCATCGAAGCCATTTTGGAGAATGCCACAAGAACATCGTCAAGTTCTTCGACAACACGCAGATATTCGGTTTTACTGGCACACCAATCTTTGTTGAAAATGCGGTGGACGGACACACTACAAAAGAAATCTTTGGCAACTGTCTTCACAAATACTTGATTAAGGATGCCATTGCCGATGAAAACGTGCTTGGTTTCCTTGTGGAGTATTACCACGGCAATGAGGATGTGGATAATGCCGACCGAGACCGTATGACGGAGATAGCAAAATTTATCCTTAATAATTTCAATAAGTCAACATTCGATGGAGAGTTTGACGCATTGTTTGCCGTGCAGTCAGTGCCGATGCTAATCCGTTACTACAAGATATTCAAGAGCCTCAATCCGAAGATTAGGATTGGAGCGGTCTTCACATACGCAGCCAATAATAGTCAGGATGATGACTTGACAGGTATGAATACAGGCAACTTTGTGAGTGACAGTACAGGCGAAGCAGACGAACTGCAAGCCATCATGGATGACTATAATAATATGTATGGAACAAGTTTCACCACTGAAAACTTCCGTGCATATTACGATGACATCAACCTCCGCATGAAGAAAAAGAAGGGCGACATGAAGTCTCTTGATCTCTGTTTGGTTGTCGGAATGTTCCTTACTGGTTTTGACAGTAAGAAGCTCAACACTCTCTATGTTGACAAAAACATGGAGTATCATGGATTATTGCAAGCGTTCAGCCGTACCAACCGTGTGTTGAACGAGAAGAAGCGTTTCGGTAAGGTGGTTTGCTTCCGTGACTTGAAAAGCAAGGTGGACGAGTCTATCAAACTTTTCAGCAACAGCAATAATCTTGAAGAAATTGTGCGTCCACCATTTGATGATGTCAAAACCCACTATCAAGAACTGACAAAGGACTTCTTGGAGCATTATCCCGAACCTCATTTTGTGGACTATTTGCAAAGTGAGAACGACAAGAAGCAGTTTGTCCTCGCTTTCCGTGACATCATCAAAAAACACGCAGAGATACAAGTGTATGATGAGTTTGAGGAGGATGCTCCCGACCTCGGAATGACAGAACAACAGTTTATGGACTTCCGCAGCAAGTATCTTGATATATACGATTCGTTTGCTGTCAAGAACGATGACCCAAAGAAAGGTTGTCAAGTTCCAGAGGAAGACCCAAGCATGATTGGTGAGCCAGACCCTCTTGAAGAAGCCGCAACTGGTATGGGCGATATTGATTTTTGCTTGGAACTCCTGCATAGTGATATTATCAATGTTGCCTATATCTTGGAGTTGATTGCAGACCTCAATCCTTATAGTGAGGACTACGAAGAGAGGCGTAAGCACATCATTGACACAATGATTAAGGATGTCGAACTTCGCAGTAAGGCAAAACTCATTGACGGATTTATCCAGAAGAATGTGGATGATGACCGTGACAACTTCATGGCTCGCAAACAAAAGGCTGATGGTACAAGCGACCTTGAAGAACGGTTGAACAACTACATCGTCACCGAACGCAACAATGCAGTCAATACGCTTGCAAAGGATGAGGATTTGGATGCTTCCGTGCTCAATCATTATCTCTCAGAGTATGACTATCTGCAGAAAGAGCAGCCTGAAATCATACAAGAGGCATTGAAAGAGAAACACTTGGGACTGATAAAAAAACGCAAGGCATTGACAAGAATACTCGATAAATTGCGTTCTATTATAAGAACATTTAGTTGGGAATAAACAAAAGATAAAAAGGAAATAAATGATATGAGCGAAGAATTACAACAGAAACTCCGTGACCAACTTTGGGAAGTTGCTAACAAACTGCGTGGCAATATGTCGGCAAGTGACTTCATGTATTTCACCCTTGGCTTTATCTTCTACAAGTATTTGTCGGAGAAGATAGAGAAGCATGCCAATGACGCATTGGTGGACGATGAAGTTACGTTCAAGGAACTGTGGGCAATGGAGAAAGACGATGATATAGAAGAACTTCAGGAGGTTGTCAAGACCGAATGTCTGGAAAATATCGGCTACTTCATTGAACCAAACTTCCTGTTCTCGTCTGTCATTGAGAGCATTAAGAGAAAGGAGAATATCCTGCCGATGCTCGAACGCTCATTGAAGCGTATTGAGGACAGTACCCTCGGGCAGGACAGTGAAGAAGACTTTGGAGGTCTATTCTCTGACATTGACCTTGCTTCACCAAAATTGGGTAAAACTGCAGATGACAAGAATACTTTGGTCAGCAATGTTCTTCTTGCACTTGATGATATTGACTTTGGTGTAGAAGCATCGCAAGAGATAGATATTCTCGGTGATGCCTACGAGTATATGATTAGCCAATTTGCTGCTGGAGCAGGCAAGAAAGCCGGTGAGTTCTATACTCCTCAGGAAGTGAGCCGTATCTTGGCAGAGATCGTAACCATCGGTCACGCTCGTCTGCGCAATGTCTATGATCCTACTTGTGGTAGTGGTTCACTTCTTCTTCGTGCAGCAAGCATCGGTCATGCAAACGAGATCTTTGGTCAGGAGAAGAATCCTACTACCTATAATCTGGCTCGTATGAACATGCTCCTTCATGGCATCAAGTTCAGCAATTTCCGCATTGAGAATGGTGATACTTTAGAGGCCGATGCATTTGGAGACACCCAGTTTGATGCGGTCGTTGCAAACCCTCCGTTCTCTGCAGAATGGAGTGCTGCCGATAAGTTCAACAACGATGATCGTTTCAGTAAGGCAGGGCGCTTAGCACCTCGAAAGACTGCCGATTACGCATTTATTCTTCACATGATTTACCACCTCAATGAGGGTGGAACAATGGCTTGTGTCGCTCCTCATGGCGTCTTGTTCCGTGGTAATGCCGAGGGGGTAATCCGCCGTTTCCTCATCGAAAAGAAAAATTATGTGGATGCTATTATCGGACTTCCTGCCAACATCTTCTATGGTACAAGTATCCCAACCTGTATCTTGGTGTTCAAGAAGTGTCGTAAGGAGGATGACAATATTCTCTTTATTGATGCCAGCAAGGAATTTGAAAAGGTCAAGACACAGAACAAACTCCGTCCTCAGCATATCAAGAAGATTGTTGACACCTATCGTGAGCGCAAGGAGATAGAAAAGTACAGCCATCTCGCCACACTGCAAGAAGTGGCTGAGAACGACTACAACCTCAACATTCCTCGTTATGTTGATACTTTCGAGGAAGAAGAGCCTATCGACATCCATGCCGTGATGAAGGAAATCAAGGAGCTGGAAGCCAAACGAGCCGACCTTGACAAGGAGATTGAAGGTTATCTGAAGGAATTGGGATTGGCGTAACCATATCAACCAAACGGTTGTTATGGTCATGCTTGAAAATAAAGACTTTATATGTGTCCAATACCCAACTATCCAATATTTTAGGATAGTTCTAACTAAAGAGAAACAAAAGAGAACGAAAAGCAACCTGTTGTTTTTTTCAACAAGTTGATAGAGAGCAAAAGAAAATGGCAGACAAGAACAATATACCGCAATTTGTGAATAGCGATTCGTTTATGGCAGATAAAAACTATGTGAAGTGGTTGTCTGACTTGAAGAAACGTTTCCGCATGTCACAGCTTAAAGCAGCTGTCAAAGTGAATACGGAAATGCTCAAATTCTATTGGAGTTTGGGCGAGGACATTTGTGAGAAGCAGAAGCAATACAAGTGGGGCGCAAACTTCATGAAAAGGTTGAGCCTTGATTTACGTGCAGAATTTCCAAAAGCTGAGGGATTTTCTGTTGTCAACTTGTACTATATCAAACGTTGGTTTGTTTTTTATTCTTCGCATACAAACTTTTTTTACCAAGCTGGTAAAAAATTACAAGAAGTGAAAGATGTAGCATCTCCAATGCCAGAAATATTGCTTAGTGTACCTTGGAGACATCAGACAGTAATTGTCTCTAAATGTGAAACAATAGAGGAGGCTACTTTTTATCTCAAAAAAGTTTTTACCGACGGCATGAGCCGTACTGAGTTGGCACACGCTATAGAAACAAAACTGTACGAGCACACAGGCAAGGCTTTGAATAACTTTGATGTTACACTGCCACAACCTCAAAACGCACTGGCAACAGAGATTATAAAAGACCCTTACAAGTTGGATTTCTTCTCATTGCCAAACAAGTTCAGCGAAATGGACTTGGAGAATAAGTTAGCAACCAATATTACTCGCTTCCTTTTGGAATTGGGCAAAGGGTTTGCTTATGTCGGTCGGCAGATGGAACTTGACACGCCAAGTGGCAAGTCATACTTCCCCGACATGGTGTTCTATCATACTCGGCTGAAATGTTATGTGGTGGTAGAACTGAAGATTGTGGATTTTATGCCAGAGTTTATTGGCAAACTGAACTTTTACGTTTCGGTAGCTGACGAGTTGCTTAGAGGTGAGGGAGACAATCCAAGTATTGGTATTCTTCTTTGCAAGGACAAAGATTCGTCAGTGGTAGAATGGTCTCTGCGTGGCATAACTACTCCTTTGGGGGTGGCAAGCTATCAGCTGCAAGAGGTCTATGAACGAACATTGCTTGAAATCAAGCAAGAAGCCTCAGAGGAAGAAACTTCCGAAAGTGAAGACTAAACGAACTTGAAATCTGCCAATAACTTGTGGGAAAATAGTCCATCAAGTTGGTGGACGAATAAAACCATGTAACTGGCATGTAACTGAGCCATGATTGGTGAATTAAAATTAAGGATTAAAAATGACAACAACAATTAATAATAAAAATAAAAAGGCCAACGTCCCAAATCTCAGATTTCCTGAGTTTCAGGGGGAGTGGGAGAAGTGTAGGTTAGGGGACATTACAGAAAATTTTAATTTAAGGAATAAGGATAAGATACAATATCCAATGTTTTCTGTAACTAATGATAGGGGATTTGTCCCTCAATCTGAACAATTTGAAGGCAGAGATATGGTCGGTGAAGACATTAAAGCATATAAAATAATACACACAAATGATTTTGCCTATAATCCAGCAAGAATAAATGTTGGCTCAATAGCCATGTATACAGGTGAAAAGCCTTGCATGATAAGTTCTTTGTATGTTTGTTTTAAGACTACCAAAGAGGTAAACAACGAATGGCTTATGCAACTTCTTAAAACACCCAAAATGAATTACTATTATAATGTTAATGGTGAAGGTGGTGTAAGAGTGTATTTATTCTATCCTAATTTCGCAAGGATTAGAATGTCTATTCCAAAAATAGAAGAACAAAAGAAAATAGCAAAGTTGCTCAATCTTATTGATGAGCGCATAGCAACCCAAAACAAAATCATTGAGGACTTTAAAAAACTAAAGTCTGCGA
>NZ_VZAD01000015.1 GCF_009495355.1 Segatella copri
TAAATACCTGCGACTGGAGTTAAACCAGTTAGGTTAGTGTCATGCCCGACACACAGAAAAAGGCACTCGGTATCCCTCCGAGTGCCGCCACTTAATCCACAGTAAATAAAAGCATCCTGAATAAAGACACCATTTATGAACCATGTTTCGGTGGCAAAGGTACAAACTATTTCTTGTATCTCTTCACATTTCCTCGCTTTTCTGCTGTTTTGCGCTCTGCAAAGACGAATTTCGTGTTGAAATTCTCGTCAAAGGCAATGGCTGCGGAGAATGATTTGCCTTGCTTGCTGGTGAAACCATTGAGCGTTCTGGTCTTGCCCTTGGTGAGCAAGTCGGTGATGTCGGCATCAGTAAGCAACTTTCCTGCTACCTGCTTGAACACTGGCATACCACACTCCTTGTTGCTGCATCTTACTACCTTTCCGAAGAACTGCATGGTACCTTGCTTGCATTTAGGACACTGGCAGCCGGAATCCTTGTGGCTGAAAAGTCTGTCACAACCTAACAATTCCGCAGTGATTTCACGGGTATAACCTTCGATACTATGTGTGAACCCGTCTGCACTTGCTTCACCTCGTTCAATCTTGGCAAGTTCCGCCTCCCATTTGCCCGTCATCTCCACATTGGCAATCGCCATGTTCTTCACCACGGAATGCAGGGCGAGTCCTTTTTCCGTCGGCACAAGTTTCTTCTGCTGGCGCACCATATACTCTCGTTTGAGCAGGGTTTCGATGATGGCGGCACGTGTGGCAGGTGTGCCAATACCGCTGTCCTTCATTGCCTGGCGCATCGTATCATCTTCTATCTCTTTGCCTGCGGTCTCCATTGCTGCAAGCAATGTGGATTCCGTATGCAATGGCTTTGGTTTGGTCTTGCCCTCCGTGATGGTGCAGCCAGAAAGAGTGATATGCTGTCCTTCTTGCCAGTTGGGAATGACTTGCTCCTTGACTTCATTGTCGGTTGCGTCTGCATCCTTGTCCAGCCTGTTGTTCTTTTCCTTGAGCGACAACGCTCGCCAGCCAGTCTGTCGGATGATGGAGCCACTGATGCCAAATTCGACGTCATGATCCACTTGCGCCGATACTGATGTGATGTCCTTGATGCAGTCTGCCGAGAACGCTTCAATCATCCGGCACAATATCATGTCATAAACGATCTTCTCGTCCTTGAAAAGACCAACGGCTGCATTTTCTGTGATGAGCAGGGCATGGTGGTCGGTCACTTTGGCTGCAATCACGCTGTTCTTGCTGTAGTCCTCACTGCCAGGCAAGAGTTTCACTTTTTCTCCATATTCCGAATGATTCTCCAAATTCTTGAAGAGTTTGGGAAGGGTGGCAAATACATCATCCGAGATATATCGGCTTGATGTTCTTGGATAGGTGATGAACTTTGCCTCGTAGAGTTTCTGGGCGATGGATAGTGTATGCTCTGCCGTGAAGCCATGCTGGGAGTTGGCTTCTTTCTGCAAGGTGGTGAGATCGTAAAGGAGCGGTGCCTTCTCCACCTTTCGCTTGGTTGCGACCTTTGTGATGATGGCAGAACCGGTATTTTTCACCTTATTATATATGTCGGTTGCGGTGGCTTTGTCTGTCCATCGGTTGACAGATGTGAACTTCAGTATATTGCCACTGTCTGCATCAACCACACCGAAGTGTACCTGCCAGAACGGTTTCGACTCGAAACGCTTGTGTTCCCAATAGCGTTCGCACACCATGCCAAGTGTCGGGGTCTGCACACGACCTACGGAATAGGTGCCACGTCCTGCGGCTATAGTAAGGGCTTGTGTGCCGTTGATGCCGACGAGCCAGTCTGCCTCACTTCGTGCCTTGGCTGCATGATAGAGATTGTCATACTCCTTGCCATCCTTGAGGTTCAGAAGTCCCTCCCGGATGGCGGTGTCCGTAAGCGAACTGATCCAGAGACGGTCGAAAGGTTTCTGGCAACCGAGATACGCATAGAGGTATCGGAAAATCAACTCTCCCTCACGTCCGGCATCGGTTGCTACGATAATGCGCTCACTGCTGTCAAACAGCTTGCCGATAATTTTAATCTGGGCAAGCACACCTGCATCTGCTTTGTAGCCGTTCTCTGTCTTGACTTGTCGGGGAACAAGAACGAACGGGTCGGGAATCACAGGCAGATTCTCTGCATGGAATCCCTTCATGCCGTAGGTTTCTGGCATGGCTGGCTGCACTAAATGTCCGAATGCCCATGTCACATAATAGCCATTGCCCTGCATATAGCCTTCCTCACGCTTGTCAGCTCCCACAATGTGGGCGATTTCCTTGGCTACACTTGGTTTCTCTGCGATGATTGTCTTCATTTTCTGATGTCTTTTTGTGACACCCGCAACCGTGGGATAGACGGTCGCAGATGTCGGTTGTTATGATGGATGATTAACTCTGTGGATCAAGTGGCGGCAACTACATCTTCACGCTTCTTGCCTTTCTCTTTGGCTTCTGTTCCTCGGCGTTCTGTTCCTTCTGCTGCTTTTCGTTCTTTGGCGCAGACTGTCCCGGACTCAGCGGATCCTTGGTGTGCTTGGTCGCCTCATGGGTCTTGCCCTGCTCGTTGACGGCGACTTGTACCTTGTTCTCATTGGTAGGAATCTGTTCCTTTGCCTGTTTGAGGTCTGGATTGTTGCGGTAGGAACGTGGCTGCATCTTGTCGAAGTCGAACTTTACGTAGGCGGTATAGGTACCGCTGCCGTTCTTGTTCGGCACTTCCTTGATCTCGATGGTCTTACCTGCCACATAGTCGTCCTTCTGCTGCTCGGTCAGTTCCTTCTTGAAATAGGTGTTGAGTCGGCGGATAGTTCCATCCTCATTGAGCCAGTGGTTGGGATCTTGCTGCTTCTTCTGACCGCCCGCATCACCTTCTGCCTTCTGCTCCTGCTTGTCAGCGGTCTGCTTCTTGTCTCCATTCTGTTTCTGACCTTGCGCCTGTCTTGTGCTGCCAGGCACGAACTCCACGCCACGCTGTTCCACATTCACCTGCAACAGCGGTGTAAACTTACGCCCGTTGGCAAGCTCAATCTCCTTGCGAAGCGGAATACCTGAGTAGAGCACTCTCTTGTCGTCCTTGGTAATAGGTGTCTTGCCGATGGTATCTGGTATGCGCACCTTGTTGGTAGGGATGTCAACAATCTCATTGGTGAGACGGTCGATACTGATGAAATGAGGACGCAGCTCACCTGTATTCTTGTCGGGGAAATCCACTACCTTTCCGAGGTTGCCGTTCTGCAACAGGTTCTTCTTGTCCTCTGGAGTAAAGGTATAGCCTTTGTAAGCGACATCGAGTTTTGGCTCGTTGCGCACGAAATGTGGCACGAGTTGCAACTGGTCGTTATCGTCCTTGCGGAATGACAGACGGGCCTGTATCTCTATCTGTTCACCGCCGAAGGTCGGCTTCACTATCACAAGCCCCGTCTTGCCGTAGTTGAGCAGGGCTTTCATATCCTTCTCATTCATACTGTTGAAGTCTATGCCATATTTGGCACCAAGTTCCTGCAGGTTCACATCGTTACCACTGATGAGGTTCTGCTTTACATCCGGAGCGGTCTGTGCCTGCTGTTCGGTTGCAGTCTGTTCTGGTTTCTGTTCCATGTCGTTCTCTTTTTCGTTGGTTTGTTCAGATGATACATTCTCTTTTTCTGTGTTAGCTTGCGTCTTGGACGCATCGTCCGATGATGCGGTTTCTTTCGCCTGACCTTCCGATTGCTTTGCCTCTTTCTCATAATTGGAGGTGTCAACCTTGTGGGCGGAAAGAATCTCCTTGTTAGCCTCCGGATCTTTCAGCAACTCCTTCATCACACCAAGCAGGTTTTCCACCTGGTCTGCCGCTATGCGGTAGAATCCGAATCGGCTTGGCTCCTTGCACTGGCGGAAGAAGTTTCTAAAGAAACTGTCCATCAAGTCACTGTTGCGGTCAAAACGCAGGAAGTCGGACGTGTTCTCCGCCTTGGCGGGTGCTCGCTTCGGGGTGCCGTCCCTGCTGAGTCCGGCGACGACACTGATCTCGCCCGTCTTCTCGTCACGGACTACCAGCACGTCCTGTTCATCACTCTTTTTCTTTTGTACCATAATTGTAAATTTTTAATGGTGAATACTGTTGTTATTTGAATTTCTGATGAATGCGAGTCAAGTAATGCTCCACATTCTCTTTCTTGAATTCTTTGACATTATTCTCTACAAACTGCATCACATCCTCTTCCGTGTAGTATGTTTTCTGCCCCAAACGCTTGTAGGGAAGCACCCCCAGACTGCGATAGCGTTGAAGGGAACGAGGGGAGATTTGAAATAAGAGGCAGAGATCTTGGTTGTCGAGCAATTTTTCATTGATGGCAGAACTTCCTTTTTGCTCCGTCTCTCGTTCGTGTCTCAACATCAGCATGTCGTAGATGCCGTCTATCTTTTTGTGTAGGTCATGGAGATATAACTCCAGTTTTCTCAATGTTCCATCTTCCATGCTCATGTTTCCTTTGCTATTGTTCGTTCCTCAACCATTCTTTCAATGGCTTCAACTTGGTATCGGCATTGATTGCCAATTTTAATAAAATCAATGCGGTTCTCTGAGCGCATTCGCTGCAAGGTGCGCTTGCTCACACCAAGCATCTTAGCTGCATCGTCATTGGTCAACATCGGCTTCAATCCCTTACCCGTCAAGTTCTCTTGAAATGCCATTTTTGCCAATCGCACGTACTGGACTATTTCTGTCAACTGTTCTGTCAGCTTTTTGAAGGCTGCACTTTCCATTGTTATTACTTCCATTCTAATTCCGTTTGAAATGTTATATAATTCGTTGTTTTTATTTCTCGGTGGCAAAATTAACCATTTGCTAAATACCCGTTTAACAACTCATTAATGACCCACGTATAATTTTCTTGATTTTTCTTGCCAAGCGGTCGGCAAACCCCAGAAAAGCACTGCCACAGTTATTCATTTTCATTGTTTTTCAACATACACACATTAACTTTGCACCCAAATTTGTTGAACCAATAAAACAGAGAATATGGAAGTAGTAACAATGGAAAAGAAGGCATTCGACTTGATGATGGCAAGATACGATGCCTTGGTAAAGAAAGTTGAGTTGCTGAAGCATAAGGCTAACGGCAAGCGTCTGAACAAATGGCTTACAGGTCATGAGGTCTGCCAGCAACTTCGCATCAGCCAGCGCACCTTACAAAAACTTCGTGACCGCCGTTTCTTGGGTCATACCCAGATAGGTCGCCAATTCTATTACTGCCCCGAAGAGGTCAAAGCCATCGTTCCGCTTATCGCCAGAATCAAATCGGTATAGCGTAAAGCCAAACTCGCCCAAGGCAAAGCCGAAAACTTTACCCTGGGCGAGCCAACACATTTTATATTCACCACTTAATCCAAATTGTAAACAATGAACATGAACCAACTTCTTACGCATGAGAGCAAGTCGATAGACACCGCCATGCAATCCTTGAAGAAAGCCAACAACTGGCTATCTTCATTCATCGAGTCCTACAGCCCACCTTTGGACGGGGAGCGATACCTCACCGACAAGGAACTCTCCGAGCATTTGAAGCTTAGTCGCCGTACCTTGCAGGAATATCGCAAACAAGGCATCTTGCCCTACATTATATTATGTGGCAAAACCCTCTATCCGGAATCCGAGATACAAGCACTTCTCACTGGTAATTACCGCAAGCCGATAATCGACGGCACTGTTTCACAAGGGGAGGGTACTGCTTAATAATAGCGAAACAAGAATAGCGTACAGGATACAACGACAAAAATCGTTCCCCCTGTACGCTATTATATTATAAAGGTGTAGGAATCTTATTAAAAGATGAGAGATTCTAACTTATACCTCTTGGCATCGTTCCGTTCATCACAATAATCATCGGATACTCGTGTTTTACTTGCTCTGCTTGGCAATCCTTGCAGTTCACAACCTTACTGATAAGCCATTGTCTGAACAACAAGGCTTGGTATGTATCCATTTGAAGTGCTATGGCGATAATCACTTCCATATCATAGACATGCGCAGAATATCCATTTTCAAGTTTGATGTATTGCGAATGCTGGAAATCTTTCAGCACACTTTGTTTCCAAATGCGCTTGATGGTATTCTTCACTGCTGTCCCTGTTACATTCAGCAGTTCGGCAATCTCCCAAACTGTCATCCACACCTCACCATGATGTGGGGCGTAGATGACCATATCTTCTTGTATTGTTATCACTTGTCGTTTCATACTCTGCCATTTATAGTGTTAGTATTATCGTTGCAAACATTTCCAAACGTGAATTCCTCAATGTTATTAATCTGCTGAGACAACTTTTCCACGTCTTTGCTCAATTTCTCCTTGGTAATCTTGGCATACACCTGGGTTGTCTTTATGTCCTTGTGACCTAGCATTGAACTCACGGTTTCTATTGGAACTCCGTTGGAGAGGCAAACCGAGGTTGCGAACGAATGACGGCTCATGTGCCAGGAAAGCGGCTTGGTGATACCACATTTCTTTCCCAGTCTTTTGAGCGAATCCATACAACTTTGGTAGTTGGGTACTGGAAACACCCTGCCGTCTTCACACAATCCACGGTATTTTTCCATAATTTGCTTGGGATAATCAAGCAACTTGATGTTGGCTTCCGTTCCTGTCTTCTGTCGATGGATAACGATCCATTCACCTTCATCGAAAAATTCCTTGATGTTCTCTTCCTTCAAGTTGTACAGATCAATGAAAGCGAGACCTGTAAAACAACAGAACAGGAACAAGTCACGCACCATACTCATCTTCTTTCTTGTGATAGGTGTTTCCATCAACAGGTGAATCTCTTCTTTGCTCAGAAATTCTCTTGTGGTCTCTTCTTCCTTGTACTCATATCGTCTGAATGGGTCTTTTACGAGCCATTCATTATCTATGGCACGGAATACCATTGCACGGAGATTGCGGACAAACACCATCGCAGAGTTTATCTTCAAGTGCTTG
>NZ_VZAD01000058.1 GCF_009495355.1 Segatella copri
AATATTTGTGAGACTACCAACTTTTTTATGAACTATTCTTATCCCGAACTGGGGTTATAATTCTTCTCTTCGATAACTTAGGAAGAGAGGCTACTACAAGGAAAAGGGAAGTGAAGATGCGTCTTCACTTCCCTTTCTGTTATCATGTTATCGAATGGATGAGAGTTATATAAACTCATCTCCTTTCTTAATTTGTACCTCGTTGACATACTTGCGCACCAACGCAGAGGAGTCTTCCTTGCGGCAGACGAGGAGCACGTTGTCTTTTTCGGCAACGATGAAACCATCCAGCCCATTGAGCACAGCCAACTTGCCCTCAGGCAGTTTGACAATATTGTTGTGACAGTCCTCCATCAGCACGTCGCTGTCTATCACCACATTGTCGTTCTCCCCTTTCTTCATTGCCTCGTAGATGCTGTGCCACGTGCCTAAGTCAGCCCAGCCAAAGTCGCACTTCATCACATAGACGTCATTAGACTTCTCCAAGATGGCGTAGTCGATTGAGATATTGGGATAAGAAGGGAAGTTCTCCTTCATATAGGCATTCTCGGTCTCCACACTAAAGACGGGATACTTCTCGTCGTAACCTCGAAGCACAGATGGCAAAAGATGGCCAAAGTTGTTGTAGAGATGTTTCACATTGAAGAGGAACAGGCTGGTGTTCCAATAGAACTCGCCACTGTCTACGAAAATCTTGGCAAAGTCGCGCTCAGGCTTCTCGGTAAACGACTGTACCTTATAGAGTCCTTCGCCTACAGAATCGCCCAACTGGATGTATCCATAGCCAGGCTCAGGACGGGTAGGTTTCACACCCATGGAGAGGAAGCAACTGTTGTCGGCAACAAAGTGCAGTCCCTCCAACATATCCTTGCAGAACGCCTCCTCGTTGAACACAGCCTGATCGGATGGCGTAGCCACGATGCAAGCCTCAGGATTCTGCATGGCTATGCGATGCGCAGCCCATGCCACACTCGGAGCTGTATTGCGATGAATGGGTTCCGACAAGATGTGCTCGGAGGAAACATCGGGCAGCTGCTGCCTTACAAATTCCACATACTCCTCGTTGGTATTGATATAGATATGGTCGGCTGGCACAATCCTTGCCATCCTGTCATAAGTTTGCTGCAACTGAGTACGTCCCACACCGAAGAAATCAAGAAACTGTTTGGGATAAGCATTGCGGCTGCTGGGCCACAGTCTTCTACCCTTTCCTCCGGCGAGTATGATACAATAATTGTTATGATCGTTTTTTGTCATTTGGCAGACTATATAATGATATTGTTTTAATTCACGTGTAAAATTAGGAAATATCTATGAACCTACCAAGTTTTTTTCCACAATTTAAGACAGAAGTGGCAAAATAAAACAATTATTTAGCCTTTCGTATAAGAAAAATCATCTTTTCAGAAACTTTTCTGCAAAAAAGTTTGTCAGTTCAAAAATTATTAGTACCTTTGCAACCGCAAAAGCCCAGATGGCGGAATCGGTAGACGCGCTGGTCTCAAACACCAGTGGAGCAATCCATCCCGGTTCGATCCCGGGTCTGGGTACTAAATTAAATTATTAAACGCTTGTAAGCCAATCGCTTGCAAGCGTTTTTTGCTTTTTAAGGTGTACTAAAAGTGTACTTATTCTTACTGCCAGTACGATAAATTGAGAGAGAATATTATCTCACCATCATCTTAATGCCATCTACGATATAGAGGCCAGGACGAAGGGCGACAGTCTGCTCCTGACCTGCCGTCAGGCGAACTTCTGCTGTTTTCTGTCCTCCAATATGGTAGATGCCCACTCGCTTGTCGGCATCTGTCTTGATAACCACAGCTCCCTTTTCGCCTCGTACATAAGTTCCGGCATCTGTCTTCACAGAAGATATAGAAGATGGTACGCCTGTGACATAGGCTATCAGGGCATTGCCCTTGATCCATTTCCGACCACTACCTGTAACTATATCATAATAGTGGCTACCTATGGTACAATTAGCAAATTCCGAATATTGTTTTGTTGTAAAATCATATGAATTGAAATATACAAGAATAGAATGACTGCCCACCTCATCTGGAGTGACAGTATATTCCACATAGGTAATCGCTCCATTACCTGCAGCCCTTGCCCTATTAGGCTCTATCCAACCTTTATTGGTTTCGGCATTATATGGCACGAAGCAATAATCCAGATAGCCAGGTCCACCTGTATTCCTTACACCAAACCTTACCACGAGTTTATCGTCTTCAACCAATGGCAATTTACATTTTGCATTATAACATATTCCTTCACCAAACTTACCTGGAGTAGCATTACTCTCTGAAGAAACGACTGTGAAATTAGGAGCCGCTGCCGTCGTCAACGTAAACTGCTGACCGTTCACGATGACTTCATCCTTGTTGGCTACATCCGTTATCCACAGATACTGTTGAGACGAAGATGTTTCCGGTAACTCTATCTGTCGCGTCACCGAACCGCGAGCTGGTATGGTAATATACAGGTCGAAATCTGACGAACTGGGCTTGGTATTGTCCTTCGTGTTAGTGTAAATGTTCACCAAACCATTGAACTCCATATCCATACTGTTGGTAAAGGTAACTGTCAGCGGATTGGTCATACCGGTGTAAAGACCATCTTCGGCTGTTACCGTTGCTGCCAGAGGAGTAGTAACAGGAGACAGCGTTGTGGCATCAACATTGATGATGAAAGGCTGGTTGTTAGAGAATGAACAAATATGCCAATTCTTCGTATCTGAACTATAGATAGGATAAATCACATTGATACCCTGAGGGAAAGGATAGCTGATGGTAAGAGTTGGATTGTCATCATAAGTACCATAAGTTCTTCCATCAGGCAACACTTTAGGCATATTATATTTAGCAGAATAGTTTGATACTAGCTTTATGCTTCCGTTTGCCATCTTGACGCCATAGGCAAAATAACCATTAAAATCCGTAGTACTCTGATTGGCAAAGCAGGTTGTGGCTTTTGCTTGGAAATTCTCTGAGACACGTGCACGGGTTGTCTTTGTCCAGGTAATGCCACACTGAGCATTCTGATTTATACTCATGATCTGCGGATATGAAGCAAGAGGCTCATCCACCTTGCCATTATCGGGAGCTATACCGATAATCATAGAGCAGTCTCGATTGTAGCCATCCACAGCAGAGCCTGAGCCGGCACCACCCTTCGTGGGTTGAAGAATAGTCAGGTCGAAGTAACCATCCTGATAGCCTCCCCATCCCCAGTTGATGTGATAAAGACCTTTGCCATCGCTTCCATCGCATACAAACTCGTGACCACCATCCGAAGCCTGACCGCTATAAAGAATGGGGCGCTTTGCCTTCAGCTCATTATCGATCAGCGTCATCCATTGCTGCAAGGTAAAGACTGTACGGGTAAGGTCTTGCATCAAGTCGGCGTCATAACCGAAATAAGTCGCCAAGATGATTGGTGTGACGTTTGCTCCCGATGAAGGACCATAGTTCATCTTCACCGCAGCACCACAATGGTACATCAATTTGGCAACAGCATCAGCTTGCGCAGAGTTGTAATCCGACTTTGAATAATCAGGCAACATATTGTCCCAGTCGTAGGTCGCACCAGAAGATATTTCTGGTATTTGAATTCCATAACTTTTAGCAGTATAAGCCTTAATAGTAGCTTTCAACTCCTTAGGATACTGATAATACATCATCACCTGCGCCATGGCTGTAGCCACACAGCCCGTCACCGAGCGGTTGGTGCCTTTGTACAACGGACACATATTATTATAAGGCTCATACTGATTCCACTTAATACTACCCAAGAGAGGTGCTACAGCAGCAGAGCTGGCACGTTCAGCACGCCACTGGCGAGCCTCAGCCAATCCTCCTGACACCTGAGCATCACCCTTGAGCAAAGCGTCTACCGTTTCCTGGTAAGCCTTCATAAAGCCCACATAGTTGGCTGGCAAATGGTCGGGGTCGTAAGTGCCCTGAGCAGAGTAGCCCACCACTTCCGGCATTCTGTCGTCACCCGACACAATGGTAAATCCCTTATCCTCGCCATTGGCAAAGACATAATAGCATGTGGCAGAAGGAGAAACAGCAGAAGAAACCGACATGCGGGGAGCCGCCTTTGCTGAAGCCGTCACCTCGGCATCCATCTCTATGCCAAGCATGGCTGCCTGACGTTGAGCTATCGCCTTAGCCTGCTGATAACTACGCGGACCGGCTATTGCCGAAACCGACAACAAAAGCATCAACGATAATAAGAGTAAAAAGTTCTTCTTCATAAAATTCAATGATTTAGTTAGTGAATAGACTTAAATTAATTTTCTATGCCACAAATATAGCATATTTTTCACAAACGACCAAGTTCGGATGCCTGAAAAATCAATCAAGACAAGAAAATCATACCATTTGCTCCTTTTTTTACGTTTTGACACCTTCCTCAAAGCTGCAGTACCGTAGCTTCTTGACTCAACTTTCGCAAATGGGAATGATTAGAGAAGTTACAGGGGAGTTAAACTGAACGGAGTGACAGCTCCTTTAACTCCCCTCATGCGAAACATGAAATACATATAAAAAAATGAGTATAGATTTGGAAATATGAGATTTTATCCGTATTTTTGCAGCAATTAGACAAAACTATTTAATAACTCTATTAAAAACCCCATTTATTCATGAAGAAACTTTTTAGCTTGGTTTGCACCTGTTTGCTGGCAATGAGCATGCAGGCAGCCGAAACCGACAAGTATGACGCGCTCTATGAGAACCTTCCTTTCCAGATGGAGAAGGTGACACGTCCTCAGTTCCCTGCCAACGAGGTAAACCTGAAGGATTTCGGAGCCGTAGGTGATGGTTCTACCCTTTGCACCGAAGCTTTCAGCAAGGCTATCGAAGCCCTGAGCCAGAAAGGCGGAGGAAAGCTCATCGTGCCACAGGGCGTATGGTTTACAGGCCCCATCACATTGAAGAGCAACATCAACCTGCACATCGAGAAGGGCGGCATTATCCTTTTCTCACCCGATGATGCCCTCTATCCTTTCGTCAAGACTTCTTTCGAGGGTCTCGACACACGTCGTTGCCAGTCGCCTATCTCGGGCAACGGACTTACCAACGTGGCTATCACAGGTCAGGGAGCCATCGACGGTAATGGCGAGTACTGGCGTCCTCTGAAAAAGCAGAAGGTAACCGACGCTCAGTGGAAAGCCATCACTTCGCGCGGTGGTGCCTACAAGCGCAAGGACTATTGGTTCCCGTCAGAAGGCGCTCTCAAGGCTGACAACAGCGCCAACATGAACGTGCCTGCAGAACCTACATCAGAAGAGGGATGGAACGAAATCAAGCGATTCCTCCGCCCTGTCATGGTAAGCTTGGTAAACTGCAAGAATGTTTGGCTCAATGGCGTTATCTTCCAGAACTCTCCTGCCTGGAACATCCATCCATTGATGTGCGAGAACGTGCTCATCGAAGATGTACTGGTACGCAACCCCGCGTATGCACAGAATGGTGACGGTCTTGACTTGGAGTCTTGCAAGAACGCACTCATCGTCAATTCTACTTTCGATGTGGGCGACGACGGTATCTGTATCAAGAGCGGTAAAGATGCCGACGGAAGAAAGCGTGGCATTCCTTGCGAGAACGTCATCGTAGACGGATGTACAGTCTTCAAGGGTCATGGCGGATTCGTAGTAGGAAGCGAGATGAGCGGTGGTGTGAAGAACGTGATGGTTACCAACTGCCAGTTCCTCGGTACCGATGTAGGTCTGCGATTCAAGAGCACACGTGGTCGTGGCGGCGTAGTAGAGAACATCTTCATCAAGAATATGTCTATGTTCGACATTCAGACCGACGTAATCACCTTCGACCTTTATTATGGAGGCAAGTCGGCTGTTGAGGTTCTCAACGATGGCGACGAGGCCAAGAACCAAAAGGTAGAGAAATTCAAGGTCGACGAGACTACTCCTTGCTTCCGCAACATCGACATCGACCATGTCATCTGCCGTACAGCCCGCCGTGCTGCTTACTTCAACGGTTTGCCCGAGATGCCTGTTCAGAACATCAGCATCAAGGACTTGGAGGTGAACAATGCCGAACAGGGCATCGTGATCAACCGTACTGAGAACGTGAAGCTCGAGAATATCAAGGTAACCGCAAAGACTCATACCTTCGATGCCAAGAACTCGAAGAACGTGAGTGTAAACAGCAAAACCTACAAGAAGATCGACGAAAAGGGCGTTACCCTCGATTTCTAAAGACTACGAAGACTTGCCATATAGGACAAAAAGCCTATATGGAATACAAGACTTAATATAACTCCCAAAAACATTTTGACCTGTACGGTTGGCACGCCCTGAAGGGGCAGAAGCTCTTAGCCCAGGGCAACGCCCTGGGTATAATGGCAATCGGCAAGGCGCCCTGTAAGGGCAAAAGCTTTATGTATTGCCTTGATTTTTAAAGCTTTTGCCCTTACAGGGCGACAGATTTGCGTCCAAAACAACCCAGGGCGCTGCCCTGGGCTAAGAGCTTCTGCCCTTTCAGGGCGTATTGGGTAATTTCAACCGTACA
>NZ_VZAD01000031.1 GCF_009495355.1 Segatella copri
GTTCAGGTGTCTACTTCCTATGTTTTAGGTGTCTACTTCGTAGGAATGCGACACCTTTTTGGCTGTTTTTTGTAGAAAATTTTGCTTTTTCTTTGGTACTTTACGAAAAAATGGTTATGCTCAATTTGAGTCATTTTGTGCTGCATCTGTAGAGTGGAAGTCTCTCCATTCTGTAGGAGAACAGTCTTCTTTTGTCTTGAAGATTCGGTAAAGATGCGTGCGGCAAGAGAATCCCCAACTATTTCAGTAACTTTTCCCCGAAATCTCTTGCTGATATGAAAATTAAACCGTAATTTTGCGGAAAAGTTCATATAAAGACAGGAATTATGATAGAGACAAACGATAGAAGATTGCCTGTAGGCATCCAGTCTTTTGATGTAATTAGAAAAGAAGGATACCTTTATGTTGACAAGACAGATATCATCTGGCAACTTGCCAACAGAAATAAAAAGTATAATTACCTGAGCCGCCCACGCCGCTTTGGTAAATCTGTGCTGGTCGATACACTTGAAGCCTACTTCATGGGAAAGAAGGAACTCTTCGAGGGGCTGAAGATCATGCAGCTGGAGACGGAATGGGTGAAGCGACCTGTCATCAGACTGGATATGAGTCGTGCGGGCGCAGAACCGGAAACTTTGCGCTCTTATCTCAATAATATTTTCAGAGAATACGAAGGAGAATATTCATTGGTTCCTGACCCTGCAGATAGTCTTGCCGACCGCTTCAATGCAATAATTGTGGGGGCATATAAGCAAACCGGCCTGCAGGTTGCCATTCTCATTGACGAATACGATTCTCCATTGCAGCATTCCTGGAAAACTCCTCACCACGAAGCATGTACCTCTATTTATAGAGAGGTTTTTGCCATTCTCAAGGCAGATGATAAATACGAGAAGTTTGTCTTCATCACCGGCATCACCAAGTTTACGCAGATTTCTCTCTTCTCTGTACTCAATAATCTGAGCAATATCAGCTTTGAGCCGGAATATGCAGCCATCTGTGGTATTACGAAAGAAGAGGTGCTGCGCGATTTTAAGCCGGAAATCAATAAATTGGCAGAATACGAAAACTGGACATTCGATGAAGCTGTAGCGAAGCTGACGGCATATTATGACGGCTATCATTTCAGCCGCCGCAATATGGTGGATGTATTCAATCCATTCAGTCTTATCAATGCCTTGGCAGATTCTGACTTGAAGAACTACTGGGCTTCATCGGGTGCAACCTCGTTGCTTCCAAAGTTTGTGGATGACATGGAGATTCGTTTGAAGGATTTTGATCATAGTGCCCTGTTGGACACAATCATAGAAACTTCTGACGTAACAGGCGGTGGAGCAGAGCTGTTCCTCTATCAGTCGGGCTATCTCACGATTAAGGGTTACATAAACGGAACTTATCTTCTTGGCATTCCTAACTTCGAGGTTCGGCAAGCCTTGAATGAAATCGTGTTGCCAACGCTTGCCATGCGCAAGAATAATGACCTTCAATCTACTCAGGCATTTCTGAATGTTCACCTCAGCCTTGGCAATCTTCCCGAAGCCATGAAATGCCTGAAGGCGCTTATTGCTGACGTGCCTTACAGCAACAAGAAACTTGCCAGCATGGATATGGAGGAGCGCTACCGCCTGATTCTGAGCACCATCTTCAATGCCATCGGTTGCAGGGTAGAAGTAGAAAAGATGATTGCTACGGGCAGAATAGATATGGTGGTGGAAACCACCAACTTCATCTATGTACTGGAGCTGAAGCTGAGCAACAATGGTGGTGTGGATGCTGCCGAAGAGCAGATGAAAGCCAAGCAGTATGCCGAACCTTTCAAGGCTGATAAGCGCAAGGTGATTGCCCTTGCCATAGAACTGGATGATATGGGAAAGGGACTGGTTGATTGGAAGGAAGTATAATATTGCAAAAAGGGTCTATACGCCCACCTCTCACCGTGGCATATAGACCCTTGTCGTTTCCCGTGAAGTGCGGGTGAATATATGTTTACTGGACACCTTATACTCCTGCCCAGCTTAGGAGTTTATTAATCGTCTGCACAAATGATTTTATGAAATGTATAGAGAAGAAACGTTGTGCGTTTGTAGTCTTCTGTGTCCCAATAGCTTAGTCCAGCTGGAACCCATTCATACGTTGCTTCCTCTGTAGAACGAAGCCGCATCATAGATTGTCGTGAAGACAATGTCAGGTCAATAAAGTCGGTTTGACACCAGTCAAATATACCTCCCATACCTTCTTCTTGTTCTAGTCCAACTGAACTTAGTGCCCCGAAACGGACCCTCTTTAAGAGGCTACATTGTTCAAATGCCCTGTATTTTATCCTTGATGCCTTTCGCATATCTACAATTTCAAGCTGGTGGCATAGGTAGAAAGCACGAAAATTAATCTCTTCGACTTTTGGAGCATATATTGCCGTCAATGTACTGCCTTGAAAAGCATAATCTTCAATAATGGTAGCGTCTGGCAAGCGAACTACGTTAAACCATGGAGCAACGCCTTCTGGTAAATTACCAAAAGCTTTTTGAGGAATTCTCATAACACCTTTTAAGGTAATATCGACAGAACTTTTTGGAACACCTTTATCTTTTAAGGCAGTCTTTATGGCCTCAAAAAGACCTAACGACGCATTGGAAGGTAAAGTTAACTCCACATCATTGCCGTTTTCCAATTGCTTAGCGACCGATTCTCTTACACTCTCTTCCGTTACCAAAGAAGCCTCGCCACCAGGTATTGCCGTTCCTTCTTTCCAATCTGTCACTGTAACATTATCTATTATGGCTTTATCCTTACCAATCTTTAATTTATAGGTATAGCTCATACCGCTTTCAAGATTTGGAATGCCTTTAATAGAGTATGCTTTAGGCGTTCCAGTACCGTTTTCCTGTACACTTATGCATATAAAATCTTTGTTCGCGTCTTCTGCATTTGGAGCAACCAGAGCCACCCAAGAACTCTTTGGGTTAGAGTCATCCACCTTATATGCTTTTATAGCAGAAACATCTGCGCCTTGAGTTGCCGGTAGCTGTAATTGAGAATATATATTTATCTCAGCTACATATGGTTGGTCAAACTCATTCATGAAAGTCGAATTTTCTATATCGATAACGACACGTGCCGTCTGGCGCTTGAATTCCAAATCGAGCTGACGGTTTTCTGGTACGTTTTCATATGTCTTCCTAGCTTTCATGTAGTCAGAAAGAGCTAATCCTTCCTTTGTGTTCTGTTCTGTACAGATTTGTCCGTTGTCAAAACTATTGTTGACATTATTATAAGAATACGGATAAAACGCCTTGAAATCTGTAGCTTCGGATTCCCATTTTATTGGAACTTCGGATTCGGCTACTCCCCAAACTCCATTTTTCATTTCATACTTATGAGTGGCACCACCATTCACGCTAATTCCAATTTGGTCAAAATCTTGAAAAACACTCTGTTCTTCTGTACTGCCAATGGGATTACTTCTGGTAAAAACGCTCTCGCCACCAATGGTTGCATTTACTTTTACCTCATCTCCTGCAAAGCGAACCTGCTCATCTTCTGTAGAGCAAGCAGCAAGCATTGCGAGTAATGCAAAGGTTCCTAAATATTTTGAAATTTTCATATTCTTCGCTTTTTATTCTGTTACTTATTCTGTTTCTTATTCTGTTTCTAAAGTTGCACCAGTCCCTTCTACCCAAGGGCTTGCCTGCATGCTGCCAGCTTTTACGAAATCCTTACCTACAGTAAGGGTCAGCAGATGTTTTTTACCAGCTTCTAATGTCGCAGTCACATTTTCAGGAGCTCTCCACACATAAATCTTGCCGTTTATTTCAAACTCTACCCTAAATCCTTCAGTAATAGTTTGCGGTATAAGGATAGCTGAATAATTTGCAATTGCATGGGCATCATTGTTGGCTGCTGCTGTGAATTCCCCAAGCTCAGGTTCTATCAAGACAGGAGCACAGGTTGCATCTACTGCCACAGTGATAGGATCTGCTGACAAATCTGCAAACCCCTTATTGATGCTTCCTCCGATATTTATATTATTTATCGGATTAGCTGCCAAAGGAGTCGTGGTATTAAAATCAGTGCCGAACTCAATTTTTATGTTCAGCAAACTGAGGGCATGAGTAAAAGTTATGTCAACTGCACCATTTGTCAAATCCTTTTCTGGCACAAACCCCGTTTTCTTATATACAAGGAAGTCAGACTCGTAAGTACCCGCCATCTGTTGCGTACCAACAGAAACTGGATATTTTTTTACTTTAATCATTGTTTCCGTATTTCCATTTGAGTCGAATGGGGCATAAGCCATGATATCGACAGGCTGAGTTGAGTTCTGCCAAAGCATCTGAACAGAAGGATTCCAATTAGTTCCCTCTTTTGTCATCATGATGTTGTTATAGGAATACTTGATATTATTAGCATTGCCAATGCAAAAAGCGAATTCATCAAGAGTATTTGTGGTGTGAAATGCACGTGTAGTTATATCCTCTACATTTGTTGTAACTCGTACCACATTATCCGCAGGATAACTGCTCTGTGCCAAATCCTCATCGTTGGAGCAGCTGGCAAAAACTGCCGTTGCCAAAGCTGCCATTGTGAATAATTTAATTGCTTTCATTCTGTATATGTATTTAATTGTTGTACTATGTTAGTTGAGAGCCTCGCCGCTGAATGTGCTGCCATCCTCCCAATTAGTAATTTTAACATCTCCGAGTTTTATCTCGTCACGTCCCACTTCCAGATTGACTGTAGTAATCTTACCGCTCTCTAACTTGAAAGGTGTGCCGTTATCATAAACGAAATTCTTGCCACCGATGACAATGGTGAGTTGCTTGACATCTTCCTGTGGAATAATGACAGAAACATACTTGGTGTTTTCAGTAATCTCAGGAAGCGAGAAATCTTCCTTTGCTGTAGTGGAAGGAGTAACAACCTTTGTCAGATAATTGATGGTTGCCTCTTTTGCCGCATTGCCCACAACCACTTTCTCTACAGTTGGTATGCCACCCCATTGATTCTTATAGGTAAGGTTCACAGCAAGTTTTGCCATTACATGGGTAAAGGTAAGAGGTACTGTCTGTTGGGCATCGGCACTGTAGGATAAGCCGTCTGGGTTGACTGCCACCAAGAGGTCGCTTTCCGTTTGCTTATTTACATCGAATGTATATTCTCCGGCAGAAAGGTCGGATATTGCTGCTGTAGGATAGACACCGATGAAATAATGCTTCTCACGGTTGTTCTTCCAAAGCATCTGTGGAGTGGATACCCATGTACCGTTAGTCAACTTGTTGATAGCGTTGTTCACCACTCGTTCGCTTGTCTCAGGGGCTACAGTTGGGGCACCTGTCCAGGCATACACACTGATTTCATCACCCTCCTCAAAGGTTTGACCGCCTTTCGCATCTGTGGCAACACGTGTCATATTGCCGATACTGGTAGAAACGGTGATATACTTGGAGGTCTCGCCTCCGATACCATTCTCGTTGTCAGAACAACTTCCCAATGTCAAGACCATTGCCATCAGGGCAAAGAGATAAGTCTTCTTTTTCATTGTCTTTTACTATTTTATGTTTATATTCTTGTTTTGATTCTTGCTTAAATGAGAGGGTCGCTTAATCTTCAGGATTCAGAATCTCACCACGGTATATCCATTCCTCAGTCCAATCATCTATCTTCGTGCTCGTAAGATACATGTAAGGTTTCATCTCCTCAAATTCCAAGTTTATCTTGTACTTGCCGCCAGACTTCATGACAGGAGCTTCGATGTCGTAGTTGCTAACTACTCCCCCAGGAGAAATCAGTTGGATAAACAACTTGGTGGTATGAAAACCGTTGGCTGTCGGCATCAAGCGTAATGTTTCCGTTTTTAAAGTTTCGCCAGGCACTGCGATTCTCAAAGGTATATCACACTCTTCCTTGGTATAGCTTGCCGTCCCAAATGTTCCATCCTCATTCTTTTGCAGGGGAAGGAGTCCGGTTGCCACATTCAGAACCTTGCCTATCATTGCAAAATTGTCAGGAACTCCTTCAATGAAGATGGTCAATTCTGCAAGTATATGTCGCATTTCATTTTTGGTTATGTAGTTGACATTTGATTTGTCTATACCGATGTCCGTGACACCATAATAGGCATGGTCGGGAGAGGCACTTGGATTGGACAATCCAAACATGAGTTGGTTCATATTGAGGGTTGCCCTTGTAGCCTCACCGATAAAAAACGGTTCTATAAGGTTGGTGGCAGCCAGAATCTGATAATGCCCTACAGGAAGAGCGAAGCGTTGGCTTGCCACCTCCTGCGCACTGCCATAATGTTTTTC
>NZ_VZAD01000053.1 GCF_009495355.1 Segatella copri
TTTTAATAAAGAGCCATTTGGCGTAACTAAATAAATATTCATCTTATTCGCATTTCGGTAGGTTTTATTATTATTTTAGCGCAAATATAACAGAAATGTAGGGACGTTGTTATTGAGACATGAGTTTTTTAAGAAAGATTAAACTATATGGCTGCTGTTGTTAGCTCCTACTTAGCACCCATATGAAGAACTGATAGTTACAAATGCTATACATGTGTTATCATCCTTACAATCCAAAGAAACGGTCGCTTAATACTGGATAAATCTTATCTGAACATATCCAGGTGATGAACGACAGGCCACTTTGTGCCACTTGTGCCAATGTGCCAAGTGGCACAAATATAGAAAAATATAGAAAAAACCAGTATTTATGGTACTTTTGGTACTGAAATGCCACATGGCACTTTGGCACAAGTGGCACAAACTTATGCTACTGGTTACTCTACTTGACCTCTTCTCAGCCGATGAGCGGACCTTGGTGTGTCTGGGGCATAAGTACCATCTTTTCATCTGTTGGTATGTCACTTGGCAGTGACAAGTATGATACTTAGGCCCTGTAATGTCAGGCTGCAATATTTATTTCTATGACGATATTTAAATACTGTGTACTCAAGTTAGAAGTTATTTATTACCAAAAAAACATGAAAATAACGATGGGTTTCCAAGAAAAGCATTATCTTTGCACTATAGTTTCATTAAAATAATATCAACAAGTGCATAGCAAGGAAGAAAAATTAGCCGCTTTCGGGAGATTGCTGGATGTGCAGGACCGCCTGCGCATACAATGTCCATGGGACAGGAAACAGACCTTCGAGAGTCTTCGACCCAATACCATTGAGGAGACTTTCGAGTTGTGTGACGCTCTGATGAAGCGCGACTATAAGAATATCAAGAAAGAGTTGGGCGATGTGCTCGAGCATGTGATGTTCTACAGCATCATAGGGCGTGAGGACGAGGAGTTCGACATCTGTGATGTCTGCAACCAGGAAGCCGACAAGCTCATGTTTCGCCATCCGTTCATCAACTGGTGTGAAGAGGGTAACTGGACGGTTGCCAACCCCGACATGTGTATCAACGAAGCAGGACAGGTGGTGTATAAGGAAACCCAGCAGGAGGAACCCGATGACGCCTCACGTCCCTCTACCGCCTCGGCTGTGGAGAAGACCTGGGAACAGATTAAGCAGCAGGAGAAAGACGGCAACGAGCGGGTGCTGAGTGGAGTGCCCGATGCCTTGCCCTCGCTCATCAAGGCTTATCGCATACAGGACAAGGCACGCAACGTGGGCTTCGACTGGAAAGAGAAGGAGGATGTGTGGGACAAGGTGTACGAGGAACTGGAAGAGCTGAAGGCCGAACTGGCTAAGGATGACAAGGAAAACTCCACCCGCGAGTTGGGCGATTTCCTCTTCTCTGTCATTAATGCCGCCCGGCTGTATAAGCTCAATCCCGACAATGCTCTGGAGATGACCAACCAGAAGTTTATCCGCAGGTTCAACTATGTAGAAGACCATTCGGTGAAGCTGGGTAAGAGTCTGAAAGACATGACCTTGGAGGAAATGGATAAACTATGGGATGAGGCTAAACGTCAAGAGTAAGGAGTTTAATATAATACATATAAAGATGAGACGATTATTCTTTTTTACAGTGGCTGTCGTGGGGCTGATGCTCATGGCAGGTTGCCACGACCGTAAGGCGGCAAAGGTAATGGGTATGAACGATTCTGTAGATGTGGAGGCGGACAACGATTCCACCATTTATGGCGTTTGTGGCGAAGGAACCTCCATGCACTCGCTGCAACTCATTGCTGACAATGGCGATACACTCGATGTCTTTGTTGACGACGAGGAACCGGGAGTGGTACAGGGCGGGCTCCTGGCTGGCGACCGCATAGCCCTGATAGCTTACAAGTCTGCCGACGGCGAGATGGTGGCGCAGCGCGTCATTAATCTTACCTCACTCTTGGGCAAGTGGACCAGTATAGACAAGAACTTCGAGATCGTGGAAGGTGGCGACATCGTCAACAACGTCAAGGCAGAGGTCAACCCCTGGACCTCGTGGAAGATCGTCAACGGCAAACTGCTGCTCAATACCGATACCTTCGCCATCGACAACCTGGGTCCCGACAGTCTGCTGCTCGAGAACCATAAAGGCATCTATGTATTCAAACGCCAGCAGTAGGAGAAGCTGGAGAGACAGATTATGGAACCATTCAGAATTCATATCTTAGGGTGCGGCAGCGCTTTGCCCACCCTCAAGCACAGTGCTTCCGCGCAGCTCATCGAGATGCGTGGCAAGTGCTTCATGATGGATTGTGGCGAGGGAGCACAGATGCAGTTCAGGCGCTCGCATGTCCACTTTGCCAAGGTGAGCGCCATCTTTATTTCTCATCTTCATGGCGACCATTGCTTTGGATTGTTAGGACTGCTCTCCACCTTTGGTATGTTGGGACGTACATCTCGGTTAAAGGTTTTCGCACCAGAGTGTTACGCCAGCCTGTTTGAGCAACAGATGAACTTCTTTATGCAGGGCATGACCTATGAAATAGAGTTTGTTCCCGTAGATACAACCCAGCAAAAAGTGGTTTACGAAGACCATTCCGTCACCGTAGAGACGGTGCCTTTGCGCCATCGTGTACCCTGCTGTGGCTACATCTTCCGTGAGAAGCCCACCTTGCCTCACATCCGTCGCGACATGATAGACTATTACGGCATTCCGCTCTCGCAGATCAACAACATCAAGAACGGCGCTGACTGGACGACACCCGAGGGCGACATCGTGCCCAACAGCAGGTTGGTGGAGCCAGCCGACGCACCCCGCAGTTATGCCTACTGCAGCGATACGTGCTATCTGCCCGATTTGTATGAAAGAGTAAAAGACGTGACGGTGCTCTATCACGAAAGCACCTATACCTCGGAGAATGAGGACCGTGCCAAGATCTATTATCACAGCACAGCGCGCCAGGCAGCCCTTGTCGCCCAGAAGGCCGGGGCAGGGCGCTTGTTGCTCGGTCATTACAGCGCCCGATACAACAATGAGAATGTGCTGCTCGAAGAGGCGAAGGCGGTCTTCCCGGAGACTTATCTCTCGCAAGAGGGAATGGTGTTTGAGGTGAAGTAGTTCTCGGGAGTTCTCTCAGGAGTAAAGGAGATTTCAAAGGAGTTAAAGAAGTAAAAGGAGTTAAGGAGTTAAGACAAATGCTTTTGTGGACTTAAATTAACACTAAGTATTAACTCAAGTTTCGCTTGTGGTTCAAGCACGCCCTTTCTGGGCGTGTGGCGCTAACTTGCGAAAGTTGAAACATAAATGTTTCCTCCAAGGCATTTGTCTTCACTCCTCAGCGACCGGAGGGAGCGATAACTCCTTAACTCCCTTAACTCCTTAAAAAAACTCCTGCAGAAAAAAGTTCATTTTTAGATGCAAGGTTTTTGTATCTCGTAGTTTAATAAATAAATTTAGGAGAATTTGGAATCAGAAAAGCAACTCCTCGACGACATTTTGAGTGGTAGTCGCGATGCGATGCATCGACTCTACGACCGCTACATCGGGTATGTGATGGCCGTAGGGCTCAGGTACGTACCCGACAGGGACGAGGTGCGCGATGTCGTACAGGACAGCTTTGTGAAGATCTTCTCCTCCATCTCCCGCTTCGAGTATCGGGGCGAGGGCTCGCTCAAGGGCTGGATGCTGCGTATTGTAGCCAACGAGGCCATCAGCTACGCCAAGGCAAAGACGAAGTTCGTATTTACCGATGAGGTGCCCGACGAACCCGAGGCCGACAGCCCTGAGGTGGAACGTGTGCCGCCTGATGTGCTGACGCGGCTCATAGGCACGCTTCCCGATGGATACAGGCTCGTGCTCAATATGTATGTGTTTGAGCAGAAAAGCCACAAGGAGATAGCCGCAGAGTTGGGCATCAAGGAAAGTACCTCTGCATCTCAGTATCTGAGAGCCAAGAAACTGTTGGCAACGAGAATAAAAAACTATTTAAAGAATACGGAAAATGAACAAGACTGATTGGACAGACAAACTACGAGACAGGCTGGAGAACTATGAGGCTCCGGTCGGCGGTGACTTGTGGGCAGACATCGAGCAATCGTTTGTTCATCGCCCTGCCGTTCTTCGTCCTCTTGGTGCCAAGCCAGCCCGTCGCATGGGTTTGCGTTGGTGGGGAATGGCTGCAGCCCTGGCTGCCCTCGTGGTGGGAGGCAGTTATGTGTATTTACAGCAACCTCTTTCGCCTGCCGATACGGCAGTAGTGTCTTCTGTGATGAACCGTCAGGGGGCTTTGTCGTCTGGTAGTTCCAAGGATGATGCGCATGGCAATGCTGCTGAAAATCAAATAGCAGCCCTTGATACAGATGCCAGTCTTTCTGCTGCTCAAAGCGGCCAACCTGTTCTGCTGGCAGATAATATAGTGGACAACAGTCGTGCAGCTCGAAAGTCGCAAGGAAATGAGGCCTCAGAGCCCCTTCTTCTCTCTGCCGACGGAGGTGAAGAGCCTATCTGCGACCTGTCGCCAGCATTGACAGAGCCTGCCGGTTCTGCTGTCCGTTCGGCTCAAGAGTCTTCGGCTTCCCGAGAGGCTTCTTCCGTCCGTTCCTCTTCGTCATCAGATTCTCATCAGAAAAAGCATGCTGCTTTATCTGGCAGCCAGACGAGAAAGTCTGTCCGTCCGGTGTCCTTTTCTACAGCCGATCCACAGATTGTTGCAGCCAAGTCGGCCGCTTCCGAGGGCTGGTCGGTGAAACTCTATGCCGAGAATGGCATTCCTCGCAGTTACAGCAACGGCGAGTCTTCGGGCTCTTGGGTGATGAGCGACGCCATGATGGGACCTGCTGTCGACAACACACTGCAGTTTATGGTCGTCAAGCTCAACAACAAGGAGTCTCTTATCGACTCCAAGCATCATTTCCCCGTCTCGGTGGGTTTGCAGGTAGGTGTGCCACTTCTTCCACGTCTCTCGCTTACCACGGGCGTTGTCTATACACAGACCAGTTCTGATTTCACTTATCAGTATGGCTCCGGTCAGATGGTTGTCAACCAGTCGCTCCACTATGTAGGTATTCCTGTAGGACTTTCCTATGAGGTCTGGGGGATCAGCCGTTTGCATACCTATATCAATGTAGGAGGTGAAGGGGCAGTAAATGTGAAAAACAAGACCTTGATGGATGGCAACCGTGAAGATGTGGGGCGCGACAAGATGCAATGGTCTGCCAATGCATCCCTGGGCATTCAGTTTGACGTGATTCCTCAGTTGGGCATTTATGCCGAGCCGGGTGCGAAGTATTATTTTGACAACGGCAGCCATATAGACAACGTGTTCAAGGACAAGAAACTGAACTTCAATTTCCAGTTTGGCTTGCGTTGGAACATCGGAAAGTAACGCTTCTTTTCTTTGTGGGAATGTTTAATTCAACTTTCCCAATTGAGAAAGTTGAATTAAATATTAAACAAAGTTAAAACCTGGCATTTGCTGTTACATTTTGAGGCATAATAACGTTTATTAGGATGAAGACGTATTTAATTAGGTCAAAAACATAAAATAATCATCCTAAAGAATTTGGAGAAATGGTAAAAGTTCTGGCAAGTATAGGCATGCTGCTGACCTATACTGCTGCAATTTCGGCAGCAAATACACCCCGTTGGGCAGACAATGGCACCAAGACAGCCCCCATAGAAGTGACCGACACGATGGCATACGACAGCATCAAGTGGTCGGAAAACCTGGACGCTGTGACCGTTGTTGCAAAGAAACCCCTGGTAAAGAGCGAGCTCGACAAAATGACCTACGATGTAGAGTCTGACCCCGAGGCACAGGCCAACAGCGTGTTGGAGATGCTACGCAAGGTGCCGATGGTGACAGTCGACGGGCAAGACAACATCATGGTGAACAATAGTTCGTCGTTCAAGGTCTATGTCAACGGCAAACCCAACAACATGATGTCGAACAATCCCTCCGAGGTGCTCAAGAACATGCCTGCCAACAGCGTGAAGAAAATAGAAATCATCACCAATCCCGGACCAAAGTATGATGCCGAGGGAGTGGGAGGCATCATTAATATCATCACCACAGGCAAGGGCATGGAGGGATATTCGCTCACCGTAGGTACCAACTATAACACCCAGGGTCGCATAGGTGCCAACATGTTTGGCACCGTACAGAGTGGCAAGTTCACCGTCAGCGGACGCTACAGTTATACCCCAATTCGGGATAACCGAGTGTTTAATACGATATAAATGCAGCGTGAATAC
>NZ_VZAD01000057.1 GCF_009495355.1 Segatella copri
CGTACGTACGGTGCAATGAGAGGTGCTGGGGGTAACTCCCCACATCTACTCTATTCTATTACTTTCCGATGCAGAAGTGCTTGAAGATATTGTTTAGTGTTTCCTGACTACTGATCTGTCCACCTGTGATTTCGCCAAGTTCCTCCAATACGATTTTCAGGTCTTCTGCAATGATGTCGCCACTCATGCCCATATCCATCGATTCCAATACACGGGAGAGGGATTCGTTGGCACGGATGAGGGCTTCGTAGTGGCGGGCGCTGGTCACGATGACATCGTTTTCTGATATTTCTGGAATGTCGGCTGCTTCTACCAAAGCTTTCTCCAAGAGGGGGATGTTCTCGCCTGTGCGGGCGCTGATGCTCAGGATGCTAATGCTTGCTGGCGAAGACGAGGGTGAAGAGGCAAGGCTGTTCTTGTCTGCCGACTGGGCAGAATAATGGAAAGGAAGTGAGGTTGGGTCGAACGAGAGAGCATCGATCTTGTTGAATACCATCAGCAGTTTTTTGCCTTGGTTCTTTTTCTCCATCTCATCAATTTCTGATTCTGCAGGCAGTTCATCGAGGAGCCAGATGATGATGCGGGCCTCTTCCATCTTCTGGAAGGTACGCTCGATGCCGATGTTCTCCACCACATCGTTGGTCTTGCGGATTCCGGCAGTGTCGATGAAGCGGAAGGTGATGCCGTCGATGAGGGTGGTGTCTTCTATCACGTCACGCGTGGTGCCGTGGATGTCGCTCACGATGGCTTTTTCTTCGTGGAGCAGTCGGTTGAGCAAGGTGCTCTTGCCCACATTGGTCTTGCCCACGATGGCTACAGGGACGCCCTGCTTGATGGCATTTCCCGTCTCGAAAGAGTGGGCAAGGGTATTGATGCGGCGCTCTATCTCTTCGGCAAGAGCTCGCAGGTCGCTGCGGTCGGCAAACTCCAGTTCCTCGTGGTCGCTGAAGTCGAGTTCCAGTTCAAGCAGCGAAGTCATCTTCAACAGTTTTTCGCGTAGTCGTGTCAGCTCGTTGCTGAAATGTCCCTTCAACTGGCTCATTGCCATGTGGTGGGTGGCCTTGTTGGTTGAGGCTATCAGGTCGGCCACGGCTTCAGCTTGCGACAGGTCCATCTTTCCGTTCATATAGGCACGGCGGGTGTATTCGCCTGGTTCAGCCTGTCGACAGCCCACTTCTGTGAGCCGTAGTAAAACCTGTTGAAGAATGTATCTGCTGCCGTGACAGGAAATCTCCGTGGAGTCTTCTCCCGTGTAACTGTGGGGTGCCCTGAATACGCTAACGAGCACGTCGTCGATGGTTTTTCCGTCCTTATCTTTGATTTCGCCATAATGTAGGGTATTGGCTTTAGCCCCGTTCAGAGGTTTGCCGCTGGCTGATGTGAAAACCTGGTCGGTGATGGTAATGGCGTTGTTACCGCTGAGTCGGATGATTCCGATGGCACCGCCGGCTGGGGTTGCCAGGGCACAGATACATTCTTCTGAGTTTGTCATTTATCTATCCTTTTTATATATTTTCTTTTTTTTAATTTTTACCTTTTTACTTTTTTACCTTTTTACCTTTAAACTATATTCTATCGAGCACTACTTTGATGAGGTTGTCGATGGTACTCTTGTATCCAGTATTGGCACTGAGGGCACGTCGGTTGGCGATGACCATGCAGCAGGTGAGCGCCTTGTGTCCGAGGAGCAGTGACAGTCCGGCAAGAGCCGAACTCTCCATCTCGAAGTTGTTGACACGCAGACCGTTGTATTCGAACGCCTCAATCTTCGCATTCAGCTCAGGGTCGGCCAAAGGTGCACGCAGTTCTCTGCCCTGTGGACCATAGAATCCGCCGCAGGCGATGGTGATTCCTCGCACCATGTCATCGGCGGCAATGCGATCGAGGAGTTCCGGATTGTTGTCCACGCAGTAGGGATTGCCTATCTGGTCGTTCCATTTCACCTGTCGTTTGAATTCCTTCTCTGTGTCAAGGTCGCAGATTTCATTGCGGCGTGCATAGAAGTTGATGAGTCCGTCGAAGCCGATACTTTTCTGTGAGGCAACGAAGGTTCCGGCAGGGCAGTTGAGCTGCAAGCCTCCACAGGTGCCTATGCGCACGAGGGTGAGTGTGGTGTGTTCGGGCTTCTCAGTACGTGTCTTGAAGTCGATGTTTTTCAGAGCGTCGAGCTCGTTCACCACGATGTCAATATTGTCGCATCCTATTCCTGTGCTCTGTACGGTGATGCGTTTGCCCTTATAGGTGCCGGTAATGGCATGGAATTCACGGCTTTCCACCTCGCACTCTTTCTCTTCGAAGTGGGATGCCACGAGGCTTACACGGCCAGGGTCGCCAACGAGAATCACCTTGTCAGCGAGCTGTTCAGGACGCAGATGGAGGTGGAAACAACTTCCGTCCTCATTGATAATCAATTCAGATTCTGCAAAATACTTACTCATAATCTACATGTTTTTTGTCGTTAATAACGTTGGATTGTTCACGGTTATTACTGCAAAGATAGATAAAATCTTTTTTAATTCAAAAGCCTTTGTGCTTTTTTATATTGAAAGTTTCTTAAATAAAGGAAATAAGTGCCATTTTTAATATTATTTAGAGTGTGATATTCGTTTTTTTCTCCCTAAATGTTTACTTTTGCGTTCGATTTTGCGCGGCAAGGGCTTTCTGCAGTACCTGTTGGCGCAAGTAAACAGGTAAACCGACTAATGGAATATACAACAAAAACAGAATAGTATTATGGCAGAATCTATTGACATCCGCGAGCTCAACATCCGGATAGAACAACAAAGCCAGTTTGTCACCAATCTGGTGATGGGCATGAACAAAGTGATTGTAGGACAGAAACATCTTGTAGACTGTCTCCTAATAGGTCTTCTGAGCGATGGCCACATCCTGCTCGAAGGCGTACCTGGTCTGGCAAAGACCTTGGCCATCAAGACCCTCTCTCAGCTTATCAGCGCTGACTTCAGCCGCATTCAGTTTACTCCCGACCTGTTGCCTGCCGACGTGGTGGGTACACAGATCTATTCTCAGAAGGACGAGACCTTCCATGTGAAGAAGGGTCCAGTGTTTGCCAACTTCGTATTGGCAGATGAGATCAACCGTGCTCCTGCCAAGGTGCAGAGTGCGCTGCTCGAGGCGATGCAGGAGCATCAGGTCACCATCGGCGACGAGACTTTCCGACTGCCCAGTCCGTTCCTTGTAATGGCTACGCAGAACCCAATAGAGCAGGAGGGAACCTATCAGTTGCCCGAGGCACAGGTGGACCGTTTCCTGCTCAAGGTCATCATCGACTATCCTACACTTGAGGAAGAGAAGCTCATCATCCGTGAGAACATCGCCGGAGGTCTTCCCGAGGTACATCCCGTCACCACAGCCGACGAGATACTGAAGGCTCGCCAGATAGTGGGCGAGGTTTACATCGACGAGAAGATAGAGCAGTACATTGCCGACATCGTCTTTGCCACCCGTTATCCCGAGCGTTACGGTCTGTCCGACATCAAGGATATGATTACCTTTGGCGGCAGTCCACGTGCCAGCATCTCTCTTGCCAAGGCAGCCAGGGCTTATGCTTTCATCAAGCACCGCGGCTATGTGATTCCTGAGGATGTACGTGCCGTGGCTCACGACGTGCTCCGCCATCGTGTGGGACTCTCCTACGAGGCAGAGGCTTCCAATGTGACCAGCGAGGAAATCGTGAGCCGCATAATTAATAAGGTGGAAGTACCTTGATTTTGAGGAATAAGTAATAAATGGACACACAAGATATCTTAAAGAAAGTACGCAAGATCGAGATCAAGACTCGCGGTCTCAGCCAGAATGTCTTTGCAGGCCAGTATCATTCGGCCTTCAAGGGCAGGGGTATGGCCTTCGCCGAGGTGAGGGAGTACCAGTATGGCGACGACGTGAGAGACATCGACTGGAATGTGACCGCCCGTTTCCATCGTCCCTTTGTCAAGGTGTTCGAGGAGGAGCGCGAGCTTACCGTGATGCTGTTGGTCGACGTAAGTGGCTCGCTCGACTTCGGTACCACACGGCAGATGAAGCGCGACATGGCTACCGAGATTGCAGCCACCCTGGCCTTCAGCGCCATTCAGAACAACGATAAGATAGGTGTCATCTTCTTCTCCGACCGAATAGAGAAATACATCCCGCCCAAGAAGGGCCGCAAGCACATTCTCTACATCATCCGCGAGATGCTCGATTTTCATCCTCAGAGCCAGCGCACCGACATCGGTGTGGCTTTGGAGTACTTCACACGGGTGATGAAGCGCCATTGCACAGCCTTCGTCATCAGCGACTTCTTCGATGACAAGGACTTTCAGCATCCCCTTCAGATTGCCAATCAGAAGCACGATGTGGCTGCCATTCAGGTGTACGATCCACGTGCCAAGGCGTTGCCCGACATCGGACTCCTCAAGGTGTGCGATGCAGAGACAGGTCACGAGATGTATATTGACACCAGTTCCAGGAAACTGCGTCAGGCGCATACACGCCACTGGATGATGCGCGAGCAGCTGTTGCGCGAAACCTTTGCCAAGAGCAAGGTCGACTGGACGGCTGTCGCCACCAACGAAGACTTCTCACGTGCTCTGCTCAACCTGTTCATGCAGCGGGGCTGAAAAGCGGAGAAGTAAACCAATAGGGAAAAGAAAAATGACGAAACAGAAGAATATTATCATCATGATGCTTGCCTTCCTGACTCTGTTGCCAGTAGGGTCGGCAGCCCAGGAGGTGGTGCAGAAACTCGACTCTCTGCAGATCCTGATAGGCGAGCAGACGAAGCTTCATCTCAAGGTCACCGCTGCCAAGGGTGCCAAGGTGGTGCTGCCTTCGTTCAAGCCGTCACAGATGCTCACTCCGGGCATCGAGGTGGTGGAGCAGAGCGATGCCGACACCGCCGAGCTCGACGGCGGCAGGCTACAGATAAGCCGCGACTATACGCTCACCTCTTTCGACGAGAAGGTCTACGCTGTTCCAGCCCTTCAGGTCAAGGTCAACGGCAAGACCTGTCAGGGCAACCCGTTGGCGCTCAAGGTGCTCACGGTGCCTGTGGATACGGTACATCCCAACCAGTTCTATCCCCCCAAGGACGTACAGGACAATCCCTTCCTATGGAGTGAGTGGAGTCCTCTGTTCTGGCTCAGCATTCTGGTACTCTTACTCTTCGGTGTCATGCTGTGGCTCTGGCAGCGCCTCCGTCAGAACAAACCTATCGTGATTCGTATGCGCATCGTGAAGCGTGTGCCAGCCCACGAGAAGGCGCTCAGCGAGATCAATGTCATCAAGCAGCAGCACACCGAGTCGCAGGAGACCCAGAAGGAATACTACACCCGCCTCACCACCACGCTGCGCGAGTACATAGAGCAGCGCTTTGGCTTCCGTGCCATGGAGATGACCAGCGGCGAGATTATAGAGCATCTGCAGTCGGCTGGCGACCAGAAGATGATTGACGAGTTGAAACAGCTCTTCCGTACAGCCGACCTCGTGAAGTTTGCCAAGTACGAGACCTTCCTTGGCGAGAATGACGCCAATCTGGTCAACGCCATCAACTTCATCGACCAGACGAAGACCAACGAGCAGACCGTCGAGGAGAAGGTAGCTTCCGAGCTTACCGACCAGGATCGCAAGACGCGCAGTCAGCGCAAGCTCATCAAGGCTTTGCTCTGGGGTGGAGCGATTGTCATGGCAGCCATCACCGCCTACGTGATCTATGGTGTCTGCATGCTGCTGATGTAGGAGTATAGAATAAAAAAGAATAATATTATAAAAACATGGAATTTGCAAGTAAAGCATATTTTCTGTTGCTCCTGTTGCTGATACCTTATATATTATGGTATTTCCTGTACAGGAAGAAGAACGAGCCTACCATGAGGCTGAGCGACACCCGGCAGTTTGCCTATGCTCCCAAGAGCCTGCGCCAGCGCCTTGTCCATTTGCCCATGATGCTCAGATGTCTGTGCTTCGTGCTCATCGTCTGTGCGATGGCTCGTCCGCAGAGCCACAACTCCTGGGACAACAAGACGGTGGAGGGCATCGACATCATGATGGCGATGGACGTCTCTACCTCTATGTTGGCAGAAGACTTGAAACCCAATCGTATGGAGGCTGCCAAGGATGTGGCTCACGAGTTTATCTCGGGCCGTCCCAACGACAACATCGGTCTTACCATCTTTGCTGGTGAGGCCTTCACCCAGTGTCCTATGACCACCGACCACGCCAGTCTGTTGCGACTGTTGCAGGACACCCGTACCGACATTACTGCCCGTGGACTCATCGACGACGGAACGGCGGTGGGTATGGGTCTCGCCAATGCTGTCAGCCGACTGAAGGACTCCAAGTCCAAGAGCAAGGTGGTCATCCTCCTGACCGACGGCAGCAACAACACCGGTGACATTTCGCCAATGACGGCCGCCGAGATAGCCAAGAGCTTTGGCATCAGAGTCTACACCATCGGTGTGGGAACCAACAAGGTGGCTCCTTACCCTATGCCCACAGCGGCTGGCGTTCAGTATGTCAACATGCCTGTGGAGATTGACACCGAGACACTCAGGGACATTGCCCGTACCACTGATGGCAACTTCTATCGCGCCACCAACAACGCCGAGCTGAAGCGCATCTACCATGACATCGACAAGTTGGAGAAGACGAAGATGAACGTCACCCATTTCGCCAAGCGCTACGAGGCTTATCAGCCTTTTGCCCTGGCAGCCCTGTTGGTACTGCTCGTGGAGATACTGCTTCGCATCACCTGGCTCAGAAGAATACCGTAGTGGGAGGGGGAGAAGAGCTAACGTTCAATAAAGAATTCAATCGTAAAGAATATGCTAAGATTTGAAGATCCAATATATTTGTGGCTGCTGTGGATGTTGCCGGTACTCGTACAGGTGAGGTTCATAGGATGGCGAAGGAGAAGAGCCAAACTCCGAAAGTTTGGCGATCCGGAGCTGTTGAAAGCCCTCATGCCCAATGTGTCATCTTATCGCCCCACGGTGAAGTTCGGCTTGCTGCTTGCAGCCTTAGCCCTGCTCATCCTCATGGTGGCGCGTCCGCAGATGGGCAGCAAGATTTCTCACGACAAGCGTCAGGGCATAGAGACCATCATCTGTCTCGACATCTCCAACTCGATGTTGGCAGAGGATGTGGCGCCTTCGCGACTCGACAAGAGCAAGATGCTGGTGGAGAACCTGGTCGACAAGTTCACCAACGACAAGATAGGTCTCATCGTCTTTGCCGGCGATGCCTTCGTGCAGTTGCCTATCACCAGCGACTACGTGTCTGCCAAGATGTTCCTGCAGAACACCACGCCGTCACTCATCCAGACCCAGGGCACCAACTTTGCTGCAGCCATCGACCTGGCTACCAAGAGCTTCACCCAGCAAGACCATGTGGGACGCGCCATCATCGTCATCACCGATGGCGAGAACCATGAGCCGGGAGCCGAGGATGCTGTCAAGGCAGCCAAGCAGAAAGGCATCAATGTCTTCATCCTGGGAATAGGAAGCACCAAGGGAGCCCCCATTCCTATGGGCGACGGCTCTTATCTCAAAGACCGTGAGGGCAACACCGTGAAGACTGCCCTCAACGAGCAGATGTGCCGACAGCTGGCTCAGGCTGGCAGCGGACAGTATATTCACGTCGACAACACCAGCGATGCGGAACAGGCACTCAACGACGACCTCTCCAAGTTGCAGAAGGGCGAGACCGACACCGTCATCTATAGCGAGTACGACGAGCAGTTCCAGGCTGTAGGCATCCTGGTCATCCTCCTTCTCATCCTCGACATCTGCATGCTCGAGGTGAAGAATCCACTTCTCCGCAACGTGAAGTTCTTTACACATTAAATATTAATCGAAATGTATCTAATTTATCATATCATACCGACCCTGCGACTGCGCAGGCTGTGCTTGCTGTTGGGGCTGCTCCTCGTCAGTACGGTTGCAGCACTGGCACAGAACGACCGCACCTTCATCCGTCAGGGCAACCGCCAGTACAGGGCACGCAAATGGACGGCTGCCGAGGTGCAGTATCGCAAGGCGATAGCCCGCAATGCCAACAATCCACAGGCGGTCTACAACCTGGGCTGTGCGCTCATGATGCAGCAGAAAGACTCGCTCGCCATGCAGCAGTTTGCCAAGTCTGCCGACTTGCAGACCACCAACAAGATACGCCGTGCCAAGAGTTTCCACAACATGGGCGTCATCATGCAGAACCATCAGGAGTTTGCCAAGGCGATAGAATGTTACAAGATGGCGCTGCGCAACAATCCTCAGGACAACGAGACCCGCTACAACCTGGCGCTCTGCAAGCATCAGCTGAAGAATCAGAAGAACCGGCAGAACCAAAACAAGAACAAGAGCGGCAACGACAAGAACAACAAGGACAAGCAGAACAAGAAGAATAAGGATCAGAACAAGGATCAGAACAAGAACAAGGATCAGAACAAGCAGAAAAATAATCAAAACAAAGATAAGAACAACCAGTCACAGAAGCCCGAGCAGGACAAGATGAGCCGTGACAATGCCGAGCAGTTGCTCAATGCAGCCGTGCAGCAGGAGAAGGCCACCAAGCAGAAGATGCAGAAGGCGATGAGTCAGCCACGACGCAGGCAGTACGACAAGAACTGGTAAAACAATAAGCAAACATCATTTCATTATGAAGCAAATAGAATGGTACACATTGATGATATTCGTGATGCTGGGTCTGGCGGAGGAAGCCAAGGCGCAGCGTGTAGCGGTATCAGCACCAACACATGTTGCTGCTGGCGAGAACTTCAGAGTTGCCTATACGGTCAACGCCCGTGAAGTGGAGGAGTTCCGTATGGGCAATGTGCCCGATGGACTGGAGGTGATAGCCGGACCCTACACCTCTTCGCAGTCGAGCTATCAGGTGGTCAACGGCCACACCAGCTCTTCTTCCTCTTTCACCATCACCTACACGCTCTATGCAGGCAAGGCTGGAACTTATACCATCGGTACCTCGCATGCACTGGTTTATGGCAAGAAGCTCGCAGCCCATCCTGTCAAGATCACCGTCTCGGGCCATGCTCACAACTCTGGCGGAGCACCCAGGATGCACAACGATGATGCCGATGAGCCTCGCATGCGTCAGGCGGGTTCTGCCATCTCGGGCAAAGACCTCTTCATCAAGGTCACTGCCAACAAGAAGCGTGTGCACGAACAGGAGCCTGTGCTCCTTACCTATAAGGTCTATACACAGGTCGACCTTACCCAACTCGACGGTAAGATGCCCGATCTGAAGGGCTTCCACTCTCAGGAGGTGCCACAGCCACAGCAGAAAGTGCTTCACACCGAGGTCATCAACGGCCGTCCTTACCGTTGTGTCACCTGGAGTCAGTACGTCATGTATCCTCAGATGACGGGCAAGCTCGAGATTCCGTCCATCACCTTCAAGGGTATCGTGGTTCAGCAGAACCGCAATGTCGACCCCATCGAGGCTTTCTTCAATGGCGGCTCGGGTTATGTGGAGGTGCATAAGTCTATCAAGGCGCCTGGCATTACCATTCAGGTGGACCCGCTGCCTGCACGTCCTGCCAACTTCTCGGGTGGAGTAGGCCGCTTCAATATCTCTGCCACGCTCGACAAGAACGACGTGAAGGCTGGCGATCCCATCAACATCCGTGTGGTAGTGGGAGGCATCGGAAACCTGAAACTCCTCAAACAGCCTGTGCTCAACCTGCCGAAAGACTTCGACCAGTATGACGCCAAGATCACCGACAAGACCAAGCTCACCCAGAACGGTGTGGAGGGCAACATGGTTTACGACTTCCTCGCTGTTCCGCGCAATCAGGGCAAGTACACCATTCCATCGGTAGAGTTCACCTACTACGACACCAAGACCAATGCCTACCGCACCATCAAGACCCAGCCATTCACCCTCACCGTGGAGCAGGGCGACGGCTCAGACGGTTCGTCGTCGGCCAACTACAGCAATGCCGACAAGGACATTCATGCCCTGAAGTTGGGCAAGAGCAAGCTTTGCGACATCGACGATATGTTCTATGGCAGCTTTGGTTATTGGACGAGTCTGATGGTGCCTCTCATCGCCTTCATCGGTCTGCTCATCGCCTTCCGCCGCCGTGCCATCGAGAATGCCGACATCGTGAAGATGCGTTCCAACAAGGCCAACAAGATAGCCACCAAGCGACTCAAGAAGGCACGCACCCTGATGATGGCCTGCAAGCAGGGCGAGTTCTACGACGAGGTGCTCAGAGCCTTGTGGGGCTACGTCAGCTACAAGCTCAATATGCCTGTCGAACAGCTCTCGCGCGAGAATATTCAGGATAAGCTGTTGGTTCACTCCGTTGATGCCGACACCATAGAGAAGTTTACCCAGGCTCTCGACGAGTGTGAGTTTGAGCGCTATGCTCCTGGCGACCCTGCCGGCAATATGAACAAGACTTTCGATTCAGCCATGACTGCTATTATGGAAATAGAGAATGCCATCAAGGCTGCCCGCAAGCAGGGCAAGAAGACTTCTGCCCGTCAGGGCGACTATACCTTCGGTGTGGTGCTGCTGCTCATCTTCATGGGCTTCAGCCTCTCTGCCTCTGCTGTCACCAAGCAGAACGCCGACACCGAGTACACCAAGGGCAACTATCAGCAGGCCATCAAGGACTATGAGGACCTGCTCAAGAACGGAGTTTCGCCCGAGGTCTACTACAACCTCGGCAATGCCTATTATCGCACCGACAACATCACCAAGGCTGTCCTGGCTTACGAACGTGCCCATCTGCTGTCGCCCGGCGACGAGGACATCAACTTCAACCTGCAGTTTGCTCGCAGCAAGACCATCGACAAGATCACTCCTGTCAGCGAGATGTTCTTCGTCACCTGGTACAAGGCGCTGGTCAACTTCACCAGTGTCGACAACTGGGCCAAGACGGGCATCCTGTCCATCATCCTTGCCTTGGTATTGGTGCTGGTCTATCTCTTCGCGCCCCAGTTGCTGTTGCGCAAGGTCTGCTTCTTCGGCGGCATCCTCTTCTTTGTCGTCTTCCTCTTGAGCTCGCTCTTTGCCTATCAGCAGAAACAGATACTCGTCAACCGCACGGGTGCCATCATCGTGGCTCCTACGGTCAATGTCAAGAAGACTCCTTCCCGACAGAGCGCCGACCAGTTTGTCATTCATGAGGGAACGCGTGTCGACATCACCGACCGCTCTATGGATGGCTGGCGTGGCATCCACCTGGCAGATGGAAGAGATGGATGGATAGAAACCAAACAACTGGAGGAAATATGATGTTTGTCTCATGTCTTCTCACCGATCTTGAGGTGCTCCACTTCTTCAATGGAAGCGACAATCTGTTCATCGACCAGTTGGCGCTCGTCCTTACGTCGGGGCTCACCTGGATACCGCTTTATCTCACCCTCTTCTACATCATTGTGCGCAACAATGAGACGATGGCGCAGATTGGTCTGGCGGTAATGGGAGCACTCGTCTGTGTGGCTCTTTCCGAGGGTATCACCGATGGCGTGGTAAAACCCTTGGTGGAACGATGGCGCCCCAACAACGACCCCATCCTGAAATATTCCATTCAGGTGGTGGGCAACCTTCGTGGCAGTGGCTACAGCTTCTTCTCGGCTCATGCAGCCAACACCATGTCGATAGCGATGTTCTTCTCGCTCCTCATGCGTGGCAAGCGCCTCGCCATCGCCCTCTTCTCGTGGTCACTGCTCAACTGCTGGACACGCCTGTATCTCGGCATGCACTATCCCTCCGACATTCTCTGCGGACTCCTCGTGGGTGCTGTCATCGGTGTCGTGTGCTACATAGGTTATCTGAAACTGTATTACAAGGTGTCACCCCACATCACATATATCTCCGACCAGTACACCCCCACGGGTTACGACCACGACGATATCGACAAGATACTCTGCATTCTGGCTTTCACCCTGGTCTATGCCTTCTTGCGGGCGATAGTCATGGCTGGAGGAGTGTAACATTAAAATTCAATCATAATGGATACAAAACATATAAAAATTACCGATTACAATTACCCCCTTCCTGATGAGCGCATTGCCAAGTTCCCCTTGGCGCAGCGCGACCACTCCAAACTCCTTCTCTACCGTCATGGTGAGGTAGGCGAGGATGTGTTCTATCATTTGCCTGAATACCTGCCCAAGGGCGGACTGATGGTTTACAACAATACCAAGGTGATTCAGGCGCGTCTGCATTTCCGCAAGGAGACGGGTGCCCTGATAGAGGTCTTCCTCATGGAGCCTGCCGATCCTACCGACTATGAGCTCATGTTCCAGACGACTGGACATTGCTCATGGCTCTGCATGATAGGCAACCTGAAGAAGTGGAAGGAGGGCAGTCTGAAGCGCGACTTCGAGATCAAGGGCCATCAGCTTACACTCTCTGCCACCATGCGCCGTGGCGACGCCTTAGGCTCGGAGGCTGCCTCTATGGTGGCGAAGGGTGGTGGTACCAACTATTGGGTCGACTTCGACTGGGACAACACGCAGGTCTCCTTTGCCGAGATTCTCGAGACTGTGGGCGAGTTGCCTATTCCGCCTTATCTCAACCGTGCCACCGAGGAGAGCGACAAGACTACCTATCAGACGGTTTACTCGAAGATAAAGGGCAGTGTGGCTGCTCCTACTGCCGGACTTCATTTCACCGATGCCGTATTGCAGGACATCGACCGCCATGGCATTGAGCGTGAGGAGGTTACCCTTCATGTGGGCGCTGGTACTTTCAAGCCGGTGAAGAGTCTTGAGATAGAGGGCCACCGCATGCACACCGAGTATATCGTGGTGCACCGTCATACGTTGGAGAAGCTCCTGCAGCACCATTGCGAGGTGATTGCTGTGGGTACTACGAGTGTGCGAACCATCGAGAGCCTGTACTATATGGGCGTTTATCTGCTCTCTCACCCCGAGGCGACAGAAGACGATCTGCACGTCAACCAGTGGGATCCTTACGAGTTGTCGGCAGATGGCGGTTTGGTGAATGCCATTCAGCCTTCTCAGGCGATACAGGCCATCATCGACTATCTCGACCGCAATGGTCTGGAGGCTTTGCACACCAGCACGCAGATCATCATTGCCCCCGGCTATCAGTATAAGATAGTGAAGATGCTTATCACCAATTTCCATCAGCCTCAGAGCACTCTTCTCCTCCTCGTCAGTGCCTTCCTCCATGGCGACTGGAAGAAAGTGTACGACTACGCCCTGGCTCACGACTTCCGTTTCCTGAGTTATGGTGACTCTTCGTTGTTGATTCCGTAATTCATTGCGTGGTTAATGGTTAATGACTGAAGTTGAGTAAAGGAGATTTCTCTGAGCGAGACAGGGGATTGTGGGAGCGAATGTGACGATTGCCACATTCGCTCCCATGTTTTTTGCATTCGCTCCCATGAATCTCTGTTTCGCTCCCATGAACGTCAGATTCGCTCTGGCAGAATCGTCTGTATTCCTTTAGCAGAGTGGGCTCTCTGCTTCTTTCTATTTCTACATCTTTGGGCATATGTTTGTTGTTTATTCAAGTTTCGCAAGCTCAGTAGTTAAAGGAGTTAAAGGAGTTATCGCTCCCTACGGTCGCTGAGGAGTTAAGACAACAGTCTTTTTGGCGTAGTTTTTTAAGCAGCAAGACATACGTCTTAACTCCTTAACTTCCTTAACTCCTTTAACTTCCTGATATGCGAAAGTTCAGTTGTTTAGATTTCGATTGCAAAGTTCGGTATTTTTTTTGGAATACTCGGTGCACCTCTATGACGTGCACTATTGTTAAATCCGTTAAGAAAATAAAAGGTTTTTATACACATTGGGAGGTATTTTGCCATTCTGCCGTTTTGCCACCCAATTGGAACAATCCTTATAAATGTGGACAAAAATGCGGGCAAAACCCATCCGTTCCCCCTTATTATCAATACTTTATCTCACTTTTCTCGCGTTGTTTATATATAAATGTTGAAATGAATCGGCACGGCAGCAGTTTTGGTAGCAATAACTGTTCAAAAAGGGTAGTAAATTCTGTTTTTTCGCATTTTTGTAAAAGATGGGTTTTAGCCTAAAAAGATAGGGTGCCCATTTTTGCCCACCCCCGATTTGGGCCGCAAAAAAAGCCTGTTTTTTGCCTCCGTTCCAAGGTTTTGGGCATGTTGCCCACATGTTTTTTCGTTTTCTTTTACATCGATTTTGTGTTTTTCTTCATGATTTTTGCATATTTTCCCATTTATTTGTCAAATTTTCTGCTTGAGCAAACGCAAATTGGCAGATTTCGGGAGTAATTTGCTGTGTTTCTGATGATCATCTCATGTAAATTTCGCAGAAAAAAGAGAGAAAATGATGGCAATTTGAGAAAATAATCGTAAATTTGCAATTGTAAACCAAAGATTCTGGAAGATGGTAGAGATAAACGATAGAAGATTGCCTGTAGGCATCCAGTCTTTTGAGAAAATCAGAGAGGGTGGCTACCTGTACGTTGACAAGACAGATATTATCTGGCAGCTTGCCAACAGAGAGAAAACGTATAATTACCTGAGCCGCCCACGCCGCTTTGGTAAATCTGTCCTCGTTGATACACTCGAAGCTTATTTCTTAGGCAAGAAGGAACTCTTCGAGGGACTGAAGATCATGCAGATGGAGACGGAATGGGTGAAGCGTCCTGTCATCCGGCTGGATATGAGTCGTGCAGGTGCTGCACCGGAAAGTGTGCGGAGCTATCTGGACAATGCCTTCCATCAACTTGAGTCGGAGTATGATATTGCTGTACGACAGGACAGTTCTCTTGCCGACCGTTTTGATGCTATCATTCAGACTGCATACAATAAAACCGGGCTTCAGGTGGCCATTCTCATCGACGAATACGACTCGCCCTTGCAACATTCCTGGAAAACTCCGCAGCATGAAGCATGTACTGCTGTTTATCGTGAGGTGTTTGCCATCCTCAAGGCAGATGACAAATACGAGAAGTTTGTCTTCATCACAGGTATCACCAAGTTTACGCAAATCTCTCTCTTCTCTGTGCTCAACAATCTGAGCAACATCAGTTTTGAGCCAAACTATGCCGCCATTTGCGGTATTACCAAGGAAGAAGTCTTGCGTGATTTCAAGCCGGAAATCAATAAATTGGCTGAATACGAAGGTTGGACTTTCGACGAAGCTGTGGCACAACTGACAGCCTACTATGATGGCTATCATTTCAGTCGCCGCAACATGGTGGATGTATTCAATCCCTTCAGTCTTATCAATGCCCTGTCAGATTCTGACCTGAAGAACTACTGGGCTTCATCAGGTGCAACCTCCATGTTGCCTAAGTTTGTGGATAATATGGAACTCAAACTACGTAATTTTGACCCTTGTACCATTCTTCGCCAAACCATCGAGACCTCTGATGTGACAGGTGGTGGAGCAGAACTGTTTCTCTATCAGTCCGGTTACCTTACGATAAAGGGTTACCAGATGGGAGTTTATATTCTGGGATTCCCTAACAGTGAGGTAAGACAAGCGCTTTATGAGACTGTGTTGCCTGCCCTGACTCTGCGAGGCAACTCTGATATCCAATCAATTCAATCAGATTTGTTGCTTGCCATTCAGCTTGGCAATCTTCCCGAAGCCATGAAATGCCTGAAAGCCCTCATTGCGGATGTGCCCTACAGCAACAAGAAGCTCGCCAGTATGGACATGGAGGAGCGTTATCGCTTGATTATGAGCACCATATTCAATGCCATCGGTTGCAGGGTGGAAGTGGAAAAGATGATTGCTACGGGCAGGATAGACATGGTGGTGGAAACCACCCAATACATCTACGTTCTGGAGTTGAAGTTGAGCGACAATGGTGGTGTGGATGCTGCAGCAGAGCAAATCAGAGCCAAGCAGTACGCCGAGCCTTTCAAGGCCGACAAGCGCAAGGTCATCGCCCTCGCCATAGAGTTGGATGATAGGGGAAAGGGATTGGTAGATTGGAAGGAAGTGTTTTAAGGTAACTGAATTAAAAGGAAGGGACAGATAAGCTCTCACGCAGATTCCTCAGATTTTTGAAGCAACTTTCTTAGATAAATCCTTGTTGGTTTCAAAATAAAAACGTAATTTTGCATAAGATATCCTGCATTGGGCAATCTGAAAGATAGCTTTCATTGCGCTCGATAGTGCTATCTTTGCATAAGATTTTAGAAAACAAACGATAATGGAACAGGTAGAAGAAAGATATATTAGTTTGCTAACCGACTTTGGTTTCAAGCGAATTTTTGGATCGGCTCCCAATAAGGATTTGCTGATTTGTTTTCTCAACAGCTTGTTTAATGGTAAACAGGTTGTGAAGGATGTGTCGTATCTTAACCCGGAGCATGTGGGCGATGTCTACACCGACCGCAGAGCCATCTTTGATGTATATTGTGAGGGCGAAAACGGTGAGAAGTTCATCGTTGAGATGCAGAACGCTTATCAGACGTATTTCAAGGACCGCTCCCTGTTCTATTCCACATTTCCTATTCGAGAACAGGCACCCAAGGGGGATGACTGGGATTTCAAACTGAATCATGTCTATACCGTTGCGTTGCTCAATTTCAGCATGAACGACGATGCCTTCGACAAGGAAAAAATCCGTCATCATGTGCAGTTGTGCGACACAGCTACTCACAAGGTCTTTTATGACAAGCTTGAGTTCATTTATGTCGAGATTGCGAAGTTCGATAAGAAGCTGGATGAGTTGCAGACGCTTTACGAGAAGTGGCTCTATGCACTGAAGAACCTCTATAAGCTTAGTCAACGACCTAAAGAACTGTGCGACAAGGTTTTCGACCGCCTCTTCGAGGAAGCAGAGATAGCCAAGTTTTCTCCGCTGGAAATGCGGGAGTATGAAGCCAGTAAAAAGGCTTATCGTGACATTAAGAATTCCGTGGATACAGCCAAGCGCGAAGGAATCGCTGAAGGCATGGAGAAGGGCATGAAGCAAGGCATGGAGAAGGGTATGAAGCAAGGCATGGAGAAGGGTATGAAGCAAGGCATGGAGAAGGGTATGAAGCAAGGCATGAAGCAAGGCATGGAGAAAGGTCTTGAGCAGCGAAGCCTTGAGATTGCCAGAAAGATGCTGGCAAAGGGAATGGATGCAGCGTCGGTGATGGAAATTACTGGTCTGTCGGCGGAGCAGATGCAGCAGCTGAAAGCTTAATGACTAACAGAGATTTCTCGGTAAGTCATTGAGACATCTCTGTGACTTGCCGAGATGTACTAACTTCCTTACATGCGAACCTTTTGATATGAATGCCAGTGTAAACGTTTGCGCAGTTTTTTGCGCAAAAAATACCTTGTATTCGTATCTTGCTTTTTACATTTTTTATATATTTGCAGCGAAAAAGAAAAGTGAACCAATAAAATCGCCTACGGGCGTTGCAGAAAAGGACTGCAATTCATTAAACGGAAATATTGAGCAAAGGAAAATTGTTGTTTCTAACTAACTTATTATTCTTTCAATGAAGAACAATGTAGTTATCCATACCGATGGAATTCCTTGGCTTAGGAAAACAAGGAAAGTAAAACTTAACGGAAATGACGAGTTAACTAAAAGCTAAATAAATGGTTTAAAACTATAAAAATATGAAGAAAAGATTTACATTAATGATGATGGTGTTGTGCTTCTTAATGAGCATACCACTAAAAATGATGGCACAGACTGGGACTTATGAAAAGCTGTACCTCATAGGTGGACTTACTGGTACATGGGATACTGGCACAAGTCGTCCATTTGCAACAACCGATGGTAAAACCTACGAATATGTATTCGATGCCGACTACACAAACACTTTTACTGGAGAATCAGCCGATTTTTATTTTCGTGTAAAGATTGGATCACAGCAGTATCAACCTCAAACTAACGATGCTTCTGTAGGAACGGAATTAACAAGCGCGATTAAAGGCAGTAGTAATGCATGGAAACTTACCATGACAAAGGGTAAGTCTTATACTTTGATTTTCGATTTAACGAATAAGCAGATTAAATACTCTGAGGGTGGTTCTGAGGTCGTTACTAAGGTAATTAAATTATTGAATGGTTCTACTGAGGTGACAGGTTCTAACGGAAAGTACACTCTCGATTTGAGCAGTGCAACTTCTGATGCAACAATTACTCTTAATATCGGTGGCGCAGATTATGGTTTGACTACTGCTAAAACTATTGATGCAGTTGGAACCACATCAGATATCGCCTTCACAACAGAAGGAACAAAAGCCTTAACGTTGAAGGCAGGTTTTATCTATTCTATCACTGTAACAGATGAAGGAAAGATGACTGTTGTTGCAAGTGTTGACACAACTAAAAATAATCCTCTCCCTAAACGTACCTATACCCAAGGCTACTATCTTGCAGGAAACTTCTTCACCTTCAGCGGGGAACATGTAACCTATGATGATGCTGTGTTCAAGTTCCAGCAGCAGAAGAAAGATAAAGACGGTAATGCTGTATATATGGTAGAGATTCCTGCTTCTCTTACTGCTCATGCTCAGGTGATGAGTGTTGATGAGTTTGGTAAGCCTAAGAAAGTGTATGGTCCTGGTAGTGCTTTTGGCATTAGCTATTCTTGTCCTACTACTATTGAAGCGATTAAAACAGGCCAGTTGAAGCTTGCAGGTTCTGATCCTGAAACATTTAATGAGGGTACCAACTATTGGGATATAGTATCGCGTAATCATAGCGAAACAGAATATTCTGATGGTATGTATGAGGTGTCTATCACTGTGGATAAAACAACAGGCGAGCCATCTAAGTGGGAGTTTAAGCATATTGGTAACAAGCGTGTGGCTTTCTTTATTAGCGATGCTAAGAATGCGACAGCCATGTCATTATACGATACATACAAGAAAAACGATAAGCAGTTTAGTAATGCATTCTTTGGTTCTGTCAATCTCTCTGCTGGACATTCATATTACGTTATATCCAATTACATAATGAATAAGGATTATGTAAACAAAACAAATGAACTATATAAAGAAGAATTAAGTTCTAAATATGACGCCCATTACCCTGATGGCAATGTTGTTCATTGTCCTACCACTAATAAGTTGTTCTTGTTGGGTAACGGAGGTTATGTTTTTGAAGAAGCAAACGATCATAATCAGTTCTCTCCTAACGAAGAACCAATGAAGCCATCTTCGGATATGCAAGGTTCTCTTATCATTCGGTATAACTGTTCTAATGGTAATGGTGATGAGGCAAAGAAGCACCTTGGTATTCGTGGTCAGGTGATTATTTCTAATACTCGTGCGACAATTATCTCTGTATCTATGGTAGGTGATGCTATCCCTGGTACTTTTAAAGTTGATAAAACAACAGGCGAAACAGTTTGGGATTATGCATCTACAGCAGCCGATATGACATACGATGAAACAGAGAAGTGCTATAAGGTGACAATCGTGACAAAAGCCGCTGATGGCGAGAAGAAGTTCAGATTTGTTGGTAACCACACTCAGAAAATCAACTGGCACGAGGATTCTACCACCGATCCTAAAATGAAGGCAAAGACACCTTTAGATGGTAATGGCGAAGGTCATGAAGCAGCTTCTTACGATCCTAACAGGGTGAACTATACTGAGAAGAACGAAAATTCAGAAGCAGATTGGGATATCATCTGGAACCGTCCTGCAGGTCGCTGGACAGTACGTCTCTTCTTCTATACCCGTAATGATGGTAATGAAAACGCTGTCACCGACTACTACTACACCATCTCTGCGAACACGGAGTTGGAGTTGCGTGACTTCGAAAACGTGGTTTACAAGAGCTTAGACAATAAACGTATCATTCAGAATAGAGGTAGCTATAAGTATTTCAGAACCTGGAGTGCGGTTAAGGCTTGGAAGATTTCTAAGGATGTAGATATTTTCGTAGTAGATGGAAAGACAGAGGGTACAGATGGTAAAGCGAAGTTCACTCTCAAGAAGGTTAATGCCGATCTTACAAATACATATAACGTAATTCCTTCTGAGACAGGTGTAATCTTGGCTACCAAGAAGACGGCTGCCGATATAGATGGTCACGCTGAAGAGCGTGAGCGTGCTTCGCTTACTTCTTACAACACCATGGTGATTCCGATGGAAGAGTATAACCCTAACACGGAAACAACTTCTACCGACTATGTAGGTACTAAGTATACAGGTCCAAATCTTCTGTTGCCGCTCATCACAGCTCAGGTGGTTCCTACTAAGGAAGTTAAGGAAGGTGTAACCTACCACAACTATCTCTTCGGTTTCTATAATGCCAAAAAGGGTTTGGGTGTTACAACAGGCTATGAAGATAATGAGTTCCTCATGGGTTTCTGGATTTCTAAGGGCACAGGCGCTTTCTATAACAACAGTGCTTACTTGCCTATCGCTGAGACTGATGTTAACAAGATGGGTTGTTTGGGAGTAAGCCATAATGACTACACTCCTTCTGGAGCTAAGAAAGTTCCAGCACTCTTCTTCGACTTTGCCAATGTTGATGGTACAACAGGTATCGATGAGGTGGTGAACACCACAGTTAAGAATCATGATGGTAAGTATTACACTCTGAGTGGTCAGCAGGTAGAGAAACCTACAACGAGTGGTGTTTATATCCACAATGGCAAGAAGTTTGTAGTCAAATAAGAATATAGATTGTAGAATGTTGAACGTGATATCGAATATGAAAATGAAAAAGATATATATAAAACCAAGTGTTTCAGTTTGTTTTGCAGTCTTAGACCCCATCTTGCAATCTACCTCTACTGGTGGTCTTGTTATGGATCAAAATGATGATGGTGGTTCTTGTGCTAAGAAGAATGATTTTACCGATGATTTCTTCGATGACACTACTTGGCCAAAGGACAAATCGCCATGGGACTAAGGCTATAAGAAATAAGTGAATAATGTAAAATTATTTAAGGGTTTGTTTGATTAGTTAAATTTATCACTATTATCAATAAAGAGGGCTGCAGAGATGCAGTCCTCTTTTCTGTTATCACTCCCTTTGGTCGTTAGAAGTTATAGCCAACAGCCTTTTTGGTTGAAGATTTAGCTGTAAAGCATATGGCTTTAACTTCTCTAACTTCTTTAAATTCTTTAACTTCTGAACTTGCGAAACTTGAGTATAATATCGAAGCCGCTTTCATATTTCGAGGCTTTTCTATTCAAAAAGTTTATGCTTTAGTAACGACAATATATAAATGGTTGGATGCTGCAAAAAAATAACATGTTGAAAGTTTGCCTTTTCCAAATCTTTTCCTTAACTTTGCATCGTGAAGTTATTTTCATAGAAATCATATATGGGAGAAACTAATAATAGAATATTACCTGTAGGCATACAGTCTTTTGAGAAAATTCGAAAGGAAGGTCTGCTCTATGTTGACAAGACAGAGATTATCTGGAATCTTGTTAATAGCAATAAAACATATAATTACCTGAGCCGTCCAAGACGTTTCGGTAAATCATTGTTGGTGGATACTTTGCAGGCTTATTTCGAGGGTAGAAAGGAACTTTTCGAAGGACTGAAAATCATGGATTTGGAAAAGGAATGGGTGAAGCGTCCTGTCATCCGACTGGATATGAGTCAGGCAGGAGCTACACCGGAAGGTGTGCGGAGCTATCTGGACAATGCCTTCCATCAACTTGAGTCGGAGTATGATATTGCTGTACGACAGGATAGTTCTCTTGCTGTAAGATTCAAGAATATCATTGAGGGTGCATACAATAAAACTGGGTTTCAGGTGGCGATTCTCATCGACGAATACGACTCGCCCTTGCAGCATTCCTGGAAAACTCCTCATCATGAAGATTGTACCTCTATCTATCGTAGTGTTTTTGCTATTCTCAAAGCTGATGACGCATACGAGAAATTTGTCTTCATCACGGGTATTACCAAGTTTACTCAAATCTCCTTGTTCTCGGTTTTGAACAATTTGAGTAATATCAGTTTTGATCCTCCTTATGCTGCTATCTGTGGTATTACGAAAGAGGAAGTGGTGAACAATTTCATGCCTGAAATTGAGGTTATGGGAGAACACAATGGTTGGACTCCGGAAGAAACGATTCTGCAGTTGAAGGCTTATTATGACGGTTATCATTTCTGCAAGAACAGTCCTGTTGATATTTTCAATCCGTTCAGTCTGCTCAATGCTTTGGCTGATAAAGAACTGAAAAACTACTGGGCTGCTTCTGGTGCTACGTCTTTATTGCCTAAGTTTGTCAGTGATATGGAAATTCAGTTGGAGCATTTCGATCATTGCTATATTGACCGTGATACTTTGGAGACTTCTGATGTTTCTGATGGAGGAACAGAACTCTTCCTTTATCAATCCGGTTATCTGACCATCAAGGATTATGATGAGGGTGTTTATACTTTAGGTATTCCTAACTTTGAAGTAAGGAAAGCGCTCTACAAAATAGTAGTACCGGCTTTGACTTTGAAGACAAAAGCTCAGGCTATTACCACACAGAATATTCTTTTAAAGATGATGCAAGATGGTAATCTTGATGAAGCCAAGAAAGCCCTGAAGGCTTTGATAGCTGATGTGCCCTATAGCAATAAAAAGTTGGCAAGCAAGGATATGGAAGAACGTTATCGTCTTATCATTAGTACCATTTTTAATGCTATAGGTTTCAAGGTTGAAGTAGAAAAGCAAATCTCTACTGGCAGGATAGATATGGTGGTTTTTACTCGTCGTATTATTTATGTGTTTGAGCTTAAACTTACTAATAATGGTGGTGTTAAGGCGGCTGAGCATCAGATAAAAGACAGACAGTATGTTGAACCATTTAAAGCTGATGGTCGAAAGGTTATAGCTTTGGCTGTTGAATTGGATGATATGGGTAAGGGACTCATCGATTGGAAAGAAGTTAATTAGCATGAATGCTATGTTACAATAGTTTTTCGGTTAAAATATTAGAGGGTGTGTCATAAGCTTCTTAGGATTTTTTTATGACACACCCTCTTTGAATTATGCAAGCTTTTTAGTAGAAATCTTTGAAATATTCCATGCAATCGATTGCGTAATAATATTTTACGTTATGATGCAATCGATTGCACATAATTATTCGTTCTTTTTTGCATATATTCTATCACCTTATATATATAATGAGTAACTTTGTAGCAACGAAAGATATTAACAATCAACTAACTAACATAGATATTCATCACTAACTAAAAATTAAATAACCAGTCTATCAAATGAGGAAATTTACATTTAGGCTATGGGCAGTCCTTATGCTCATGTTGGTCTCCTTGCAGACGATGGCAACGGATACGTTTACCAGCAATCGTACTGACTTCCGAGACGAAAGTATCTATTTCATGATGACCACTCGTTTCTACGATGGTGATACAGGTAACAATGTGCTCTGCTGGGACAACCAGTCAGCGCAGATTGAAACAAAAGACCCTTGCTGGCGAGGCGACTTCCAGGGTGTCATCGACAAGCTCGACTACATCAAGGCATTGGGTTTCACTGCCATCTGGATTACACCAGTAGTGCAGAACGCGTCCGGTTATGATTACCATGGTTATCATGCCATGGATTTCCAGCATGTTGACTGCCGTTATCAGAGCAGCGATGGTAGCAAGGACGGTGACGCCATGTTCCAGGAACTCGTCGACAAGGCACATAAAAAGGGTATCAAGATTATCCTCGACATCGTGCTCAACCATACCGGTAACTTCGGTGAGCAGACACTCTGCAAGGAGTTTGACCGTAATACCGACTTGGAAACTCAGGCACTCATCAATGCTTGTATGATTCCTAACGAGGAGAAGTTGGGTTCCGACTACCTTACAAGTGTCCCTTATGAGCAGTATCAGCGTCGTCTTGGCTTGTTGAAGAACGTCCGTGGTAAGAACGAGGATGTTCACAACTACTGGCACCACTTTGGTGACTTCAACTGGGATTATCCTAACCGCTGGTGGGCTCAGATTGCAGGCGACTGCGTCGATCTGAACACCGAAAACGACTACGTAGCAGATTATCTCGTAAAGTGCTACGGCAGTTTCATCAAGATGGGTGTCGATGGATTCCGTATCGATACATCCGGTCACATCTCACGTCTTACCTTCTGCAAGCAGTTCATTCCTCAGTTTACAGTCCTCGGTAAGCAGTATGAGGACAAGCGATTGAACAAGGCACCTTTCTTTATGTATGGTGAGGTTTGCGCCCGTTACAGTGATGTCACATACCGTGGTCAGGATAACCTCTCTTGCTATTATTACACATGGCAGGCTCCACAGGACTTGCTCGACAAATGGGATGGCAGCCAGAAATACTGGGATACACAGGTACTCTTTGATAAAGCCAATGGCGGTACAGGTGTGGATGACCATCAGATGGCTCTCTGTGAGTCAGACAATGCCCCAACACCAACAAGCGACAATACCTTTATGGTGAATGGTAAGTGGCATGAGCCAGACTATTCTCAGGCAAGTGGTTTCCATGTGATCGACTTCCCATTGCACTACAACTTCGGTAATGCTGCCGCCGCATACGGTTTGGCAAAGTCAGGTGACAAGAGATATAATGATGCTACCTATAATGTGGTATATGTTGATAGCCACGACTACGGTCCTCAGCAAACCAACGACCAATTCCGTTTCTCTGGTGATGATGCTCAGTGGGCAGAGAATCTCTCTCTGATGTTTACCTTCCGTGGTATTCCATGTCTCTATTATGGTTCTGAGGTTGGTTTCCGTCGCGGTGCTCCGATTGACAGAGGTCCTCACGGTCCTCTTTCAGAAACTGGTCGTGCTTACTTCGGTGGTTACCTCACTGGTGATGTAGAAGCAACTGATTTCGGTGACTACAAGGCAACAGGCAATGTGGCTGCAACATTGAATCATGATGTCGCTCAGCACCTCATCCGTCTGAACAAGATTCGTCAGGCTGTTCCTGCTTTGCGTAAGGGTCAGTGGACCGACGATGGTTGTACTCCTGCCAAGGGTGGTATCGCCTTCAAGCGTGCTTATAAGAATGACAGCTATGCACTCGTAGCCATCAATGGTGGTGCTACATTCACAGATTGCCCTGATGGTACTTATACCGACGTGGTAACAGGCAAGACTTACACAGGTACTACTATCACCGTTGATGCTCCTGCTACTCAGGGTCAGCTCCGTGTTCTCGTGAAGGACTGGAAGGGCGGTCAGATTGGTGAGGATGGTCCTTTCATCTATAATGAGACTCCTAAGTCTAAGTCAGAGGCTGAACAGGCTTACGATGGTCATGAGGAAGATGGTACAACTTGGGTTGAGCCACAGACTAATGAGTTTGGTTTGAAATTCTCTCAGGCTGGTGGTACTTTCCGCACCAATACTGTTACTGTAGAGGTAAGCCTTAGCGGTAAGGCAACTTCTGGTTGGTTCCAGGTAGAAGGTAAGGACAAGGTAGAGTTGGCTCCTGGTGAGACCAAGACATTCACTATCGGTGAAGACATGAACTTCAAACAGACCAAGACTGTAACATGGTATGCTAAGAACGACAAGAGTGAGAAGAATGGTTCTGTATCCTTCACCAAGGTGGATCCTAACGCATCTATCACCGTATATGTAAAGGCAGACAAGGCTCCAACTATCTATGCTTGGGTTCCTGGTACTCCAGCTAAGGAGTTGACAGGTGCATGGCACGGTAGGACCATGGATGGTCCTGAAGAGATTGGTGGTGTCAACTACTGGTACAAGACTTTCGATGGAGTAGAGAGCTTCAATGTGATTCTGAATAATGGTAATGACAAGCAGTCAAGTGACATCACTGGTATCACAGGCGATATCTACTTGGAATACGATGGTGGTTCAAATGTCAAGACGCTCGATGCTCCTGTCAACACTACAGCCAAGGTTACTTTGAGTCCTAACGGTGGTGACTTCGAGAAGACGATTACTGTAACAGCTACCCTCAGCGACAATGCCAAGAGCGGTTGGTATAAGATTGGCGATGGCGAGCAGGTTAATCTGACTCCTGGCAAGCCAGTTACCTTCACTCTCGGTGCTGACATGATGGAAGGCGAGAGCAAGACTGTAACTTGGAGCGCAACTAATGCAGAGGATAAGGCTAAGACTGGTACTGCTACCTTCAACAAGATCAAAGAGGTAGTTATTCCTACTCCAACAGGTATCTTCGCTTACTTCCTCGCTCCTTCAGACTGGAGTAAGGTAAACTGCTGGGCTTGGAGTGATGCAGGCAACTTTACTGGTGGTAACTGGCCAGGTGTAGCATGTACCAAGATCGGTGTGAAGAAGAATGGTTTGGATGTCTGGATGTGGAAGTATGATGGCGATTTGACAACTGCTCCTACTATGATCATCTTCAACAACGGCAGTGGTACGCAGACAAAGGATTTGGAATTCGAAAACGGTGCAGTTTATAACCTTGCCGGTAAGACCAATGAGTCTATCTCAACAGGCATCAACCAGACTGTAGCAGCTCAGAAGGCAGGCGCAGTGAAGATTTACACCCTCTCAGGTGTGAAGGTTGCCGAGGTAAGCAACGCTCAGGATGCTGAGTACATCTTGGCTCCAGGTGCTTATATCTGCAACGGTAAGAAGTTTGTGATTAAGTAACTTTTGATGATTGCAAATTGTCAATATAAATATACGTTTAGTTAATTAGGTTTTATTAAGTGCTATTATAAAAGGGGATTGCAGTGATGCAGTCCTCTTTTTTTGTTTTTCTGTCTGCTGTTTGTCAAGATTTGTGTGTAATCGTTTGCACACGTTTATTCATTCTTTTTTGCATCATTTTTCCCCCTCATATATATATAATGTGTAAATTTGCATTAGTAAGCTAACAGAAGAATATTGCCAAGAGTTTTAAAGTGAAGGAATTAACAATCACATAACTAATATAGATATTCATCACTAACTAAAAATTAATAACCAGTCAATCTTATGAAGAGATTTACTACAAGGCTATGGGCAGTCCTTATGCTCATGTTGGTCTCCTTGCAGACGATGGCTACCGATGTGTTTACATCGAATCGTACTGACTTCCGAGACGAAAGTATCTATTTCATGATCACCACCCGTTTCTACGATGGAGATCCTAAAAACAATGTGCTCTGCTGGGACAACCAGGAAGCACAGATGAGTACCAAGGACCCTTGTTGGCGAGGTGACTTCCAGGGTGTCATCGACAAGCTCGACTACATCAAGGCGTTAGGTTTCACAGCCATCTGGATTACTCCTGTCGTACAGAATGCATCCGGTTATGACTACCACGGCTATCATGCTTCGGATTTCTCCAAGGTAGATTGCCGTTATCAGAGCGGTGACGGCAAAAAGAGCGGTGACGTGATGTTCCAGGAACTCATCGACAAGGCTCACGCCAAGGGTATCAAGATTATCCTCGATATCGTGCTCAACCACTCCGGTAACTTCGGTGAGGAGCATTTTTGCAAGGAGTTCGACCGTGATACCCGTCTTCGTAACCAGGCAGACATCAATGCTTGTATGATTCCTAATTTCGAAACATTGGGTAGTGACTATCCAAGTCTTTTGCCTGCGGCACAGTATCAGCGTCGTCTTGCCCTGATGAAGAATACCGATGGACAGAATCATGATTCACACAACTATTGGCACCATTTGGGTAGCTTCAACTGGGACTTTCCTAATCGTTGGTGGGCTCAGATTGCAGGTGACTGTGTGGACTTCAATACTGAGAATAATACAGTGGCTGAATATCTTGTCAAATGCTATGGCAAATTTATCGAGATGGGTGTAGATGGTTTCCGTATTGATACATCCGGTCACATCTCTCGTCTTACCTTCTGCAAGCAGTTCATTCCTCAGTTTACTGCCCTCGGTAAGAAGTATGAGGACAAGCGATTGAACAAGGCTCCATTCTTCATGTATGGTGAGGTTTGTTCCCGTTACAGTGGTGTGCAGTACCGTGGTCAGGACAACCTTTCACCTTTTTATTATACATGGCAGGCTCCACAGAACTTGTTGGATAGCTTTGATGGCAGCCAGTCATACTGGGACACTCAGGAAATTTATGACACAGGTTCAGGTTATGATGATAAGCTGATGCCTCTCTGCGAGAAAGATAATGCGAATTCTCCAGAAAGCAACAATACCTTTATGCTGAATGGCGCATGGCATGAGCCAGACTATTCTCAGTCAAGCGGTTTCAATGTGATCGACTTCCCATTGCACTACAACTTCGGTAATGCTGCCACCGCATACGGCTTGGCAAAGTCTGGTGATATGAAATATAATGACGCTACCTATAATGTGGTATATGTAGACAGTCACGACTATGGTCCTGGGTCAGGGTCTCGTTTTGGCGGCTCTGACGCTCAGTGGGCAGAGAATCTCTCTCTGATGTTCACCTTCCGTGGAATCCCATGTCTCTATTATGGTTCTGAGGTAGGTTTCCGTCGCGATGTTGTGATTGACAGAGGTCCTAATGGTCCTCTTTCTGAAACTGGTCGTGCTTACTTCGGTGGTTATATCACAGGTGATGTAGAAGCATCAGACTTCGGTGTATACAAGGCTTCTGGTAATGCGGCTGCCTCATTGAATCATGATGTGGCTCAGCACCTCATCCGTCTGAACAAGATTCGTCAGGCTGTTCCTGCTCTCCGTAAGGGTCAGTGGACTAGCGATGGTTGTACTCCTGCCAATGGTGGTATCGCCTTCAAGCGTGCTTATAAGGACAGTTATGCACTCGTAGCCCTCAATGGTGGTGCTACTTTCACAGATTGCCCAGCTGGTACTTATACAGACTTGGTAACAGGCAAGACTTACACAGGTTCTACTATCACTGTTGATGCTCCTAATAATCAGGGTCAGGTTCGCGTACTCGTGAAAGACTGGACTGATGGCAAGCTCATTGATGATGGTGCTTTCATCTACGATACAACAGCCAAGTCTCTGGGTGACCAGACCTATGATGGTAATGAAGAGGCTGGTACAACTTGGGTTGACGAGGCTCCTCTTATGCCTGTAAGCGTTTCTCTTTCTCCAGCTGGTGGTAATTTCCGCACCAATACGGTAACTGTTACCGCTGAGGTCTCAGAAGATGCTACGTCTGCTTGGTATCAGATAGAGGGACAGGACAAGGTTGATTTGACCCCTGGTAAGCCTGTTACCTTCACTATCGGTGAAGACATGAACTTCAATGACACCAAGACAGTGACTTGGAGTGTAACAAGCTCTGAAGGCAAGGAGAAGACTGGTAAGGTTACATATACCAAGGTAGATCCTAACGCAGCTATCACCGTATATGTAAAGGCAGACAAGGCTCCTTACATCCACGCTTGGACAACAGGTGTTGACGGTAAGAATTTGACAGGTGCATGGCCTGGTAAGGTAATGAAAGGTCCTGAGGAGATTGATGGTGCTAAATACTGGTCTTACTCTTTCGATGGCGTAGAGAACTTCAATGTCATCTTGAATAATGGTAGCGGTGCTCAGTCTGGTAATATCACTGGTATCACAAGCGATATCTACTTGGAGTATGATGGTGCTAAAAGTGCCAAGAAGATTGATGCTCCTGTCAATGCTGCAGCTAAGGTTACTTTGAGTCCTAATGGTGGTGACTTTGAGAAGACTATCTCCGTAACAGCAACCCTCAGCAACAATGCCAAGAGCGGTTGGTATAAGATTGGCGATGGCGAGCAGGTTAATCTGACTCCTGGTAAGTCAGTTACCTTCACTCTCGGTGCTGACATGATGGAAGGCGAGAGCAAGACTGTAACTTGGAGCGCAACTAATGCAGAGGATAAGGCTAAGACAGGTTCTGCAACCTTCAACAAGATTAAAGAGGTAGTTGTTCCTACTCCAACAGGTATCTTCGCTTACTTCCTCGCTCCTTCAGACTGGAGTCAGGTTGACTGCTGGGCTTGGAATGGTTCAGAAAACTTTACCGGTGGTAACTGGCCAGGTGTAGCTTGTACCAAGACTGGTATGAAGAAGAATGGTTTGGATGTCTGGATGTGGAAGTATGATGGCGATTTGACAACTGCTCCTACTAAGATCATCTTCAACAACGGCAGTGGTACGCAGACAAAGGATTTGGAATTCGAAAACGGTGCAGTTTATAACCTTGCCGGTAAGACCAATGAGACTATCTCAACAGGCATCAACCAGACTGTAGCAGCTCAGAAGGCTGGCGCAGTGAAGATTTACACCCTCTCAGGTGTGAAGGTTGCCGAGGTAAGCAACGCTCAGGATGCTGAGTACATCTTGGCTCCAGGTGCTTATATCTGCAATGGTAAGAAGTTTGTGATTAAGTAACTTTTGATGATTGCAAATTGTCAATATAAATGAAGGTTTAGTTAATTAGGTTTTATTAAGTGCTATTATTAAAAAGGGGATTGCAGTGATGCAGTCCTCTTTTTTTGTTTTTCTGTCTGCTGTTTGTCAAGATTTGCGTGTAAACGTTTGCACATAATTATTCATTCTTTTTTGCATCATATTTCCCCAGATATATATATAATGTGTAATTTTGCATTAGAAAGCTAACAAAACTTAGATAATGACATTTTCATCACTAACTAAAAATTAAATAACCAGTCAATCTTATGAAAAGATTTACCACAAGGCTATGGGCAGTCCTTATGCTCATGTTGGTCTCCTTGCAGACGATGGCTACCGATGTGTTTACATCGAATCGTACTGACTTCCGAGACGAAAGTATCTATTTCATGATGACCACTCGTTTCTACGATGGTGATCCATCTAATAACGTGCTCTGCTGGGATAACCAGGAAGCACAGAAGAGTACCAAGGACCCTTGCTGGCGAGGTGACTTCCAGGGTGTTATCGACAAGCTCGACTACATCAAGGCGTTAGGTTTCACTGCCATCTGGATTACTCCTGTCGTACAGAATGCATCCGGTTATGACTACCACGGCTATCATGCTTCGGATTTCTCCAAGGTTGATTGCCGTTATCAGAGCGGTGACGGCAAAAAGAGCGGTGACGTGATGTTCCAGGAACTCATTGACAAGGCTCACGACAAGGGTATCAAGATTATCCTCGATATCGTGCTCAACCACACCGGTAACTTCGGTGAGGAGCATTTTTGCAAGGAGTTCGACCGTGATACTCGTCTTCGTAACCAGGCAGACATCAATGCTTGTATGATTCCTAATTTCGAAACATTGGGTAATGACTATCCAAGTCTTCAGCCAGGTTATCAGTATCAGCGTCGTCTTGCCATGATGAAGAATACCGATGGTCAGAATCATGATCCTCACAACTACTGGCACCATTTCGGTAACTTCAACTGGGACTTACCTAATCGTTGGTGGGCTCAGATTGCAGGTGACTGTGTCGATCTGAATACTGAGAATAATACAGTGGCTGATTATCTTGTCAAGTGCTATGGCAATTTCATCAAGATGGGTGTAGATGGTTTCCGTATTGATACATCCGGTCACATCTCACGTCTTACCTTCTGCAAGCAGTTCATTCCTCAGTTTGCTGCCCTCGGTAAGAAGTACGCGGACAAGCGATTGAACAAGGCTCCTTTCTTCATGTATGGTGAGGTTTGTGCCCGTTTCGGTAGTGTGCAGTACCGTGGTCAGGACAACCTTTCACCTTATTATTATACATGGAAGGCTCCACAGAACTTGATGGATAGCTTTGATGGCAGCCAGTCATATTGGGACACTCAGGAAATCTATGACAGTGGTACAGGTTATGATGCTAAGCTGATGCCTCTCTGCGAGAAAGATAATGCTGATTCTCCTGAAAGCAATAATACCTTTATGCTGAATGGTGCATGGCATGAGCCAGACTATTCTCAGTCAAGCGGTTTCAATGTAATCGACTTCCCATTGCACTACAACTTCTCTAATGCAGGAAGTGCATACGGCTTGGCTAAGTCTGGTGATATGAAATACAATGATGCTACTTATAATGTAGTATATGTAGATAGTCATGACTACGGTCCTCAGCCAAGTGATGGTATCCGTTTCTCTGGTAGTGATGCTCAGTGGGCTGAGAATCTCTCTCTGATGTTTACCTTCCGTGGAATCCCATGTCTCTATTATGGTTCTGAGGTAGGTTTCCGTCGTGGTTCTGTGATTGACAAAGGTCCTAACGGTCCTCTCTCTAACACCGGTCGTGCTTACTTCGGTGGTTATATCACAGGTGATGTAGAAGCATCAGACTTCGGTGTATACAAGGCTTCTGGTAATGCGGCTGCCTCATTGAATCATGATTTGGCTCAGCACCTCATCCGTCTGAACAAGATTCGTCAGGCTGTTCCTGCTCTCCGTAAGGGTCAGTGGACAGACGAGGGTTGCAAAGCCAATGGTGGTATTGCCTTCAAGCGTGCTTATAAGGACAGTTATGCACTTGTAGCCCTCAATGGTGGTGCTACATTCACAGATTGCCCAGCTGGCACATATACTGATATTGTTACAGGTCAGACATATACTGGTTCTACTATCACCGTAGAAGCTCCTCAGACTCAAGGTCAGGTACGTGTACTTGTAAAGGATTGGACTGGCGGTGTAATAGGTGAGGATGGTCCATTCATCTACACAACTGCTGCTCAGCATAAGAGTGGTCAGGACTATGATGGTAATGAAGAGGCTGGTACAACTTGGGTTGACGATGCTCCTCTTCAGCCAGTAAGCGTTTCACTTTCTCCAGCTGGCGGAAGTTTCCGTACCAATACGGTAACAGTTACTGCTGAACTCTCAGAAGATGCTTTATCTGGTTGGTACCAGATAGAGGGACAGGACAAGGTAGATTTGACTCCTGGTCAGGCTGCCACCTTCACTATCGGCGAAGGCATGAACTTCAAGGACACCAAGACTGTGACTTGGGGTGCAACAAGCTCTGAAGGCAAGGAGAAGACTGGTAAGGTTACATATACTAAGGTAGATCCTAACGCAGCTATCACCGTATATGTAAAGGCTACTAATGCTCCTCACATCCATGCTTGGACAACAGGTGTTGACGGTAAGAATTTGACAGGTGAATGGCCTGGTAAGGTAATGGACGGTCCTGAGGTGATTGATGGAGATAATTACTGGACTTACTCTTTCGATAACGTAGAGAAGTTCAATGTCATCTTGAATAATGGTAGCGGTGCTCAGTCTGGTGAAATCTCAGGTATCACAGGCGATATCTACTTGGAATATGACGGTGGTTCAAGTGCCAAGAAGATTGATGCTCCTGTCAACACAGCAGCTAAGGTTACTCTGAGTCCTAATGGTGGTGACTTCCAGAAGACTGTTACCGTAACAGCAACATTGAGCAACAATGCCAAGAGCGGTTGGTACAAGATCGGCGATGGTGAGCAGGTGGCTCTTACTCCTGGTAAGGCTGCTACCTTCACTCTCGGTGCTGACATGATGGAAGGCGAGAGCAAGACTGTAACTTGGAGCGCAACCAGTGCAGATAACGCCACCAAGACAGGTTCTGCTACCTTCAACAAGATTAAAGAGGTAGTTGTTCCTACTCCAACAGGTATCTTCGCTTACTTCCTCGCTCCTTCAGACTGGAGTAAGGTAGACTGCTGGGCTTGGAATGATTCAGAAAACTTTACTGGTGGTAACTGGCCAGGTGTAGAATGTACCAAGATCGGTGTGAAGAAGAATGGTTTGGATGTCTGGATGTGGAAGTATGATGGCGATTTGACAACTGCTCCTACCAATATCATCTTCAACAACGGCGGTGGTCAGCAGACAAACGATTTGGTTTTCGAAAACGGTGCAGTTTATGACCGCAACGGTAAGACCAATGAGTCTATCTCAACAGGCATCAATCAGACTGTAGCAGCTCAGAAGGCTGGCGCAGTGAAGATTTACACCCTCTCAGGTGTGAAGGTTGCCGAGGTAAGCAACGCTCAGGATGCTGAATACATCTTGGCTCCAGGTGCATATATATGCAATGGAAAGAAGTTTGTGATTAAGTAATGTTAGAATTGTAAATATAATTAAGGGTTAGTAAATTTGGTTTTATTAAGTGCTATTGTTATTAAGGAGGGTTGCAGTGATGCAACCCTCTTTTTTGTTTTACAACCCTTCACTTTGTCAATATTTTGTGTAATCGTTTGCACACGTTTATTCGTTCTTTCCTGCATATTTTTTTCCCTCATATATAAATAATGTGTAAATTTGCATTAGTAAGCTAACAGAAGAATATTGCCAGTAGTTTTAAAGTGAGAAATTAACAATCAAAACTTAGATAATGACATTTTCATCACTAACTAAAAATTAATAACCAGTCAATCTTATGAAGAGATTTACAACAAGGCTATGGGCAGTCCTTATGCTCATGTTGGTCTCCTTGCAGACGATGGCAACGGATACGTTTACCAGCAATCGTACTGACTTCCGAGACGAAAGTATCTATTTCATGATTACCACTCGTTTCTACGATGGTGATCCTAAAAACAATGTGCTCTGCTGGGACAACCAGGCAGCGCAGATTGAAACAAAAGACCCTTGCTGGCGAGGCGACTTCCAGGGTGTCATCGACAAGCTCGACTACATCAAGGCGCTTGGTTTCACTGCCATCTGGATTACTCCTGTCGTACAGAACGCATCCGGTTACGACTACCACGGCTATCATGCCATGGATTTCCAGCATGTAGACTGCCGCTATCAGAGCAGTGATGGTAAGAGCGGTGACGTGATGTTCCAGGAACTCATCGACAAGGCTCACGCCAAGGGTATCAAGATCATTCTTGACATCGTGCTCAACCACACCGGTAACTTCGGTGAGGAGAAGCTCTGCAAGCTGTTCGATCGTGACACACAACTTCGCAACCAAGCTTACATCGATGCTTGTATGACCCCTACAGAAACTTTGGGTAGTGACTACCTGACCATCCTTCCAAAAGATCAATACCAGCGTCGTCTTACCATGATGAAGAATATGAATGGTCAGAACCAGGATATTCACAACTACTGGCATCATTTCGGTATGTTCGGTTGGGATGATCCATCCCGTTGGTGGGGTCAGATTGCCGGTGACTGCGTAGACCTCAATACAGAGAACGACGAGGTAGCTAAGTATCTCGTAGATTGCTATGGTCAGTTCATCAAGATGGGTGTGGATGGTTTCCGTATCGATACCTCCGGTCATATCTCACGACTCACTTTCAACCATCAGTTCATTCCTCAGTTTACAGCCCTCGGTAAGCAGTACGAGAATAAGCGATTGAACAAGGCTCCTTTCTTTATGTATGGTGAGGTTTGTACCCGTGGTCACGAAGCAACCTATAGAGGTCAGGCCAATCTTTCTTGCTACTTCTATACATGGAAGTCGGATGAGTCTTTGATGAACCAGTGGGATGGAAGCCAAAGCTTCTGGGACAGTCAGGTATTGCCAGAGGGTTCTGGTCCTGTCGGTCCTCAGGAACTCTGCGGTAAGGAAACATTTGGTGACAAGAAGAGCGAAAATGCTAAGATGATCAATGGTGCATGGCATGAGCCAGACTATTCTGAGGCAAGTGGTTTTAATGTCATCGACTTCCCAATGCACTATAGCTACAATACAGCTAAAGATGCATTCCGTCTCGGTCAAGAAGATGAACTCTATAATGACGCTACATACAATGTAGTATATATTGACAGCCATGACTACAGTCCAGGCCCTAACGATCTCAACCGTTTCGGTGGTACAGATGCTCAGTGGGCTGAGAACCTCTCTCTCTTGTTTACCTTCCGTGGTATTCCATGTATCTACTATGGTTCTGAGGTTGGTTTCCGTCGTGGTGTAAGAATCGACCCAGGTCCTAACGGTCCTCTTTCTGAAACTGGTCGTGCTTACTTCGGTGGTTATATCACAGGTGATGTAACAGCAACAGACTTCGGTGAGTATAAGGCTACAGGTAACGTAGCTGCTTCTTTGAATCACGATGTAGCTCAGCACCTCATCCGTTTGAACAAGATTCGTCAGGCTGTTCCTGCTCTCCGTAAGGGTCAGTGGACAACAGATGGTTGTAAGGCAACAGGTAAAAATGGTATCGCTTTCAAGCGTGCTACTAAGGATTGCTATGCGCTCGTAGCCCTCAATGGTGGTGCTACCTTCACAGATTGCCCTGATGGTACATATACCGACGTGGTAACTGGTAAGACATATACAGGTTCTACTATTGAAGTAGAAGCTCCTGCTACTCAGGGTCAGCTCCGTGTTCTCGTAAAGGACTGGAAGGGTGGTAAGATCGGTGAGGACGGTGCTTTCATCTACGATACAACAGCCAAGTCTCTGGACGGTCAGGCTTATGATGGTAATGAAGAGGCTGGTACAATTTGGAACGAGCAGGGCCCTATTCAGCCAGCAAGCGTTTCATTCTCACAAGCCGGTGGATCATTCCGTACTGAGACTATTAACCTGACAGTTACTCTCTCTGAAGACGCTAAGTCTGGTTGGTATCAGATACAAGGTCAGGATAAGGTGAACTTGACTCCTGGTGTGAGTGAGAACCTTACCATTGGCGAAGGTATGAACTATGGCGACACCAAGACTATTGAGTGGAGCGCAGAGGCCCAGGACGGTAAAGTAAAGAGCGGTAGCTTGACCTTCAAGAAGGTGGACCCTAACGCTACTATCATGGTTTACGTACAGGCAGAAAATGCTCCTTTTATCTATGCTTGGTCAAAAGGTTCTTCTGTTAAGAAATTGACAGGTGATTGGCCTGGTACAAAGATGACAGAGTCTGAAGAAATCAATGGCGAAAAGTACTGGACTTACGCTTTTGATGGCGTAGATAACTTCAATGTCATCTTGAATAATAATAGCGGTGCACAGTCTGGTGAAATCTCTGGTATCACAGGTGATATCTACCTGAAGTATGACGGCGGTGCAAATGCTCAGAAGATTGACGCTCCTGTCAATACTGCAGCCAAGGTTACTTTCAGCCCTAACGGTGGTGACTTCGAGAAGACTGTTACCGTGACAGCAACATTGAACAACAATGCCACGAGCGGTTGGTATAAGATCGGTAATGGTGAGCAGGTAGCTCTTACCCCTGGTAAGGCTGCTACCTTCACACTCGGTGCTGACATGATGGAAGGCGAGAGCAAGACTGTAACTTGGAGTGCAACCAATGCAGATAACGAAACCAAGACAGGTTCTGCAACCTTCACCAAGAAGAAGGAAGTAGTTATTCCTACTCCAACAGGTATCTACGCTTACTTCCTCGCTCCTTCAGACTGGAGTCAGGTTGACTGCTGGGCTTGGAATGATTCAGAAAACTTTACCGGTGGTAACTGGCCAGGTGTAGCATGTACCAAGACTGGTGTGAAGAAGAATGGTTTGGATGTCTGGATGTGGAAGTATGATGGTGATTTGACAACTGCTCCTACCATGATCATCTTCAGCAACGGCAGTGGTCAGCAGACCAAGGATTTGGTTTTCGAAAACGGTGCAGTTTATAACCGTGACGGTAAGACCAATGAGTCTGTCTCAACAGGCATCAACCAGACTGTAGCAGCTCAGAAGGCAGGCGCAGTGAAGATTTACACCCTCACAGGTGTGAAGGTTGCCGAGGTAAGAAACGTTCAGGATGCTGAATACCTCTTGGCTCCAGGTGCCTACATCTGCAATGGCAAGAAGTTTGTTATCAAGTAATATTGAAATTTTAGTAACTCATCAATAGTAATAAGTTTTTTTAGCCCGATTCTGCTTCGTGAGAAGCGGTATCGGGCCTTTTTTATGTCCAAAAGGATAAATATTTATGTTCAAAAGGATAAATAAAGTAAATAATTTCTCATATTGCGATAACTTTGTGTAACTTTGTAGCGAAAATAAAAAACTGAAACGCAATGAAAATAGGAGATAAAGTAAGATTCCTGAGTGAGGTGGGAGGCGGCAGAGTCTCTGGCTTCCAGGGTAAGGACATCGTATTGGTGGAGGATGAGGACGGATTTGAGATTCCTACCTCAGTGCACGATGTGGTAGTGGTAGAGCAGGACGACTATGCCATGGGCAAGATGATATCTGCCAAGATGGAAGCCCAGCAAAAAGCCGAGGAGCATGCTGCCACCGAACTGCATCAGGACAGCAGAAGCATCAAGTCGATTCTCAACGACCATGATGAGCAGACCGATATGCATGTCGACGAGTATGACGCTGCAGACCGAGAGATTACCTTCCGTGCTCCTGTGCAGGAACGTGAGGGAGGAAACAAGCTGAGTGCATACCTCGCCTTTGTGCCTGTGGACATCAAGGAGATAACCCATACCCGCTTCGAGACCTATATTGTCAACGACAGCAACTACTATATACATTATTCATATCTCGTGGCTGAGGGCAATGCCTGGACACTGAAGTCGGTAGGAGAGGTGGAACCCAACACCAAGTTCTTCATTGAGGAGTTCGGCCGTGAGGTGCTCAATGACATGGGCCGCATTGGTGTTCAGCTGACCGCCTACAAGAAGGACAAGCCTTTCTTGCTGAAGCCAGCTATCGACGTGCAGTTCCGCATAGACCCCGTGAAGTTTTACAAACTGCATGTCTTTGAGGAGAACGAATTCTTTGAACAGCCTTCTCTGCTCTTCACCATTGTCGACAATGACGAGGTGGCACGCCCCTTGGTGGTAGACTCCAAGCGACTGAAGGAACAGATGTACAAGGACGAGAAGATCATTGCCCACGAGGGCAAGAAAAAACGTCAGAAGGATGACGGCACCCTCGTGATAGATCTGCATGCCGATGAGTTGTTGGAAACGACAGCGGGTATGAATGCTGCCGACATCCTGCATTATCAGCTCGATGTGTTCAAGAAGACCATGGACGAGAACAAGAAGAAAAAAGGTCAGAAGATAGTCTTCATCCATGGCAAGGGAGAGGGTGTGCTGCGCCATGCCCTCGTTCATGAACTCAACTATCGCTATAAATCGTGCACCTATCAGGATGCTTCCTTCCAGGAGTATGGATACGGTGCTACGCAGGTCACGATTAAGTAAAGTAATTTAACTTTCGCAAATGGTTCAAGTACGGGCTGAAGGCCTCAAAGCCCATATAAGCAGCACGCCCTGAAAGGGCAGAAGCTCTTAGCCCAGGGCATCGCCCTGGGTATAAAGGCAATCAGCAATGCGCCCTGTAAGGGCAAAAGCTTTATGTATTGCCAGGAGTTTTAAAGCTTTTGCCCTTACAGGGCGACAGATTTGCGTCCAAAACAACCCAGGGCGCTGCCCTGGGCTAAGAGCTTCTGCCCCTTCAGGGCGTGCTGCTTCTGTGAGCTTCTGCCCCTTCGGGCGTATAGAGCATATTTACTAAAGTTCAATAAGGTAATATTAATTATGAAATACGGATTTATCAAGGTTGCCAGTGCCGTTCCGATGGTGAAGGTGGGCGACGTAAAATATAATGTAGAGCAGATAGAAAACCTCACCGTACAGGCAGAGGGCAAGGGTGTGGAAGTCATCGTCTTCCCAGAGCTCTCGGTCACAGGTTACAGTTGTCAGGACCTCTTCAGCCAGAACCTCCTCTTGGAGGTGGCAGAGCAGGGCGTGATGATGCTGCTCGACTTTACACGCAAGCTCGACATCATCACCATTGTAGGAGCACCCGTAGTGGCAGGCGACCTGTTGCTCAACTGCGCTGTAGTGATACAGCAGGGACAGATATTGGGCATTGTGCCCAAGACCTATCTGCCCAACTACAGCGAGTTTTATGAGAAACGATGGTTTGCCTCAGCGCAAGACCTCTTGGAGACAGAGATTCGGTTTGCCGGACATACGGTGAAGGTGACTCCTGACCTGCAGCTGTTCCGTACTTTCGACGGTGTGCGCTTCGGTGTGGAGATATGCGAGGACGTATGGGCGCCAGCACCTCCCAGCAACAAGTTGGCGCTGGCAGGTGCCGACCTGATATTCAACCTCTCAGCCTCGGACGAGCTGATAGGCAAGCACAACTATCTGAAGAGTCTGCTGTCGCAGCAGAGTGCCCGCACCATGACAGGATATGTATACAGTTCGTGCGGCTTCGGCGAGAGTACACAGGATGTGGTGTATGGCGGTAATGCCCTTATCTACGAGAATGGACAAATGCTTGAAGAAGGCGAGCGTTTTGCCACTGTTTCACAGATGGTTACAGCACAGATAGATGTGGAGCGACTCCGCTCAGAGCGTCGCACCAACTCTACCTATGTCAATGCACAGCGCAACATCAAATATTCGATACTCGACCATCAGTTTGGCATTCGCAACATCGAGGCATCTCCAGCCGAGAACGACCGTGAGTTTGTGTTGGAGCGCCCTGTCAACCCTCATCCCTTCATTCCTACCTCTGCCGACATGAAGGCATCGTGCGAGGAGATATTCAATATCCAGCTGATGGGACTTGCCAAGCGCATTGTGCACACCTGCGCCAAGACAGTGGTAGTGGGTATCAGCGGAGGTCTTGACTCGACTTTGGCCCTCTTGGTTTGCGTGAAGACTTTCGACAAGTTGGGTATGAACCGCAAGGGAATCGTAGGAGTCACCATGCCTGGTTTCGGAACCACCGACCGCACCTATAACAACGCTCTGACGCTGATGCAGAGCTTAGGCATCACCATTCGCGAAATCAGCATCGCCAAGGCAGTGACCCAGCATTTTGAGGACATAGGCCATGACGCCTCCGTGCACGATGTGACCTACGAGAACTCACAGGCACGCGAGCGTACACAGATACTGATGGACCTTGCCAACCAGTTGGGAGGAATGGTGATAGGTACAGGCGACCTGTCGGAACTCGCTTTGGGATGGGCCACCTACAATGGCGACCACATGAGCATGTATGGTGTGAATGCCAGCATACCCAAGACCTTGATTCGCCACTTGGTGAACTATGTGGCAGAGAGTGGGGTAGACGAGCAGAGCCGCAACACCCTGCTCGATATCATTGATACACCTATCAGTCCGGAGCTGATACCTGCCGACGAGAATGGCAACATCAAGCAGAAGACCGAGGATCTTGTGGGACCATACGAGTTGCACGACTTCTTCCTGTATTACTTCCTGCGTTTCGGCTATCGCCCTGCCAAGATCTATCTCTTGGCAAAGAAGGCATTCATAGATACTGATGTGCAGCGTGTGAAAATCAGCGACAACGATCCTGACAGCTATGATGAGGAAACCATCAAGAAATGGCTGAAGACCTTTGTGCGCCGCTTCTTCAACCAGCAGTTCAAGCGCAGTTGTCTGCCCGATGGTCCAAAGGTGGGAAGTGTGAGTCTGAGTCCCCGTGGCGACTGGCGCATGCCTTCGGATGCCAACTCCACCATCTGGCTGCAGGATGCCGAGAATCTATAGACAGTATAAACTCAGACAACTTTCATGGTTATCATCCTGACAATATTGGCTTACTTCGCGGTGTTGCTGCTCTTCAGCCGCCTCACATCGAGGCAAGCCAACAACAATACGTTCTATCGTGGCGACCGACGTTCGCCCTGGTACATGGTGGCTTTCGGAATGGTGGGAGCTTCCATCTCGGGCATCACCTTCGTCAGTGTGCCTGGCATGGCGATGCTGAGTGGCATGACTTACCAGCAGATGTGCTTAGGCTTCATCGTGGGTTACTTCCTGGTGGCATTCGTCCTGTTGCCGGTATATTATCGGTACAACCTCACCACCATCTATACCTATCTGCTACACAGGTTGGGCAACCGTTCCTACAAGACGGGAGCTTCCTTCTTTCTGTTGTCGAAGATGACAGGAGCAGCCGTGCGCTTCTTCGTGGTGTGCTTCATCCTGCAGCACTTCGTACTCGACAACATCGGTGTTCCCTTCTGGCTCACCGTGCCATCGATGGTGGTGCTCATCTGGCTCTATACACGCAAGGGAGGCATCAAGACATTGGTATGGACCGACACCTTTCAGACACTCTGCATGTTTGCCGCGCTTCTCCTTATTATATATAAGGTGACAGGACAACTCGGAATGACACCCACGGAGGCCATCGCAGCTATCAGCCAGGATGAATACTCGCGCATCTTTGTCTTCGACGACTGGGTGTCGCGACAGAACTTCTGGAAACAGTTTCTCAGCGGTATCTTCGTGGTCATCGTGATGACTGGTCTCGACCAGGACATGATGCAGAAGAACCTGACCTGCAAGACACTGCGTGAAGCCCAGAAAGACATGTGCAGCTATGGTTTCGCCTTCGTGCCAGCCAATCTGCTCTTCCTCTCCCTCGGTGTGCTGCTGATGATGCTGGCCAAGTCGCAGGGCATGGCCCTTCCCGAAAAGCCCGACGACCTGTTGCCTATGTTTGCTGCCTCGGGAGCCTTGGGAGCTATGGTGACCGTGTTCTTCACGATAGGAGTGGTGGCAGCCAGTTTCTCGAGTGCCGACTCTGCTCTTACCGCCCTTACCACCAGTGTATGCGTGGATATCTTCGGGCGCGATGAGGATGAAGATCTCCGCAAAAAGGTGCATCTCGCCGTGGCATTGGTCTTCATGCTCTTCATCATAGGCTTTGGAGCCCTCAACTCGACGAGTATCATCGATGCCATCTATATCCTGTGCTCCTATACTTACGGTCCGCTGTTGGGACTCTTTGCCTTCGGACTGATGACCCACAGAAAGGTGAACGACAGGTGGGTGCCCTGGATATGTATCGCCAGTCCGCTGATATGCTTTGCCGTCGATACCCTGACCATGCAGCTTACGGGCTATAAGTTCGGCTATGAGCTACTGATGCTGAATGGCGCCCTGACCTTTGCTGGATTGGTGCTGAGTGGTATCGGGCAAGGAGTTAAGGAGTTAAGATGTTAAGGAGTTAAGACAAATGCTTTATGGCTCAGTATACAACCAAAAAGGCTGTTGGCTATAACTTCTAACGACCGAAGGGAGTGATAACTTCTTTAACTTCTGAACATGCAAAACTTGAGTTAAACATTAATTATTATATAGATGAAAACAAAAATGGTATTAGCAGCTTTGTTGTTAGGAACAACAGCTGCTTTCGCCCAGCAAGACAAGTTGGGCTCTGGCATTGACAAGGCCAACATGGACCTGAGTATCAAGCCAGGAACTGATTTCTATCGTTATGCCGCCGGCAACTGGATGAAGAATCATCCACTCGACGGAGAGCACCCTGACAATGGTGCCTTTACCGATCTCTTCGAACAGAACCAGAAGCGCATTCAGGACATCATCCTCGAATATGCTTCCAAGCCACAGCAGAAGGGTTCGCTCGGACAAAAGATAGGTTCACTCTACAACCTCCGCATGGACAGCGTTCGACTGAACAAGGAGGGATGGGCACCTATCAAGCCTACTCTCGACCGCATCGCTGCCATCAAGGACCGCAGAGAGTATCAGTTGGTTACTGCTCAGCTTGACTTCCGTGGTGAGGGTACCATGATGTATGGCATCGGTGTGGGTGCCGACCTTCGTGATGCTGCCAACAATCTGGTAGAAGTGGGACAGGGTGGTCTTGGACTGGGAGTGCGCGACTATTATCTCAATGACGACGACCAGACCAAGAAGATCCGTGAGGCTTACAAGACATACATAAAGAAGCTCTTCCAGATGGTAGGCAACGACGAGGCTACTGCCGAGAAGAAGATGGAGGCTGTGATGGCCATTGAGACTCGTATTGCCAAGGCAAGCTACAGCCAGGTGCAGCTTCGTGACATCGACAAGAATTATCACAAGATGAGCTACAACCAGTTGGTTATCGACTATCCTGGTATCGACTGGGGCAATGTGTTCCTGGCATCAGGCTTCCCAGCCTTCAAGGACATCTGCGTGGCTCAGCCAGAGCCTATCCACGAGGTGGAGAAGATTCTTGCCGAGACCTCTCTCGACGACCTGAAGACCTATGCTGAGCTCAAGGTCATCTCAGGAGCCACCAGTGTGCTGAGTGATGACTTCCGTGCCGTATCCTTCGAACTGAGCAAGGTGATGAGTGGTGTGCAGCAGGACCGTCCTCGCTGGAAGCGTGCTGTGAGCAGCGTGAGCGGTGTCTTGGGCGAGGCCATCGGTAAGCTCTATGTAGAGAAGTATTTCCCTGAGAGCAGCAAGAACCGTATGCTCCAGTTGGTTCACAACCTGCAGACAGCCCTTGCCCAGCGCATCGACGAGGCTACATGGATGAGCGCCGCCACCAAGGCACAGGCAAAGGATAAGTTGGAGAACTTTATAATCAAGATAGGTTATCCAGACAAGTGGAAGGACTACAGCGGACTGCAGGTGGACGACAGTCTGTCGCTCTATGAGAATATGGCAAACATCTCTGAGTTCTTCACCAAGGATGAAATCGCCCGTAAGGTGAACAAGCCAGTAGACAAGATGGAGTGGGGAATGACACCTCAGACCATCAATGCCTATTACAACCCTACCACCAACGAGATCTGCTTCCCTGCTGCTATTCTGCAGCCTCCTTTCTTCGATCCATCAGCTGACGATGCCATGAACTATGGTGCTATAGGTGGTGTGATAGGACATGAGATGAGTCATGGTTTCGACGACCAGGGCAGTCAGTTTGACAAGACCGGCAACCAGCACAACTGGTGGACGGCTGCTGACAAGAAGAACTTCGAGGCCCGTACCAAGGTGCTTGTTAACCATTTCAACACGATAGAGTTGGCAGGCAAGAAGGTAAACGGCCAGCTGACATTGGGTGAGAACATCGGTGATAACGGTGGTCTGAATATTGCTTTCCGTGCTCTGCAGAACGTGATGAAGACAGAAAGCCTTGGCGTGAAGGACAGTTTCACACCCGAGCAGCGCTTCTTCCTGTCATGGGCTCGTGTATGGGCAGGCAATGCCCGTCCTGAGTACCTGCAGTATCTCATGACAGTGGATGTTCACTCACCCAACGAGGCCCGTGTGAACGGTGCCCTCCCAATGGTTGACGCATGGTACAAGGCATTCGGTATCAAGAAGGGCGACAAGCTCTTTGTGCCAAAGAATAAGCGTGCCCATATCTGGTAAAAAGGAGTTGATTCCTGATATAAAAAGTATCCTAAGTTACAATGACAAGTAACTTAGGATATTTTTTTTATGTCTTTAAAGTGACACTCCCACATTTGTTTGTACTGAATTTTACAAAAATATGGTCTTGTATCGTTTTTTCCAAAAAAATGAGTGATTTTTTAAAATAGCTTACTACAAAAATTAACTAAATTTGCAGCGTTCGAATCACTAAACAACTAATAACTTTTACAACTAACTGAATTTAGAACTATGGCTACAGCTATTATACTCATCCAATTGGCCCTTGTACTGGCCCTGATCTTCATTGGCGCCCGTGTTGGTGGCATAGGTCTGGGAATCTATGGTATGGTGGGCGTTTTCATCCTCGTCTTTGTCTTCGGACTGAAGCCAGGAAATCTGCCTATTGACGTGATGCTCATTATTGTATCAGTCATCACGGCAGCCTCCACTTTGCAGGCAGCAGGCGGATTGGATTATTTGGTAGGTGTAGCAGCACGTTTCCTGCGCAAGCATCCTGAGAAGATAACATACTACGGTCCGCTTACCACATGGCTCTTCTGCCTCGTAGCAGGAACCGCACACACCAGCTATTCGCTGCTTCCTATCATCTCCGAGATAGCCACCAACTCTAAGATCCGCCCAGAGCGACCCCTCAGCGTGGCAGCCATAGCCGCCTCCTTAGGCATTACCGGAAGTCCGGTGTCGGCAGCAACGGCTGCCATCATCAGTACCGACTTGCTGGGTTGCAAGGGAGTAGAGTTGGGTACCATACTTCTGGTTTGTATTCCTGCTTCCTTCATCGCCATCCTGGTGGCAGCCTTAGTGCAGAACCACGTAGGAAAAGAATTGGTAGACGACCCTATATATAAAGAAAAGGTACGCGAGGGAATCATCAAGCCCGAGGAGGACAGCCGTCTTATCGACGAGATGATCAAGAATCCTAGCCCACGCTCCAAGTATGCCGTGATAGCCTTCTTGCTCGGTGTACTGGCGGTAGTCGTATTTGGCAGTTTCCCATCCCTTCGTCCTTCGTTCATGGTAGGCGACGAGATACACCGCGTGTCTATGCCCGAGACCATTGAAATCGTCATGATGGCAACAGCATCCCTGATACTTCTGGCAGGCAAGGCAAAGGTACAGGATGCAGTGAAGGGCAACGTCTTCGGAGCAGGAATGAATGCCATGGTAGCCATTTTCGGTATTGCCTGGATGGGCGACACCTTCTTCAATGGACATTTGGATTTCTTCAAGGAGCACATTTCTACTGTGGTGACCCAGTATCCTTTCCTCTTCGCCATCGCTCTGTTCTTCATGTCGATCATGCTCTTCTCGCAGGCGGCAACAGTAAGAACCCTTTATCCCCTGGGTATAGGACTGGGCATCTCGCCTCTGGCACTCGTGGCAATGTTCCCTGCTGTCAATGGCTACTTCTTCTTGCCTAACTATCCTACAGAGGTGGCAGCCATCAACTTCGACCGTACAGGAACCACACGTATCGGCAGATTTGTTGTGAATCACTCCTTCCAGCTGGCTGGCTTCATCACAACCTTTGTCAGCATCGGCGTAGGATACCTCATTATCCAACTGCTTTAATGCGGGAGTGATAAATATATGTAAATCAGAGAGTTTATTAACAAATATATTAACCTAAATTAAAACCGATTATTATGAATAAAAGATTTTTCTCATTAATGACACTCCTTTTGTTGGTAGTGGCATGTGCGTTTGCAAAACCTAAGGTACGTATTATCGCAACAGGTGGAACCATTGCTGGTGCAGGAACTTCAGCTACAGGTTCAGCATATACAGCAGGTCAGGTAGGTGTTCAGAGCTTGATAGCAGCTGTGCCTCAGATGCTTGATTTGGCCGATGTAACAGGCGAGCAGCTTGTTAATATCGGTTCACAGGATATGAATGACCAGGTATGGCTCAAGTTGGCTAAGCGTATCAACGAGTTGTTGAACAAGGAAGGATACGACGGCGTTGTGGTTACTCACGGAACCGACACCATGGAAGAGACAGCTTACTTCCTCAACCTGACTGTTCACAGCGACAAGCCTGTAGTACTCGTAGGTTCTATGCGTCCAAGTACAGGTATCAGCGCCGATGGTCCTGCCAACCTCTATGGAGCCGTTGCTGCAGCTGCAAGTCCTAACTCAAAGGGCCGTGGCGTGATGTGCTGTATGAACAACCTCTTGCTCGATGCAAAGGATGTCATCAAGACTCACACTACAGACTGCGCTACATTCCAGGGTGGTAACTATGGTAAGATTGGTTATATCTATGGTGGCGAGGCTATCTACAATCGCCAGGTAGAGAATCTGCACACCACAAAGAGCGAGTTCAGCGTAGAGGGTCTTACCGAGTTGCCAAAGGTAGGTATCGTTTACGGTTACTCCAACTGCTCTCCACTTCCTTTCAAGGCTTTCGTTGACGCCAAGTATGCTGGTATCGTATTGGCAGGTGTAGGTGACGGTAACTTCTATAAGGACGTATTCGACGAGGCTCTCAAGGCACGCCAGAAGGGTATTCTCGTAGTTCGTTCAAGCCGCGTTCCTACTGGTCCTACATGTCTCAACGGCGAGGTAGACGACACCAAGTATCAGTTTGTTGCTTCTTTGGCTCTCAACCCACAGAAGGCTCGCGTACTCTTGATGCTTGCTCTTACCAAGACCCACGACTGGCAGAAGATCCAGGAGTACTTCCAGAAGTATTAATTTTTCACACTCTCTGATTTCCAGTTCCTCCTGAGCCTCTGTCTAAGAGCAGGGAGGAACTACCAAGAGGGAACAATTTATCTTATTATTATAAACCTTAATACAAAACCTAAAGATTATGAAGAAGATTATAATGATGTTTGCAGCGCTTGCCATGACAATGGGAGCTAATGCACAAGGAAACAATATCGGCATGGGTGGTGGCGACGGTGATATTCAGTCAATTCACGAGCGCATAACCAAGTTGGAGAAGAAGAACGATATGTTCAATCTCTATTTCAACTATGCAGCTTCATTCCAGGCAGAGCACAACAGCCTTTCTGATGAATGGGGCACCAAGTTTGCCAACAAGCAGTTGCGTATCGAGATCAAGGGTAACTTGACCGACAAATTGTACTATCGTTTGCGTCATCGCCTCAACAAGGCTACCGACGCCAAGGGTGAGGACAACTTCGCTAAGGCTACCGACATTATGATGGTAGGTTACAACTTCAATGACAAGCTCTCTATCTCGGGAGGTAAGATGTGCCAGATCTGGGGTGGCTTCGAGTTTGATGAGAACCCAATGTACATCTATCAGTATTCAGACATGGTAGACTACATGGATAACTTCATGGCCGGTGTTACCGTGAGCTACAAGCCAATACCTACTCAGGAAATCGCAGTCGAGATCAGTAATTCTTACAATGGTAAGTTCGCAGATGAGTATGGTGACGAGGCAGTGGTTGTCAACAACGACGAGGCTCAGGCTCTCCAGAAGTCAAAGAATCCTCTTACCTATATCATCAACTGGAATGGTAGCTTCTTTGATGGCAAGTTGAACACCCGTTGGGCATGGGGTCTTCAGACACAGGCCAAGGGCAAGTACAGCCGTATGCTCACTCTCGGTCAGCAGCTCAATCTGCCTAAGTTCCAATGGTACTTCGACTATATGGGCGCATTCGACGACCTCGACCGTCTGAAGATTGCTACCAATGAGTTGAGAGACGCATTTGGTGGCGGTGATGCTCCCGGTAATGTTTATCTGGGCAAAGTACACTACAACAGCTTTATCACAAAGGCCAACTGGCAGTTTGCTCCAAGCTGGAACTTAATGCTCAAGGGCATGTACGAGACAGCAAGTGTAACAAAGATGGAGCAGTTCAAGAACTACCGCAAGAGCTTCGGCTACATGGGCAGCATCGAATATTATCCAGCTAAGCAGCAGGATTTCCGCCTCTTCTTGGCATACGTAGGCCGTAAGTACGATTACAGCACAAAGTGCGGTTTGAAGGACTACAATACCGATCGCATCGAACTTGGTTTCATGTATCGCATCAAAGCTTACTAAATCATTTTTCCAGTCTTATTAGAAACAGTGGGAGCTGAAGGGGAAACCCTCCAGCTCCTTATTGTATAAATCTATTGGCTAATTCTTATCTATGATGTTCAGGGTAAAACTTAACTCTTTGGTATAAACAAAAGTTTTCGACCGTACAGGTCGAATTTCTTTCCGACGATGTTTGCTGAATAGTAAAGGCTCTAAATGAAAGCGGCTTCGATAGTCAATGAAGCCTATTTCGTAGAGCAATGAAAGCGGCTTCGTAAGCAGTTGAAGCCTATTGCATTCTGATAGAAACTATAGGTTGTGGTTTAATCAATTATATAGATATTTTTATTTTTTGCCCTTTTTCTTGTTTTTATTCTTTTTTTCCTTGTTCTTGCTCTTTTTCTTAATGCCCAGCAGGTCGCGAAGATTGAAGAAGTCTTTCTTCATGATGAGACCCACACCCTGGGTGTTCAGACTGTTGCGTGTGAAGTAGCGGTCGTTGGTCTGATTGTAGACGTGAATCGAGAGGTTGCCGTTAGGGAAGATGAGGTAACGCAGGTCGAAGTCGCCGATGAAGCTCTGTGTGGCGTTGGCGTTGTCGCGATAACCAAACTGTCCGTTGAAGAGCAGACGGTTGTTGAGCAGTCGTCCGCTCAGGATGCCTTCGTACTCTGCATTGTTGAATCCCTCGTTGCCTGTCGAGATGTTGGCTCCGAAGTTCCAGTTGCTGCTGTTGACGAAGCTCGACAGCACGTTGTTGATCTGCTGAGAGATGGTTCCGCTCAGCAAACTCTGCATCGCCAGTGAGGTCTGACTCTGTTGAGATGCGTCCTCGCTTGTCTGGTTGTTCTTGGTCTGTGTGTAGAATCGTCCTATGCCGAGGAGGTAGAGCACCTGCTGGTTCATCTCTTCCTGCGAGTTGATGACGGAGTAAATCATCTGTTTGGCGTCACTGTTTACCGTTGGCAGGTCCATGGAGAAGTCTACCTTCGGAGCGCCTGGTGTGCCGGTGATGTCCATGAGGCAGTCTACACGGATGTTGTTGCTGGAGAAGGAGCGTCCGATGTTAAGATCGCTCAGCGGCACTCCGTTTACGGTGTATTTGGCCTGCAGATTGAGCGGAGCGTTATAGGGGTCGCCTCCGAAGGCGATAGTGCCTCCGGGCTGGAAGTCGAAGTCTTTCTTGATGATGTTCTGGATGGTGAGTTTATACTGTCCGTGATCCACCACGTAGTTGCCAAACATGTCGAGTCCGCCCTTGTTGTAGTAGTTGGCTCTGATCACTCCGTTGCCGTTGAGGGTGATGTAGTCGCCTGTCTGGTCGTCCATCATCAGCTTGAGTGTGAGGTTGGGGTTGGTGTTGACGAGGAAGTTGATGCGCATATCCGACGAGAAGTCCGGGCTGTCGTCTTCATCCTTGTCGCTGTCGGGCGAATTGGGTCTATATATATAAGGTGTGGCGTCATTCCAGTGGATGAAACTTCCTGCGCTGATGGCGTCGGGGCTTGCCACATTGTAGACGAAGATGGAGTGGGGCTCGGGTGTTGCATCGATGTCGATGATGGTCTCACCGCTCTTGCCGTGAATGCCCACGGTGCCGGTGGCGAAGACAGTTCCATAGAACGTGTCGTCGCCAAACTCGTGTGTGTCGAAGCCTAAGAAGTTGTTGGCATCGATATCAAGGTCGTAGCTCAGGCGGGTGAGGTGCTTGTGGTGTATTCCTCCTCTGATGAGCGCAAAGTGGCTGTGTTTGCCGTTGTAGTGGCTGTCGTAGATGGAGTCGCCCTCAAACTGGATGTCGTCGGGGATGGCATGAGCGCGCAGATGGTTGAAGGTGTAGTCGGTGCCGAGCTGTTTCATGTGCATCCTGCCGTGCGCCACGACGTCGCCCACGAGGTTGATGTTCTTCAGATCGCCCACGACGTTGAGCTTGCCCTTGCACCATGCCTCCACATTGTTCAGGAAGCTGCCGCAGAAGTTCTCCATGAACTTCAGGCTTGTGTTGTGGGCCTCGATGCCCAGGTCTATGTAGTTGCGCTTGGGCGATACGTATCCGTTGATCACGGTGAGGTGCTCGGGGCCGTCCTCTGCCGTTGCGTCGATGTTGATTTGTCCTTCCTGGTTGTCGTAGGCAGCCTTGGCATGAAGGGTTCCCAAGGGGCCGTTCTCGAAGACAAAGTCCTTGACGTCGAGGTTTGCGTAGGCCTCCGGAGTCTGGAAGATAGACTTCACCACGGCCTTGCCCGAAGCTTTTCCGGCAAAGTCGACCGAGTGGAAGTTGACCAGGTTGAGGATATAGGCTACGTCGACATCCTTCAGGTCGGCTACGATGGAGTCGGTGGCCTGGGGTGTGGCTTTTCCGTTGATGATGATGTGCTGGTCGCCATGCGAGAAGTTCAGCATGTCGACGGTCAGTTCATTCTTTCTGTATATGATGTCGGCAGGGTTGAGAAGCCATTTTTTCTCTCCGAGCATGATTTCTGATGGGTTCACCGAGACGTGGACACCCGTAGTTCCATTGTCGGAAGTGAAGAACTGTGTCCTGGTGTCAATCTTTCCCGTGATGGGCAGTTTGCTCGACTGGTTGGCATAATAGAGCAGGGTGGACAGGTTGTTGTCGGCTGCCGCTGCGCGTAGCCTGTAGACTGGAGCTTTCTCGTAGGGAAGTCCCTGGCTGATGCGTGCTTCCATCCTGAGTGAGTCGCCTATGGTGTTGAGCTCGATGTTGGCATCGTGGAATGCTGATCCATCCCAACTGAAGTTGGGCGCATTGATGTAAAGATTGACGTTCTTCTCGGCATCTGAGATGTTGCCGTTGATGTGTACGGGCAGGCTGAGCGACAGGGGCAGTCCGAACATGCGCTGCAGCACTTCGGCAGATGTGATGTTGGCCTGCAGGGTAAAGTCGTTGTAGCCCTTGGCTGCATGCTTGCTGATTCCGGGAATGGTAGGCAGCTTGTCGGCCACTAATCGCATGATGCTTCCATAGATTGTGGTCAGGTCGTATTGGCCACGTGCATAGAGACTTACGAAGGGCGCTTCTATGTCGAGATGACCTTCCTTGCCCTTGTTGTTGGCGCTGATGCTGATGTTGTTGAGACTGTAGGAAGGGTCGTGCATCTTCATGCCCAAGACTATGGGACGGAGATGGTTGATAGCTGCATCGAACGCATACAAGCGCGAACCTAACTGGTAGTCGCCCTTGACGGACAGGTTGACGTTAGGGTCGGCGATGGAGGCTGTTCCGCGGAGGGTCTTCATGTCGTAGTCGCCATCTATTTCGATGTTGTGGAAGTCGTAGTTGCCATAGTCAAATCGAGCTATGTTGCCCTTGGCAAAGATGTGCTTCATGGTGCCATGAGCGTCGATTTTGGCTACTACGGTTCCCAACTTGCGGTTGTCGAGAATGCGACCCAAGTTTACGCCACGGGTGTCAACAGAAGCCTTGATGCGGTCATCGTTTTTGAAGGCCTGCAGGCTTATGTTGCCAGCATCGGTCTCTATGTTGCCCTTGGCAGAGAGGACCTTTTCGTAGCCCTTGGCATTGCCGGTAAGGTGGATGGTACCCAAACGCTGGATTTCCTTTGGTATTTTCACCTTGCTGCCTAAGTTCTCGGCCAGGAATTCCACGCCGGCAGGGCTGAGGTTCAGATTGGCGATGTCGGCATTCCAGGCTGGATGGCTGCTTGCATGGCTGTAGCTGCCCCGTGCCTGAAGATTGATGCTGCCGCTGCCTGTACGGAGGTTGAGCGAGGGGACGGATATTGACTTGGCTGTGCCCGAGAAACGGGAACTTACAAACACCGCATCGTCGAAATGGCGCAAAGCCGGCACCAGACTTGCCACGTCGGCAAAGGTGATCTTCGACTGTTGGATGCCTCCCTCGAAGCGCAGGCTCTCAGGAATGAATCTCTTGCCCTCAAAGCGATAAGTGGCCTTCAGGTCGTCGAGCACCAACTCGGAGCGTGGCATGAGCAGACGGAACTCCTTGAGTGTGGCTTTCTGCCTGTCGGCTTGCAGCTTGAAGTGAAGTGACTGTAGTTTGAAGCCTGATTCGTCCTTAAATGATAACTTCTTGAGCAACAGGTCGATGCTGTTGTCGGTTACATGATTTAACAGAATGTGTGACGAGAGTTCGCTCACCCTGATGTGTTGGGGCGAGAAGACGCCGCTGCGGGGAGCCACGTCGCGCTGGTTGTAGGCGATGGCGCCTCGGCGGATGATGAGACTTCCGATGTGCAGGTCGAGAGGCTTGTGCTGGGTGGTGTCCTTGGAAGCCAACGAGTCGAGTACAAACTGGAAGTTGGCTGGGCTTTTGGCTGTCTGGCGGTAGAGGTTGGCACGCAGACCGAAGATTTGCGCAGACGAGACGGAAATTTTGCCCTGTGTAGCAGCCATGTAGTCTATCTTGGCCGACAGACGGCTGGCATAAATGAGGCTGTCGCCCTGCTGGTCGTACATCATCACGTCGTCGATGATGATTCGGTTGAAGAAGCCCAGGTTGACTTTTCCTACTTCCACCTTGGTGCCGAATTTGTCGGCAAGAGCCTCTGCCACCTCCTTGCCCAAGAAGGTCTGTACTGATGGCAAGTGCATCAGTACGATGAGCAGCAAATAGAGGACGATAAGTGTCCAGATGATGCCGTTACATATATGTTTGAACTTCTTCAAATGTGAATATTTTTTGAAAATTGGTACAAAATTACATTATTTTTGCGTCAAAATCGAATAAAACTACAGAATTTCTTTTCCCACTCACATTTTTTTGCTATTTTTGCACCACTATTCAGCACTTTTAAAGGAAAATCAGTAATAAAAATACCATCAGCAGATAAGAAATAGAAAGACGGCATCATCGCGCTTGCCGAACCATGCAAAAAAGTGAGAATATAAAGTATAATAATTAAAATATAAAAAGTTTATGTAGTTATGGCAGATGTAATCAAGTTACGTAAAGGACTGGACATCAACCTGAAAGGTAAAGCCTCAATGGATGTGACGCTGCAGGTGAAGCAGGCAGAGGAGTATGCTCTCGTGCCTGATGCTTTCGTGGGCGTTACTCCTAAGGTGGTTGTGAAGGAAGGTGTTCATGTCAATTCGGGCGATGCGCTGTTTGTCAACAAAGCATGTCCTGAGGTGAAGTTTGCCTCGCCCGTGAGCGGTACTGTGACCGCCATAGAAAGAGGTGAGCGCAGAAAGGTGCTCTGTGTGAAGGTGAAAGCCGACGCTGAGCAGCAGGCTACCGATTTCGGTAAGAAGAATGTGGATGTTTTGGACGGAGAAGCTGTAAAGAATGCCTTGCTTGAGGCAGGTCTCTTCGGATACATCAACCAGTTGCCTTATGCTGTGTCCACTACTCCCGACACCAAGCCTAAGGCAATTTTTGTTTCTGCACTTCGCGACATGCCTTTGGCTTCTGACTTCGAGAAGGAACTCGAAGGGAATGAGGATGCTTTCCAGGCTGGTTTGACAGCCTTGAGCAAGGTGGCTAAAGTCTATTTGGGTGTTGGCATCAATCAGCACAGCCGTGCGCTTGAGGAGGCAAAGAATGTGGAGGTCAATGTGTTCGACGGTCCTTGTCCTGCTGGTAATGTAGGAGTACAGGTCAACCATATCGACCCGGTCAACAAGGGCGAGGTGGTATGGTCAGTAGACCCATCGGCTATCATCTTCTTCGGTCGTCTTTTCCTTACTGGCAAGGTGGATCTTCGCAAGAAGGTGGCTGTGGCAGGAAGCGAGATAAAGACTCCCGGTTATGCTGAGGTCTTGGTAGGAACACCTTTGAGCGCTTTTGTAGCCGACCAGTTGAAAGCTACTGAGCATGTGCGACTCATCAATGGCAATCCTCTTACAGGCGTGCAGACTGATATGGCGGGCTTCGTAGGCGGACATACATCTGAGATAACTGCCATCCCTGAGGGCGACGACAAAGACGAGATGCTGGGCTGGATTCTTCCACGTACCAGTCAGTTCTCTACATCACGTTCTTATTTCTCCTGGCTCTTTGGCAAGAAGAAGGAGTACGACCTGGATGCCCGTGTGAAGGGTGGCGAGCGCCACATGATCATGAGTGGTGAGTACGACAAGGTGTTGCCAATGGACATCTTTGGAGAGTACCTCATCAAGGCCATCATTACCGGCGACATCGACAAGCAGGAGCAGCTCGGAATCTATGAGGTGAGTCCTGAGGACTTTGCCGTAGCTGAGTTTGTAGACAGTTCTAAGCTCGAGCTCCAGAAGATAGTACGCGATGGCTTGAACACCTTGCGTAAGGAGAATGCTTAATTGTAATAATGAATAAAAAAATGAGTGCATTAAGAAATTATCTCAACAAGATAAAGCCCAACTTCCAGAAGGGAGGTAAGCTTCATGCCTTCGAGAGTGTCTTTGATGGCTTCGAGAGTTTCCTGTACGTGCCTAACACGACAGCGAAGAGCGGAGCCCACATTCACGACGCCATTGACTCGAAGCGCATCATGAGCTTTGTGGTAATCGCCCTGATTCCTGCTTTGCTCTTCGGTATGTATAATGTGGGTTACCAGAACTATCAGGCAGCCGGAACTTTGGCAACAGCCAGTTTCCTCGAGGTTTTCGGTTTCGGATTCTTGGCTGTCCTTCCTAAGTTGCTCATCAGCTACATTGTGGGTCTCGGCATTGAGTTTGCCTGGGCACAGTGGAAGCACGAGGAAATCCAGGAAGGCTATCTCGTCAGCGGTATCATCATCCCATTGATCATTCCTGTCACTACACCGCTCTGGATGCTCGCCCTGGCTTGCGCCTTTGCTGTTATCTTCTGCAAGGAGATCTTCGGTGGTACGGGTATGAATATCTTCAATGTGGCTGTAGGTGCCCGTATGTTCCTCTTCTTCTCATATCCATTGGCTATGAGTGGTGATAAGGTTTGGATTGCCAAGGATTCCATCTTTGGCCTCGGCAACACCTTGGCAGACGGATTCACAGCGGCTACTCCGCTCGGACAGTTGGCTCAGAACATTACGCCTACAGCTAATCTCAGCGATGCCATCACAGGTTTCATCCCTGGCTGTATCGGTGAGACATCCGTCATCGCCATCGCCATCGGTGCCGTTATCCTTCTTTGGACTGGTATTGCATCTTGGAAGACCATGGGCTCTGTATTCGCAGGTGGTATCGTGATGGCGCTTATTTTCCAGGCGCTCGGTATGACTCCTATCGCCTGGTACGAGCACATCGTCCTGGGTGGTTTCTGCTTCGGTGCCGTATTCATGGCTACCGACCCTGTCACCTCAGCCCGTACCGAGAAGGGCAAGTACTTCTATGGATTCTTCATCGGAGCCATCGCTGTCATCGTGCGTGTGATGAACCCAGGTTATCCAGAGGGTATGATGCTCGCCATCTTCTTCGGCAATATGTTTGCTCCACTCATCGACTACATCGTAGTACAGAGCAACATCTCTCGCCGTGCTAAACGTGCTATTAAATAATGTAAGGAGGAATGTAGATATGAAGACAAATTCAAATTGCTATACTATTATCTATTCGGTTATCATCGTAGTAATCGTGGCATTCCTGCTCGCGTTTGTGTCTTCTTCGCTGAAGCCAACACAGGATGCTAACGTGGCGCTGGATACTCAGAAGCAGATTCTGAACTCACTCAACCTGCGCGACCTTGACAATGCAACTGCGGCTGCCAAATATAAAGAGGTGGTAAAGGCTGAGAAGGAGAAGGACGGCATGAAGTATTACGAGTGCGAGATTGATGGTCAGAAGAAGACTGTATATTCTGTAAAGGGTATGGGTCTCTGGGGCGGCATTTCAGGCTTTATCGCCGTAGATGCCGATAACAATACCATCTATGGAGTATATTTCAATCATGAGGGCGAGACTGCCGGTCTGGGTGCCGAAATCAAGGATAACCTGAAGTGGCAGCAGAAGTTCCAAGGCAAGAAGATTCACAAGGATGGAGTAGAGGGCATCGCTCTTGGCGTGGAGAAAGATGCTCCTGCCGGTGACCCTAACAATGTGGATGCCGTGACAGGTGCTACATTGACATCCGATGGTGTGGACGCCATGCTCAAGGAAGGACTTGCTAAATTCATTAAATAATCAAGCGAAATTATGGCATTATTTAGTAAACAAAATAAAGAGGCATTCATCAAGCCATTGAACGGCGACAACCCTGTGCTCGTTCAGGTGCTTGGTATCTGTAGTGCCTTGGCTGTCACTTCACAGTTGAAGCCAGCCATTGTGATGGGACTTGCCGTTACCATTATCACGGCATTCTCCAACGTGATTATTTCTATCATCCGCAACACCATTCCTCAGCGAATACGTATCATCGTACAGCTGGTGGTGGTTGCTGCCCTGGTAACCATCGTGAGCCAGGTGCTGAAGGCTTTCGCTTACGACGTGAGCGTGCAGCTCTCTGTGTATGTGGGTCTGATCATCACCAACTGTATCCTGATGGGTCGTTTGGAGGCATTCGCCATGATGAACAAGCCTTGGCCTTCATTCCTCGATGGTGTGGGCAACGGTTTGGGTTACGCCCTCATCCTTGTGATTGTGGGTGCAGTTCGTGAACTCCTGGGCCGCGGATCATTGCTCGGTTTCCAGCTGATTCCTGAGGGAGCTTACAACTTCGGATATGTTAACAACGGTATGATGACCATGCCTGCCATGGCGCTGATTCTCGTTGGATGTGTAATCTGGGTACATCGTGCCTTTATTTATAAGGAGGAAAAGTAAGATGGAGCACGCTATTAGTTTGTTTTTCCGTTCGATTTTCGTCGACAACATGATCTTCGCCTACTTCTTGGGTATGTGCTCTTATCTGGCAGTTTCCAAGAATGTGAAGACCTCTTTGGGCTTGGGTCTTGCAGTAACCTTCGTGTTGCTCATCACCGTGCCTGTAGATTATCTTTTGCAGACCAAGGTGCTCAGCGCTGACGGAATTCTGGGTGTGGATCTCACTTATCTGAGCTTCATCCTCTTCATCGCCGTCATCGCCGGTATAGTGCAGTTGGTCGAGATGGTGGTAGAGAAGTTCTCACCATCGCTCTATGCAGCCTTGGGTATCTTCCTGCCTTTGATAGCCGTTAACTGTGCCATCATGGGTGCATCGCTCTTCATGCAGCAGCGCATCCTGATGGATCCTGCCAATACTCAGGCTATCACATCGGTATGGGACAGCATCGTATATGCAGTAGGTTCCGGTCTCGGCTGGACACTCGCCATCGTTCTGATGGGAGCTATCCGCGAGAAGATGCAGTATTGCGACGTGCCAAAGCCTCTGCAGGGACTCGGCATTACATTTATCACAGTTGGCCTCATGGCAATGGCTATGCTTTGCTTTTCAGGTTTGAAAATCTAAAAAAGGAGGACTTTAGATATGGGTAATACATCATTTATATTGGCCAGTATAGGAGTTTTCCTTGTAGTGATTCTCCTGCTGGTAATCATTTTGCTTGTGGCAAAGAAATACCTCAGCCCAAGCGGAAATGTGAATATTGAAATCAATGGCGACAAGACCATCAACGTGCCTCAGGGCAGCAGTTTGATGACTACGCTGAATGAGAACGGCATCTTCCTGCCTTCTGCCTGTGGTGGTAAGGCAAGCTGTGGCCAGTGCAAGGTTCAGGTGCTTGAGGGCGGTGGCGAGATTCTCGACTCGGAGAAGCCTCACTTCACCCGCAAGCAGATTAAGGACCACTGGCGTCTGGGATGTCAGTGCAAGGTGAAGGGCGACCTGAAGATCAAGGTGCCTGAGAGTGTGATGGGCGTGAAAGAGTGGGAGTGCGAGGTTATCTCCAACAAGAACGTTTCATCATTTATCAAGGAGTTCAAGGTGGCTCTGCCTCCAGGCGAGCACATGGACTTCGTTCCGGGTTCTTATGCTCAGATCAAGATTCCTGCATACGACTGCATCGATTACGACAAGGACTTCGACAAGGATCTCATCGGCGAGGAGTACATCGGAGCATGGAAGAAGTTCAACATCTTCTCTCTGAAGGCTCACAATCCAGAGCCTACCGTTCGTGCTTACTCTATGGCGAACTATCCTGACGAGGGTGACATCATCACCTTGACTGTTCGTATCGCCACAACACCATTCCTGCCACGTCCACAGGTAGGATTCCAGAATGTACCAACAGGTATTGCTTCATCTTACATCTTCTCGCTGAAGCCAGGCGACAAGGTAATGATGAGTGGTCCTTATGGCGACTTCCATCCTAACTTCACTTCAGGCAAGGAGATGATCTGGATTGGTGGTGGTGCCGGTATGGCTCCATTGCGTGCGCAGATTATGCACATGACCAAGACATTGCACACTACCGACCGTGAGCTCCACTTCTTCTACGGAGCCCGTGCATTGGGTGAGGCATTCTTCCTCGAGGACTTCTGGGAGCTTGAGAAGGAATTCCCCAACTTCCACTTCCATCTCTCACTCGACCGCAAGGACCCAGTGGCAGATGCTCAGGGCGTGAAGTACTACGAGGGATTTGCTGTCAACTGCATCCGCGATACCTACTTGAAGGATCACGAGGCTCCTGAGGATTGCGAGTACTATCTCTGTGGACCTCCAATGCTGATCAAAACTGTTACTGATTATCTCGACAGCCTCGGCGTAGACCAGGAAAGTATCATGTATGATAACTTCGGATAATGCAGACAAGCATGAGTCTATAGGTAATAAAAATGACAAAGCCGCTGACATTCAGCGGCTTTGTTGCGTTTTGTAGAGTAGAGTTGACTGCCAAGCTCTTACTTCCTTATTTTCCACTTCTTCTCTGTCTTTAAATTCTTTAACTACTGCAAGTGCGATTATTCATCAAAAAATAGTACCTTTGCTGTAGTTTTCGCATATAAAAATTGATGGAGGGTGTCGTGAGACTGTACTCCATCTTTCTTTTAGCCAAATGGCTTTTGTCTTTAAAAATAATCGTAAACAATAAAATAAGATGAAGATACAACCAGAAGAACAATATAAGTTTTTGAAGATATCCTTGCCCGACGGCGCTTCAGCCAACGAGCATTCGGTACTGTTGCATGCTTGCTGTGCTCCTTGTTCGGCAGCCATCGTGGAGTGTATGTTGCGCAATGGTATTCGTCCCACTGTGTATTTTTCCAATTCAAATATCTATCCGCAACAGGAGTTTGATATTCGCAAGCAGGAACTCATTCGCTTTCTGCAACAGCAAGACGTGCCCTACGTGGAAGACGAGTACGACCATGCTGACTGGAAAAAGGCAATCGCCGGACTGGAGAATGAGCCGGAAAGAGGCTCGCGCTGTTCGGTGTGTTTCCAGTATCGGTTGCATCATGCTGCCCGCTATGCGCAGGCGCATGGCTTCAAGTGGCTTACCACCACGCTGGCTTCCTCGCGCTGGAAGAACATCCGACAGATAGATACAGCGGGAATGGTGGCTGTGAGCGACTGTCCCGATGTGGAATGGTGGAGCCAGAACTGGCGAAAGGGCGGTTTACAATTAAGGCGCAGCGAGCTGCTGCGCCTCAATGAGTTCTATAATCAGTTGTATTGTGGCTGTGAGTTCAGTCTTGCCGCTTCGGAAGCGATGCGGAATCGAGACAAGTGATTCTTCTGACAGCCACTCATGAAAAGCTGTTTATGACAAGCCGGTAATCTCGCCACTCACCACGTCGATGCGTTCGGCTTGTGGTGACTTGGGGAGTCCGGGCATACGCATGATAGGACCTGCAATGACTACTATCATCTCGGCTCCCATGTTCAGGGTAATGTCTCTCACGTGAAGCTCGAAGCCCTCGGTAGGTCCATAAGCCTTGGCGTCGGTAGAGAAACTGTACTGAGTCTTGGCAATGCAGATTGGGAAGTGTCCTACACCCAGTTTCTTTATTTCTTCGATCATGGCCTGGGCTGATTTGCTTAGTGTCACGCTGCCTGCGCCATACAGACGGAATGCCACGTCCTCTATCTTTTGCAGGACAGGCTCATCGTCGTTGTAGGTCAACTGCAATGGGGCTGAAGGACGCTCGTCGATGGTCTTCACTACCAGCTCTGCCAGTTTCATGGCTCCCTTGCCGCCTTCTGCAAAGGCGCTGTTTACGGCAAAACCGCAGCCCATCTCCTCGCAATGCTTGCGAAGTACCTCTATCTCTTCATCTGTATCCGTAGCAAACTTATTGAATGCAATCACTACAGTCTGACCGAAGCTTTGCATGTTGCGCACGTGCTTGTCGAGGTTCCAGTATCCATTCTCCATTCCCTGGATGTTAGGCTTCTTGATGTCTTCGAGAGCCACACCGCCATGCATTTTGAGAGCTTGCAAGGTTACAACCACTACGGTAAGCGCTGGTTGTAGACCTGCTTTACGGCATTTGATATTGAAGAACTTCTCCGCACCTAAGTCGGCACCGAATCCTGCCTCAGTAATCGCATAGTCACCATATTCGAGTGCCGCAGCTGTAGCCATTACCGAGTTGCAGCCATGAGCAATATTGGCGAAAGGTCCACAGTGGACAAAGGCCGGAGTTCCCTCGGTGGTCTGTACCAGGTTAGGACTCAAGGCATCGAGCAGCAAGGCGACAATACTTCCGCCTACGCCCATGTCTTTCACTCTGAAAGGTTTGTCGTCCTCGGTAATGCCGAGCAGAATATTGTCTATGCGACGGCGAAGGTCGTCCAAACTTGTCGCAAAGCACATAATCGCCATGATCTCAGAGGCTGGGGTGATGTCGAAACCTGTCTGAGTCTCTATGCCGTTCTTTTCGCCTAAGCCCGTGATAATCTGTCTCAAGCCACGGTCGTTGATGTCCATGACACGGCGCCAAAGTATTTTCTTCAGTTTGAAACCTTCTGCCTCGTGCTGGAAACGATAGTTGTCCAACAGGGCTGCTATCATGTTGTTGGCTGCTGTGATGGCATGGAAGTCGCCAGTAAAGTGAAGGTTGATCTTGTCCATTGGCAATACCTGAGCATAGCCGCCACCTGCAGCTCCACCCTTCATGCCGAAGCAAGGTCCTAAGGATGGCTCACGAAGTGCCAATACAGCTTTCTTGCCAATCTTGTGCATTCCTAATGCCAAGCCTACAGACACGGTAGTCTTACCGTTGCCAGCCTTCGTAGGACTGATAGCTGTAACGAGGATAAGATGATGATTCTTAAACTTTTTCTTGTCAATAATGTTGGTAGAAATCTTGGCTATGTATCGGCCGTAGTTCTCAACCAGGTTCTCGTTGATTCCCAATTCGTCAGCTATGTCGTTGATGGGACGTAGTTTTACCGATTTGGCTATTTCTATATCTGTCAGCATAAGAATAATATGTTTTTGTTGCTGCAAAGGTACTCAAAATAATTGATATAAAATCAAGATGTTCGTGAAATAATTCAATAAAGGTTGAAAGAAGGATATAAAAGTATGAAAAATAAACATAAATCTCTGATTTGACTTCTTTTGTTTCTGAAATTAATTGTATCTTTGCAGAAAATTAGCTGTATTAACATGAAATCGAGTAATCATACCGTATTGTTTATTTGTTTGGGTAATATTTGCCGTTCGCCTGCTGCCGAAGGCATCATGAAAGCCAAGGTGGAGGAGAAAGGACTGGCCAGTCAGTTCTATATTGATTCTGCTGCCATTGGTCCTTGGCACGTAGGGCAGTTGCCCGACAGTCGTATGCGCCGTTGTGGTGCCGCTCATGGCTATTGTTTCGACAGTCATGCCCGACAGTTTGATAAATCCGACTTTGCCAAGTTCGACTACATAGTGGTAATGGATAATGATAATTATCGTGCCATCACGCGAATGGCCTCTTCGGATGAAGAACGTGAAAAGGTGGTTTGTATGGCAAGTTACCTGCGTCAGCATCGCGATTATACCACTGTTCCTGATCCATATTATGGTGATGACTCTGATTTTGAACTTGTCATCACTCTTTTAGAGGATGCTATTGAGGGACTGATAGAAGAAATCATAACAAGGTAAAACATATAAATAACTCAACTTTCGCGAGTTTTATAAATTCAAAACTTTCGCGATTTCAATGAATAATGTAATAAACACATAGTAAGGTAAAAATGCAAGAATTATTGTTTTTAGGCGGATTCATCGTCTTCATTGTAGCCATACTGTTGGTAGACATGCTTGCTATCGACCGTAAGGCACATGTGGTGTCTATCAAGGAGGCAGGAATCTGGACTGGGGTTTGGATCATCCTGGCATTGGGTTTCTCGGTATTCCTGTGGTTTCATGGCGACATGGTACACGGAATTCACGATTTCAACGATCTTCAGGCTGTAGCTACGCGTTATGCTTCTCATCTTCAGTTGAACCCGGATGACTTTGAGGGTAGTCTGCATCAGTATCGCAAGTACATGACCATTGCCTATATCTCTGGTTATCTGATAGAAAAGACGTTGTCGGTAGACAACCTGTTTGTGATGATGATGATCTTCACTGCATTTGGTGTCGACAAGAAACAATATCAGCATGTGCTCAACTGGGGCATCATGGGCGCTATTGTGCTTCGCTTTGTCTTCATCTTCTTAGGAGCTGCCATTATCAGCCGTTTTGACTGGGTGTTGTTGGTCTTCGGTGTGTTGCTTATGTATAGCGGAATCAAGATGTATCTCGACCGCAACAAGGAGGCTCATGTCGATACTGCCAATCATCCTGTGGTAAAGTTCTGCTCTAAGTATTTCCACTTAAAGCCTTTGGTAATCACCGTGTTGGTGATAGAGTTCAGCGATTTGATTTTCGCTTTCGACAGTATTCCTGCTGTGTTCTCTGTGTCGCTCGATCCTTATGTAGTATTCTTCTCCAACATCTTTGCCATTCTTGGTTTGCGAGCCATGTTCTTCCTCTTGGCAGCTGTGGCCGACAGGTTCAGATATCTGAAGACGGGTGTTTGTTTCCTATTGCTGTTTATCGGTTTGAAGCTGCTCGTTCACGAATACTTTGAGATTGATGCTGTGGCCTCACTGCTCATCATCCTGGCAGTTATCGTGATAAGTATAGGAGCTTCGCTGGTTATTCCTCCAAAAAAGAAATAGTGCGGCTGATACAAAATAAGTCTGCGAAAGTTGGGGCAATTAAACACAGCCAACAGAACAGAATTAAATTTGAATCGCTCTATGATTAAACAAAAATCGCTGCTTTCAACGTTGAAAGCAGCGATTTTTGTTTTCTTTACTTCGTCTCCTGTTCTTCTTGCATGTCGAGGAATTGGTTGTCCTTGTCGTAGAATTCGTACTGAAGGAAAGCCAGTTTCTGAGAAGGAACGACTTTGATTCCGAATCCATACTTGAATTGCCACTTCAGGCGAAGGGAAACGAAACCCTTGTTGATGAATGCGGCAACATAAGGATTGACATACAGCGTGAACTTCTTGACGCCAATCTTGTTGACCAGTTGGTCGATTTTTCTTTCCAGTTGATCGGTAAACAGAATGCTCGACTTCACCTTGCCAGTACCGAAACAGGTAGGGCAGGTTTCCTCTACATTCACATCCATGGCAGGTCTTACACGCTGGCGTGTAATCTGCATCAGTCCGAACTTGCTCAGAGGCAGGATGTTGTGCTTGGCACGATCCTTCTGCATGTTCTTGCACATACGCTCGTAGAGCATCTGTCGGTCTTCTGCCAGATTCATGTCGATGAAATCAACAACAATGATGCCTCCCATGTCTCGCAACCTCAACTGTCTTGCCAGTTCGTCGGCTGCACCCAGGTTTACATCAAGGGCATTAGCCTCCTGACCTTTTTCCCTGGTGCGGTTGCCGCTGTTGACATCCACTACATGCAGCGCCTCGGTGTGCTCAATAATAAGATAAGCTCCGTGCTTATAGTTGACTACACGTCCGAAGCCCGACTTGATCTGCTTTGTAATGTTGAAGTTGTCGAAGATAGGTACCTTTCCGGTATAGAGCTTCACGATGTTTGCCTTGTCGGGGGCAATGAGTGAAACGTAATGCTTCACCTCCTTCATCACATCCTCGTCGTTGACAAAGATGTTTTCGTAAGAAGGATTGAACAAGTCGCGAAGCAGGGCAACAGCTCTGCCGGTTTCCTCGAAGACGAGCTGTGGTCTCTTTTGAGTTTTCTGTACCTTGGCGATGGCGTCCTCCCATCGCTTCACCAAGACTTTCAATTCGGCATCAAGTTCAGCCACCCTCTTGCCTTCAGCCACCGTGCGGACGATTACTCCGCAGTTTTTGGGCTTGATGCTGTGGATGAGCTGCTTGAGTCGGGTACGTTCCTCACCGCTCTTAATCTTTGACGAAACAGAAACTTTGTCACCGAATGGCATGAGTACCAAGTAACGTCCGGCAAAAGAGATTTCGCCTGTCAGTCTTGGTCCCTTGGTTGAAATGGGTTCTTTTACGATTTGCACCAGCACTTCCTGTCCAGTCTTCAGAATGTTCTGGATGCTTCCGTCCTTTTCGAGGTCGGGCTGCTTGCTGGCTTTAGAGAATGGGAAAAGTTTCTTTCTGTCGCTCTGTACTTGTTTAAGGTACTTCTGGTAAGAATTAAAATGACTTCCTAAATCAAGATAATGAAGAAAGGCGTCGCGCTCATAACCTACATCCACAAAGCATGCGTTAAGACCTGGCATCAGTTTCTTTACTTTTGCTATGTAGATGTTGCCCACAGAGAATGAAGCCTCACGGGGTTCGTTCTGGTATTCCACCAGCTGTTTGTCCTCCATGAGCGCTATTGAAATATCCTTCTGTTGGACATCAATTACAACTTCGCTTGTCATAGTCTTCAAATTCTTAAAATGTAAGTGAATAAAAAAGGGCATGTCAAACTTTTTTAAGCTGACATGCCCCCTCAGCCAGAAAAGACTGAGAGCAAGGATTTACTTGCTCTTATGTCTATTCTTACGTAATCTCTTTTTACGCTTGTGAGTAGCCATCTTGTGGCCCTTCTTTTTCTTTCCGTTTGGCATGATTTTAAAATTTTAAAATATTGTTATTATATAATGTTGTTTCCTTTGTATTCTTTCGACTTGCTGGTCTTTCGACTTGCTGTGTCTTTTGATTTGTGTGGGCGTAGATTAGCCCTTCATCTCTTCAACGAAGCTCTTGGCTGGCTTGAAGCAAGGCAGGTCGTGAGCTGGGATGGTGATAGTAGTGTTCTTGGAAATGTTGCGGGCTGTCTTAGCTGCTCTGCGCTTGATGTTAAAGCTGCCGAAGCCACGAAGGTATACATTCTCCTTCTTCTTGAGAAGGCTCTCCTTAACTGCGTCCATGAACGCTTCTACCACAATACCTACTTCTTTCTTTGGCATTCCAGTGGCCAAAGACACCTCGTTGACGATATCTGCTTTTGTCATTTTCCTATTGTTTTTTCTGTTTTTACGATGTTTTATCTTGAATTCGGTGTGCAAAGATACAAGTTTTTTGCGATATAACAAAATTGTTAGCACTTTTTTTGAAAAAATAATGCCCTAAGTATTTGCGTATAAGGTTTTTATTGCGTATTTTTGTACCGAAAATAGCAAAAATGGAAAAACTGAGATATTATATATTGACTCTATGTCTGTGCCTGTCGGTCTCTTTTGCTGAGGCTTCGAAGGTATGGAACGCAAAGAATATACCTGTACCATACCTGCAGAACTCGACGCAGTATGTGTCTGACCCTGATCATTATATAGACAAACAGGCGCTTGATTCTGCCAATTTCTACTTGGATAAGCTCAACAAGGAGTGCAGGGTACAGAATGTATTTGTCATTGTGGGCAAAGTGGAAAATGGCGATGCCTTCCGTGTGGCTCAAGATCTGGGCAACGTCTACGGTGTGGGAGACAAGAAGACACGTCGTGGTTTGGTGGTGGTTGTGGCTGTCGAAGACCATAAGTACTTCATTGCTCCCGGTATGGGACTTGAGGGGGAGTTGACGGATGTCGACTGTGATGATATCGCCAGGGCTTGTATTGTTCCCAACATGAAAAAGAATATGCCTGCCGAGGCTGTAGTAGCTACGAGCCGTGCTATATATAATAAGGTGAAGAGCGGCAAGACGGGAATTTCGGATATTGATGACGGTACGATAGGCGAGGACGACTGGGTTCTTGTCGTGATTCTGCTTGCTGTCTTCTTCGGTATTCCTGTGTATATGTTGGTACGTTATTTGCTGGAAGTATTTGGAGTCATTAAGCCCGACACGAGTCAGCGAAATAAGAATAAGCGCTCATTCCGCCGACATGATGACGACTTTTTCCCGCCTTTCTTTTTCGGAGGAGGCGGAGGCTCTTCGGGTGGCGGCTTCTCTGGAGGCTCCTTTGGCGGAGGTTCCTTTGGCGGAGGAGGAGCCGGTGGAGGATGGTAAGTCTGGGATGCTTGGGAAGAACTTGGCGGGTCGTCTATTAAGAGCAGGCTCGGTCGTCTATTAAGAACAGGCTTGGTCGTCTATTAAGGGCAGGCTCGGTCGTCTATTAAGGGCAGGCTCGGTCGTCTATTAAGGGCAAACTGCGTCTTTTATGCATTCCATTTTACGCAATTTGAATTTAGATAAACAGTTATTAAAATAGAATAGAAAATTATGAAGAAAACAGGTTGGATTATTGTAGCAGTAATTGTAGTATTAGTGCTTTGGTTGTTTAGTGGTTACAATGGTATGGTAAGTTCTCAGGAGGAAGTTACCACCGAGCTTGCCAATGTACAGACTCAGTATCAGCGTCGTGCCGACATGATGCCTCAGCTGGCGAAGATAGTGAAGGCTTATGCCAAGCATGAGCGCGAAACCTTCGAGCAGGTGACAAAGGCCCGTGCTGCCGTGGGACAGGTGAAGCTTGACGCTAATAATCTGACCGAGGCTAACCTGAAGCAGTTTACAGCTGCTCAGGGCGAGTTGACCAACGCTTTCTCCAAGCTCATGTTGGTGGCAGAAAGATATCCTGAGCTCAAGGCAAGCGAGAATTTCAAGTCGCTCCAGATACAGGAGGAAGGCACTGAGAACCGTATCAGCGAGGCCCGTCGCAAGTACAATGAGGCAGTGCAGTCATACAACGTGAAGGTGCGTCGCATGCCCAATGCCATTATCGCCGGTTTGTTCGGTTTTGACACCATGCCGAAGTTCGAGGCTGCTGCCGGTAGTGAAAAAGCACCAGACTTGGATATTTAATCAGCACATAATGCTTTGTTTTTCAAAAATTCTTTGTAACTTTGCAGAGTTTTTAGAAATTAAGGTAAAAAAGATATGAAACAGACCAAGATTGTTGCATCCATCAGCGACCGCCACTGCGATCAGGACTTTATCCGTAAGTTGTTTTTTGCGGGCATGAATGTGGTTCGTATGAACACCGCTCATGCCTCAGAAGAAGGAATCCGCACCATTGTCAATAATGTAAGAGCTGTATCTCCCCATATCGGAATTCTGATAGACACCAAGGGCCCTGAAGTTCGTACCACAGGAGTCAAGGAGCCTATACATTATAATATAGGTGATGTGGTGAAGATTTTCGGCCGTCCAGAGATGGAGTCTTCTCATGATATTGTCAATCTCAGCTATCCCAATATTACCGATGACGTGAAGGTAGGCGACGACCTGCTCTTCGACGATGGCGAGTTGGATATGAAGGTGATCGAGAATACCGGTCCCATGCTGGTGGCTCAGGTGCAGAACGAAGGAACTCTGGGTGCTCACAAGAGTGTCAATGTTCCTGGCGAGCACATCGATCTTCCTGCGCTTACCGAGAAGGACCGCAGGAATATTCTCTTGGCCATCGAACTTGACATCGACTTCATCGCCCATTCATTTGTGCGTAGTGCTGCCGATGTGAAGGCCGTTCAGGACATTCTGGACGAGCATCATAGCGACATCAAGATCATCTCGAAGATAGAGAATCAGGAAGGTGTCGATAACATCGACGAGATTATCGAGGCTTCTTATGGTATCATGATTGCCCGTGGTGATTTGGGTATTGAGGTGCCTATTGAGAAAATTCCTGGTATTCAGCGTCGCATCATCGACAAGTGCATCAAGGCCAAGAAGCCTGTTATCGTGGCGACACAGATGCTTCATACGATGATTCACAACCCTCGTCCTACTCGTGCCGAGGTGACAGATATTGCCAATGCCATCTTCTATCGTACCGATGCCTTGATGCTTAGTGGCGAGACAGCCAGCGGAAAATATCCACTCGAGGCTGTACAGACCATGGCACGTATTGCAGAACAGGCTGAGAAGGACAAATCGCCCGTTAACGATATTGACCCAATGGAGGAGGGCGATATTGACCAGAAACTCTTCCTGGCCCATGCAGCCATCGAGGCCACCCAGAAGTTGGGTGTTAAGGGAATCATTACCGATGGCGAGACGGGTCAGACAGCCCGCGATCTGGCAGCATTCCGTGGACCCAACCCAGTGCTGGCCATCTGCTATAAGGAGAAACTTCAGCGCTGGCTCAACCTGAGTTATGGTGTTATCCCAATCGTGCAGAAGGAACAGATTTCAACCAAGGCCATGTTTACAGCCGCTGTACGTATGCTTCGCCAGAAGGGTTACTTGGAGGCTGAGGATAAAATCGCTTACCTGAGCGGTAGCTTCGGTGAAGGTGGCGGAACAACCTTTGTTGAGATTAATAAGGTGAGAAAGATCTTCGACAACAGTTACAGTTTCAACCTTCCTTCCAACGGAATAGAGGATAAATAGCTCAACTTTCGTCTTTGATGAGGAAATTTTAAGCCATCAAAGCTTTCGCATCTTTCCTCAGTGGAGCTTGGATAAGTAAAAATGTCGTGCAAAAATGCGTCGTTTTTTACAATTTGTTGACTAAACATTTGTACATTTAAGAAAAATGACGTACTTTTGCACGCAAAACTATAAACAAATTGCCGATAATGAAAAAACTGTTATTAGTTGTAGTAGTAGCTTCTACTATGATTTTGGCACTTAGCGGTTGTCAAAGTGCTAAGCAAGTGGCTTATTTTCAGAATATAGATTCTCTCAATTTGAGCGCATCGAGAATGTTGTATGATGCTAAAATTATGCCAAAAGACCAATTGTCGATTATCGTAAAAGCGGTTAACGAGGATTTGGCAGAGCCATTCAATCTATATTCTAAGTCTATGATGTCTTCTTCACAAAACCAGAATCTTCAATATTACTTGGTTGACAATGAAGGCTTCATAGATTTTCCTGTTGTCGGCAAGATTCATGTAGTGGGCTTGACTGGAAGAGAATGCGAGAATTTGGTGAAATCTAAAATCCAGCCATATTTCAAGGATGGTGAAGTTCCGACGGTAACTGTACGTATGGCGAGTTTCCGCGTCGTTGTAACAGGCGAAGTGGGAAGCCCGGGTGTCGTTACAGTACCAAACGAGAAGATGAGTATTATAGAGGCGTTGGCACAAAGCGGCGACTTAGGCTTGCAGGGTAAACGCAAGAATATTCTGCTTATCCGCGAGGATGCTACTGGCAAAAAGGAAGCGCACCGATTGGATATGACAGATGCCAACATCATCAATTCTCCTTATTTCTATTTGCAGCAGAACGACATCGTATATGTAGAACCTAATGGAGCCAAGAAAGGTACCGCAGGCCTGAGCAACTCTGTTACATTCTGGATAGGATTGGTTTCCTCAATTTTATCTTTGGCTACACTTACTGTCAGTTTGTGTAAGTAAGGACAAACTTAATTATGAATTTCAATTATATTAAAATATGTGTGGTATCGTAGGATATTTGGGTAAGGGACAGGCTTATCCAGCCCTTATCAAGGGACTCAAACGATTGGAATATCGTGGTTACGACTCGGCTGGTGTAGCTCTTATCAGCGAGGACGGATCACTTAATGTATATAAGGCAAAGGGAAAAGTTGCCGACCTGGAAGCTTACTGTGCCGACAAGGACGTGAGTGGTTCGGTAGGCATTGCCCATACCCGTTGGGCTACCCACGGTGAGCCATCATCAGTTAATGCTCACCCTCACTATTCTTCCTCAAAGAATCTTGCCATCATCCACAACGGCATTATTGAGAATTATGCCGCCATCAAGAAAAACCTGATAGCAAAGGGAGTTGAGTTTAAGAGCGATACCGATACTGAGGTGTTGGTACAGCTTATAGAATATATACAGATTACAAAGAAGCTCGACCTGCTGACAGCAGTACAGGTGGCTCTTCGCCAGGTTATCGGTGCTTATGCCATAGCCTTGCTCGACAAGAATGAACCCAACCAGATTATTGCCGCACGCAAGCAAAGTCCCCTCGTTGTAGGTATTGGCAAGGAAGGTGAGTTCTATCTCGGTTCAGACGCCACACCTATTATAGAATATACCGACAAGGTGGTTTATTTGGAAGATGGCAACATCGCCATCATGCGTCTGGGCGAGGAACTTCAGGTTACCAATATTCAGAACGTGAAGCTGAATCCAGAGATTCAGACTGTCGACATGGACTTGGGGCAGATAGAGAAGGGTGGATTCCCACACTTCATGCTGAAGGAAATCTTCGAGCAGCCAGAGTGTCTGCGCAACTGTATGCGTGGCCGTGTGGTAAACCGTACGGTAGAAACCCGCGTGATGACCGATGGCGACGAAGCCACAACCAAGAAAGAGACAGAGATGGGCGTAGTGCTCAGCTCTATTACCGACCATCGTCAGCAGCTGCTCAATGCCAAGCGCTTTATCATCGTAGCTTGTGGAACCTCATGGCATGCAGGTTTGATAGGCAAGCAGATGATAGAGAACTATTGTCGTGTGCCAGTAGAGGTAGAGTATGCTTCCGAATTCCGTTACCGCAACCCTGTGGTGACCAGTGACGATGTGGTGATAGCTATTTCTCAGAGTGGCGAGACTGCCGATACCTTGGCTGCCATCAAGTTGGCCAAGGAGAAGGGAGCTTTCATCTATGGCATCTGTAACTCTATCGGCTCCAGCATTGCCCGCGAGACAGATACAGGAACTTACATTCACGTAGGTCCTGAAATCGGTGTGGCTTCAACCAAGGCCTTCACCGGTCAGGTGACTGTACTTACCCTTCTTGCATTGGCCATTGGCAATGAGAAGGGAACCATCAGCGCCGACGAGTACCAGAACATTACAGAACAACTTTGGAACATCCCAGAGAAGATGAAGGAGGTGCTGAAGTTGAACAACAAGATAGCCGACCTCAGCCGCACATTCACCTATGCGCGCAACTTTATCTATCTGGGTCGTGGCTTCCAGTATCCTGTGGCTTTGGAAGGAGCCTTGAAGTTGAAGGAAATCAGCTATATCCATGCAGAAGGTTATCCTGCTGCAGAAATGAAGCATGGTCCTATCGCTCTTATCGACAGCGATATGCCAGTAGTAGTTATTGCTACACACAACTTCATGTACGAGAAGGTACTCTCCAACATTCAGGAGGTAAAGGCTCGTAATGGACGTGTCATTGCTATTGTCAGCAAGGGCGACGAAACCATTTCCAAGATTGCCGATGAAGTCATCGAACTGCCTGAGACTTTGGAGTGCTTAGAGCCATTATTGGCTACTATCCCTCTTCAGCTCTTGGCGTATCATGTTGCCGTTTGCAAGGGTAAGGATGTTGATCAGCCAAGAAACTTAGCTAAGTCAGTTACAGTCGAATGATATAATTAAGGGAATCGTCATTTATTGACGTTTCCCTTTTTTTATAGAGGGAGGACGTTGCAAATGAATAATGACTAATGAAGGAGGAATGAACAACGAATGAAGGAGGACTAACGAATGAGGGGAGGAAGAACGATGAGTGAAGATAGAAGGAGGAAGACTATCAACGAAATAAATTTAACTATAAGATATCAAGGATAATAAGCGAGATGGAACCATTAAAACATGAATGTGGCGTGGCAATGATCAGATTGCTCAAGCCTTTATCGTATTACCAGCAGAAGTACGGCACATGGATGTACGCACTCAACAAGCTCTATCTGATGATGGAGAAGCAGCACAACCGTGGCCAGGAAGGAGCTGGTATGGCCTGTGTCAAATTGGGTGGAAAGCCCGGACATGAATACATGTTCCGTGAAAGGGCAGAGGGCAAGAATGCCGTTACAGAGATTTTCGGCAAGGCTAATGCCAACTTCAAGGATCTGACACCCGAACAGCTTGCCGATGCACAGTATGCCAAGGAAGAGCTCCCCTTTGCTGGCGAGCTCTATATGGGCCACTTGCGCTATAGCACCACGGGAAAGAGCGGCATACAGTATGTGCACCCTTTCCTGCGCCGCAACAACTGGAAGGCTAAGAACCTCTGTCTTTGTGGCAACTTCAACATGACCAATGTGGATGAGATATTCCAGGAGCTTACACGTCAGGGCCAGAGCCCACGCATCTACAGCGATACCTACATCATGCTCGAACTCATGGGCCATCGTCTGGATCGTGAGGTGGAGCGCAACTTCATTGCTGCCAAGGCGATGGAGATGCAGAATACCGACATCACCAACTATATAGAAGACCACGTGAAGATGAGCAACGTGCTCAAGACAACGATGAAAGACTTCGACGGTGGCTATGTAGTCTGTGGTATTACCGGTTCGGGCGAGATGTTCTCTATGCGCGATCCCTGGGGCATCCGTCCTGCTTTTTACTATAAGAACGACGAGATTGTAGTTGTGGCAAGCGAGCGCCCTGTGTTGCAGACCACCTTCGACCTGGAGGCAGAGGAAGTGCAGGAACTCATGCCAGGTATGGCGCTTCTTGTCAAGAAGAACGGCGAATGCACCATCGAGCGCATCATGGATCAGAAGGGAGATTCAGCCTGCTCGTTCGAGCGCATCTACTTCAGTCGCGGTTCCGACAAGGATATTTATCAGGAGCGCAAGCAGTTGGGCGAGCAGTTGACCCAGCCTATTCTGAAGGCCGTCGATTATGATGTGGACCACACCGTGTTCAGCTACATCCCGAATACTGCCGAAGTGGCTTACTATGGCATGTTGAGCGGTTTCAAGAAATATCTCAACGAAACCAAGATAGAGCAGATAGCCAATCTCGACCATGTTCCTTCGAAAGAAGAACTCTACGAAATCCTTGGCGACTTTGTTCGCTCTGAGAAGATAGCCTGGAAAGATATCAAACTTCGTACCTTCATAACAGAGGGCAACAGCCGTAACGACCTGGCGAGCCACGTGTACGATGTAACCTACGGAAGCATCGAACCTAAGGTGGACAACCTGGTCATCATCGACGACAGCATCGTTCGAGGAACTACCTTGAAGGAGAGTATTCTCCGCATCCTCGACCGTCTGCATCCTAAGAAGATTGTCGTTGTGTCGAGTGCTCCACAGATACGCTATCCCGACTATTACGGCATCGATATGGCCCGACTGGAAGAGTTCTGTGTGTTCCGTGCTGCCATCCAGTTGCTGAAAGAACGCAAGATGAGCGACATCATCGAACAGACCTACGAGGCTTGTAAGGCCGAGTTGCTGAAGCCAAAGGAAGAGCAGATCAATCCTGTGCGTGCCATCTACAAGCCATTCACCACCGAGGAGTTGAACGAGAAGATAGTAGAGATGCTAAGACCAGAGGGCATGACGACTCCTATCCAACTTGTGTTCCAGAGCATTGAGGGACTGCACGAGGCCATACCCAACCACAAGGGCGACTGGTACTTTACAGGCCATTATCCCACTCCCGGCGGCACCAAGCTTTGCAACCAGTCTTTCGTGAACTACATTGAGAATGTTTATCATAAATAAGTGAAGAACAAAGAGAGGAGAATTCATTTGTTCTTATGAGTATGAAATAAAGAAAAAGAATATCAGATATGAAAAATGTAACCTTAGTTTTGAGCGATGGAACCCAATTCCATGGCAAATCTTTCGGATATGATGCCCCCGTAGCAGGCGAGGTTGTGTTCAACACAGCCATGATGGGCTATCCCGAGAGCTTGACCGACCCTTCTTATGCCGGTCAGTTGATGACACTTACTTACCCACTTGTAGGCAACTATGGTGTGCCACCATTCACTTTCGAGAAAAACGGTTTGCCAACCTTCATGGAGAGTGACAAGATTTATGCTTCTGCCATCATTGTGAGCGATTACAGCGAGCAGTACAGCCACTGGAATGCAGTGGAAAGCCTTGCCGACTGGTTGAAGCGCGAGAAGGTGCCCGGCATTACGGGTATCGACACACGTCAGTTGACTAAGGTGCTTCGTGAGCATGGTGTGATGATGGGTAAGATCATTTTCGACGATGAGCCCGACAACATCCCTGAGGCTAACTATGAGGGTGTAAACTTTGTAGACCAGGTGAGCTGCAAGGAGATTATCCGCTACAACGAGGGAGCCGGCAAGAAGGTGGTACTCGTCGACTGTGGCGTGAAGGCCAACATCATCCGTTGTCTCATCAACAGAGGTGTAGAGGTGATTCGCGTGCCATGGAACTACGATTATACCGATATGGACTTTGATGGTTTGTTCTTGGCCAACGGACCTGGCGACCCTGATATGTGCGAGGATGCTGTCAATATCATCCGCAAGCAGATCAGCCAGAGCCGCAAGCCTATCTGTGGTATCTGTATGGGTAATCAGTTGCTTTCCAAGGCAGCCGGTGCTACTATCTACAAGTTGAAGTATGGTCACCGCTCACACAACCAGCCAGTACGCATGGTAGGAACCAACAACTGCTACATCACCTCTCAGAACCACGGTTATGCCGTTGATGCCAAGACATTGGGCAACGATTGGGAGGAACTCTTTGTAAATATGAATGATGGCTCTAACGAGGGTATCCGCCACAAGGTGAACCCTTGGTTCTCAAGCCAGTTCCACCCAGAGGCTTGCTCAGGCCCTGTGGATACAGAGTTCATGTTTGATAAGTTTGTAGAAACACTTAAATAATTAGGAAAAAAATGAAAGACGAAAATATAAAGAAAGTGCTCCTCTTGGGTTCAGGAGCCTTGAAGATAGGTGAGGCAGGCGAGTTCGACTACTCTGGTTCGCAGGCATTGAAGGCATTGCGCGAGGAAGGTATCGAGACTGTGCTCATCAACCCGAATATTGCAACCGTACAGACTTCGGAAGGCGTTGCCGACCAGATTTACTTCCTGCCTGTGCAGCCCTACTTCGTAGAGCGTGTCATCCAGAAGGAGAAGCCAGACGGAATCCTCCTTAGTTTCGGTGGTCAGACTGCCCTCAACTGTGGTGTCGAACTTTATCGTCAGGGTATCTTGGAGAAATATAACGTCAAGGTGCTGGGTACTCCTGTACAGGCCATCATGGATACCGAGGACCGCGAGCTCTTCGTCGAGAAGCTTGATGAAATCAACGTGAAGACCATCAAGAGCGAGGCTTGCGAGAACATCGAGCAGACCCGCAAGGCTGCTGCCGAGTTGGGTTATCCAGTCATCATCCGTGCTGCCTATGCCTTGGGTGGACTTGGTTCTGGCTTTGCCGACAACGAGGAGGAACTGAACAAACTCGCCGAGAAAGCTTTCTCTTTCTCTCCACAGGTATTGGTAGAGAAGAGTTTAAAGGGATGGAAGGAGATAGAGTACGAGGTGGTTCGCGACCGCTACGACAACTGTATTACCGTCTGCAACATGGAGAACTTCGACCCACTGGGAATCCATACCGGCGAGAGTATCGTCATTGCTCCTTCTCAGACCTTGAGCAATTCGGAGTATCATAAGCTTCGTGCCCTTGCCATCAAGATTATCCGTCACATCGGAATCGTGGGCGAGTGTAACGTGCAGTATGCCTTCGACCCTAAGAGCGAGGACTATCGCGTCATTGAGGTGAATGCCCGCCTGAGCCGTTCTTCTGCCTTGGCTTCCAAGGCTACGGGTTATCCTTTGGCTTTCGTGGCAGCCAAGCTCGGTATGGGTTACGGTCTGTTCGAGTTGAAGAACTCTGTAACCAAGACTACTTCTGCCTTCTTTGAGCCAGCGTTGGACTACGTGGTATGTAAGATTCCTCGTTGGGATTTGTCCAAGTTCCGTGGCGTAGACAAGGAGCTGGGTTCATCGATGAAGTCTGTAGGCGAAGTAATGGCCATCGGCCGCAACTTCGAGGAGGCCATTCAGAAGGGTCTTCGTATGATAGGTCAGGGCATGCACGGCTTCGTAGAGAACAAGGAGCTTGAGATTGATGATATCGATGCAGCCCTGAAGGAGCCAACAGATAAGCGTGTGTTCGTGATTTCCAAGGCCATGCACAAGGGATATACTGTTGACCAGATTCATGAACTCACCAAGATTGACAAGTGGTTCCTCGAGAAACTGAAGCACATCATCGATATCGACGAGGCGATGAAGAAGTGCAACATCAATACTCTGGACAAGGAACTCCTGCGTACTGCCAAGGTATATGGATTTACCGATTTCCAGATTGCGCGTGCCGTGGGTCTTGAACAGGAGTTGGGCAACATGGCTAAGGCCGGTCTTACCGTCCGCAGCCTTCGTAAGAACTATGGCATCCTTCCTGTAGTGAAGCAGATAGACACCCTGGCTGCAGAGTATCCAGCTCAGACCAACTACCTTTATGTCACCTACGCAGGTGTGAAGAGCGACATCACCTTCGAGAACGACCATCGTTCCATCATCGTGCTCGGTTCAGGTGCTTACCGCATCGGTTCTTCCGTAGAGTTCGACTGGTGTGGTGTCCAGGCATTGAATACCATCCGCAAGGAGGGCTGGCGCTCAGTGATGATCAACTACAACCCTGAGACCGTATCTACCGACTACGATATGTGCGACCGTCTTTACTTCGACGAGCTCACCTTCGAGCGTGTCATGGATATCATCGAGATGGAGCAGCCTCATGGTGTTATCGTATCAACGGGTGGCCAGATACCAAACAACCTCGCAATGCGTCTTGACGCTCAGAATGTGCCTATCCTGGGTACTGCTGCCAAGGACATTGATAACGCTGAGGACCGTGCCAAGTTCTCTCAGATGCTGACCAACAACGGCATCAACCAGCCTGAGTGGAGCGCCTTGACCTCTATGGAGGATATCGACAAGTTTATCGAGCGTGTTGGTTTCCCTGTACTGGTACGTCCAAGCTACGTGCTCTCTGGTGCAGCGATGAATGTTTGCTCCAACGAGGACGAGCTGAAGCGATTCCTTCAGTTGGCTGCCAACGTAAGCGAGGATCATCCTGTGGTAGTCAGCAAGTTTATTGAGCATGCCAAGGAGATTGAGATGGATGCCGTGGCTAAGAATGGCGAGGTGATAGCTTATGCCATTTCCGAGCACATCGAGTTCGCCGGTGTTCACTCAGGCGATGCTACCATCCAGTTCCCTCCTCAGAAGTTGTATGTGGAGACTGTTCGCCGTGTGAAGCGAGTAGGCCGTCAGATTGCCAAGGAACTTCATATCAACGGACCTTTCAACATTCAGTTTATGGCTCGCGACAATGATATTCTCGTTATCGAGTGTAACCTTCGTGCCAGCCGTTCGTTCCCATTCGTAAGCAAGGTGTTGAAGATCAACCTCATCGAGTTGGCTACCCGCGTGATGCTCGGTTTGCCAGTAGAGAAGCCTCACAAGAACCTCTTCGACCTCGACTATGTGGGTATCAAGGCCAGCCAGTTCAGCTTCAACCGCCTTCAGAAGGCCGACCCAGTATTGGGTGTGGACATGAGCAGTACGGGTGAGGTAGGTTGCTTGGGCGACGATACATCTACAGCCCTTCTGAAGAGTATGCTCTCAGTGGGTCATCGCATTCCTGCCAAGAACATCCTTCTGTCTACCGGTTCAGCCAAGCAGAAAGTTGATATGCTCGATGCAGCCCACATGCTCATCGACCACGGCTATAAGCTCTATGCTACGGGTGGTACCAGCAAGTTCCTCACCGAGAATGGCATTGAGAACACCCGTGTACTCTGGCCATCAGAGGAGGCTGAGGGCGGTGCACCAAAGGCTTTGGAGATGCTCCACAACCACGAGATCGATATGGTGGTGAATATTCCGAAGAACTTGACCAGCAGCGAACTTTCCAATGGTTACAAGATTCGCCGTGCCGCCATCGACCTGAACGTGCCATTGATTACCAACAGCCGTCTGGCGAGTGCATTCATCTATGCATTCTGCACCACCAAGCTCGAGGATATCGACATCAAGGCTTGGGGCGAGTATAAATAGTTGATAGTTAGTAGTTAAGAATTGACAGTTAAGTCATTCTTGATGATTCCCAATAGAAAAATCCCTGCTGTAGGAAAGGCTTCCTATGGCAGGGATTTTTGTTATTTGTATGACTATTTTTTCACATATCCTCAGCTACCATCATAGCAACATTTTGCGTATTTGGAAGTTTGTACGGACGATTGCTCTGTGTTGTGGTAATGATATCATCACCAAGAACCGTCGCCATCTTTGCGATTGTAGCTAAAGTGAGATTATGTGTTCCACTCAGCCAACGGCTCACTTCTGTTTCTGTCTTGCCAAGAGCCTTTGCGAAATCACGCTGTTTCATATTTCGTTCCTGTAATAGTTCAAAGACTCTGTTGGCAATAGCAACGCATAAGTCGACTTGTTTGTTTGTATCCGCAGTAGTTGACTTGCGGATTTCATCCATTAGTTTATTTGTTTTCATACTAAATCCTCCTTATTATTATTGTCTATGTCTATTGTCAATTCAAGTGGTCCATGTAAATTTGTACCATTGATTGTTATGATTCTTTTATTTTCAAGTTTCTTTATAATGATGTCTATCTTTTGTAAGTTTCGTACGGCTCTATGCAGATTTACATCTTCTTGATATGTTTGAGTTTGCTTTATACCACCATTTCCTAAGATTAAAATCTTATGGCTAATATTAAGGCAATACAATCTTAAATTAGATGTATCAAGATGAGAGGGTAGTGCCATCACCCTGTCACGTTTGCTTCCTTCATATCTGAAGAATCTATCTTCTGCACCATTTTCCTTGATAATATCAATCCTTCTAATGAGGATTTGTACATCTTGGGCATATTGGTCCTTATAGGTGAGAAGGAATTTCTCAAATTCGGTATATTCTTCACCCTCGAATCTTGGAGAATAAAGGCTGACTTTTTCTCCAGTTTCTAATAGCTCTATTAATAAGTTCTTTTCCATATAACTTATATTTTTACTGCAAAGATAAACATAAATGTTGATTTTTGCAAGAATATTATGTAAAACTTTACTTTTATGTTTATCTTTTTATGATAGCGTGCATAATCCCACTGAAGTTTTTCGGTTTGTTAGTTTATAAACTTAGAAGTTTATAATATTGATGCTTAGCTATTTGCCATTTGATAAAACTGCAAAGAAATTATGTCGAATTGTGAGTGCATTCATCTATGCATTCTGCACCATCAAGTTCGAGGATATCGACATCAAGGCTTGGGGCGAGTATAAGTAATGATTTGTGTGTAGTGTTTAATTAGGCACTACACCTTATATCATATAACAAATCCCTGCTGTAGGAAAGGCTTCCTATGGCAGGGATTTTTGTTGTAAATAAAAAAGCAGTGAAAACTTTGGTTGTTTAAAAATATTACCGTAAATTTGCAGCAAAAACTATAATAATGAAGAGTTATGGAAGAAAAATTATCGACTATATATTTAAGAGATGGGCGGAACGCGCTGCAATATGTTATGAGCCTGAGCGAAAAGTACAGGCAGATAGCGACCGAAGCGATATTCGAGTGTTTGAGACTGGGCTATCCACTCAACAATATGGAGATAACAGGAAAAGCACGAGAACTGCAGAGGATGAGGAATGCCTACGTTTGATAAAAATCGCCAAAGAACAAGGCTTGTATATAGATAAGTTGGACTGGGGTAAATTTGGTGACAGACGAATGATTCCAACGGGAGAAAGCATTGTCTTTTTGAGTGAAGACGGAACAACTTTCACCAAAATGAAGTCTCCTTTTGCCAAGGCTCCGATGAAGCACATTTTGCCAGAGGATATCATTTATGAACATTTGATTCATAACATGTTATTCCCATCAACGAGGTATCGTTTTGTTGGCTTTTCAGAGGATATAAAGGGAATCCGGATTGTTCTTCAGCAACGAAATATATCCGATATGTTTCAAGTACCATCGCAGAAAACGATTGACGATTATCTCATTAATCAATTGGGCTTGACAAAGGAGGATAGATATTTCTATGGAAATGAATATTTGGCAATAACTGATGTTTCTAATGTCAGTGATAATGTGCTGTGTGATGAAGATGGCAAACTGTATTTCATCGACCCGATTATCCGGTTGAAGAAGTCGGGAAGAGAGGTATGGGAGTATCTTTATAGAACAAGATGTGTGTGATAGTTATAATTGTAATAAGCAAAAGTCCCACCCTGGTTAGCTGTGTAAGTGGGAAGCGTGGTGTAACTGTCACCGCAAAGGTATGTATATTTTTTGAAACTGCAAAACTTTTTGCGAATAAACTTTTGTAAAGTACCCTGTTTTGAACGAAGATTACACATTGTTTGTGAAAATTTGGCTCGTTTAACCATCAACTTCTTCAGAAGGTTTAGTGTTGCTGTCATTTGATTTACTGTTGATTCTCCTGTAGAGCCTTCAGACTGTTACACTTCCAAAGATAAAGATCCTTGTGTCAAGCAGAGTGTAGTAGACCATTTGTCGGTTATTTTCAGTTGCAGTTTGGGCAGTTTTGCTGCAAAAACACTTTTTATCTAAAAAAACTGTTCATAAATAGCTTATTCTCATTTATTCTTTGTAATTTTGCAATGCATTCGCAGTAAATGCGTTTGCAGACATAATAAAGGGCGTCAACAACGCTTTGTACATTGGCAATTCTAAACTTCCACAATCAGAATCACCTGTCGATGGCATAGCAGAGAAGATGTCACGGGTAAGTTGTATTTGCTACTCCCGTAGTGTGCCGAGGATTTTGTATCCTCACGGCACACTTTTGGGGTAATTATAACTTTCAGCGTGAAACTCTATCTGCTCGCCAACAGGTAAGGCTGTGGAAGGCCAAGAATTGCGGACGAGTATGAGGCGAGTTTCACGCTTTTTTGTTAGCTAATAATTAAATTAAAAAGTAAAAACAATGAAGCGTTTATTATTAACTTTTGCTATCATTTTGCAGGGAATGACATTAGCTCAGTCCTATGCCCAGTCGCATGCTGTTAACAATATTGATAGCATAGAGATTTTAAAATTTAAGAATATACCGATAAAAGGTAATATAAAAGATTTTGACTTAAAAATGAGAGATGAAAATTTTATCTTCATAGGGAATCTGTATAGTACATATAATTATATCGGTATGTTTTATGGAAGAAAAGTCGATGCTAAAGTTCAGTATGTTCCTGAAACAAAGCAAGTATCCAAGGTGGTCGTTGTCTTTCCAGAAGTAGGAGAAGAGGCTAATGATTTGTATGAACATTTGATAAAACAACTTGATAAAAAGTATAGAACAAGGCAAGAAAACTTTGGTGATGATGAATTATTGATATGGTCTTACGGACGAGAATATGAAATTATATTGTCAAAGGATCATTCAAGTAAAAAGGTTTTTTTGAACTATACTAATAAGGCAAAGTCTGAAGAAAGATATTATTATCAAAACAAACATGCAGAATGGATGACAGAACATCAAAATGATTTATAAGAATATGAAAAAGAATATATTTATATTTGTCTTGCTGATTATGATTGGTATAAAATCATATAGTCAGGGCGTGTGGGATAAAGTGGAAGTTGTTACAGACAAGTTTCATAACATAAAGCAAAGTGTCTTAGTTCATTGTACGGCAGGAGAAATTGATGCTGTTTGGTACGAAGATGAACAAATGCTAAAATATATTGGAAAATTTCCGCCAAATGATGCGTATAAGTTTACAAAAACAAATACTGATGTGGGTTTTTACACTCCAAGAAAAAGAGATGTTCAAGCAGATATAAATCGTTCTGGTAAGATAGAAGGTAAAGTACAAGTCGAAATGACATTCCCTACTGTTACAGAACCAACATTTGAATATTTCTTCTTTTTGTGGGTGCCAATGACTACCGAACAGATGAAAAAAGGCGAGTTTATATCTTGTCGTTATTTTAATATGGGGGAAAGTCTAAAATATGATGAACCAAGATTTAGTGAGTTTAACATCAGTTTAAAAGGGTTTACTGCGGCTTATAGTAAGAAGGCAAAGTAGCTGTTGATTTATCCATGGATGATACTTATGTAAATAAATGTACAAAGAGTAAGAACTTTTATGAAAAAGAGAAATATTGACGATTTTTTTTATCAACAATGTGCTGAAGCTGATTCTATGCTATCACAATATGGGTTTGTGGAAGAGATAGAGCCTGTTGTGAGAAATTACAGAAAGGAAAAACTCCGTTTCCTTTATTTACAGTTAAAACCTACTATCGGTTTGCTTGTATATAACTATTATCATACAAAGACCAAAGGTGATTTGCAAGGATTCGATATGTTTATGTATCATTCTGGCAATGCCAAAGATGCAATATATCAATTTCATGAACAAAATAAGTTGGGAAGTCAGTCTGAATTTAGACTCTATAGTTTTCAAAGTAAATTAAAGCGTGCCAGATTGATAATAGAACAACTGCTGAAAGAAGAAAATGATAATTTCTTTGCGATTGAGGCTAAGTACAATAAGTTATCTATGGAGTTGTATTATAATGAAACTACAGATTATATAGAAAATTTTGAGTAGGATATTTCTACTTAGTCGAACAAAATAGAAGTAAGTTATAATGAAATACCCTATATGGGCTACCCTTAAAAGAATAAGACATGATACGACTTATAACAATTATTATATTATGCTTGTGTTATACACAGGCATTTTCTGAGGAACATTTAAAGTTTCTTGGATTTCCTATTGATGGCAGCGTTAACGAGTATGCTTCAAAACTAAAGTCCAAGGGCTTTTATGTATCACCAGATAATAAGTATGCAAGTATGGGGCTTCGTGTTATGGAAGGTCCTTTCCTTGGAAATATAGAACAGTTTGGTTTGCATTATGATTCTGATACAAAAAGAATGTGGTCAGTAACATTCGTCCATAGTTTTTTCAAAGAAGATGATGCAAAAGAGTTGTATGATGAATTAGAAACGCTACTTCGAGAGAAACATTATGATGCAACATATAAGTCTCCTTTGTCTGGTTCTTTTCTTTCATCTTGTTCTTTTCAAAGTGAGAAGGGAATTATAACATTGGTTGTTATAGAACAAGATTATGATTATCAAGTAAAAATGTCGTATACAGATAGAATTAATTACATACCAGTATATAAGAAAAATCATCAGAAAAATCTTGATGATATGTAAAAAATATCAAAATTAAATATAGGCTATTTATCAAATGGATTATTTAAGACAAATATTGTTATGGACTTAGAATTAATCTCTCAAATCCAAATGACTTTTACTCTTATTAAAAGGAAAGTTTAAGTAAAAAATAATATATTTTTTGAATATATATGTCACATCAGAAATTTCCAAACGGCTATTGGACAGACGAAAAAGTTGTCAAAGAGTCTCAAAAATATCATACAAGAATAGAATTCAAACTGAATTCTCCAACAGCTTGCAAACTTGCTTATCAAAGAAAATTGATAGATGAAATGACATGGCTGAAAACAGACCGGCATAAGAAACGTGGTCCTCGTAAGGAACATAAATATACGAAAGACGTTATTCTTTCAATTGTGAAGCAAAATAATTGTGTTACAATAACTGATTTGCGTTTGTTAAACGAGTATGCCTATAATCAAGCAAAAAAGAAAGGATGGCTTGATGATTTAGGGCTTATTCGTCCTAAGCATGAAAATGGTTTTTGGACAAAAGAAGAAGTGTTGAAGGTATCTAAAAAGTATCCAAGTAAAATGGATTTTCAAAAGAATGAGCCTACAGCATATAAATGGGCGGGTGAGTATGGTATCCTTGATAAGATGGTGTGGATGAAACCACATAACTATGATGAAAGAAAAGATGAGCATAACTCTACAGTGTATGCCTATGTTGATAAAGTAAACAACGTGGCATATGTAGGTTTGACAATAGATAGCAATAACAGAAAAAGAAGGCATAAATATGATTCCAACAGCGCTGTAAGAAAGTATTTTGGTCAGAATATTCCTGAACCAATTATTTTGAAGAATGGATTGACTGTGTTGGAAAGTCAATATTATGAGGATTTTTACAAGAAGCAATATGTGAAGGAAGGCTATCTGCTTTTGAATGTTGCATCAACAGGAATAAATACTGGTTCTACTGGCGGAATTGTTAAATGGACTTCTAAAGAAAAGGTTTTCGAGGAATCAAAGAAATACCATAGCAGGAGCGAATTTAAGAGGAAAGCAGGGGGTGCATATAATCATGCAAAACACAATAAGTGGCTTGATGAGATGACTTGGTTAAAAACTCCTGAAAGAAAAATAAGTTGGACTCATGATGTTGTTATTGAAGAAAGTCACAAATATGAATATAAATGTGATTTCAGAAAAAATGCTGGTGGAGCATATCAGACTGCAAGCGAGAAAGGTTGGCTAAAAGAAATGGATTGGCTTAAAGACAGAAAGAAGCCTCATAATTATTGGACGAAGGAAAGGGTATTTGCGGAAAGTCACAAATATTCAAACAAGAAGGAATTCAGGAATAAATCCAAAGGTGCTTTTATTAAGGCGATGATTAAAGGATGGCTTCCTGAAATGGTGTGGTTAAAGCCTCTTCCTTTAGGAATTATATCAAAATGGACAAATGAAGCAATCATTGAAGAATCTAAGAAGTATTCTTCAAGAACGGAGTTCGCTATAAATAGTCCGACAGCTTATCAGCATGCATGTAAAGATAAAAACATCTTCAGTGAAATGCCGTGGATAAAAGACAAAAAGAAACCTGATGGATATTGGGATGTTAAAGAGCATGTTTTGGAAGAAGGTAAAAAGTATAAAAATAGAACGGCTTTTTCAGTGGGAGCTTATACGGCATGGAAAAAAGCAAAGAAATATGGTTGGATTGACGAAATAGAATGGGCAACTCGATGAATCAAAACTGACGACCATCGTTCCATCATCGTGCTCGGTTCAGGTGCTTATCGCATCGGTTCTTCTGTAGAGTTCGACTGGTGTGGTGTCCAGGCATTGAATACGATTCGCAAGGAGGGTTGGCGCTCTGTGATGATCAACTACAACCCTGAGACCGTTTCTATCGACTACGATATGTGCGACCGTCTTTACTTCGACGAGCTCACCTTCGAGCGTGTCATGGATATCATCGAGATGGAGCTGCCTCATGGTGTTATAGTATCAACGGGTGGCCAGATACCAAACAACCTCGCAATGCGGCTTGATGCTCAGAATGTGCCTATCCTTGGTACAGCAGCACGTGATATTGACAATGCGGAGTTCTCTCAGATGCTGACCAACAACGGCATCAACCAGCCAGAGTGGAGCGCCTTGACCTCTATGGAGGATATCGACATCAAGGCTTGGGGCGAGTATAAATAGTTGATAGTTAGTAGTTAAGAATTGACAGTTAAGTCATTCTTGATGATTTCCAATAGAAAAATCCCTGCTGTAGGAAAGGCTTCCTATGGCAGGGATTTCTTAATTGAAAAAAGCCGTGAAAACTTTGATAGTTTAAAAATATTACCGTAAATATGCAGCAAAAAATATAATAAAGAAGAGTTATGGAAGAAAAGTCGATGCTAAAGTTCAGTATGTTCCTGAAACAAAGTAAGTATCCAAGGTGGTCGTTGTCTTTCCAGAAGTAGGAGAAGAGGCTAATTATCTTTTAGTTGTTTTCAGGTGGACAAAGATAGTGAATTTATCCGAAACAGCATAGAAAGTTGGGGGATTAAACTTTCTCCTATAGCAATAAATTGCATACATATGGAATCAAGAATTGCTACACCAGTAGAAGACATCAGAAAATCATCGCCACAATGATAAGGTTGTGAACGTTCTTCTATATGCTCAATAGAAAAATGCACTCTATTAAGTATATCCAATGCTACATATTTATCGAATTGCATAGATTCCATCCCGCTCAATTCTTGATTTAAAGAAAGGATTCATGTTTTTGTGAATACGCACTACATCAACTGAGCATTTGAACAAGCCCTCTAAAAACTCTTTCAAGTCGGCCAATAAAAATGGATTAGGAGTTTCTGTTTCTACACAAATATCCAAATCGCTTTGCTCTGTTTGCTCATTTCGTGATACGGAACCAAAAATACGCAAGGTCTTGATTCCAAAATCTTTAGTAATCTTGGAACTATTTTGCCTAATTATTGCTATATAATCTTGAACTGTTCTCATAACACTTATCTTTTAAGACAGTGCAAATATAAGTGATTATCTGGTATCTTCCAAACTTTTTGCCAAGTTTTTGCAATTCATCCCACAAAATATCATTTTAAAACTTTGATACATTCATATATTAATCGTAATTTTCTCTTATTAAGACTATTCTGAATGGGTTAAAAAGAATGCATCCAATACTTCCTCAAACACATCATTAGGACTCACTTTATTGAAGAGACGCATAGAAGTTTTGAGTTTCAGCACGTCAATTCCGCTTCCCATGATATATTTGATATCCTTATCCTTGTGGAGCAAGAGCGCCTTGCAGCATTCACGGAGTCTATCACCCAGAATTTCATGTTCAACATAGGCTCTGGCTTCACCCTCGCCATCCAAGCCATAGTATTTTGAATTGTAACTATGTCCGAGTCCCTTCTGTTGCGGGAAGATATACCATATCCAATGGCTTTGTTTTCTACCTCTTTTCAGTTCACTTAAAGCCTGGGTATAGGCAACCTCCTGTGCATCCAGGAAGCGCAAGAGATCATAGTGTGGCTGCTGAGCCTTTGGATATCCGATACTGTCCGAAGGTGTAGAATCGGACGCCAAGCTTTCACCAGCGACAATTTTCTCATGATCAATTCGTTTGGGGCATTTACCGGGAACGAATAAAGCACTCAAAGACTTCAAAAAAGTGACACCTAATTTAAAAACATTCATCCTCGTTTTATCGTTTTATTAAATTATATGAAACGGCACATACAATATTGCTTACTTCTTAAATACTATTCAATTCGTTTGATATTTAGACCATGGCTTTATTGGATGTATTTCATGGACAGTTCCTACAGAATCACGATACCACGAATAATTCCATCCTGATCCCATATCCAAGTACAGAGCATATTTGACCTTCAAGTTTGCCAACTTTTCCACAAATTCGCTATAAGCCAACGCTTGCTTAGCCTCAACAATGCACAGCTTGCCATCTAGCTCGCATAATGCCCGATAAATATTCAATGGCTTATCCTTTCTAAATCTTGGCATAACTCGCCCATTATAAATAATCATATTCTGTCCAAAGCCCATACCTCTATGCTTTTCCGCTTTCCTAAGTTCACTAGCGTAACTATCATACAGGAACTTCCATTTGCCTTGATACCAAACAAAAGCCCCCGTATTCGTTTTAGCCACGTAGCCTCTATAAAAAATACCACTAGACACATGATTTCCTGCTACATTGCGATGTGCAAAAGAATCCAAGCATTCCCCTGTAAACGCAGCCTCAGCACAATAGCTCACAGACATATCCGTGTCTTTGCTTGGTCGCTTACCGCAAACCAAATCAACAGTGTTATAAATCGGTGTAAAGACTATCAATTCCCCAGAGTCTTTCCGATTAACAAAAGTTCTAGTATTGGAACTTGGCGCTGCAATCTTTATTGTTTCAGATAGGCTGTCAGCATTTACCTCTATCACAGAAGCCTTAGGCTTATGGTTACAAGATAGCATAACCATAAGCACAAAACACATTGATAGAAGATTCAACTTTCTCATATCAAATCATCGCTTCTTTCCGAAAATGGCACTCAACACCATCTTTCCTATTTTTCTTTCCAATCCAGCCTTAGAGGTTGGAATCCCTGTTTCACGTGCAAACTTCTGTTTAGCCTGCGTGATACCGAGTGCCCGATTTAAGGAGAATGATACTCCTGGAATTTTAAACTTTGACATAAGCTAATCATATATTAAAATTAATCATTTACCAATTTCTTGAATTGCGTCATGCCATCCTCCTTTTTTATAAATTGCAAGAAGATGACGAAAGCCATCCCCGTAAATAGGGTCTGTACTCTTCTTCATATTCTCAATCGCCGCATCAGCCTCTTTAGCATGAATTGCCTTCAATACAACATAACTTCCTAAATCGAGTTCTTTGATATCGTTGAAAATAGTCTTATCAAATAGATCTCTTAGGTGGGTTTTGTCCGTCAATGAAATGCTTAGAATCTGCAAAACTTCATATGTCGAGCGTTTCAATTGCATATCATGGTGTACAATAGCCACGAGACAAAAAGTGATAATGGCAACACTATCAAGTACGTTTCATTGCCAAATACTGCATAAAAGACTATAATTCAACTGTTTCAATGATTGTATTTAGAGCCTTATAACTAACCATAACTTACTATTACTAACTAACCATAAAGTCTTGATTTTCAATATTCTTTGATTTTTAACACTTCCTGAGTGTTTTTTGGCAGTTCCCGATTTTCCACATATTTTTGCAGCGTATTTCTACCGTGGAGAATTTGCGGAGCTTTTATTTTGTCATATCGTGAACGTAGTTGACAAGGGTTTACAAGTGGTTACGATGAAGGACAGATTTGAAGCTGATAGGCAAAAAGCGTTATATCGTGGACTGGGTTGACAAAGGTTGTCAATGGTTCACTTCCGTTTACTCCATCGGTGGAATACTCAAAGTATGTAGAACATAGCAATATCAAAGAGTATGAGACCGACAAGAAAATGTGAATTTTGTGGCAAGACATTCGTGCCAAGGAGCGGTATGCAGAAATACTGTTCCGAGGAATGTCAGGCAGAGGCAAAACGTCTTAGGAAGAAAAGACAGCAGGACTTGATTAACGGTATTGAGCCAATCATGAATCTGCAACATCAGGAGTATCTTACCTTCTCCAAAGCTGCCATTCTGATGGGATGCACCCGACAGTATATCTACAAACTTGTGGCTAACGGCAAGTTGAAGGCATCAAGATTGAGCAGCAGAATGGCATTCGTTAGAAAGGCTGATATAGAGAAGATGTTTGAGGGTAATCCCTACAAGCGTGTGGTTCCTGCCAGCAAGAGCAAGCTCTGTAAAAAGGCAAAAACAGAAAAGCCAACACAAAACCAGGAACCAACAAAAGGGAAAGAGGAGAATGAGGTGCTTGACTATTATTCGGGCGAGGAAGTGATGTCCATTTATAAGGTCAAGAAGTCTTGGCTCTACACCTCTGCCAAGCGTAATCAGATACCGATGTGTCGTATTGCTGGCAAGAACTATTACAGCAAACGGCATATTGATGAGTTTTTCGGTACTGCCGTTGACATCCACAGCATCAAAGAATGGGTGACAGCTGATGATGTGGATAATGTTTTCAACATGAGCAAGTCGGCACTTAGGGCATACACCTACCGCCATAAGATACCGACCAAACGTGAGTATGGTCATACTTATTACTCCAAGGAACCTCTTGAAGAATTTCGCAGGACTGACCTCATGAACGATGACAGCTATTATACCACCGAACAGGTGCAACAGTTGTATGGTCTGACAAGTGCCAACATCTGCCATATCGTGAGAGTTCACCATATCAGCAAGGTAAAAGTGGGCGTAAAGAACCTGCTTTTGAAGACGGATGTGGAACGTGCAATGGCAGAAAGGGCAGCAAAAGGACTGTGATTTCAAATGATTTCATCATTATCCATCAGTTACTATGAATAATTGGAGTCACGGAGATTTCATTCCGTTATTTTGCAGCTGTGAAGAGACACTTCACCACGAATAATTATCAATAATACATATCAGTTATGAGCAACATTTGCAAGACCGTATCATTGCGTACACGCAAAATCAAGGACGGACACATGCTGTCCTATTATCTTGACTATTATCCTGGCTATCGTGATGAGAGCACGATGAAAGTCATCCGCCATGAGTCGCTTGGCATCTACATCTATGCCAAGCCGAAGAACCAGATGGAACATAAGTACAACCTCAATCTTACGGCAAGAGCCGAGGCGATACGCTGCCGTCGCTTCGAGGCTATCGTCAACGAGCGTTATGATTTCTTCGACAAGGAGAAGATGAAAGGAGATTTCCTCGCCTACTTCAAGAGACTGGCAGACAAGAAGAACTCCAAGTGGCAACACGTCTATATGCACTTTCGTACCTTCACGCAAGGCAAGTGTACCTTCGGTGAGATAAACGTGGACTTGTGCAACAGATTTCGTGAGTATCTGCTGACAGCACCACAGGGACTGCATAAGAACAGAAAGCTGCATATCAACTCAGCTGCCAACTACTGGTCAACTTTCCGTGCTTCAATCCACACTGCCTATCGTGACCGCAAGATAAAGGAGAACCCGAACGGTTTCTTGGAGCGTATCGAGACAATCCCGACTGACAAGGAGCATCTTTCACAGGACGAGGTTATCCGCTTGGCATCCACACCATGCTCTGCTCCTGCCTTGAAGCGAGCCTTCCTGTTTTCTTGTCTTACGGCATTGAGAAAGAGCGACATCAAGAAACTCACTTGGGAGGAGATACAGCCATACGGCAGCGATGGTGTGATGTATGTCACCACACGAATGCAGAAGACAAAGGACATCGTGCATAACCCAATCAGTGAAGAAGCCTTGGAACTGATAGGCTATTCACCAGATAAACGTGGCAAGGTGTTCCCTGATTTCAAAGACTCCATGACACAGGCACCATTGAAGAACTGGCTGAGAGAAGCAGGGATTACCAAGCATATCTCCTATCATTGCTCACGCCACAGTTTTGCCTGTCTCCAGTTAGACGCAGGAACAAGTATTGCCGTAGTGCAGCGTTATCTCGGTCACAAGAATGTGGCAACAACAGAAGTGTATGCCAAGATTTCCGATGCTCAGAAGCGTGCTTCGGTTGGCTGTATCACCTTGAAGAAGTAACCATTTGACAATAACACGCAGAAAAGGACTGTTGGAATGATAGTGTTCCAATAGTCCTTTTCTCATTTTGTTGGTTCTATTTGTGGTCGTGGATAGAACCAATTCGACAAATACATCCTAATATCTATAGATATTGAAGAGGAACTGCAATTTTCCATTTTCTTTGCCCTTACCTTTGTAGTCAGCAATTAGCCGCAACTGGCACTAACGAGCAGTTTAAAGTATGATTCAGAGTATGATATCATATAAGAACGCTAATAAAGCGTAAAAGAAAGAGTGCCAGAGAACGTAAATGCTGTTTTCACATGCTTCTGCATCTAACTTTGTGGAAGTTTTTGAAAGAAGAATAACAATAAAACGAATACAATAATGATAGAAAACGAGACAACTTCAGATTGTACCATCTACGCTTTTGTTGGTACTGCAATTCTCGCCATCTCTCTTGTCGTGGCTATGTATGTAGGCAATGACTTTCACCAAAGTCTGTTTGTCGAGTCAATCATCTTTGTAGGGAGCAACATCCTGCTTTGGGCGATATTCATTTCTATGGTGAATTATCCCTATGAACTGATGACCATTGGTAGCAACAGCAAGACAAAGAAAAACGTTGTAGAAGCAGAGCCAGCAACAGAACAAGAACAGCCAAAGCAAACATTACCACAAACAGAGTCAGCACAATACAGTCATGAGGACTATGCCAAGTGTGTAGAGGCACAAGAAAAAGAAGCACAGGAGATAAAGGAAAAACGAACGAGAGCCGTACTTGACTATGTGCATCGTACCATGTCAAGGTTTCTGTATGAGGAAGATTTGTACAAGGTAATTGAGGCTGTCAAGGAATGGAGCAACGACACCAACTATACCCCGATAGCAATAAACCGTTTCAAGGAGACGGTTGAGAATATTCCTTTAAGACACTTCGTGTGGAATATCGCAGAACGTTTGGGTAAGCGTGATTACACAATGGCAATGCGAATAGCCTTTGTCAAGGCTTTATTTCCAAAGCCGTTTGAAGGCTTGGACTACAGCACATTGAAGAACCTGAAAGCACCATGTTCCAATGATATAATCCCTATTGACGAGCCTGCCAATGGTAGATATGATTTCCATGATGTTACAGAGAAAACTTCCGAATAATCCCCATTGTTAGAGTTATTCCTTCGTGAATGACAAATGACTGTCACGAACCTCAGTAACGGAAGCATCATTCTGTTCCTTTGCACCAGTTATTAACAAAGTATCAGAATGAATAAGGAATTAACTTTCAACGACCTTCCAATGGTCGTTGCCCAGCTTCGGGATGAAGTGGTGGGCATGAAGCAGATGATCACCAATCTGCAATCACAGAACAAGCCACAAAAGGCGAACACGCACATACCTATGAGTGTGGAGGAGGCATCGGCATATCTCAAAATGCCGATGGCAACTCTCTACATGAAACTTGGAAACGGCAGCATTCCTGCCACCAAGCCGGGCAAGCGTTACTGCCTTTATCAAGATGAACTTGACAAGTGGCTGGAGACTAACCGCAAGAATCCTGTACCTCTCACGGCGGAGGAAGAGAACGCAGCCATTCTTGCAGGAAACAAGCGCAAGCCGAAACCCTTAAACTGGTAATGTCATGGATGCGCTTGAAATATGTAACAAGCTACGCTCGGAGGCTTCGGGCGTAGCCACTTCTGGAATTCCTCTTGACGTATTCCCCCAGAAAATGCAGCAGATGATTCTTGATTTGGCAAGGACGGAGAACTATTCCATTGAGTTTACCGCTACTTCCCTTATATCCGCTATGGCAGCAGCCGTCGGCAACTCCTGCTATATCCGGATTAAAGGCAATTGGATTACTTCACCTATCCTATATGTCATTCTTGTTGGCAGACCAGGAGTCGGCAAGACTCCACCTTTGAACTTTGCCTACAAGCCGTTGCACGACATTGATACTGAAGAGCACCATAAGTTCAAGGCTCTAAAGAATGAGTATGCAGCCATTGTGGAGAGGAGCAAGGGCAAAAAACGGACGGAATGGGAATCGTTACCTCCTGTACCAGTCCTGCATAAGAATATCATGAATGACTTCACGCCAGAGATTCTGATGCGCAATCACGATGCCAACCTCAGAGGTGTGGCAGTTGTGGTGGATGAGATAATGGGGCTATTCAATACCATCAACCGATACAACAACAGTTCTTTTGTACAACAGATGCTGTCGGCTCACAATGGCTTGCCAGTAGATGTTTCTCGTTGTAATCTTGATTGTCCTTTACGCATTGACTATCCTTGCATACAGATTGTGGGAACTATCCAGACTGGTATTGTGCATGAACTTTATGATATGGGATTCAAGAAGAATGGTTTTCTTGACCGTTTTCTGATCACATACCCAAAAGGTTTGAAGATTGCTCCTTGGGTTAAGGTTCCAAAACAAGATGCTGCAATCATTGAAAGACCATTCCGTGTATGGAAAGAGATCATAGACAAGGCTGTGGCTCTTCCTTTTACGGAAGGCATCTTCAATGTTCTTGACTTCTCTGATGAAGCCATTGACATATTCTATGATTGGCAGAATGAGGACATAGAACGGCAGAATGCCATTACGGATGAAAAAATGATAGACTCACGTGCTGCAAAAGTTCCTTTGAACACTGCTCGACTTGCCTTGATATTCCAGCTGTTCCGTTGGGCTTGTGATGAGTCTCACAAAGATTTTGTTGATGCGGAGTCCGTGAATGCAGCCATACGGATGAGCGATTACTTTGAGAAGTCATACAAAAGGATGGATGACCTCGTTTTAACCGAGGCTACCGATCCTGTGAAGAAACAGGTACTTGACTCGTTGGGAAACAAGTTCGTAACTGCTGAGGCAGTAAAGGCTGGAGCGGATTTCGGTTTTGCAAGACGTACTGTCATGTATATGCTCAAAGACTTCTGTCAGAGAAACTTTATCATCAAAGACAAGCAAGGCAATTATGAGAAAGTACAGAAGTAGAATCACCATCTTGCACCGTTTGCACTTTGCACTTCTTGCACTCTTGCACAAAAGATGCTGTATTTTGTGCCAAACAAGTGCAAAAGTGCAGAAAGTGCAAGGTGCAACAAGTGCAGAGCCTTATGAGTGAGTATAGATTCCATCTACAGAAATACAAGCTGGGCAACCGATATGCTTGCCCTCAATGTGGGCGTAAGCGTTGCTTTGTAAGATATATTGACGAGGAAGGACAGATTGTATTTCCTGACAATGTGGGGCGTTGTGACCATGAACAGAGTTGTGGCTACCATTATTCTCCGTCTGATTATTTCAAGGACAATCCCGATGCCAACAGCAATGATGATTGGAGATATAAAACACCAATCAAAGAGTGCAGTAAAGAGAAACCTCTTCCAACTTTCATTGATAGCAAGCTGGTGGAGCAAACACTGCATGCTTATTCTGTCAATCCTTTGTACAGATACATTTCAACGGTCTTTGGCAAAGAGGAGACAGAACGGCTGTTTGCCTTGTACAAGGTCGGCACTTCAAAGAAATGGGGCGGTTCAACTATCTTCTGGCAGATAGATGTCAATGGGAATGTGCGCACTGGCAAGATAATGAAGTATGATGACAAGACAGGACACCGCATCAAGGAACCTCACAGCCTGGTGACTTGGGTACACTCGGAACTAAAATTGCCAGACTTTACACTTCGGCAGTGCTTCTTTGGCGAACATCTGTTGACAGATAAAACCACGACCAAGACTATAGCCATAGTGGAGAGTGAAAAGACAGCCATCATTGCCACACACTTCATGTCTGATTTCGTGTGGTTGGCTACTGGAGGCATGAACGGATGTTTCAATAAAGATGCTGTCGAAGTCCTAAGCGGTCGGGAGGTTGTTTTGGTTCCAGACCTTGGGGCAATGGATAAGTGGAAAAGCAAACTTCCGTTGCTGCAATCAATATGCAAGCAAGTTCTTGTCAGCAGTATCTTGGAAGACAATGCCACCGATGAACAAAAGGTCAATGGTCTTGACATTGCCGACTTCCTGCTGATGACGGAAACACCACAGATGGCGCTACAAAGGCTGATAAAGCAACATCCGCCACTCCAACATCTGATAGATAGCCTCGGGTTGGTGTTGGTGGAAGAGCCATAGCACTACTGGCAGCAGTTATAACGAGTTCGCTTGCGAACATATCCCTTGGGTGGAGCCTAATACACCGAGCAAGCTCAGTAATTAGGGCAAACAGCCATTATATGTGTACAGCAAGCTGAATTTCATATGTACAATCAATTAAAACAAGCAATTTTATGAGCGATAATAAGAAACAGATGATGGACATTCAAAAGGTCAAGTCTTTAAGCGTTGCTGTCAGCGATGAGCATCAGCGCAATTGGGGCGATGACCTTTTTTCAAGGAAGGAGAATGATCCAAAGTACAACTATGACCGTAGTCGTACCCGACTTAACTTTCAGGTGTCGAAAGGTGGAGAACTTGGACCTGTAGATAAGACCAAGTCAATAACAGACAAAATTGAGCAAGCCATCAAGAACAGAGTGACAGGCAGAGTGAATGCCACATCAAACCGTGCCGTGAACATTGTCTTTGGTGGTAACCGCGAGCAGATGCGCAAACTCGCATTTGGCGACCAGACAATCAGTGAGAACGGCAACAACTGGGATGTTGACAGTTGCAGCGGCATAGACAGATGGGCAAAGGACATATATGACTTTTGTCGTCGGGAGTTTGGTGAAGAAAATGTCGTTTCGTTCATTGTTCATTTAGACGAACTCAACCCTCACGCACATGCGGTCATTGTCCCCATCACAAAGGACGGCAGACTGAGCGCAAAAGATATTTTTGGTGGAAACGACATGAATCAAGCAAGAACAAGGATGCGTGAACTTCACAGCCGACTTGCAGAGGTTAATGAAAAGTATGGACTGGAACGTGGTGATGACATCACCATAACTGGAGCCAAGCACAAGTCAACAGAAACTTATCGCAGGGAGTTGGCTGATGAATGCCGCACTTTGTCAAATGAAGTAGGCATGAAGAAGACGCTTCTTTCAGGGCTTAATCGTTGCATCACAAAAGCAGAGACCAAAATCAAGGCTCTGCAGACTATGGTCAGCAATCTGGAGAAAGCGGAAGCAGAGAAACAAGCGACCATAGCCGAACTTGAAGATTACATGAAGAATCATCTTGGTGATGCTGTTGAGATAAAGGCAAAGATTACCGCCACCAGAAAGGAACTCTGGGATGTTCGTGACAAATTGAACGACAAGAAGATGAAACTTGCGCAGGCTAAGTTGCAACTTGGTGAGTTGCAGAAAAATACCTCCCACATCGAAGCAAGAAACAGGGAGATTAAAGCCGATTTTGAAAAAACAGCTGTTTCATACCAGCAACAGATGATCAATAAGATATGGGCGCAGGCTGGTATGAAGGCGTTGGCAGAGATAGCAGACATCTATCCTCGTATGACGAGCATTCACGACAGCAGCCTATTTGACGACAGCTTTGCAATGGACTTCATCAATTATGGCGACAAAATTATCTATTGTGCAATGTACCTCTACATCGGCTACGTCAACGAGGCTACCAACTTTGCTGAAAGCCAAGGTGGTGGCGGTAGCGACACCAAAGACTGGGGACGTGAGAAGGACGAAGAAGAGATAGAATGGATAAGACGATGCTTGCGACAGGCGACAAAGATGATGAAGCCAATGAAGAGAAAAGGCTTGAGTAGATAAAATATTAAGGGAGGAGCGCATTTCGAACACGCCCTCCCAAATTATTTTACAACTCGCAATGATCTTGCGAATCACTATTCTTAGTAACGACTTGAATAGTGAGACGAGTGTGAGCTATGTGAGCTGTGAGAACTGTGTGAAGAATGAGAACTATGCGAATAGTGACCCGCAAGAGAACTCTTTACCATGTCAATGGCTTTCTGCAAAACCAATGGCTGGTTCTTCTGCTTCTCAATTTGTGTTGTTTCGTCATTATTGCCCAATACGTTCATGATGTTATCAGAAACGTTGGCGCAATAACTCGTTGTAGCGATAAATGCCGAAACAATCAAAAACATTAGTCTCTTCATTGATACCTCCGTTTTTAAATTTGACAATATTGTTAATAATTCACTCTGTACATGAATTTGTACATTCTATTTTATGGATATGTGTACTTATGTTATTTTTATTTGTCGAGAAAAAACCTCCACATTCATTTTTGAGAACACATCCGTCGCAGACTGGAAGATAGACATCTTTCCATTCGCTAATTGATTGCTTTGCAAATTGACGCAATTCTGGTGGAAGCACACATAATTGAGCATTGTAGATATAAGTCGTTATACCTCTGTCGTTCAAAAGGAGTACAGCTTCTCTCAGCTCATTATTATAGCTATATGGATCTATCCACAAGTCTTTTAAATTCGTCTCAGCCAACCCTGTAGTTTCCATCTGCATAAAAGCTACCTGGGTGACAAATGGGAAATTATGATAGATATAATCAGCCAACTGTGGCAATCTCTTATAGGTCTGTTTGTGGATAACCACCCTCAAACCTATCTGTTGCCCGAACTGTGCCAAATTATACAAACCTTGAACCGTTTTGTAAAACGTCTTAGCTCCTACTATATGGTTATGGATAGAAGCTATATCTGAAAAGATAGGAATGTCTATTTGTAAATCATGATGGTTGCAAGCTGCTAACTTTGCAGCGTAGTCAATATCAGCAAATTTCACTCCATTGGATAGTATGCTTATGGCAGCTTTAGGACATGATTTCTTTATTTGGCGTATAATATCAAATAATCTGTCACCAATCATAGTTGGCTCACCACCAGTAATTCCGACTTCTTGTGTATTCTTATCGAACAGTTTAATCAAATTCAGATTAAAATCAGTTCTGTCCCTCTCTTGCTGCACTGGAGGTTGAGGACACATGATACAGCGATGATTGCAACGAGCAGTAGCAAAAATTGCATTGGATGCAGAATTGATTTCATATAGAAAACACACCTCTCCATTAGAGGATATGTTTATCACATCACCTTCGTTGAAGCCAGAAATGTTGTCAACTTTTATACATGGTGTAGATATCTTGTTTGAGAAATCATGTGCTGAAATGATAGCCTTGTAACCTTTAGGCATATTCTGCTCATTGGTCACAAGGATATATGCTGAACGGTTAAATATATTTTTACCGCTAAGTGTTACTCGTCCAAGAAGTTCCTCTGCGTTAGAGTTGTATAACGAATTTAATTGTTTCATATCTCACTATTTTATCCAAGACCAAAATATTCTATTTATCTCAGGGTCATGCTTTTGAAGAAGTTCAAAGAGATAATGCATAATAGCTTTATTCTTCTTGCACATCTCGTTTGTAGGACGATAACCAACCATATCTCCTTGCTCTGACATGTTTCTTACAGGGTCTGCACCACAGTAAGGTTGGAATACACATTCTGCGCACTCGGGCAAACATTCATTGCAAGCATTGCTTATAATCTCATGCAACTTTTCTCCATTGAACATGCTTTGGTATGAATCTTCGTTCACATTTCCAAGTCTGAAATAATAGTTCTTGAAACGAGCCATCATTCTTCCCTCATCTGCAACATACACACTGCCATCATAATCATATATAGCTCCAGCTATGCCAACACCTGCAGGAGATTGCAAGTCTACGAACCCTGTAGCAAAAGGTGTGAGAATCCTACGAAGAAGTAATGCTGCATACCCCTCAACAAAGAATGTTCCTTTCTTGTTGAGTTCTATGATATAGTCCAACCCCTCTTTGTAGTTTTGTACAAAATCTTCTATCGGATAGGCTATCTTGTCCTTATGCTGTTTTGCAAAGCCGTAAGGATTCAGTGCCCTTAGGAAGATGTTATGGAAACCTAATCTGATGTATTCATCTATGATGTCCTTGAATCTTCCGAGGCTATACTTTGAAGTTGTCATTAAAGCGGATGCACATTCGTCATCCCCCCAAATACCACGAATCATCTGTAGATTTTTCTCAAAGATAGCGTGGTGGTCAAGATTTTTATCTTGGAGAGGTCTGTTAGCGTCATGCAAATCCTTTGGACCATCCAAAGATGTAGAAATCATACAATTATGCTTCTTTAAGTACTTAACCATCTTCTCATTGAGCAAAGTAAGATTGGTGCAGATAACAAATTCTAATTCACGTTTCTTGAATAAGTTTTGCCATTCAGCTTCTTCTATAATATACTTCACCATTTCAAAATCGGTTGACGGGTCACCACCCTGGAACTCAATTTTGATACATGGGGATGGAGACATGAAGATGGTCTTGACGATATTCTTTGCCGTTTTCTTGGTCATGTCCGCGGAATGGTCAGTACTTTCATGTCTTTTTACCTGACAATAGATGCAGCTTGAATTGCAGCGTAAAGTTGGTACAACCATGTGCAAAGAAGTGAAATCTTCCAAGATACTCTTCTTTGTGCGGAACTTTGTAGCAAGCATTTTCACAACATCTTCAACTTTGTCCGTTGTGGCTATTTGCTTTGACTCTATATCATAGAACAAGTCACTTGTAGGGTCAAGTTCTCCATTGACGAATTTGTGAAAGTCGTCATTCTTTAGGAAAATATATTCTCCTACATCATTCGATAGAAGATATTCTTCTTCGTTAAATCGAGCGAAGCGAAATGGAAGTATTGTATAAGTATTATTCATTGTTCTATCTTGAAGAATAGTGAGACCTGTGTGACACATGTGAACTATGCGACCGATGAGAGTAGTGAGAAGAGTGGCATGACTTCAATAATGGCGCAAAAGAAAATGAGGCTTTTTGAAGTACCAAAGGGCGTTTAGCCATTTCTATTATATCTTGTTCGCTTTTCTCTATCTGTACTATATCAGAATTATCATCGTAAGAGAGTGACGTTAGCAGGAATGTCACGAAAAAAATAAAAAAATGTCTCATCGGCTAACTGGCTTAAATGCTTCCTCAACGATTAAATCCCGAATATGACCATACTTTTCCGTAGTAAACTCACGAAGTTGTTGGTCAATCAAGTCATTGCAGAATTGCTTGACGATATTTTCGTCAAGTCCACCATCTTTTGATTCAAAGATAACACAGACCTGTTTATCATCATTAGGCATTGTGTTCTGATAAACAAAGAACTTGTCTGTGTATTTGTAAATCGTAGCTGTTATAGCCTTTTCGCTATATAAATTCAAGTCTATTATAACTTGAAATCCTTCCTTATCCGTCTTTGTGATTGGAACTTTTATACTACTCATACCAACTATTCTTCTTTTTTGCCAACGGCTACCATATTGGCATGATTAACAAATGGTTGGTATATACATGAAAACGTGGAGCCAATCCTGTCACTCGTTCCACGCAGTAAAGGCTCTGGCATCGCCCAAGTTGTCGAAACGAGCAACGCCGAAAGCCCCACGCCAGTGTAAGTATATAGAAAGCACTATTGACAACGAACGACAAAATCACTCGAAGCCAATGAGGGCTGTATACAATACACCTCATGAGGCGTTCCCGTTGCTTTGTTCTTGACAACTTTGCTCGAACTGCCAGATTCTTACTGCGTCAAAACCAAAGCGTACAGTTACGCCTTATATGTATATATGTCTGCCCAACCTCTGCCCATCGGGGCTTTCGGTATGGGTATAGACGTTACAAAGATAACACTTTTACTTTGAAAACCACCTTGTTTAGCTGGTAAAGTATGACATTCAGGTCTGATTTAACATTATTAAATATAAATAGGTCAAAGAATTCCACTTTTGCGTGATTTTTCTTGCTGAAAAGTTTGTATTATCAATGATTATTCGTATCTTTGCACCGTCAGTCCTCGCCAAGCCTCTTAACAATGCTCAAATCGTGCGAGGCGTTTTTTGTTTATACACATTTGAACATGGCGAATCTTATTCCCTTTACAAAAAGGTTTGAATCTTCGGAAAATCTCGTTAATTTGCTTGAATCACGAGGTTTACAGATTTGTGACAGAAAAAAAGCCATACAGTACCTTGACAATATTGGTTATTACAGATTGTCTGCTTATATGTATCCTTTGTTGAAGATGCCCAAAACAGCACATTTGTATAAGGAAGGTTCAACATTCGAAAAGGTGATGATGCTTTATCGCTTTGACAAGAAACTGAGACTGCTCATGTTCAATGAAATAGAAAAGATTGAAATTGCTATCAGACGTGCGGTGATGCAAATAACAGCAGATATGACTGGCAATCCTTTCTGGCTTACTGACTCTTCTTATTTCTTGGATAGTTCAAAGTTTAATGAAACAATGCGAGCTATATCCAAGGAATATAGCAAATCCAAGGAGGAGTTCATTCTCCATTTCAAACGAACCTACTCAGAACCTTACCCACCATCGTGGATTTTAGGAGAACTGCTTACTATTGGAAACGTCAATGCCATTTATCGCAACATTAAACAAAATCGCATACGCAAACGCATAGCAAAACGTTTTGGTTTATCTATCAATGTGTTTGAGTCATGGCTCACGGTTATTGCTGTTACTCGAAATGCCTGTGGTCATCATTCAAGAGTATGGAACAAGCAGAATGCTATTCAGCCAGCAATTCCCAATAGTCCCGCAGGAGAATGGATAACGCAGCCAACAGATTCCATGCGTGCTTACTTTGATCTTTGCATCATCAAGTACTTTCTTAATGTTATATCCCCCAATAATGATATGCAATCCAAACTAACATGGTTGTTCATTCGGTTTCCTGAAATTGACTTAAAAGCTCTCGGCTTTCCGCAGGGATGGGAAACGGAACCATTATGGAGGTAATAACATGTGGAATGGCTACTGATCATTCACTCCCTTACATGGTCTTCTTTGTTTCTGTTTTATCATATTATGGGGGCGGTTCAAACGACCCCATCCAATCCATATCTATGTAATTTTGATGTAATCGAAAGTTAAATACGTTAAATTATTACCCTTTCGTATCTAAACAGAATCCACACAGTCACTTTTCTACCGTTTAGAGCGTATAATACTGATAATCAACTAATAACAGATACAGCGGCTGAATTGCCCTTTTTTATTGGACAGTAGTGCTATTATTTCTTAGACAAAAGTATTCTCCTTATTCCAATCCCCACATATCATTCAGCATACTGATTGCAGACGCCGAACGGAAGACATGATTGCGGAAGGTGATAATGGCTTCGGGGGCAAGATGGGCTTCGAAGGAGTTGACCAGGAAATCAGCCTCGAGCAGGATGCGGTGGTCGAGGCTGGTTACATCCGTATAAGTATGGTGATGGGCGATGAGCCAGCAGATTCTTTCTATCTGTGCGGCTGTGAATCCATCGACATCTGACAGGACTTTTCTTGCCTCATCAGGACCTAATTCTTCCTGATGCTTGCCATCGCAGTTGCCATATTTGGCTTCTGAAACGTGAATGCCCACATCGTGGAGGATAGCAGCTGCTTCGAGCACGAAGAGGTCTTCCTCGTTCATCCCCTCTGAGACTGCTATCATACGGGCAAAGTCGTGTACCTTTACGAAATGCTGGATGCGTGGCGCATCGCCACCATCGTACTTAATCATCGCCCTCATCAGAGTGGCGAGTGTCAATTCCTTGTTCGTCATCGCTTTATTTTCTGACAGGTATTACTTTTCATTATTGATATACTCCAGAATCTGTTCTGCATGAATCTTGGTCTTGATCTCCTTGGGAGTGAAGATTTTCTCGATGATGCCTTCTTCGTTAACGAGATAGGTGGTACGAAGGATTCCGATGGTCTTTCTGCCGCAGGTTACCTTCTCGCCCCAGCAGCCGAGTTCCTGCAACAGGGTAGTCTCGGTATCAGCGATAAGAGGGAACTGAAGCTCCTTGGTTTCGGCAAACTTCTTCTGCAAAGCCTGTTTGTCCTTGCTCACACCGATAATCTCGTAACCTGCAGCTGCCAACTCCTCTTTGTGAGCCTGCAAAGAACAAGCCTCAGCAGTACAACCGCTGGTGTTGGCTTTCGGATAACTGTAGAGTACTATCTTGCGACCCCGAAAGTCGCTTGCTTTGATCTCACGTCCGTCCTGGTCTATGCCAAGAATCTCAGGTATTTTATCTCCTATATTCATAATTTTAATTGTTAATTTTGTTTTCAGTTCTTTTTATCACAAACTTTTGATGATAAATACAATGCATGGTTACGGCAATTTATTGCCTTGACCACTTTTACAACAAAGGAAAATTTCTTGTTCTTTATAGGAAAGTAAGATGATTTTGCAGATGCTTTATGGAGAATATGGGTCAGTTATTTGTCATTGTAATGTCCTTCTACATCTAATACAAGGACAGTTATGACTTCATCATGAATCTCATAGATGATTCTGTCATGGGCAGTGATATGTCTCGAATACAAAATAGAGTTTCCTCCTATCAAAGCCTCAGGATGACCAATACCTGTTCTTGGGTGATCCATGAGTTCATGATATATCTTTTAATATTTTTTGAATAGCTTTGGATTGGATTTCTTCCATTTCTTGATGACATCTTCTGCACTCTTGGATGTAATGACTGTGTAAATCATAAACTCGCAAAGTAATTGTCTATATCATCATGCGATTTCAATGTGGTATATTGACCACAATGAATTTCCTCTCTCACCTTGTCAATCTTATCCTGCAAGTCGGGAGTAATGACATTTTCTTCCACAGTCTTGTCCTTTCTAATGACATCCGTGAGAATAGATTCCACGTAATTGTTAAGGCTGCAATTAGTAGCCTTAGCTCGTTCCTTTAGCTCCTCGAGAAGCTCTGATGGTAGCCTGAATGACGTAGGCACGCGTAATGTTGATGAGCTCATATTCTTCGTTTTAATTCTTATTTGTTGCAAAGATAATGCAAACAAGTGCAATGAAAGCTTGCTTTCAAATTGCCGAGTGCAGCTTATCTTCTGCAAAGATAATAAAAATACAGGGAATCAAGGTGATTCTTGTGATTTTTAACACTGATAATCATATTTATAGTCGCTCTTTATTCTTGCTTTTTTAGCATCATAATAATCACATCAAAGTAATTGCGACGTTATGGAAAAGACCGTAGAATGGCAACTAAATGCTTTTTACGGGACTTCATTAGTTTTATATAACCATTAGCAATTGTAAAAGACTTTTTAAGATACCCTTATTTTTCTCATCGTTGTATACTTTAAGTATTTTTTTATTTATAATATATTCTTTTAATTTCTTTCTATAGAAAGGATGGGATAGTAAAATCCATAGTTCTTGATCAATAAATGCATATTGGGTGTTTCTTTCAAGCCATGCCCTATTAGGAGATTCTGTCTTTAATTCTGAATTGGTCCAAGCTAAATGCCAGAAATTATCCGATTTTAAGAAATAATAAGGATATTGTAAACAGGTAAGATTTAATTGATGAGCCTTAATGAAATATTCTCCAAATAGTCCCTTATATATAGGCTCTATTTCTTCATAAGTAAATTGATTGATTTTTTTCCCATCTTCTATTAATTTAATAGTAGCCTTCACCGTTTGTTTCTGTTTATGCTTGGTAGAATCGAAAAGTTGGTGGGGTTCATCAGATGAAGGTCACCAAATTTAAATGTCTTGAAAACAAAGACTTGCAAGACAGATGTTGTGACATGTTTTTATGAAAAGGGGCTAAGCTACAAGTCGGGAAGTAATCAAATCTTAATTCCTCAAATCCGCAGCCAATCCGTTTACTCGAACCGATTTGATTGTTACGCGTGCATGAGGCATCAGATTGAGGCTAATGAAGCCTTAGTAATGCC
>NZ_VZAD01000079.1 GCF_009495355.1 Segatella copri
TGCACCGAAATAACACCATTTTTTATACCGGATTTTTGATTCGAATTTTGAACACCCTACCTTTCGGGGCGTGCTGTTGGAGAACTTCTACCTTTTCAGTGCCCTCCCTGGGCTAAGAGCTTCTGCCTTTTACCTTTCCCTTCAGCCGGTGACCGTTGGTTCAGGGCGTGCTGTTGGAGAGCTTCTGGATCTTCTGGGTGTGCCAACCGTACAGGTCGAAACATATTGTTGTATTCAAGTAATTACTCATTACTGTTTGGGGAACAGAGTAGTTGCCTTTGATCCCGAAAAAACAGAGTATACGCAAACAAAGAAAACGTTTGCGTTTCTTTTTTTTTGAAAAAAACATATTTTTGTTTGCCAATTATAAATAATGTATTATCTTTGCATTGAAAATAGCTTTGTAAACTCGACTTAGCAAAACAGCAAGTCAAACAGGGTTGACAAAAAGATACAAGAACAAGAATTACTGCATGAGCAATAAGATAAAACATTCCGGTGTAGTCGATGGCGTCGATGGCACAACAGTACGTGTGCGCATCCTCCAGTCATCGGCTTGTAGCGCTTGTAAGGTAGCCTCACACTGCAATGCCTCCGAAACCAAGGAGAAGTTGGTGGAAGTTACCACATCAGATGCTTCTCAATACCATGTTGGTGACTCGGTCAGAGTTTTGGCCGATACCAGTGTAGGCTTCCGTGCCAGTTGGTATGGTTATCTTCTGCCTTTGGTCCTGATGGTTGTAGCCTTGGTGACAGTATTGAAGGTTTCTGGCTCAGAAGGTATGGCAGCCCTTTCTTCTTTGGGCATACTTATACCTTATTATATATGTCTGTATCTGCTTCGTGGCAAGCTGAAACGCAGACTCAGCTTCTCCATCGAGAAGTAAAACTCTATAGGTCAATGGAAAGTAATAATATTAATAACTAAAACAAATACAAAGATTATGAACTTTATTATGATTGCAGTCTTGGTGCTCGGTGCCATTGCGCTTATTGCCGCATTGGTTCTCTTCGTAGTTTCCAAGAAGTTTGCCGTCGATGAGGACCCTCGATTAGGTCAGGTGGGCGAGATTCTGCCTGGTGCCAATTGCGGTGGTTGCGGCTTTGCCGGATGTTCCGGTATGGCAGCAGCTTTGGTCAAGGGAGCCGATGCCGGCAGCATCGAAGGACTGATGTGTCCTGTAGGTGGTGCCGACGTGATGGGCAAGGTAGCCGATCTCTTGGGTATCGCTGTGGCCAACACCGATCCTAAGGTGGCAGTAGTGCGTTGTAATGGCTCTTGCGAGCATCGTCCTCGCATCGCCGAGTATGATGGTTTGCATACCTGTGCAGCTATGAACTCTTGTGGAGCAGGCGAGACAGGTTGTGGTTTTGGCTGTCTGGGCTGTGGCGACTGTGTGGCTGCCTGTCAGTTCGGTGCCATCTCTATCAATCCCGAGACAGGTCTTCCTGAGGTGGATGTGGAGAAGTGTACTGGCTGTGGTGCCTGTGCCAAGGCTTGTCCGCGCCACATCATTGAGCTTCGCAAGAAGGGTCCTAAGGGTCGTCGTGTGTATGTTCAGTGTGTCAATCACGACAAGGGCGCAGTAGCCAAGAAGGCTTGTAGCGTTGCTTGTATCGGATGCGGTAAGTGCCAGAAAGTCTGCAAGTTTGATGCCATCACCATTGAAAATAATGTGGCTTATGTCGACTTCAACAAGTGTCGCATGTGTACCAAGTGTGTTGATGAGTGCCCAACAGGTGCTCTCGTGAAAGTTAATTTCCCTGTAAAGAAGGCTAAGCCAGCCGATGCAGCTCCCGTTGAGGCTCCTGCAGCACCCAAGGCTGAGACTTCAGAAGTAAAGAAGGAGGAACAAGCATGAAATTGAGAACATTTAGAATAGGTGGTGTTCACCCAGAAGAGAATAAGATTACAGCCGAGATGGCTACTCAGGTGGCAGCCCTTCCTAAGCAGGCCATTTTCCCTCTTGGTCAGCACATCGGTGCTCCTGCAAAGCCTGTTGTTGCCAAGGGCGACAAGGTGAAGGTAGGTACTCTGCTTGCTGAGGCTGGTGGTTTTGTCAGTGCTCCTATCTACAGTTCTGTTTCGGGAACTGTGTTCAAGGTAGACCAGTCTATCGACGCTACTGGTTACCGCAAGCCTTGTATTATCATCAATGTAGAAGGCGACGAGTGGGAGGAGAGTATCGACCGTTCTGAAAAGTTGGAGACGATAGCATCTCATCCCGAGCTCACTCCCGAAGAGATCGTCAACCGCATCAAGGTGGCTGGCGTCACAGGTATGGGTGGTGCAGGTTTCCCAACCTTCATCAAGCTGTGTCCTCCTCCAGGTGCCAAGGCCGAGTGTGTCATCATCAATGGTGTGGAGTGCGAGCCATACATCACAGCCGACTACCGTCTTATGATGGAGCATGCCGATGAGATTCTTGTAGGTTTGAACCTCCTGATGAAGGCTGCCAAGGTAGAGAAGGGCTATATCGGTATCGAGGACAACAAGCCTGCAGCCATCAAGCTCTTCGAGGAAAAGACAGCCGGCGATTCGCGTATCGAGATTGTGCCTTTGGCTAAGAAATATCCTCAGGGAGGTGAGAAGCAGTTGGTTGATGCCGTTATCCGCCGTCAGGTTCCTGCTCCTCCAGCTATCCCTGTCAATGTTGGAGCAATCGTTCAGAACGTAGGTACAGCCTTTGCTGTATATCAGGCAGTTATGAAGAATAAGCCTTTGTTCGAGCGTTACACCACAGTTACAGGTAAGCAGGTGAAGAATCCTGGCAACTTCCTCGTTCGTATGGGTACACCTTTCTCTCAGATGATAGAGGCTTGTGGCGGTCTGCCCGAGGGCGACAACAAGGTTTTGGCAGGTGGTCCTATGATGGGTAAGGCTGTGATCAGCCTTGATGTTCCTGTCACCAAGGGCACCAACTCCATCACCGTCCTGACCGATGGCGACGCTCACCGCAAGAAGGCTGAGCCATGTATCCGTTGCGCCAAGTGTGTGGAGGCCTGTCCTATGGGCTTAGAGCCTTACTTGCTTGCCACACTGAGTGTGATGAAGGAGTATGAGCGTTTGGAGGCAGAAGAGGTAACCTCTTGTATCGCCTGCGGTTCATGCCAGTTTACCTGTCCTTCGCATCGTCCTATCCTCGACAACATCATCGGTGGTAAGGCAGCAGTGATGGGTATTATCCGTGCTCGCAACACAAAGAAGTAATATATCGTAAACTTCCCAACAGAAATAAAAATGAGTAAATTAATCGTTTCATTATCGCCACATGCCCATGGCAACGAGTCGGTGGAGAAGAACATGTACGGAGTCATCGTAGCTCTCGTACCAGCCATCTTGGCCTCCTTCTATTTCTTCGGCCTGGGTTCGGCAGTAGTACTGCTTGCCTCTGTGGCTGCCTGCGTCTTCTTTGAGTGGGCTATCACAAAATATATTCTCAAGACCGAGACCAGTCTGCTCGATGGTTCTGCCATCATTACCGGTCTCTTGCTCGGCATGAACCTGCCCAGCAACCTTCCACTTTGGATCATCATCATCGGTGCCTTGTTTGCTATCGGTGTGGGTAAGATGAGTTTTGGTGGCTTGGGCAACAATCCTTTCAACCCCGCTTTGGTAGGTCGTTGCTTCCTGCTCGTCAGCTTCCCTGCACAGATGACTTCATGGCCTGTGGCTGGACAGCTGCTCAGCTATACCGATGCCACAACAGCTGCCACTCCTCTGGCTATCATGAAGACAGCCATCAAGACAGGCGACAGCTCTGTACTTCAGCAGTTGCCCGACTCTCTGAGCCTTCTCTTTGGTGCTACAGGCGAGGGCTTCGGTGCCGGTACAACGGGTGAGGTTTGTGCCATTGCCCTCTTGCTCGGTTTGGCATACATGCTCTGGAAGAAGGTCATCACCTGGCACATTCCTGTAAGCATCATCGCTACCGTGTTTGTATTCAGCGGTTTGATGCACTTGGCCAACCCTGTATATGCCAATCCATTTGCAGTTATCCTTAGCGGTGGTTTGATGTTGGGTGCCATCTTCATGGCCACCGACTATGTCACATCACCAATGACCCACAAGGGAATGCTCATCTATGGTGTATGCATTGGTCTGCTGACAGTCATCATCCGCAACTGGGGTAGCTATCCAGAAGGTATGTCGTTCGCCATTCTCATCATGAATGCGTTCACACCTCTTATTAACACATACGTTAAACCCAAGCGCTTCGGTGAGAAGCCTGCAAAGAAATAAGGAGGATAGAGACATGCAGAAATTAGAATCATCATTGAAGAACATGGTTCTCGTATTGGTGGGTGTGGCACTCGTTGTAGGTGCAGTGCTCGCTTATGTGAACCATATCACATCTGGACCTATCGCTCAGAAGGCCGAGCAGTCATTGGCAGCTGGTATCAAGAGCGTGATGGGAACCGACGACTTGCAGGTGGCTGCCCCAAAAGAGGTACCGCAGACTATAGACGGCAAGGAGGTTACCTTTATAGTTCATGCTTGTTCCGACAAGAGCGGCAACTCTCTCGGAGCAGCTGTAGAGAGCACCACAGGCGGCTTTGGTGGCGACCTGAAGGTACTGGTAGGTTTCGACAAAGAGGGCAAGATATTGGGTTACACCCTTCTTCAGCACTCAGAGACTCCAGGTCTTGGTGCCAAGGCCAGCACTTGGTTCCAGAAAGACGGCAAGGGCAGCATCATTGGCAAGACACCAAAGGATGGCAACCTGCACGTGAGCAAGGACGACAAGAGTGGCAATGCTGTTGATGCCATCACTGCATCTACCATTACCAGTCGTGCTTTCCTCAAGGCTATTAACCAGGCATACGCAGCCTATACCCAGCAGGGTACAGACGGTAAGAGCGGTGCCACAAAAGTAAAGAAAGGATAAGCCACTATGAGTAATATTAAGATTTTAATGAATGGTATTATCAAGGAGAACCCAACCTTCGTGTTGCTCCTTGGTATGTGTCCTACTTTGGCAACCACCACCAGCGCCATCAACGGTCTCTCCATGGGACTGGCTACTATGGCGGTGCTGATTTGTACCAACTTTGTGATTTCCTGTATCAAGAAGATCACTCCCGATATGGTTCGCATCCCTGTATTCATCGTAGTGATAGCAGCCTTCGTAACCATTCTGCAGATGTTTATGAGCGCCTATGCACCCGACAGCATCAACCAGGCATTGGGTATCTACATTCCACTGATTGTGGTTAACTGTATCATCCTGGGTCGTGCAGAGAGTTTTGCTGCCAAGAACTCGCCAGTGGCAAGTTTGTTCGACGGTATCGGTGTAGGTTTAGGTTTCACCCTCGGTCTCACCATTCTGGGTTGTGCACGCGAGATTCTCGGCTCAGGCAGCCTCTTCGGAGTAACTCTTTTGCCAGAGACCACCAACATTCTGGTGTTCATCTTGCCTCCAGGAGCCTTCCTCACCTTGGGTTACATCATTGCAATATTTAATAAGGTAAAGAAATAAGGAGGAGTAATATATGGAATATTTATTGATATTTATCTCTGCGATATTCGTCAACAATATTGTTTTGTCGCAGTTCCTCGGTATCTGCCCATTCCTGGGTGTATCGAAGAAGATTGATACCGCCATCGGTATGGGTGGTGCCATTGCCTTCGTCCTGACTTTGGCAACCATTATCACCTGGTGTGTTCAGAAGTACGTGCTCGATGCTTTCGGTTTGCAGTATCTTCAGACCCTTTCGTTCATCCTTGTCATAGCCGCTTTGGTACAGATGGTGGAGATTATCCTCAAGAAGGTTTCGCCAGCTCTCTATCAGGCATTGGGTATCTTCCTGCCTCTTATCACAACCAACTGTGCCGTGCTGGGTGTAGCCATTTTGGTTATTCAGAAAGACTTCAATCTGCTTCAGAGTGTGGTTTACGCCTTCTCTACAGCTCTTGGTTTTGCCTTGGCGCTCATTGTCTTTGCCGGCATCCGCGAGCAGCAGGCTTTGGTTCGCATTCCTAAGGGCATGCAGGGTATCGCCATTGTCATGGTAACAGCAGCTCTCCTGAGTCTTGCCTTCATGGGTTTCTCGGGTGTAGACGGTGGCTTGAGAGCCTTGTTCGGTCTCGAGTAAAGCAACGGTTCCGAACTCAGCGAAAGTTGAGTTGATATATTAAGTCCCACAGTGTAGTCGTAAGGCTACTCTGTGGGGCTTTTTTGTGTGTCGGGCATGACACTAACCTAACTGGTTTAACTCCAGTCGCAGC
>NZ_VZAD01000045.1 GCF_009495355.1 Segatella copri
TGCACCAAAATAACACCATTTTTTATACCGGATTTTTGATTCGAATTTTGAACACCCTACCTTACAGGGCGACAGGTTTGCTGACGTAATTACCCAGGGCGATGCCCTGGGCTAAGAGCTTCTGCCCCTTCAGGGCGTGCTAACTATTCTAACTTCCCCCCAAACCCCTTAGCCCTGGGCTGAGAGCTTCTGCCCCTGAAGGGGCGTGTGGGGAAAAACTTGCGAAACTTGAATTACAAAGAAACCCTCAATCGTTTATTTATGCTAAAAAAATCCGAGATAATACACTTTTGACGATAAAATGATTACCTTTGCATGAGTTATGGACATAAAAAAGATAGTAAACAATACATGTAAGGTGGCTTTCTCGCTCATTTTGGGCGGTGCCATTCTTTACTGGATGTATCGTGGGTTCGATTTCAAACAGGTGGAGCACGTGCTGTTTCACAAGATGAACTGGACCTGGATGCTACTGTCGTTCCCCTTCGGCATCCTGGCCCAGCTCTTTCGTGGCTGGCGATGGAAGCAGACTCTCGAACCCGTTGACGAGCATCCTCGTACCAACGTATGCGTCAACTCCATCTATCTTTCCTATGCGCTGAGCCTTGTCATTCCCCGCATAGGTGAGTTCGCACGGTGTGGAGTACTGAAGCGATGGGACAATGTGTCATTCCCCAAGTCGTTGGGCACCGTAGTCACCGAACGTGCCATCGACTCGCTCTTGGTAATGATCATTGCCATACTGGTGTTTCTGATGCAGATTCCGGTATTTCTCAATTTCTTCAATACTACAGGTACGAGTCTCGACGGCATTCTGTCTAAGTTCAGCGCTACAGGCTATCTGGTTTGCGGGATTTGTGGCATTGCCGTACTCATCCTGTTGCATGTGCTGTTCAAGAAGCTATCTATATATAATAAGGTGAAAGCCACTCTTGGCGGACTGTGGCAAGGTGTCATCTCGCTGAAAGGTGTCAGCAACGTACCGCTGTTTGTCGCCTTCACCCTGGGCATCTGGGTTTGCTATTTCCTGCACTATTTCCTCACGTTCCAGTGCTTCGAGGCAACCTCGCACTTAGGGCTGACGTGCGGCCTCGTCACCTTTATCGTGGGAAGCATAGCCGTGATCGTGCCCACACCGAATGGTGCCGGTCCATGGCATTTCGCCGTGAAGACAATGCTCATACTCTACGGCATACAGTCGGACGACGCACTCTTCTTTGTGCTCATCGTTCACTCCGTACAGACGCTCTTGGTCATCCTTCTGGGCATATACGCCTGGTTGGCCCTGGCATTCACTAAGAAAACAAACAACATTCATTAAAATAATCATATTATGGCTGACATTAAGAATCTTAAGCCAGAAGAAATCTGGCGCAACTTCGACGCACTCACACAGGTGCCACGTCCATCAGGACATCTTGAAAAAGTACAGGCTTTCTTGCTCGACTTCGCCAAGAAGGCTGGCGTAGAGGCTTTCCAGGATCCAGCAGGCAACATCGTTATGCGTAAACCCGCTACTCCTGGTTTCGAAAACAGAAAGGGAGTTATCCTGCAGGCCCACATGGACATGGTGCCACAAAAGGCCAAGGACAGCAAGCACAACTTTGAGACCGACCCAATAGAGACTATCATCGACGGTGACTGGGTACGTGCCAACCGCACCACTTTGGGCAGCGATGACGGTTTGGGCGTAGCTACCATCATGGCTGTGATGGAGGCCAAAGACCTGCAGCACGGTCCGGTAGAAGGACTTATCACCCGCGATGAGGAAACCGGTATGTATGGTGCCAACGAATTGCCAGCTGGTGAACTTAATGGCGACATCCTGCTGAACCTCGACACCGAGTCATGGGGCGAGTTCGTGATAGGAAGCGCCGGCGGTATTGACATCACTGCCACACTCGACTATAAAGAGGTGGAGACCGACAAGGAAGACGCAGCCGTAAAGGTAACGCTGAAAGGTCTGAAGGGCGGACACTCTGGTATCGAAATCAACGAAGGCCGCGCCAACGCCAACAAGTGCATGGTTCGCTTTGTACGCGAGGCTGTCGCCGAACTCGATGCTCGCCTGGCTTCATGGCAGGGCGGCAACATGCGCAACGCCATCCCATTCGAGGCTGAGGTGGTGCTTACCCTGCCTAAGGAGAATGTAGAGGCTCTGAACGACATGATTGCCGACTGGAAGGATGAATTGAAGGACGAGTTCAAGGGCATCGAGAATGTAGAGAAGATAGAATTCTTTGCTGAGAACGTAGAAACTCCTAAGATGGAGGTTCCTCAGGAGATACAAGACAACCTCATTGACGCTATCTATGCTTGTCACGACGGAGTACTGCGCATGGCTCCATCCATGCCTGATATCGTAGAGACATCTTCCAACCTGGCCATCATCGCCATAGGTGAAGGCAAGGCTTCTGTCAAGATTCTGGCACGTTCCTCACACGACGGCTACAAGGAGTACATCGCCACCATGATGGAGAGCTGCTTCTCTATGGCTGGCATGAAGGTAGAGTTCAGCGGAAGCTATGGCGGCTGGAATCCAAACCCAGAGAGCGACATCCTGGAGCATGTACTCAAGGTTTACAAAGAGCAGAATGGTGTAGACGGCAAGGTTCAGGCTGTTCATGCCGGACTGGAGTGCTCTATCATCCTGAGCAAGTATCCTCATCTCGACGTGGTATCATTCGGTCCTACCCTGCTCAGCCCTCACACCCAGAACGAGCGTTGCCAGATTAGCTGTGTGGCTCCTTTCTGGAACCTCATGAAGCAGCTGCTTACCGAAATTCCTGAGAAGTAAGGACGGAAGAGGGAGACCTGTTCTCCCTTTTCAACCTGACTTTTGTTACATTTATGATAAAAAGATAGCCGAGGAAGAAATTTCTCGGCTATTTCGTTTACAATTTCAATATTTTTAGTTACCTTTGCACGCGAATTTGCCAATAGAGTGTTTTTCTTTTTGGCACATGTCAAATCAAAATAAAACAAAAATGGACGATTATCACGCGGAAAATAACCAATTTCAAGCGTGGAGATTCATAGGATAAAGCCTCACACGAAGGCAGCCTCATGCCAATCTCCATAGCGCAGAGTTTATTATTTTTTTTGGGAGATTAGCACAATGAGAACATTCTGGAACATCGAAAAGAACCTTACTGCCATCAATGAGTGGCAGCCCAACTGCTGGATACAAGTAACTTGTCCCACCGACGAAGATCAGAAACTACTGGAAGAGAAATTCAATATTCCCGACTACTTCCTTTCCGACATCAGCGATACCGATGAGCGTGCCCGCTACGAATATGACGACGGCTGGATGCTCATCATTCTGCGTATTCCCTATGTCAAGGAGATAAGAAGCCGAACTCCTTACACGACAGTCCCTTTGGGCATCATACACAAGCGTGATGTCACCATTACCGTGTGCTATTACGAGACCAATATGATGATCGACTTCGTGAGCTATCAGCAGAAACGAGGAGAAGGATTCACCGACTACGTCGACATGATCTTCCGTCTGTTCCTGTCGTCTGCCGTATGGTATCTGAAACGACTCAAACAGATCAACTCACTCATAGAGAAGGCTAAGCGCAACCTCGACCACGGTGTCAACAACGAGAGCCTGATAGGACTGAGCCGCCTGCAAGACTCGCTCACCTACTTCATCACCTCCATCCGTGGCAACGAGAACCTGCTGTCGAAACTGAAATTCAAACTGCAGGTAGACGAGTTGGACGCCGACCTCATTGAGGACGTCAACATCGAGATGACACAGGCTCGTGAAACCACCAATATCTATTCCGACATCTTGGAATCGACAATGGACACATATTCGAGCATCATCAACAACAACATGAACACCACCATGCGTACGCTGACCTCCATCAGTATCGTGATGATGTTGCCTACGCTGATCTCTTCTCTGTTCGGTATGAACCTCATCAACGGAATGGAGAACAGTCCCTACGGATTTATGTTCGCACTGGTCATCTCATTCATCGTATCAGGACTCACTTGGGGCTTCCTGCGCTACAAACGACTGCTCTAAAACACAAAATATATTAAAAATATACCGTTTTATTAGGATTTGTCGTTTATTTTGACTAAGTTTGCAACTTATAATACAAACATTTTTGTGTGGCGGGCTGACTCTACGACAGAGCCACCCCCAAGGAACTCGAATCATAAACTAAATCAAGTGACATGATGGACTCTCAAGAAAATACCCTCAATCAGGGTACCATTGAAGAACCACAGGTGGAAGCCACAGTGGCTGAGACACCTGCAGTAGAGAACACTTCAGAAGCCGAGACAAAAACCTATGCTACCAAACAGGAAGTACTCGACCGTGTAAAGGAAATAGCGCACAGCGACGAAGCTCCTCAGAAAAACGAGCTCGACCTGCTGAAGACTACTTTCTACAAACTACATCTCGCTGAAAGAGATGCACAGATGAAAGAGTATCTGGCTGGTGGCGGTGACCCCGAGAAGTATGTTCTCCTGCCCGACGAGGCGGAGGAGGCTTTCAAGGCGGAGATGCAGATCATCAAAGAGAAAAGAGCCAAGATTTTCCTCGCACAAGAGGAAGAGAAACAGGCCAATCTGCAGAAAAAGCTCGACATCATCGAAAAGATAAAAGCCATGGCAACGTCGCCCGACGAGGCCAACAAATCATATCAGGAATTCAAAGCCCTGCAGCAAGAATGGAAAGAGATTAAGGCCGTTCCTGCCGACAAGGCCAACGAGCTCTGGCGCAGCTATCAGCTCTACGTAGAGCAGTTCTACGACCTGTTGAAGCTCAACAACGAGGCTCGTGAATACGACTTCAAGAAGAATCTTGAGGCAAAGACCAAGCTCTGCGAGGCTGCTAAGAAACTCGACGAGGAAGAAGATGTCATCTCTGCTTTCCACCAGTTGCAGGAACTCCACGCACAATATCGCGAAATAGGCCCTGTAGCCAAGGAGTTGCGTGAGCAGATATGGAGCCGGTTCAAGGCTGCCAGCACGGTTATCAACAAGAAGCATCAGCAGCACTTCGAGCAGTTGCGTGCCAAGGAGGAGGAAAACCTCGAGAAGAAGACTGCACTCTGTGAGAAGATAGAAGCCATCAACCAACAGCAGTACAAGCTCGCTTCCGAATGGGAGAAAGTCACCAAGGAGGTTATCGGGCTGCAGAGCGAATGGAAGAAGATAGGATTTGCACCTCAGAAGATGAACGTGAAGATCTTTGAACGCTTCCGCACTGCCAACGATGAGTTCTTCGCCAAGAAAGCTGAATACTTCAAGGTGCTGAAAGAAGAATATGCTGCCAATACCGAAAAGAAAAAAGCGCTCATCGAAAAGGCTAAAGAACTCGCTACAAGCACTGAATGGCGCAAGACGGGCGACAAGCTCATCAACCTGCAGAAGGAATGGAAGCAGATTGGTGTGGTGCCTCGCAAGTTGGGCGATCAACTGTGGCAGGAGTTTATCAATGCATGCAACCAGTTCTTCGAGGCTCGCAACAAGGCTAATGCCGGTACACGTAGCACAGAGCACACCAACTTAGAGAAGAAAAAAGAGGTAGTGGCAAAGCTCAATGCCCTGCTCGAGAATGCTGGCGACAACGTACAGCAGCAGGTACAGTCACTCATCGACGAGTACAAGGCGATAGGTCACGTGCCCTTCAAAGAGAAGGATGCTATCTACAAGCAGTACCACGATGTGCTCGACAAAATATACAAGAACCTGCATATCAGCAACGCCAAGCGCCACCTCGACAACTTCAAGAACAACTTGAAGAACGTGGCAGAAAAGGGATCGGATGCTCTCGACAATGAGCGCGGACGCCTCTTGCGCCGCTTCGACCAGTTGCGCTCCGAGATTACCACCTACGAGAACAACCTTGGTTTCCTCAATGCTGCCAGCAAGAAGGGAAACAGCCTCGTAGAGGAGATGAACCGAAAGGTGCAGAAGCTCAAAGACGATCTCGAACTCGTAAAACAGAAAATAAAGGCTATCGATGCCGAGAACAAATAAAAAAGAACAGCCGAAGTGCAACCCAAGCACTTCGGCTTTTTTATATGTATAAGAAAGGAAAAACACAGAACCTTTACTGAAAGTCGCACCGAATATTGATGGACGGGAAGGAAATGACTCATCCACAAAACTCCCTAATAGAGTAGATGTGGGGAGTTACCCCCAGCACCTCTCATTGCACCGTACGTACG
>NZ_VZAD01000090.1 GCF_009495355.1 Segatella copri
TGCCCTGGGCTAAGAGCTTTTGGGCCTTCAGCCCGTACATAAACCACTTGCGAAACTTGAGTTAGAAGTCTGTTCAGTCTTCCTGCTGGTTGGTTTTGTCGGCTGTCTGTTCTCTAATCTGTTGTGGTGTCTTTCCTGTATGTTTTTTAAAGTAGCGGCAGAAGAAACTTGAGTCAGAGAAATGATATTCCCATGCTATTTCCTTGATGCTTTGTTGACTGCGATGCAACTGCATCTTGATTTGCAGTATGACATACTGGTCGATGATGGTCTTTGGGGTGTGTCCCGTCACCTGTCGCACGATGTTGGTGAGATATTTGGGCGTAATGTTCATCAGGTCGGCATAATAATTGACATCCCTTGATGCCTTGTAGTCTCTTTCCATCAGGTGCATGAAATGGTTGAAGAGTTCTCTTACACGATAAGACTTGATTTCATCGGGGCGATATTGTGGATTTCGTAGCAGGTATTCGTTGAATCCTATGAAGAAAGCTTTCAGCTGACATAGCACCAACTGCGTAAGGCAGGTGCATGCTGCTTGGTCGAAGTACACCCTGAGCAGGGCAAACATGTGGTTGATGATATTGGTGACGATAGGAGAGTCCTGTCTGCAGCGGTCCTCGCGCAAGGCTGAATAGACAGTTTGCTCTAACTGCAGACTTGCCTCACGCAGCAAGGAGGCGTTGTATTTCAGCATTTCCACCTCGAAGTCGTTCCCGTTATCCTTGGTCAGCAACACCACATCATTTGGGAAAATCGTTATCACAGCTCCTTCGTGCATTTCCCATTCCTTGAAGTTTACTTTCAGTCTTGCCTTTCCTTTTCGGCAAATCAGTATGCCGCCATAGGTGATTACCTGTGGTTCAAAGGTCCATTCGTCAAGTGTGGTAATGAAAAGTCGGGCTTCCTGTCGGCTGTCTAATTCATTAATCATCGGTTTTGTTCTCTTTTTGTTTGCAAAGATACGTATTTTATGAGAGATATGAGAAGAATTGTTCCCTAAAAGTCCATCCGTAGGGTGATATTTAAAACAGTCGTTCGCTGAAAACTCTGTACCTTTGCACCCAGATTTATAAAAGGTAAAATTCTGATGACAAAACAATTCATGTTTGTAGGCCTCCTTTTGCTGGGAGGCTGTTTGTGGGCGCATGCCCAGACAGACGGTTCGGGACGTATTGATCAAAGTGTTCCCATGACTGTAGGTCAGCTTTTCGAAAAGGTAGAGGATAACAGCAAGAGTCTGCGTGCCCAGAAGACGGGCGTAGCTGCAGCCGGTTTGGGTGTAGAGGCAGCCCGGAGCAAGCGCCTTCCTGATATTGATGCTTCGCTGTCGTTCAGTTATTTGGGTAACGTACTGATGACCGATCGTGATTTCTCCGATGTTCATGGACTTCATTCTCCGCATTATGGCAACAGCTTTGCCGTTGATGCCCAGCAGGTGGTTTATGCCGGTGGAGCCATCGATGCTGGCATTCGTCTTGCCGAATTGGGCAAGCAGCAGGCAGAAGTGGGCGTAAAACTTACTCGCCAGCAAGAACGTTTCATGGCGTTGGGGCAGTATTTAGACCTTTGCAAGATAGACAACCGTATCAAGGTGTACGAGAAAAATATCGAACTCACCGAACAGCTCATCGCTGATATCAAGGCTAAACAGAAGGAGGGAATGGCGCTGAAGAACGACATTACCCGCTATGAGTTGCAGATGCAGTCGCTCAGGCTGGGTCTTACGTCGCTTCGTAACAATCGCAGTATTCTGAACTATCAGCTTTGCAACACTTTGGGCTTGCCAGTATCGCAGACCATTGTTCCCGATGCAACCATAGCCGACAAGACCTATGCCCAGGATGGAGAAGGTTATTGGCAGGCAGAAAGTGCGATGAATTCCCCTATTTTGGAGCAGAGCGTGCTGAACATACAGACAGCCAAGGCCAAGGAGAAACTTGCCAAGAGTGAACTCTTGCCCAAGGTGGCTTTTGTGGCAGCCAATCATTTTGACGGGCCTATCACCTTCGAACTTCCTCCCGTCGACAAGAATCTCAATGTATGGTACGTGGGCGTAGGGGTGAAGTATAGCCTTAGTTCGTTGTTCAAGAGCAACAAGCGCGTGAAGCAGGCTGCTGTGGAGACTCGTCAGATGCAGCAAACTCGTGACGTGCAGGCGGAACAGCTCAACAACAGGGTGCAGGCTGCCTATGTGCAGTATCAGCAAACCTATGTTGAGTTGGCAACCCAACAGAAGAGCGTGGAGCTGGCTTCGCAGAACTACGATGTGATCAATGCACGTTATCTCAGCCAGTTGGCGCTTGTTACCGATATGGTGGATGCTTCCAATCTCAAGCTCAATGCCGAGTTGCTGGAGGTGGATGCCCGTATCAATATCGTATATGCCTACTATCGTCTGCAATATGTTGCAGGTAAAATCTAACTTTTCATACAACACTTCATATTTTTAATAGTAATGAACAAGAAAATAATCAAGAGAATATATAATGTAGTGGTTGTGCTCTTCCTGGTAGGAGCTGTGGTCTGGTGTTTCAGTCATTTCGTGCATGGAGTCGATGTGGAGTATACCGATGATGCCCAGGTGTGTCGTCATATAACCCCCATCAATACCCGTGTGCCAGGATTTATCAAGGAGATCCGTTTTACCGATTTCCAGCATGTGCACAAGGGAGATACGCTTGTCATCATCGAGGATGCAGAATTTCGTTTGCAGGTGGCACAGGCAGAGGCAGGTCTTCGCGGTTCAAAGTCGGGCTCATCGGTGGTTACGGCAAGCATGGGTACTACGGTCAGCAATGTGCAGACTGCGTCGGCCGGTATTGAAGAGGCACGTGTGGACATGCTGAATGCCAAAAAGGATTTCGACCGCTTTGCGGCTTTGATGAAGAAAGATGCTGTTACGCGTCAGCAATACGACAATGCCTATGCCCGATACTTGGGAGCCAAGGCACGCTATGAACAGGCCAACAGCCGTCGCCAGAGTGCTGCCTCGGTACGTAATGTGCAGACCCATCAGTTGGGTAGCTCGCGTGCAGGTGAGAGCGTGGCTGAAGCCCAGCTCAATCTTGCCCGTCTCAATCTTTCCTATACTGTCATTGTGGCTACCTGTGATGGTGTGATGGGCAGAAAAGACATTCATGTAGGGCAGTTGGTACAGCCCGGACAGATGTTGGCACGCATCGTAGATGATGATGACGTATGGGTGGTAGCCAACTATCGTGAGACGCAGATGGATGGCATCGAAGTAGGCAAAACTGTCGATTTCACCGCTGATGCCATACCGGGAGTCGTCTTTCATGGCAAGGTGGAGGCTTTGTCGGCAGCGGCAGGTTCAGCCTATTCGATGATTCCTGTCGATAATGCCACGGGCAACTTTGTAAAGGTGGAGCAGCGTGTGCCCGTGCGTATCGCTCTCGACAAGGATAACGACCCCAAGCAGGTGGCTTTGCTCCGTGCGGGATTAAATGTAGAAACTAAAGTGAAGAAATCATTATAATGCCAGGACCTCCAATGCTTCAGGGACCTTTCAGGGTTCCTTCTTTCAATGGCTACGTGCCTCGCAGGTTGCAGCCATGGATATATTTGCTCTTTGCCTTTGTCTTCCTCATGTCGGGAGGCATTTATGGCGGAGCCATGTTGCAGGTGATGGGAGAGTACAGCCTGATGCGTGTGGATGTGCTCATGATTGTCATGTTCAATGTGGTGGGCGTGGCTATGCCCTTTCCTTTCCTCTTTAGGTTGAAGTTCCGCTTTACCAATCGCAGGCTTCTGCTCAATGCAGCTTTGATGGTGGCAGCGTGCAACTTCCTCATCATGTTTACCGACTCGGTGCCAGTGATGTGTGTCTTGGCCTATATCGCGGGGTTCTTCAAACTCTGTGGTTGTTTTGAATGTATGTCTACCATTCAGTTGTGGATGACCTCGAAACGCGACTTTACTATTTTCTTCCCCTTGCTTTACTGTCTGGTGCTGGGAAATATGTCGCTTTCACCGTGGATAACTGAGCATCTTATCTATATTTATCAGGACTGGCGCATCATCAACTGGACGATGACCGGTGCCTTGCTATGTGTGGCACTTGTGGTGTATGTCACCACTCACGACTTTCGTTTCATGAAGCCTCTGCCGTTTATCAGCATCGATTACTTGGGTTGTCTGTTATGGTCGGCATGGATGTTGGAGTTTATCTTCTTTTTCAATTATGGAGAACACTACAACTGGTTCGACAGCGATATCCTGCGCATGGATGTGTTGCTGTTTGTCGTGACGGGCTACTTCTGTATTCAGCGTATGCGCCACATCCGTCATCCCTATATAGCTCCCGAGGCTTGGAAGTACAAGCGGCTTGTGCCCCTGCTTATCCTCTTTGCTTTCGTCGAGTTGATGGGTAGTACTCCCAAGGTGCTGCAGACTGCTTTTACGGGTGGAGTTTTACATTTTGGAACCTTCACCACCAATGTGCTCAACTTTGTAGAGTGGATGGGAGCCATCGCAGGCTGTCTTTTCTGCCTGTTCTGGTGCAAGGTGCTTCGACAGAAGTATACACGTCTTCTCACTTTGGGAGTTATGGCTATGGTGTGCTATCCTGTCATGATGTATTTCCTCATCGACCCGGGATTGCCCCTGCAGGCACTTTATCTGCCTACTTTCCTGCGTTCGTTTGGTAATGCCATCTTCTTCTGTATGCTCACCATTTATCTTGAGGAGCTGATGCCCTTCCAGCATTTCTTTATGGGACTTACCATGGCAGGCATCATACGCAATGGTCCTGTGTCGGCCATGTGCTCGGGTCTGTACAGTTTTGGTATTCGGCATCAGATGACAGACAATATGGCTCGTGGCTTACCTTACGATGCCTCCAACTTGTTGATGATCAGCATACGCCAGCTGTACGGCATTACTTGTCTCATTGGCATAGCTGTGTTGCTCGTGTTTCTGCTTTGGGATATCCAGCCAGTACGCAGTACACTCAAGAAGATGCCTGCCTGGAATTTCGTGGGCAAGTTGGTGAAAAAGAGTATGAAGGAAGGATAGATTTCTTCTTAGAGAACTTAAAAAGATGTTGCCAATAGACTTAAAATGTTTTTGTCTACTGATAAAAAAGTTTTTTGTCTATTGATAATTCTCCGTTCAAAGACTTTGAATGTGCGTTCAGAGCCTTTGAATGTGCGTTCAGAGCCTTTGAATGTCCGTTCAAAGCCTTTGAACGGAGAATTTGTAGTAGTTTGACGATTTTTTTTCAATAGTGATATACGAAATTTGCGGTAAAAACGCAGCAAAATATCAGAATGTTTGCTGTGTTTTTACCGCAAAATGTTTCGACCTGTACGGTTGAAATTACCCAATACGCCCTGAAAGGGCAGAAGCTCTTAGCCCAGG
>NZ_VZAD01000084.1 GCF_009495355.1 Segatella copri
ATACCTGCGACTGGAGTTAAACCAGTTAGGTTAGTGTCATGCCCGACACACAAAAGAGAATCCCATGCTTCTCATAACGAAACATGGGATTCTTAAAAAACTATTGCTATATTGCACTTATCGTATTAGTCCAACCACTTTACGTAGCAGAAGTCCTGACGATGAGGCAACTTGTCGTTCTTAGGATACATACGAATAGCTGTCTTGAAAGAACCTGCATTTACTGGCTCTATCTCAGCCTCAAAGGTAAAGTTGTTACCCTCATGACCCTTCACCTTGAATGGATAAACAGCATAAACCTGCTTGCCATCCTCTACCTGATTTTTCAGAACTACAAGCTCAAGACCTACAGCGTCGTTCAAACCCTGCTCGTCGATGACATACTGAATCTTGTACTTCTTACCAGTCTCAACACCATTGGTCAAAGCATCATTCTTTGAAACTACATGGATAGAATCCCAACGCTCGGCAACAGACTCCTTCCACAACGCAATCTCCTTAGCGAGAGCATTGTCGTTGGCGCTCAACTTCTTGAAACGAGCAGCCTGCTTGTTGTAGAACTTATCATAGTAGTCATCCAACTGACGCTTCATGGTGTAATGAGGAGCAATAGTTGCAATAGAGTTCTTCACTACCTGAATCCACTCCTTGCTGTAACCCTCCTTGCACTTGTTGTAGTACATAGGAACGATATCATTCTCCAACATATTGTAGATAGTAGCAGCATCCAACTGATCCTGATAATCCTGGTTCTGGTAAGTACGCTTCTCTGGAAGAGCCCAACCGGCACCCTCACGATAACCTTCTACCCACCAACCATCGAGAACAGAGAGGTTGACAACACCATTCATCTCTGCCTTCTCGCCAGAAGTACCAGAAGCCTCCAATGGACGTGTAGGAGTATTCATCCAAATATCAACACCAGAAACCAGACGGCGGGCCAAAGTCATATCGTAGTCCTCAAGGAAGATAATCTTACCAAGGAACTCAGGACGCTGGCTGATTTCGAAGATCTTCTTGATCAAGCCCTGACCAGCACCATCTGCAGGATGAGCCTTACCAGAGAAGAAGAACAATACAGGATGCTCTGGGTCGTTAACGATCTTAGACAGACGATCCAAGTCGGTGAAGAGCAAGTGAGCACGCTTGTAAGTAGCGAAACGACGGCAGAAACCAATCATCAAAGCGTTAGGATTGATACGCTCGAGCAAAGATACTACACGAGCAGGATCACCCTGATTCTTCAACCATGTCTGTGTGAACTTCTCACGGATATAAGCTACGAGCTTCTTCTTCAATGCCATACGGGTATTCCAGATTTCTGCATCTGAAACATTGTAGATAGCATGCCAGATTTCCTCGTTGCTCTGATCGCTCATAAAGTTCTTGTCAAAATAGGTATCATAGAGCTTGCGCCACTCTGTGGCTGTCCATGTTGGGAAGTGTACACCATTTGTTACATAACCCACATGATTCTCCTCTGGGAAGTAACCCTTCCAGATGTTAGAGAACATCTGCTGGCTTACCCAACCGTGCAGCTTACTTACACCGTTAACCTCCTGGCAAGTGTTGCAGGCGAAGGTAGAGAGGCAGAAACGCTCGTTGTGATCGTCTGCATTCTCACGGCCCATACCAATGAACTCGTCCCAAGAAATGCCGAGGCGCTGTGGATAGCCACCCATGTACTTGCCGAAGAGAGCCTCGTCGAAGTAGTCGTGACCAGCTGGTACTGGAGTGTGAACAGTATAGAGAGAAGAAGCGCGAACCAACTCGAGAGCCTGGTTGAAGTTCAAGCCGTCCTCCTCGATATAATCGCAGAGGCGCTGCAGGTTGCAGAGAGCAGCATGACCTTCATTGCAGTGATAAATCTCCTTCTTGATACCAAGTTTCTTCAAAGTCAGGATACCGCCGATACCCAGCAGGATCTCCTGCTTCAAACGGTTCTCCCAATCACCACCATAGAGAGAGTGAGTGATAGGACGGTCGAACTCAGAGTTCATATCATTATCTGTATCCAGGAGATACAACTTGATACGACCTACGTTCATCTGCCATACATAAGCATGAACCTGATAGTTTGTATAAGGAACATCTACGACCACAGGATTGCCATTCTCATCCAGAACACGCTCCAAAGGAAGAGAGTTGAAGTTCTGAGCATCATAATTGGCAATCTGCTGGCCGTCCATGCTCAAAGACTGCTTGAAGTAACCATATCTATAGAGGAAACCAACAGCACACATATCCACGTTGCTGTCAGAAGCCTCCTTCAGGTAGTCACCAGCAAGCATACCCAGACCACCAGAGTAGATCTTAACCACCTGGTTAATACCATATTCCATACAGAAGTAAGCTACAGAAGGACGTTTGGCGTTAGGTTTTACATCCATATAATCACGGAACATCTTGTAAACCTTCTTCACCTTTGCCATTGTCTCCTTATCCTTTACAATAGCTTCCTTGCGGTCATAGCTCAAACGCTCCAAAAGCAATACAGGGTTGGCATTCACCTTTTCGTAAAGTTCTGGATCGAGGCTCTTGAACAAGTCACGACCCTCATAGTTCCATGCCCACCACATATTGTGAGCGATTTCATCCAAGCACTTCAACTCCTTAGGGAAGCTTGACTTGATAGTTGTCTCCTTCCATTGAGGAGCATTTGCGTAATCTGCCTTAATTTTCATTGTGTTTTGTGTTAAAGTTTTTTAGTTACGTACTTCGACCTTGCGTAAGGCAAAATCATAAGCTTTATAATAATATTCAATAAAATTACTCCACAAAGCTTTCTTGGAAAGCTTGTCAGCATTAGCCCTACTTTTCTTTACCTCAGCTGCATTGAAGTTGGAATATTCTGCAACTGTATCCTTGATAGCATCTGCCACCTCTGAATAGTTGTAATCTGTGCGATGTATCACCTTCACGCCGTCAGAAATCTCGCAATAACCACCCTTCTCGCTATTAGCCCACAAACCAAAGCCTGCCAAATCTGTAGTTATACAAGGCACTTTGAAAGCTACAGCCTCTAAAGGAGTATAACCCCATGGCTCATAGTACGAGGGATAAATACACAGGTCGTTGCCAAGAACCACATCATAATAGGTCTTGTTCACGATTCCGTCATCACCGGTAAGATAACAAGGCAAAAAGATCAATTTCACCTTATCTTCAGCGCGATTCTGCATATTAAGGTACTTCAGCATACCCAGCACGTTGTCATGGCTCATATTATTAAGCCAATGGGTAACAGCCGGAACTTCAAGCGGCGTATCATATTTCTTGCCACTGTCAAGACGTTCTCTCAAATCGGCACGGGGTTCACCCACCCAACCAGGAACATCAATGAAAGCAAGCACATTCTTCTTAAGCTTCTCGTCACGCAACAATCTATTCATCGCCTCAATATAAACATCGACACCCTTGTTGCGGAACTCATATCTACCACTGGTGGATACGATCAGCGTATCATCATCCAAATCGGTACCCATCAACGCATTCGCCACATCAAGCAGACGCTTACGGGCCTCCTTGCGCTTCTTGGTAAAAGCAGCACCCTTTGGTACAAAACTATTGTCAAATCCGTTAGGCAAGACAAAGTCTACTGGCTTGTCCAACAGTTCCTTACATTCATTAGCTGTGATTTCACTCACCGTTGTGAAACAATCCACATTCCATGCAGTCTGCTTCTCTATAGAATGCTTGCTCTGCATGTTGAGCTCTTCAGCCATCTGATCACCGTTATAAGCGAAAAGATAATCATAAAGAGGCTTGTTGTTGCCTGCTATACTGCGCCCGATACTGGTAGCATGGGTTGTAAAAATGGTTGCTATCTGAGGCAGGTTCTTCTTGATATACAAAAGTCCAAGTCCTGTCATCCACTCATTACCATGATAGATAACTTTCATGTCTTCACCCACAACATGCTTATAGAAACTCTCTACTACAAGAGCAGCAGCATAAGAGAACATAGATGCTTCATCATAATCTCCATAAGCATGGAGACTGTCTACTTGGAAGTTCTCCCACAACTTACCATAAATTTCGTTCTTTATAGTATAATAAGGAGTAAAATCTACTAATATTGCAACAGGCTCACCAGGAATATTCCAGCGACCCACTTTAACTTTCAGCCCTTCTTCGGCAGCCTGCTTTTGCCAATCAGTATAAAGCGCATAATCACTTGAGAAATAAGGATTAACCTTGTCCCTCCAACAATCTGGACCAATGAAGATTAGTTGATCCTGCAGTTTTTCTTTTAAAGTCTTTGCTCTCGTAGATAATACAGTATAAATACCGCCTACTTTGTTACATACTTCCCAGCTTGACTCAAATATATAATCTGGAAATAATTTTTCTTTTCCCATAAAATATTAATAAACACCGCAAAGATAATTAAATAATTACAAAAAAAAGAATTATTTGAAAAGATAATTCAAAAAAAAGAATGAATTCTTGATTTAAATAAATAACTTTGTCGCAGTAATTCAATATAATAATGAAAAAGAAACTATTTACTTTGCTATTTTTAGTGCTGTCAACTACATGTTTTGCACAAAATGACAGCACAATTTTCAAGGGCACACTTACCAATAAAGAGTATAATGTGTATCTGAAGATAGATTTTTACAACCAAAACATCAAAGTTCCCGGGCAGGAAATCTTTGGCGATATGGCGGGCTTCTTCGGCGACTATCAAGATGGACGAAAATGGCTGATTACAGAAGTAAGTATAACTGATCAGACAGCCTCACTGTCCATCATCAACGATTATGGCAGTGAGGATCTTACTGCAGAGCTGTCTGTTACTCCAGAAGGAAAATACATCTTTAAACAACTGAAAGGCAGCACCATGAAAATTGCAAGAAACCGCAAATGGCTCAAACTGCCCAAAACACTCGAGTTCATCCGTAGATAAAATGTGACAAAGTATGGATGCAAAGATACAAAAAAAACCTCAATTATCAAAAGATAACTGAGGTTTCTTATAAAAGGAGGCGGCTACCTACTCTCCCGCATTGCATTGCAGTACCATCGGCGCAAG
>NZ_VZAD01000016.1 GCF_009495355.1 Segatella copri
GGCATTACTAAGGCTTCATTAGCCTCAATCTGATGCCTCATGCACGCGTAACAATTAAATCGGTTCGAGTAAACGGATTGGCTGCGGATTTGAGGTAAATACTGATCAGGAAAAATCCCTTATAGCACAATTGTACTCTTTAAGGAGCAATTTTACTGGAAGGGATGTTGTATTACCAACTTTAAGGTACTATATCTTGAGTTAAAGATATTATATAAAAAAACTTTAAAAATTTGGAAGTTACGGAAATAATTCTTAAATTTGCCATCAACTCAGTTAGCTCGTTTGTATGGGCATGTGGGTTATTTACTGGTAAGGACGTTTACGGAACGTTATCTTTGAGTCTCGAATCTCGCAAATTTGAATACACTCAAAAAGAGAACGGCAACTGGAAGCGTCCACGACGGGTGTATTATATCCTAACGTGTAGGACATACTTTTGCTTTTTGTAGCAATGGCGTGTTTCTTGTCGTTATATATTATAATGCGTCATGACGTGGGCTATCTGTGTTGTCTATCCTTTGAGTGTAGGCAATGCGAGAGCCTGAGACTTGGGATGGACAAGAAGTAGAGACTCCCACGTCTTTTTTAGTATCTATAGGAAAATTATTAATCGCCTATTTAGGGATGTTCTGTAAGGCATAATTCTATTTTGTTATGAAGAAGTTTTTGCAAGGTTTTTGTTTTGTAGTGGCTTTGGTGTTTGTGTTCTTTGTAGACCAAAGTGTAAATGCTAATGTCGTGAAAGGTCATGTAGAGAAGATTCAAGGTCGGACATGCTCTTGTGGTGGGACTTTAGTTGTTCGTAGCAAAATTGTTACGAAACCAGGACCAGATGATTGCTATCATTGTCATGGTAATGGCTATAATATAATTAATAACAAAAAATGGACGTGTCAGTTTTGTGAGGGAACTGGAAAAAAGTTAATACAAGTGGAAGTGAAGTGGCTCCATTGTAATAACTGCGGTGCCGATTATGATTATCAATAAAATAATGTTGCAATATGAAGTTATCTGTTAAGTTTTTCTTGTTGCTCTGCATCATGTGTTTATCTACAATAGATGTGTGTGCGCAAAATGTAGGTAAGGGTATTATAAAATCACAGAAAATCCCGAAAATTAAGCCTCCTCGTGTTAAGCCACCTATTAATTGGGCGGCTCCAGTTGTGCATGAGGTTATAAAGGCTAATGAGACCTCGTCTACGGCAAGTACTATTACGTCTAAAAATACCAAACTGCCCGATGTTCGGTTAACAATTCCTCAAACGAAGAATCCCAAAAAGAAACAGCAAGAAAATTTGAGGTCTTTGCTTTCTGCGCAAGGGTTGTACAGGCTCGATTCTCTTATAAAGGAAAGTTATGTTTTGAGGTTTGTAAATTATGCAAGAATCAATAGCCAAAGTACAGAAGGTGAGGACGTAACAATTTTCCCTTTGAGTATGGGACAACGACAGATGGCAAGACTCGTGGAACAAGACCTCTTGAAAATGGCAAAGAATAATAAGAGTTTACAAGTTGTTCGTAGTGAGAGGGAATATGTGTATGCCAAGTTGCCTGCTACAACAAAAAGAAAACTCCCTTCTATTATGTTGATGGCGCATCTTGATATAACACCGGAGGCGCCTGGTGGTAATATAAAACCGATTGTTCATCGCAATTATCAAGGTGGTGACATAGTCTTGCCTTCTGGGGGTGTGCTAAGTCCAGATTCGCCACAAGGTAAACATCTGAAAGAATGCATAGGCAAGACTATCATAACAAGTGACGGTAATACCTTGCTTGGGGCGGATGATAAGACGGGGTGTACGGTCTTGGTGTCACTCATTTGTAACCTTTTGTATGGAAAGCCTTTTGAGCATGGTGATTTGTATTTTGTCTTTTCGCAAAACGAGGATATTGGCAGGGCAGCTGATGGGTTTGAAACAAAGTATGTAGGTGGTAATCCTGATGTAGTGATAGATGTAGACGGAGATGATCCTCATGCCTTTTCTGTAGAGAACTTTACTGCAGCTATGCGTATCTATACATTTCATGGTAAAAGTGCGCATCCTGGTGAAGGGTATGCCAACAAATATGGTGATGCTTTGACAGCTGCCTCTTATTTCGTAGGACAAATTCCACCCTATAAGCATCCGTCTATTAGTCGTGGTAAACAGGGGTATATCCATTGCTATGATATTAGTCATCCAAAGGATAGCATAGGTAAGGTTATCTCTGACGATTATTTAGTGAAAGTACGTTTGCGTTATTTCGATAAGTTGGAAGGTGATTCCTTGCGTCAGATGCTCGATTCTGCCGAAGGGAAAACTATAGAGGCCTTCCCCTTTGTGAAAGTAGAAGCTTCGGCAGAGAACTTGCAGTACGAGAATGTAGCATATACGATGTATCCTACCTTGCCAGACATCATCAAGAAGGCTTATGCGAGTTTTGGCAAAAAAGTCTCTCCACGTAGTGAACGTGGCGGTACAACCTCGGCAATGATTGCAGCCAAGGGCTTGCGTGGAGGTGCTTGTCTTTTCAGTGGTCAACAAGCAGAGCATAGTGTTTATGAGTGGACGTGTGTTGAAGATATGGTAGATATGACCAAGATATTGCAGAAAATCATCATGTTGATAAACAAATAGTTAATTTCTAAATTCGTGTGATTATGAAAAGAATAATATCAATACTCTTTATGGTCGTTACAGGCTTAGTCTGTAGTGTTAATGTCAACGCACAGCAATTGCCTGATGGTTACAAGAAGTTCTTGGGAGTGTGGAACTGTGAACCCCCAATTGGTGGTTTTGGTAACATTAAGGTAATAGAGTCGGATGGCAAACTTGTGGTTCGTATAAAGACGGGAACAGAAATCAGAACTTGTAAAGATGCAGAGTTGAAAAATGGAAAACTTTATTTTTCCTTTGCAGGGGTGCATGAATGGGGAAAATGGACCGTGAAAAATGGTAAAATAATGACAGAAAGTGGTGGTACTGATGGACCGGTAAGTCGTATTTACGATTCGTTTCATTATGGGAATAAAATAGCTACCGAATTGCAACAGGTATGGTATTTCTATTTATCAGAAAATGCGGATGGGGATATGGATTTGTTTTGTCACAACGGAATCTATTATCTAAAAAACGATATTGTACTTTTCGAGCAAGCATCGTCGCCGTATATTCATTATCGAAAATATACTAATTGGTGATGTTGAGTCTTGAAAAAATAAATTCGTAACTTTGCGAGACTTAAAAATATTGTTATGAAGCTGTTAAAATATATTTTTGCAACACTATTATTAACATTAGCATTTGGTGCTAATGCACAAATACCGTATAAATCTGCAATGTCTAAATTTTTAGGTACATGGATTGAACCAAAAAGTATTGATTATGATGGGAGACTCAAAGTAATAATTTTCAAAGAAGACGGAGAGCTTTTCGTAAAAGCCGTTTTTCAATTCCCCGATGATTTACCTACGAATAGAGTTACGATTCCTATTGAAAGCATTAGCTATGAGGATGGAGAATTAGTAACTTATGGACAAAGAAGTATTGAATCTAAACCAAGTTATAAGTTACGTATAGAGGTTGTCGAAGGCAGGTTGAAAGTAACAGAGTATGTTGGTGTCAGAGGAGGACTACTTAGGTTTATATCTTCTCATAATTTAGATGTTGACTAATAGAGAGCCGCTCATTGAGCGACTTCCGAAGTCGTTGGGGCACCTTAAATTCGCAGTTTAATTACTTGTTATAAATGCAAGTCCTTGCCAAACATTTGTTTGCAAAGACTTGCATATGTCAGGATTTTCACTTAACTTGGTGC
>NZ_VZAD01000074.1 GCF_009495355.1 Segatella copri
AAAAGGAGGCGGCTACCTACTCTCCCGCATTGCATTGCAGTACCATCGGCGCAAGTGGGCTTAACTTCTCTGTTCGGAATGGGAAGAGGTGGGACCCCACCGCAATAACCACCTGATAATGGGTTATGACGTATATCGACAAGCAAAAACTTGCAATGAATAACTGTACAGACTCATACAGTTGAAACTATGAACTGTGGAAAGAAAAGTTTCGGGCAATTAGTAACGCTCGGCTTTGACGTCGCCGTCTTTACACCTGCGTCCTATCAACGTCATCGTCTATGACGACCCTCTATGGAGTTCTCATCTTGCGGCTGGCTTCGCACTTAGATGCTTTCAGCGCTTATCCAATCCAGACTCAGATACCCAGCGGTGCGCCTGGCGGCACAACTGGTAAACCGGAGGTCTGTCCATCACGGTCCTCTCGTACTAGTGACGGCACCACGCAAAACTCCCACGCCCACGATAGATAGAGACCGAACTGTCTCACGACGTTCTGAACCCAGCTCGCGTGCCACTTTAATGGGCGAACAGCCCAACCCTTGGGACCTTCTCCAGCCCCAGGATGTGACGAGCCGACATCGAGGTGCCAAACCACCCCGTCGATATGAGCTCTTGGGGGGGATCAGCCTGTTATCCCCGGAGTACCTTTTATCCTTTGAGCGACGGAGTTTCCATACACATCCGCCGGATCACTATGCCCCAGTTTCCTGCCTGCTCGGCATGTCTGCCTCCCAGTCAAGCGCCCTTATGCCATTGCACTCTGTAAGGCCGGTTACCAATCGGCCCGAGGGCACCTTTGGAAGCCTCCGTTACGCTTTTGGAGGCGACCACCCCAGTCAAACTACCCACCAAGCAGTGTCCGCGCAGCGCGCGTTAGACCTCAGACAGCCAAAGGGCCGTATTTCAAGGATGGCTCCACGAAAGCTGGCGCTCCCGCTTCGAAGCCTCCGGCCTATCCTACACATCGGATGACCAAGGTCAATGCTAAGCTGTAGTAAAGGTTCACGGGGTCTTTTCGTCCCATCGCGGGTAATCGGCATCTTCACCGATACTACAATTTCACTGAGCTCATGGTTGAGACAGCGTCCGGATCATTACACCATTCGTGCAGGTCGGAACTTACCCGACAAGGAATTTCGCTACCTTAGGACCGTTATAGTTACGGCCGCCGTTTACCGGGGCTTCAATTCAATGCTTCCTCTTACGAGTGACATCTCCTCTTAACCTTCCGGCACCGGGCAGGTGTCAGGCTGTATACTTCATCTTTCGAGTTTGCACAGCCCTGTGTTTTTGTTAAACAGTTGCCTGGACCTATTCTCTGCGCCTCGCTCGTCACGAGGACCCCTTATCCCGAAGTTACGGGGTCAGTTTGCCTAGTTCCTTAACCATGAATCTCTCAACGCCTTAGTATGTTCTACCCGACCACGTGTGTCCGTTTGCGGTACGGGTGCCGCATGGGTTAAGCTTAGCGGATTTTCTCGGGAGTATGGTTACCCACGCTATCGGACTCCTCCGAGGAGGACTCCGTACTGTCAGGTTCGGCTCAACGGGTGGATTTGCCTGCCCATCTCATAACCTACACCCTTCAACGGGGACTTCCGTCGCCCCGCGGTGGTTTCACTGCTCCGTCTCCACGTCGCCCCATGCGGCAGTGACGGAATATTAACCGTCTCTGCCATCGCCCTCGCCGTTCGGCTTAGACTTAGGACCCGACTGACCCCGGGCTGATTGGCATTGCCCGGGAAACCTTGGTCTTACAGCGGGAGGGAATCTCACCCTCCTTATCGTTACTTATTCCTACATTTGCTTTACTCACCGCTCCAGGATAACTTACGTACACCATTCGACGCTGTGAGTATGCTCCCCTACCGATACTTTCTTTAATGCTATCCCGCGCCTTCGGTGTCTGCCTTATACCCGATTATTATCCATGCCCGGACCCTCGACTAGTGAGCTGTTACGCACTCTTTGAATGAATGGCTGCTTCCAAGCCAACATCCTAGCTGTCACTGGGACCAGACTTCGTTAGACTAACTCAGGCAGAACTCCGGGACCTTAGACGGCGGTCTGGATTCTTCTCCTCTCGGGGACGGACCTTAGCACCCGCCCCCTTACTGCCGGACTGCGAACCGTGAGCATTCGGAGTTCGTCAGGACTCGATAGGCGGTGAAGCCCTCTCGTCCTATCGGTCGCTCTACCTCTCACGGTGACCATCCGACGCGGCACCTAAATGCCTTTCGGGGAGTACGAGCTATCTCCAAGTTTGATTGGCCTTTCACTCCTACACTCGGCTCATCCAGAAGCTTTTCAACGCTTATTGGTGCGGACCTCCATCCCGTGTTACCGGGACTTCATCCTGGCCAAGTGTAGATCACTTGGTTTCGCGTCTACCCCCACTGACTATGCGCCCTATTCAGGCTCGCTTTCACTGCGGCTACGTGTCTCGTGACACTCAACCTCGCCAGTGACGGTAACTCGTAGGATCATTATGCAAAAGGCACGCCGTCACACATTGCTGTGCTCCGACCGCTTGTAGGCGTATGGTTTCAGGAACTATTTCACTCCCCTGCTCGGGGTGCTTTTCACCTTTCCTTCACAGTACTCGTACGCTATCGGTCTCACGGGAGTATTTAGCCTTACCGGATGGTCCCGGCAGATTCGCGCAGGATTCCTCGTGTCCCGCGTTACTCAGGATACCGCTATGCTTGATTTGGCTTCGTGTACAGGACTGTCACCTTCTATGATGTAACTTTCCAGATACTTCCACTCGCCATCGCAATACAATGCCGCGGTCCTACAACCCCGCCGGCGCCTTACGACGTCTGCGGTTTGGGCTGTTCCCCGTTCGCTCGCCACTACTGGGGGAATCATTATTTATTTTCTCTTCCTGCAGGTACTAAGATGTTTCAGTTCCCTGCGTTAGCCTCCTGACTCTGGGTCAGGATGACCGTCCTTCAGACGGCCAGGTTGTCCCATTCGGAAATCCCCGGATCAATGGTTATTTGCACCTACCCGGGGCTTATCGCAGCTTATCACGTCCTTCATCGCCTCCGTGAGCCTAGGCATCCGCCATACGCCCTTTCTTACTTTTCTTTCTAACTGCGCTTAAAAATAATATTATTGCTAATAAAATTCATAAGCCAGTAGCTCATACTTTCAGCTGTATTCTTGATTGTGAAATCTCTTCTTGCGAATTGATTCACTTTAGTCTGAACTAAAGTTCATTACTTACAGTTTTTGCTTGTGTCAATATGTCAAAGATCTTCTTGCCGTTAAGGCAATGTGGAGAATAACGGATTCGAACCGTTGACCCCCTGCTTGCAAAGCAGGTGCTCTAGCCAACTGAGCTAATCCCCCA
>NZ_VZAD01000039.1 GCF_009495355.1 Segatella copri
GACTCGAACCCGCGACCCCGACCTTGGCAAGGTCGTGCTCTACCAACTGAGCTATCTCCGCAGTAAAATCCATTTGTTAGGAGCATTTCTCTAAATGCGGTTGCAAAGGTACGGCTTTTTCTGGAACCACCAAACTTTTTCGTAGTTTTTTTTCAAAAAAAACGCTCTTTAGTTTACTTTTTTTACAAAAGAAGCCTTTTTGCTGCATTTTAAAGCTAAAAAGAGCGCTTTTTCCTACTTTTTTGATGTTTACTTAATCCATCCTGTTTTTATAATCCTCATATCCAAATTGGCGCAATATTTCCATTTCTCCGTCGGGATGAACGATGCCTATGGCGGGATGAGAGATGCCATTAAAGGTGTTTGTCTTCACTGTTGTGTAGTGAAGCATGTCCTCGAAAATCACATTCTCACCAATCTCCAACTCATGATCGAACTGCCAATAACCCATAAAATCACCACTCAGGCAGCTGTTGCCTCCCAATCTGTAGACATGATCACCATCGGGTGCTTTCATCATATCGTCTACCTCTATCGTCCTGGCATTTCTCACTGCAGGCATATAGGGCATTTCAAGACAGTCGGGCATATGACAAGTGAAGCTCACATTCAAGATAGCAGTACGGATGCCGCTATTCTCCACCACATCAACAACCTGCGAGACCAAAGCACCGGTTTGCCAGCCAAAAGCACTTCCAGGCTCCATGATGACCTGGAGGTGAGGATGACGCAGATGAAATCCCTTTATTATATTAATAAGGTGTAACACGTCGTAATCGGCACGAGTCATCAGATGCCCGCCACCAAAATTAATCCATTTCAACTGTGGGAACCACTTGGCAAACTTTTCCTCGATATGTACCAAGGTGCGCTCGAAGACATCTGCCCCACTCTCGCAATGACAATGACAATGGAAACCTTCTATATCGTCGGGCAACTGATCGGGCAACTGATCGGCTGTAACGCCAAAACGACTTCCGGGAGCACATGGATTATAAAGCAACGTACCCACTTCGGAATATCCAGGATTGACACGCAAACCACAACTGATCTCAGGATTCACCTTCCTCACCCGCTCATGATAACGGGCGTACTGCGACAAGGAATTGAACGAAAGATGGCTGGAGCATCGGGCTATCTCGTCGATCTCGTAGTCGGTATAAGCCGGAGAATAGGTATGGGCCTTGCTGCCGAACTCCTCGAAAGCCAACCGCGCCTCACTCAACGAGCTGGCTGTAGTGGAATGAATATACTCACGGAATATAGGAAAAGTTTTCCATAAAGCATAAGCCTTGAAGGCAAGAATGATTTCCACATCCGCACGCTCGGCAACGCTCCTGATAAGCGACAGATTATTACGAAGACGTTCTTCTTCCAAAAGATAAATTGGAACGTGAACTTCATTAAAATTAGCTAAATTTATGGTCATAACTTGATAAATATTAATTTTCGAGTGCAAAGATAGCTTTTTATCTCTGATAAAATTGCAAGTTACCATTTTTTTTAATACTTTTGCATCACAAAAGACACAGACGATGAAATTAGTAATAATGACAAAGTCCACATTCTTCGTGGAAGAAGACAAAATATTGGCCTCATTGTTCGATGAGGGTATGGACAACTTACACCTGTTCAAACCCAATACCTCGCCCATGTATTCTGAGCGGTTACTCACCCTCTTGCCGGAAGATTATTACCGCAAGATAGTAGTACACGATCATTACTACCTGAAGGGGGAATACAATTTGGCCGGTATTCATATTGACGATCCACTGGCACCAGTGCCGGATGGATATAAAGGAAAATTCAGCCGTTCTTGTTCCGACCTGACAATGCTCAAGGAGATGAAGAAGAAATCCAACTACGTTTTCCTGAAAAATGTATTTGACTGTATAGAATTCAAGGACGAGAAGTCCACATTCTCTATGCAGCAACTCGAAATGGCAGCCGACAAGGGGTTGATAGACAAAAAGGTCTATGCCTTGGGAGGCATGAGCCTTGAGAACCTGCACATAGCAAAACGCTTAGGATTCGGAGGCGTCGTTATCTGCGGTGACCTATGGAACCGTTTCGACATTCACAACGAAAATGATTTCAAGGAACTCATCGGGCATTTCGAAAAACTAAGAAAGGCTATCAGTTAAAAAGAATATTATCCACTATAACACAAGAAAAAAAGAAATGAGTGACAAAAACTCTTTTTTGGTATTCTCCGGTACAAACTCGAGATACCTTGCAGAAAAAATCTGTGCAAGTTTAGGTTGCCCTCTCGGTAACTTGGTTGTTACCAAGTTCTCTGATGGTGAATTTGGCGTTTCTTTTGAGGAATCTATCCGCGGACGCGACGTATTCCTCGTACAAAGCACCTTCCCTAATTCAGACAACTTGATGGAGCTGCTCCTGATGATTGATGCTGCCAAGCGTGCATCTGCACGCCACATCATCGCAGTAGTACCTTACTTCGGTTGGGCAAGACAGGACCGTAAAGACAAACCTCGTGTAAGCATTGGCGCCAAGCTCGTTGCCGACTTGCTGAGTGTGGCTGGAATCGACCGTCTGATAACAATGGACCTCCATGCCGACCAAATTCAGGGCTTCTTCGATGTACCAGTTGACCATCTGTATGCATCTGGTGTCATCCTGCCTTATCTTCAGAGCCTGCATCTCGACGATTTGGTCATTGCTTCTCCTGACGTTGGTGGTTCTAAGCGTGCCAACACATACGCCAAGTATCTGGGCTGTCCATTGGTTCTTTGCAACAAGACCCGCGCTCGTGCAAATGTTGTGGCAAGCATGCAGATCATTGGTGATGTAAAAGACAAGAACGTCGTCATCATTGACGACATGGTTGACACAGCCGGAACCATAACAAAAGCTGCCGATATCATGAAAGAAGCTGGCGCAAAAACAGTTCGTGCCTGTGCTTCTCACTGCGTGATGAGCGGCCCTGCTTCTGAGCGCGTACAGAACTCAGCACTCGAGGAGATTGTCTTCACCGACTCTATCCCTTACACAAAGCGTTGCGAAAAGGTAAAACAACTCACCATTGCCGATATGTTCGCAGAGACTATTCGCCGAGTAGAGGACAACGAAAGTATCTCTTCTCAGTATCTCGTATAAAAGAATCATCAAAATTCTTCACCATAGAGCCTTCCTTGTTTTTGCAAGGAAGGCTTTTTTATGGCAATTACAGATTAGCCTATTACAGAGGCTATTATAGAGGTTGGTGCACGCCTATTACAGAGGCACTTCAATATGACAGTTGACCAAGAGACAGTCATTATAGGCGAATGGGGAAATAGAGTAGATGTGGGGAGTTACCCCCAGCACCTCTCATTGCACCGTACGTAC
>NZ_VZAD01000054.1 GCF_009495355.1 Segatella copri
TTGAAAGTATCTCTGATGGCAGTATCAACTGTGCCAATGATAATAGTCCTTGATTGTTCATGGTGCAAAGGTATAAATTTTTCTGTAGAATCAAAAAAATTTCCCCTAGATATATCGGGTGAGCCATTATTTGAAACCCTATAAATAGGCACACAGCATTCTTGTATTTTCATTAATATTTTGACCTTATTGTACCTTTTTCTGAAATAATTATTTTACCTTTGCAAGCATAATTACTTATTTTGTAAGGATAAGAAGCGTATGGACTCATTATATCTATTACAGTTTGCATGTCTCATATTCATGCTCGTCAATGCCTTCATCGTGGCAGTCTCTCATCTGCAAGTGAGATGGGAGAACAAGCGGTATGAGCGTTCACGATGGATGATCGTTGCCGCCATGATAGGATTGGCGATGCAATATGCGGTGCAGATGGTTTTCGGATTCCGTGCCATGCACGATAATTTAGGGGCGGTCGTCAACATCCTCATCTATACCCCTTGTTTCTCGCTTATCTCCATGGGAATCTACAACATAGAAACCACCCGTGCCAACCTCAGGAAGATGATTCAGATGTGCTGTGGTATTTATGCAGCCATTCTCCTTGTCTTTTGCGTGGAAATCAGTCTTCATCATAGCCTGTATATCAGAGAAGGACTCTATCTGATGCTGGCTCTGTTCTGCCTAAGTGTCATCTATTGCATATTCATGATTATCCGCGAGATGATCAGGCGCAAGAAGTTGTTGGAGACTATGGTAGCAACGGATATGTTGCCTTACGTAAGATGTTCCCGAGCCAGTGTCATTATTCTCTGGCTCACAGTTCTCGCTATGCCGGTTGCCATCTTTTCCACTACTTTATTATATATAGTAGGTCCCGTCGTATTGTTTGCCCTGTTGTTCTTCAATCTTACGTTTATCGCTCTCGGCAACAGTTATACCCCAACCGAAGAACTGTTGGACAAAGAAGAGGAAATCAGCGCGTCGGTGAGAACAGGACACCAGAAACCATCTGGGGGGGGCAAGTTTGAACAAAGACAAAAGCTGCAGGACAGGTACAGAAACTTTACAGCAGCTGTCAGAGGAGCGCATCGACTTTATCCGGCAGCGTCTTGACGAATGGTGTGCCGATTTGGGATATAAGGACTGTGCTGTGAATATGCTGACCCTCTCCCGCACACTGAGTATCTCCAAGGAGGAATTGTCTATATTCTTCGACCAGTATATGCAGTCTACATTCAGAATATGGCTCAGCGAGATCCGTTTCAATGCAGCAAAGAAGATGATGTTGGATTATCCTGATTATAGCAATGATATCATTTCTGCCGAGTGTGGCTTCTCTGCCCGAACCTATCTGTATCGGGTCTTCAAGACCAAGGAGGGTTGCACACCTGCCGAATGGAGAGAAGAACAGGCTGCCACCAGAACTTTAAGTTGAGAGCTGTAGCAAAAAAAATCCTGTTGGCAGTAATGCCGGCAGGATTCTGCGTTTTATCAACCTCAAGATGTCATTTATTCTATCGCCCAATCCTCTATGCTTCGCTGGTCTTCAGAGAAGTTGACACACACTTTCACAACCTTCCGCTCATCATCGGCAAAAGCCTTGGCATAGTCCTTGCCGCTGATTTGCGCCATAGCGGTATCAGCAGACTTCTCATATTTCAACTCAAAGATAAAGATACTCTTGTCCGTCTTGAGCACAAGGTCTATTCTTCCATCCGAAGTGGTATGCTCCACCTTCACATCTTCGCCAAGCATGGTAAAGATAGTGAACATCACGGCTTGATAATGACGCTCATTATTGTTGATAATCGTATATGGGAACTTATCATAGAATGCCTTCAAGTGAGGCATAAAGGCTCCCATGTCGTCATTGACGAGCACATTCTTGGAATAAGCATACACGATGGCATCATATCTTTTCATGTCTTGCGCAGTATAATACCAGACGAGACTTTCCGAGAAACCTTGTCTTACTTCTTGATTTGGGAAACATAGATGATACAATTTACCATTTTTTTCGTATCCCTTAATAGTTAGATAGCCACTTTGGAAAAGAACAGGAATAGGATCAGTAAGCCTTTCCGTAGGTGTATCAAAACGTGATGCCTGTATCCACAAATCGTCCAGATTGAGCATGTCCAAATTCTTCTGCTGCATCAGTTCTATCAAGAACGTAGGCGTACCAGATGTAAACCAATAGCTATTAAACTCCTTATCGTCCAAAGCATTGATAATACTATAAGGATTGAAGATATCCTCGCTATTGATACTGAAATGGTAACCATCATAATGCTGCTTGAGTTGCCGCAAGGTCTCCTCATAAGTGAGTCCATTATGCTCTGCCATCTCCTCGATACCCTCACGGAAATACTGAGTCAATTCACTCTTGGTGATACCACAACAGCTACTGTATTCATCCTTCAACGTGAGAATCTTGAGATTGTTCAACTCACTAAAGATGCTGAGCTGACTAAACTTAGAGATGCCTGTGATAAAAACAAAGCGAATGTTTCCCTCTTGCTGCTTCAAGGGGCTAAAGAAATCGCGCATGATGTTGCGGATGGTCTTCTGCAACTCTTCGTCACTGACAGAATCATGCATTGGAGCATCATATTCGTCGATGAGAACAACAACTTGCTTACCTGTTTGAGCCGTGGCAGCCAACAAGATATCCCTAAAGCGCCCCCCAAAGCCTTCACGCTCAGATTCAGGAACTTCTATTCCATATTTCTGCTCTTCAACTTTAAGGATATTATTTAATATGATTTTAGTATTCTCCAAACTATAATATTTACCACAACTCAGATCCAGGTGGATGACGGGATATGCCGTCCACTCCTTCTCCATCTGTTCGATGGCAAGTCCCTTGAACAGTTCTTTCTTACCCTCGAAGTAAGCCTGGAGGGTAGATACAAACAAGGACTTTCCGAATCGACGTGGGCGACTCAGAAAATGAAACTTGGCATAATGAGCCAACTGATAGACGATAGCCGTCTTGTCAGCATAGAAGTAATTCCCTTTCACGATTTCGGAGAACGTTTGTATTCCCAAAGGATATCTCTTTGAAGCCATAATCTTAATCTTTTTAATCCCAGCACAAAGATACAGATAATATTTCATAAAGCAAGCGTTTTTCTGATTATTAACAAAATAATCGTTAAAATGGGTGTCGCATTCCTACGAAGTAGACACCTAAAACATAGGAAGTAGACACCTGAAC
>NZ_VZAD01000060.1 GCF_009495355.1 Segatella copri
CGTACGTACGGTGCAATGAGAGGTGCTGGGGGTAACTCCCCACATCTACTCTATTATATGATATGATAAGCAGATGAGCGATAAAAAAGAAGCTGCCGAACATGCTACCATTGTGGATCTGATTCGCAATGACCTTAGCCGTGTGGCAGAGCATGTAAAGGTGGATAAATACCGTTATATTGATGTGCTCCATACCAATAAGGGGAATATTCTCCAGACCAGTTCTGAAATAAGCGGCAAGTTACCAACCGACTATCAAAAGCACATCGGAAACATATTGGATGCAATGTTGCCCGCAGGTTCCATAACAGGTGCGCCAAAGGACAAGACTATGGAAATAATCCACGAAGCGGAAGGCTATGACCGTGGATTCTATACAGGAATCATGGGTATATATAATAATGGTGAACTCAACTCGGCTGTAATGATACGCTTTCTTGAAAATGACGGTCAGGGAACGTATTTCAAGGCATACCGCCAAGGATTTTTCTTGCCGTGCCATAGTCGGAGGAAGTTAGTCTGAGGTACGAGGACTGTTTTTCTGCGACGACGGCTGACTTTTATATAGAAGTTGCATACCGTATTGACAGCTTAAAGTCGTTTGAACTGACACTTTGACATAATTAAATTCCCCAAATATAATAGGCATGATGTTTGTAATGTTTATAAATGAATTTTGAATGATACGACTCAGCCAACAGTCCCGACTAAGCCGCAGAGGATTAAAAGGGACTTAAAACAATATATATATGAGTACTGAAACAAGTGTTAAATCTGTATCGCGCGAGGCACCATCAATCTATGCAATCCAGCAAGGTTCGGCATATTTGAAAGTTGGTGACGTAGGTGATTCTGTTCTTACATGTAGAGGTTTGCTCAATCAAAAAGGCTATTCCTGCAATTTGACAAGCGAAACTTATGATTCAGTTTTGAAGAGTGTTGTCGCAAAATTCCAAAAAGATTTCGGATTGACCAGCGACGGATTGTTGGGACAGTCAAGTTTAGCTGTCTTACAGGACAATGTGAGTGATACAGAATGGCTAGTTGACGGTGTTGTGAATATTACAGCAGGAAAATTGGCTCGTATGGGTTTCGGTAAGGAAGTTTTAAAACCAGCCAATGTTACGGCTCTGAATGAGGTATGTAACCGTTACCACATTACTTCTAAGACCAAAGTCAGACACTTTCTGGCCCAAGGTTTTGTTGAGACGGACAAAGGAAGAACCTTTACTGAGTACATTTATGTGCCAGGAAAGACCAAAAGTGAATATGATAAGCAGTACCAACGATATGCACCATACTGTGGTGGAGGCTTTATGCAATTGACTTGGAAGGACAATTACACTGCATTCTACAATTACATGAAAGATACGCTGAAGGTTACTGATGAGGAGATAAAATCTCCAGCGGAATATGCCACTCAGCATGTTGCTAAGAATTATACCTTTGAGAGTGCAGGTTGGTATTGGGATGTGTTCAAAGATATTAATACCAAAATATCTCAATGGGCTTCTTTATCAGCAGACGCAACTGTTACAAAGGTTACGCAAGAGATTAATGGTGGGACAAATGGCTTGCAAGCAAGAAAGGATGCATATGCAAAATCAAAGAAGATATTTAAATAGACAAAATGGAGGTGTGCCAAACTTGGCACACCTCTTGTTACTATTCATTATGATATTGGTTATACCAATATCGTGTATATCATGCCAACAAAATAAGCGTGTTGTACCAATAAGTAAGCATAATGACAGTATTCATGCCAAGATTCCTAACGATACATCATTGATTCATAGCGATACATCATTGGAGGGAAAAAAAATCCATATAGATAATACTGTGACAATAGACAGTATAACTCATTTGCCTGACACCAATAAAATCTTCGTTTTTAGAGATGAAAAAAAAATTCAGACTATCATATATAAATATAATTGGGAAGAATATGGCTCTCCTACCATAGGACGAGATTCAATAGGCAAAATTGATTTTGTGGATGTTGATTTTGATGGAAACAAAGACCTTTTAATCTACAAAGGAGGTTTCGGAAATCAAGGGGCCGATATTTATGATTGTTTCCTATGGAATGACAACAAACATCAATTTAAAATTGCCCCTTCGTTTTCTTATATATTGAATCCCTCAATAGATAATAGACAGAAATGTATATATTCTTTCTCCAGAGAAAATGCTTCTTCTTACGTTAATGTGAAATATAAATTTCAAAATGGGGAGTTTCGTGCTATTTCAACTTTGAAGGAGAAGGTTGATAATGGCAAAATGGTGTATATATTAGAAACTTCACAAAATGGTGTTTTGCACAAAAAAATATTGCGGTCTGCAGATTTGGGAGAATGGAAGAAAAAATATTAACAAAGTAAGGGTGTTGCCACTTATTCGTATAGTCATAATAATGTTGTTCACTAATATGTGATGAGCGATATTATTATGACTACGATAATAATAGGGATGAGAAATTTTATAGAGAAACATATTGGAGGTACACTACTTTCATGCCGTTTGGATTGTGCGATAAAAATGGAACTGCGAGTTGTGGCTATAAAAGTCAGCCGTTGTCAGCACGGCAAACAAAGAAAAGTCCTTGGCAGTATAGTCTTGAAGTATTTCAAGGCATACCGCCAAGGATTTTTCTTGCCGTGCCATAGTCGGAGGAAGTTAGTCTGAGGCACGAAGACTGTCTTTCTGCGACGACGGCTGACTTTTATACAAAACACACGAAAGGATGAGAATATGCAAACGAAATAGACCATTCAAAACAGAAACCCTTACCACATATGTTTGAATGGATTGAAATGGAAATAGCAAAGAATGGAGAAGAATATGGTTTAATAAAAATAGATTTATCCAAGCAAAAAATCGAGGATAAAAAATCTTAAAACATTCTTTATTCCCGATTAAATATCGTACCTTTGCAACCGAAAGAGTTCTTTGGATGGTTATGCAAATCACAGCAGGATGCTACATTCTGTTTATTTCTAATTCGTAACCTCTTCTTTTTATGAGATAAAAACTTATCTCATTCTCAATCACTTATAAAAAATACGTACTTTCGGTTATAGAAAGCGGTCTATGGTACGCATTGCATTCGGGAAACAGCGTCTGGCTATAAGTCG
>NZ_VZAD01000075.1 GCF_009495355.1 Segatella copri
CGCATAGCAACCCAAAACAAAATCATTGACAAGTTGCAGTCCTTAATTAAGGGAATTAATCAGAGGGTATTCATGAATAGTGGCATCAATTATAAACTTGGAGAAATCTGTGAGATTAAGAGCGGTTATTCGGGAAGTCAACTTTTGTCAAAGAAAGGATTAAAAGTTTCTCGTATAGAAACAATTTCCGGGCATAAGGTGAATATAGAACGTGTGGGGTATGTTGCACCTTTTGAATCTTCAGAAAATTACAGATTGCGAGTTGGAGACATTTTGTTCAGCAATATCAATAGTGTTGAATACATAGGCAATACCGCATTCATAGATAAAGATTATGACCTGTATCATGGAATGAATCTACTCAGATTGACACCTAACAATATGGTGGTTATTCCATTCTATTTATACTTGTTGTTGAATACAAATAGAATGCTCAATCGCTTTAAGACTGTCTGTAACAAAGCTGTATCACAGGCAAGCATAAACCAAACAGAGTTAGGAAAAACTGTTGTTCAGATCCCTCCAACAAATACTCAGAAACAAATATGTGAATTGTATCAAGCATTGTACACCAAATTAGAGACAGAGAACCACACAAAATTACTTTTTCAAAATCAGAAGCAATACTTGCTCCGCCAGATGTTTATATGAACATTTGGCGAAGCAGATACTGCTTTTGAGAATTATAGAGGTCAAGCATATGTTTTTCTGTTTCAATTTTACTATCTATATGACTCAGAATAGAGTATATTCGCTTTTGATTCTCTAAAGTTGGTAGTTTAATACTTGCCTTCTCAAAATCAGCCTTACAAAGGTTGAACCTCGTACTTCCTTGTGCAAATGGATAGATGAACTTGCGAAATGCCGTTGAAGAAACGTAGTAAGACAAAAACGGAGGAAAAGCCACTTCCTTATTTGTGATATGAATACCAAAACAGAAACTATTCAGATACACTTTTTCTTTGCCAAGAAATACAGAACCGATACCAACTTCATTTGGTGTTTCTGATGACAAGGTGAATAAGACATCACCATATTCGACAATATTCTGTTTCTCACCATCTTTGATTGCTACATATTGGAATTCATTTTCATTGATGACATTGTTTGAATACACATTCAAATAAGTTATGAAAGGTTTACCTGAACCAAAATCTTGTGCAGACTTCCCTGACAGTCCAGAATATGAAGTGCCAAGTTCTGCAAAAGAAGTCATTACTTCGTCACCATGTTGAGCATATAATGTGTCATTTAGTCCCTTATCTATTGAAAATAAGCTGTTTATTTAAAACATTAGGGATTCAAAAGAATACCTTTCTTATCTATGGGAAGAATGGCTATTAAAATTTGAAATAAGCTCTACTTTCATTTGAATATATAATATTTCGTAAAAAACTTATTGTTTTTTGGACATATTAATAACATGTATTAATTTTGCAACCAATAAAAAACTATTGAGATGACAAACTTCGATAAACAGAAACTGACAGAGATTGTATTATATATCTTGAATAAAACAAAAGGGTTAGACTACTACCATGTATTCAAGGTTATATATTTTGCTAATATTTCATATTTAGCAAAATATGGCTTTCCTATGGTTTCTGACGAATTCTGTGCATTGCCAGATGGACCTGTACCTTCTGTCCTTTATAATTGTATAAAAGGCGATCCTCAGTGTGATAAAGAATTGCAAGCAATGATAGACAATTGCGTTTCTAAAGGAACTGATGATGCTTATTATATGCTTGAAGCCAAGCGACAGGCAGACGATGAATACCTGTCAAAAGCTGATATTGAAGCTTTGGATAAGTCTATCTTCGAGAATGTAAATCTTCCATACGGTGAGTTACGTGCAAAATCACATGGCGAAGAATGGAAGCGTGCTTATGCCCAACAAGGGCGTAAAGTCATGGATATTATTGGTATGGCAAAAGATGGTATGGCATCCGATGATATGATAGAATATATTAAGGATAATCTGTTGGTGGAGGCTGCATTATCATGACGAAACTCGGAGAATTATTGGGGACTATGGCTGACAAGTTAGCCCAAGATAGTCTTAACATCGGTGATGTTCACTTCCTCAATCTTGATTCAAATAATGGTATTACTCCCAAAGCAGGAGATACTTCCCGCAATAAATTCTTCATCATCCTTGGTTTTGATAATGAAGGAAATGTTATTGGTGGTTTAGTAATAAACTCAAACATCAATTATAATTTGCCAACGTCAGTTACAGACTATCAGCTACCTGTAACAGTTGAACAATTTTCATTTTTGGAGCACAACTCGTTTATCAACTGCTCAAAGATTATTGTGGCCAAGAGAAGTAAATTCAATAAAAATACTTATCGTGGGGTTATCTCCGATGCAGAAATGATGGAACTGATTATCAATACCGTAAAAGAGAGTCCAACCATAAGCAAAAAGCAACTAAGAGAGTTTGGTATTATATAAGATACTGGCTTCGCCAGATGCTTTATATGAACATCTGGCGAAGTATATATTGTTTTTGTTTTGACAAATGAATAGTATAAGCTTCTTCGCTTTCGATTTTTCTGTCAAAACTCCCAATCATTTTTACTATATATTGCTGGTGTTCTTTTGACGGAATAGTTATCTTCATACTGAGCCACTCATCTACATTTATAGAACGCCCATCACGAATGCCATATGTCACAATTATCAAAGACTTTATAAATCTTTGAGAAGTGAAATAATTGGATAAGTAGCTATATTCTAAAAAGCTATTTGGACGAAGAATTGTATATGCAGGACTACATACACCCGATTTGTCCGAAAAAGCAAAACCTCCTTGAAAGGAACGCAAATGAATAACATAATCACCAGCTCTTACAATCTTGTAAGTATTGATATTACTACGTTCAAATTGAATATCTAAATTTAGGTCATCTCTATTTATCATGCCTTTTTCTTGGCTTGCAGAAAGGATATTTGAATATTCCATTTGTTTATTGCGTTCATTTACAACATCAAACAATTGTCTATACGAGTATTCTTTTCCTTGAATTTCAGAGTATAACTTTTCTATAATCGCAGACTTTAGTTTTTTAAAGTCCTCAATGATTTTGTTTTGGGTTGCTATGCG
>NZ_VZAD01000042.1 GCF_009495355.1 Segatella copri
TAAATACCTGCGACTGGAGTTAAACCAGTTAGGTTAGTGTCATGCCCGACACACAAAAAAGGAGCATGCCTTTCGACATGCTCCTCAACCTTTTTATACCTTATTCTACTTTCGCAAATGGGGAAGTTAATCCTGATAATATACCCTCTTCACACGATTGCTGATGGTGGTCAGCACCTCGTAAGGAATGGTCTCCAGGATATCGCTGAGAGTCTGGACAGGCAGATGTTCACCAAAGATCTCCACGCTGTCGCCCTCCTTGCAGTCGATGCCCGTCACATCGATCATCGCCACATCCATACAGATGTTGCCTACATACTCTGCCTTTTGTCCGTTGACAAGACAGAAGGCATGACGGTTGCCCAAACGGCGGTTCAAGCCATCGGCATAGCCGATAGGGATGGCAGCGATGACGCTGTCCTTGTCCAGAATCGTCTTGCGGCTATAACCCACGCTCTCACCAGCCTTGATGTGGTGCATCTGCAGGATGGTGGTCTTCAGCGTGCTCACGCAGTTGATGGTCTCATTGTTGCAAGAGTTTATGCCATAGAGTCCCAATCCTAAACGGCACATATCCAACTGGCGCTCTGGGAAATGCTCAATACCCGCCGAATTGCAGATATGACGCAATATCTTATGGTCGAAGGCAGCCTGCAGCTGCTTGCTGCCCTTGTCGAAGAGCTCGAACTGATGGGCAGAGAACGTATCGAAGCTGTCATCATCGCTTCCCACGAAGTGAGAGAACACGCTGCGAGGGATGATGGCGTTCTGATGTTTCAGTCTGCCTATCAGCTCCTCCATATCGTTCTCGGGATCGAAGCCCAGGCGGTGCATGCCGGTATCCAACTTGATATGCACAGGGAAACCAGTGACTCCCTCCTTCTCGGCAGCCTTGATAAGGGCGTCGAGCAGACGGAAAGAGTAAACCTCGGGCTCAAGATCATAATCGAACATGGTCTTGAAGGCGGTCATCTCTGGATTCATGATCATGATATTGCTGGTGATACCGTTCTTGCGAAGCGTCACACCTTCATCGGCAACAGCCACGGCAAGATAGTCCACACGGTGATCCTGCAGGGTCTTGGCTATTTCCACTGCTCCCGCTCCATAGCCGTCGGCCTTGATCATGCAGACCAACTTGGTCTCGGGCTTCATAAACGAGCGATAGTAGTTCAGGTTGGCTACCACAGCATTGAGGTTCACCTCGAGCGTGGTCTCATGCACCTTGCGTACCAAGAGCTCGGTGAGCTGGTCGAAACCAAACTGACGTGCGCCCTTGAGCAGGATGACCTCATCGCGCAAAGACTTGAACACCTCGCTGTCGATAAACTCCTCCACATTGCTGAAGAAGAACTTCTCTGATATCTGAATCTCATCGCTCTGTGAGCAGAGCTGAGGACCGATGCCGATAAACTTGACCACACCACGCTTGCGACAAAGATCGCTCACCTCGTGATACAGGTCCTTTGCCGACTCTCCACTCTGGAAGATATCGCTCAGTATCAAGGTATGTCGGCGGCCTTTATGGTCGGGACGGCGGCTCATGAAATCGAGCGCGATGTCGAGCGAGTTGATATCCGAGTTGTAGCTGTCGTTGATAAGGGTGCAGCCATGCTGTCCCTCCTTCACCTCCAATCGCATGGCGACAGGCTCGAGCAATGCCATGCGCTTGTCGAGTTCCTCGGCCGAAAGACCCAGGCGGCGTGAGACGACAGCGGCAATGATAGAGTTGGTGACGGAAGCCTCATCGATGAAAGGCAGCGAATAACTGTCTTCCTCACCTTTATATATATAGGTGATGATAGAGAGGTTGCCCTTCTTCTCCACATTCTTCACAAAGAAAGGAGCCTTAGTGTCACGGAACGACCAGAAGAGCTTCTCGCCCTTATAGTCCTTATACTCGTTGACCACTCCGCTCACCGTCTTGTCGTCGCCATTATAGACGATGGTATCGGCATCGTGGAAGAGGATGATCTTCTCACGGCACTTTGCCTCCAACGACTCGAAGTTCTCCTGATGGGCTGCGCCCAAGTAGGTAAGCACAGCAATGGTGGGCTGGATGATGTCGCGAAGCGCCAACATCTCGCCGGGCTGACTGATACCAGCCTCGAAGACTCCCACCTGAGTCTGCTCGTTGAGCAACCATACTGAGAGGGGCACACCTATCTGGGAATTGTAGCTGCGTGGGCTTCGTGTGACAAACATGCTGGGCGAGAGCAGCTGATGGAGCCACTCCTTGACCATCGTCTTGCCATTGGAACCCGTAATGCCCACAATAGGAATGTTGAACTCATCACGATGACGTTCTGCCAGGCGCTGGAGAGCCTCCAACGTGTTGACCACCTTGAGGAAGTTGGCCTCTGGATAATCGGAGGCATATCCCTTAGGTACCTGGGAAACTACGAAATTTCTAACACCACGGCGATACAACTCTGGAATATAGTTGTGACCGTCATTACGCTCTGACTTGAGAGCGAAAAACAGAGTTTCCTCCGGAAAACAGAGCGAACGGCTGTCGGTAAGGATAAATCCTACATTGCCGTCTCTATCACCATAACGACGCGCACCTATCAGTGTGGTTACCTTTTCAATAGTATATGTCATATTCTATGAATTAAAATATTTCTCATTAAATCTTCTTTCCATTTCCTCCGTCTTGGCAAGGAAGCGCTGATGCGCCTCGCTGTCGGGATGGAAGGGCTTATGACCGTGAGCCTCTCGAATGGGGCGCCAGTCTTCGAGGAACTGTTCTGCAGCCCTGCCGAAATAGGCGGCACGGAAGCGCTGCCAGATAAACTCCACCGCCTGACTGGAAGGATGGAGCATGTCTTCCTCGTAGAAACGGTAGTCGCGCAGCTCGTCGTTCATCAGCTCATAGGCTGGGAAATAGCTCACGATGCCTGGATTCTGCCTCACCAACCGGTCGGCGGCAAGCAGCAGGGTGGCCTTGGAGAGCTGGCTGCCATGAAAACCATACTTGGCGTATCGGATGGGACTCACGGTGATGACGACCTTCAGGTCTTCCCCACTCTGCCCGCTCTTCTGCCTGGCATCCTTCAGCAAGTCGACAGCCTGCTGCAGGTAATCGGCACACTCGTCTACCGAAAGCTCGCGCTCATCGAAAAGGCGTTGCGGCCGCTTCTGGCAATTGTCCACTATCTCGCCCGTCTCCTTGAGCACATAGACATGGTTGGTGCCTAAGGTGAAGACCGCCACGCGCGGACTGACCTGCAGACTTTTCTCTACCGTATGCAGGATGCTTGCCGGATTGTACATCACCCCAAAGGGATTGACCGTAGCCCGGAAGCGGTTCTCCACGAAGCGATGCCCCAAGCGGTCGGCAAAGCAACTGCCCACAAAGAGCATACGCTCTGCCGGCTGTATCTCGAAGTCGGCCTTCGCTATATCTACCTCTGTCCTAAACAGCATCTTCCTTCTTTCTCTTCTTCATCTCCACTACTATACCTATTATAATAAGGAGTACGAGGATGCCATACCCTACATAAGCCACCGTCTCGGTCTTACGGAGCGAAGCGGGATGGAAGTCGAGCACCACCGTATGCTTGCCAGGCTTCACCTGAAGGGCACGGAGAATATAGTTCACACGTCCCAGTTCTGCGGTCTGTCCGTCGACAGTGGCTGTCCATCCGGGATAGTAGATCTCAGAGAACACCACGACTCCACCCTTGTTGGAGTTGACCTCGTAGACCAGATTGTTGGGTTTGTATTGTGTCAGTCTGACAATAGATGTATCGTCCTGAGGAACACTCTGTCCCAACTGCTCCTTGAACTTGGCATCAGCCACAGCCTCATGACGCAGGTTGTACTTGCCCACACCGGCTATCTCCTCGTTGGCATTGTTCACATAGTTCACCTTGTCAACAAACCATGCGTTGCCGTAGGCATAAAGGTTCTGCACAGGCACCGTCTGTCCTGCCTGCAGAGGCATAATGAAATACTTGGTGTTGAGCATATTGAGCACAGGGAAGAGGCTGTCGCCCTTCACCTTGGTCATATCGCCTCCAGCCTCAGCCACGCTGTTCCATACCTTGTTCTTCTCGTTGGCGATATAGGCATCTATCATCTCCTGATAGCGGCGCAGCTTGGCAGCGCTATAGCCTCCGATACTCTTGTGATAGTAAGAGGTCTCGTTCTCATTGAAAGTATTCGATGCGAGATTGAGCACACGGTAGTCGAGCGACTTGTCGCGCAGGATAAGTTTGTCGGTCTCGGTCATGCGCTGAGGAGCATTGCGTACGGTCTGCTCCACAAACATATCGTCGTAAAGGTAACGCTTGTTGACCAACCACATGTCTACGAGGCACAGGATGGCAATACCGGCTATCATCACCTCGGCACCCACTTTTCTCATCTTGTAAAGGAAGAGGAAGGCTGTACCGATGACGATGATCCAGAACGAGCGCCAACAGTCGGCAGAGAAGACTGCCTGCCGCATCTCTGTCAGATTGCTCATCAATGGTATGCGATACTCCTCAGGAATCTGCTGCAGGGCATGATACTCGCCAGCCGACACAAAGTCGCTGAAGAAAGTGCCAGGCATCAAGGCAAAAAGGGCACAGAAACCGGCTGTCAGTCCGAAGCTGACGTATACGAGCTTCATCTTCTTGGCAAGCAGCTCGGGCTCATCCACAATGCGCTTCAATGCCATCATGGCCAGAAGAGGAATGGTAAACTCGGCTATCACGAGGATGGAAGCCACGGTTCGGAACTTGGCATACATCGGCACGTAGTCGAGGAAGAAATCAGTAAACGGCATGAAGTTCCTACCCCAAGAGAGGAAAATACTCAGAATGGTGGCTGCCAAGAGTGCCCACTTCATAGGACCCTTCACGATAAAGAGTCCCAGAATGAAGAGCATCATCACAAAGGCTCCTACATATACCGGGCCACTGGTACCTGGCTGGTCGCCCCAGTACTGGCCCAACTGCTGATATACCTGCATGAAGTTGGGATCGGCTTTCTCCATGGCTGTCTGGCTCTGGCTCAAAGGCACAGAGGCTCCGCCCTTGGCATTAGGGATGAGGAGCGTCCAGGTTTCGTCGATACCATAACTCCACTGTGTGATATAGTCGCGGTCAAGTCCGCTGTCGGTCTGATTGGCAGCATTCTTCTTTACCAACTCACTCTTTCCTCGCATGGTCTCCTGCCCATACTGCCATGTATGATACAGGTTGGACAGATTGAGACAGATACCTATGGCAGCACCGGCGAAGCAAACCGCTGTAGCCTTGCCGAAACGTACCATCTCCTTCTTGCGGATGGCATCCACCAAGAAGGCAATCACCATGAAGAGGATGATAAAGAGGTAATAATAGGTCATCTGCACATGGTTGGCATAGACCTCGAAGGCGGTAAAAATGGCGGTAACGAGCAGACCCCAAAGGTATTTTCCCCTGTAAGCCAACACGATACCGGCTATCATCGGAGGCAGATAGGCCAAAGCCATGACCTTCCAGATATGTCCTGCCGCAATGATGATAAAGAAGTAGGACGAGAATGCCCAGATGATGGAACCCAAGGCTGCCAACGACTGTCGGAAATCGAAAGCCCTCAGCAGGATATAGAATCCTAAGAGATAGGCAAAGACATACCACACATTTTCGGGCAACCACAGATGATAGAAGTTGGAAGCCTGTTTCAGCACCACACCACTCTTATAGGAAGGTGCCATCTGATAGGTCGGCATACCTCCGAAGATGGAGTTGGTCCAACGTGTTTCCTCACCGGTTTTCTTCTCGAACTGCGATCTCTCCTGTCCTGCGCCCACACCGGCTGAGGCATCATGACGATACAGGATGCGGCCATCTATGTCGGCTGGCATAAAATACACGAAAGAGATAACCGCAAACATGACCACTGCTAAAATGTCAAGCAGATATTTCTTCAAAAATTTCATTATCTTATATAAACGTTTATATTTTCTCGTGCAAAGATAGTAATTTTCTCTTATAAGGAATGCCACAGATAAGATATTTTTTGTATTTTTGCATCCTAATTTGTTCCAAATAGCATTTTTACAGTATGAAAATAGGAATTATCGTTGCGATGGACAAGGAGTTCGCGCAACTCAAGACGCTGCTCAGCGACAGCAAGACTGAGCACAGGAACCATAAAGACTTCGTGACAGGCACCATCGGAGGCAACGAAGTCATCATGCAACAATGCGGCATAGGAAAGGTGAACAGTGCCATAGGTGCCGTAGAGATGATAGACGGCTATCATCCCGACCTCGTCATCTCGACGGGTGTGGCTGGTGGAGCCGACATCAGCCTCAACGTTACAGAGGTAGTGGTCTCTACCGAATGTGTCTACCATGACGCCTACTGTGGTGAGGAATGTGCCTTCGGACAGATTCTCGGTATGCCTGCCACCTTTGCCACACCATCTGAATATGTAGAGAAAGCACTCTCTGTCAATGACGATCCGGGCAACATCCACCCTAAGATTCATGCCGGACAGATAGTCAGCGGCGAGTGGTTTGTAGACAGCAAGGAGAAGATGCGCTCTATCCTCGACCATTTTCCACAGGCTATGGCTGTGGATATGGAAAGCTGTTCCATCGCTCAGACCTGCCATATCTATCAGACTCCCTTCATCTCCTTCCGCATCATCAGCGATGTGCCTCTCAAGGACACCAAGGCTCAGCAGTACTTCGACTTCTGGGCCAAAATGGCTGAAGGTTCCTTCCAAGTCACCAAGGCTTTCCTGGAAAGATTATAAGAAGATTTTTCTGAAGCTAAGGAGCTAAGGAGTTAAGACAGATGCCTTTGTGGACTTGAAATTAAACACTAAACATTAAATACCAAACATTAAAAAGAAATGAACAAGATACCCAGTTTCACTATCAATCACAACAAATTGCTCCGCGGCATCTACGTCAGCCGCAAAGACGAGGTAGGCGGAGAAACAGTAACCACCTTCGACATCCGCATGAAGGTTCCCAACCAGGAACCCTGTCTGCACAATGGTGCCATTCATACCATAGAGCATCTGGCTGCTACTTATCTTCGCAATGACGAAGAGTGGAAAGACCGTATTATCTATTGGGGACCAATGGGTTGCCTTACAGGCAACTACCTGCTGATACGTGGCGACCTGGAGAGCAAGGACATCGTAGAGTTGATGAAGCGCACCTTTAAGTTCATTGCCGACTTTGAGGGAGAGATTCCCGGTCAGGCTGCAAAAGACTGCGGCAACTATCTGCTCCACGACCTTCCTATGGCAAAATATGAGTCAAGGAAATACTTGCAGGAAGTACTCAACTGCATCAAGGAAGAAAACCTCATTTATCCTACTCAGGAATAAACACTTCCATTGGGCACAACCTTTCCAAAGAACCATGAGTAGACTTCTTGTGTTATAATCATAAACACATCTTTCGCAAATGTGGAAGTTAGATATCTTCTTTAACAACAACTTCTAAACTTGCGACACCAAAATGGAAACACAAAAAAACATGAGAATACATATATTTTTTATTACGCTTATCCTTTCACTTATGCTTGTTGATGTAAACGCATCGACAAGCATAAAGCATTTTACAGAAAGCGACGGACTACCCCAAAGCCTCATCACTTGCGTCACTCAAGATAGTAAAGGCTATATATGGATTAGTTCATGGAACGGACTGAGCCGATACGATGGATACTCCTTTTCCAATTTCAAGGCCAGACAGGGAGATAATTGTCCACTAATCACTAATCGCATCTACTTTATTCGCGAAACGAAAGGAGGAGACATCCTATGCAAGTGCCCCGACGGTTATTATCTATTCAAGACTAACGAAAAGAAGTTTGTTGCACTAAAAAACAAGAAGACAGACAAAGGTGATCGCTTTCGCCCCACCCCACAACAGACAGCAATCATCAGTTCTCTACCCGAATACAAGGATATAGAAACACGCATATTGTATAAAGACAGACAAGGAGGCTATTGGATATACACCCACCGAGGACTCGATCGACTCATTTTCGGAAAGGAAAAAGTAGGTCCTACCAAGTTTAGCCATCATGGAGAGGAGGTGATACGATCCTTGTTCTGCGACAAAGGAAACCGCATATTCATAGCCGACAAGAATGGTTTCGTCAGGATATGTACCACAAAGGGCTTACCAATAGGCTACCTTACCAAGAATGGGAATATATCGAAGACAAGAATGTCATTCGGTGCAAGTGTGTATTCCATGTTGCAAGACTCACATGGTTTTCTATGGATTGGCACAAAGCCTAACGGACTTCTCAGACTAAGAGTATCAAAAGACGGAAGTTTCTCTGTAAAGTCATTTACTCAGAAAGCCAACTCTAACAGCATCAGTTGCAACAATGTGTATGCTATAAAAGAAGACCCATCAGGCAGAATCCTCGTGGGAACATTCAATGGTGGACTCAACATTATCGAGAATCCGTGGAGCGACAGTCCTAAGTTCATCAATAGAAATCATGGTTTACAATTCCCCAAGGAGGCAAATTCCATATACGACATGCTTCTGACTCCAGACAGTACATTACTACTTGCCACCAATCATGGTATCTTTACTGCTCATATAGATAAAAATGTACAAAAGATTCGGTTTTTACAAAACAAGCGAATACCTGCCGACCCTCTGTCTATCAGCAACAATCAAGCTATGGCACTACTACGTTCTAACGACGGAACGATATATGTAGCAACTTATGGCGGGGGCTTAAATATAATAGAAAAGGAAAGCCTTCACACTCATCATCTCAAATTTTCTGCACTAACGACCGAAAATGGTATGATGTCTGACGTGGTACTCAACATGTGTGAGGACGCACAAGGCATGATATGGCTGGTATCAGAATACTGCCTGATGAAGTATAACCCCAAGAAACGTTCGTTCACCAACTATTCAGAAAGTCTCTTCACGGGCCATTTCTCCTTCTCTGAAGCAAAACCTCTCTACGTCTCAGAAAGCCATACGATATTCTTCGGTACAACACAAGGCGCATTGACTATCAATGAAAAGACTATAAGAAAAAGTAACTTCGTGCCCAAAATACTTTTTGACGTTCCTTCTCATATAGAACTATCGCCCCAAGAGAAAAGTCTGAGAATTTCGTTTGCTGCCATCGATCTTAACAAGAATGAGCATATACAATATGCATATATGCTTGAAGGTGTAGATACCCACTGGATGTATACAACCGAGAACCATATTAATCTCTCTAACATCCCTGCAGGTACATTCCGCCTAAAGATCAAGTCGACTAACGGAGACGGAATCTGGTGTGACAATGAGACATTTGTCACTATTCACCGCACTCCTTATTTCAACGAACGTCCTATAGCCTGGATGCTTTATGGAGGACTCATACTTATTGCATGCGTACTTTCATTCAGACTATATAGATACATACAGCGATTGCAGAATGAGATAAAAACTCTGAAACTCTCTGCTGGCGAAAAGATGGAATACATCAAGGTGAGAGTGGCAGACATGATAGACCACAATGCTAAAGAACCCGCAAACACAGATTCCATCGAGTCATCTACCTTCAGATCTAAAGTGGAAAAAATTGTCCTCGAACACTTATCCGACGCCGACCTGAATGTAGATTTCATTGCCAAGGAAATGTGTACGAGTCGCTCCTCTTTATATATAATTATGAAGAAAGAGTTGGACTGCACCCCCAACAACTTCATTCTTGACATCCGATTGAACGCAGCTCGCCAAATGCTCCTTGAAAAAAAGAGCCTCAACGTATCAGAAGTAGCCTATCGTTGCGGTTTCTCTGATCCTAAATATTTTAGCCGTTGCTTTAAAAAAGCCATGGGAGTAACTCCATCCGAAATAAGAATGGACTGAACTATCCGCAGCTATACCAACATTAAGCATCAAAAGAGAAGGGAGGATGTTTCAAAGCCATTATTCTTTGAAGCATCCTCCCTATATGATAGATAAGTAGCTTACTTAGCCATCAAATATGTGACGTATTGCACGAGACCCTTATCTTTGCTTTACTGCACATATTTAATCCCATCTTTTATCACAATACCATGATAACTTTTGTCTACTTGCTGACCGCTGAGGTTATAGCAGGCATGACGGTTACCAGGAAAAGGCTTATCGACTGATACATCTACAATACCTGTAGTGCTACTCACAAGCATGATTTCCTCTCCAGCCCGAGTTGGGATATCATAGAGATAGGTATCTTCAAGCAGGGTTGCAGGAATCTTACTCTTATCTTTCACGATAGGTTCTGGCATTCCATAAGGCTGCATCAACACATTGGTATTATTACCTTCTGCTGTCTTAAGAGCAACACCACCGGTCTTGTAAAGAGGTGATGCTGAACGCAGGCGAAGATTTCCGCCAATGGTAGACTTAATCGTCAACTTCACAATTTTACCATCAGCCCATTGAAGGTCGGTCACCACAAATCCACCACGTGAACGAAGGCCCTTAACCTCACCACCAGCTTTCCATTCAGAAGGCAAGGCAGGAAGGATGTGCAAGAATCCCGCATGCGACTGTACAAGCATCTCAGCAATGGCAGCAGTAGCACCGAAGTTGCCATCAATCTGGAATGGAGGGTGAGCATCAAACATATTGGCGTAAGATCCTCCATCCGAAGAAGCTATAGTGACATTAGGATCGAGCAAAACAAGCTGATTTTTCAGAATCTTCATGGCATGGTCGCCATCAAGCATACGAGCCCACATGGCCTCTTTCCATCCCATGGACCAGCCACGAGCTGCATCTCCACGTCCTATAAGACTCTTAAGAACAGCCTGATAGAGCGTAGGATTCTCGTAAGGAGATACCTGATTGCCAGGATAGGCACCCCAGAGATGTGAGAGATGACGATGGGATGACGTTTCCTTATCCCAGTCTTCCTGCCATTCCTGCACCTGTCCGTACTTACCTATTCTCCATGGGGTAATCTTCGATTTCAAATCATCGAGGGCATCAGCAAAAGAGATATCTTTATTCAAAGCACGAGCTGCAAGAGCCGTATTCTTCAAGAGGTCGTACACCATTTCATTATCCATTGCCACACCACCAAAAAGAGCTATACTTGCCGTGTTTCCATCACTCTTGGTGAATTTGCCAATGCCTGGATGGTTTTCTGGAGAGTTGCTTGGACAGACTACCATATAACCTGTTTCGGGATCTTTCACAAGAAAATCCTGGAAGAACTCGGCAGCGCCTTTCATCAATGGATACACCTCAGCAAGATACTGTTTGTCTCCAGAGAAAAGGTAACGTTCCCACAAATGTGAACAGAACCAAGCATTACAGGTTGGCCATACTCCTACCGTACCATTATCTACAGCACCCGTAGTACGCCAAATATCGGTGTTATGATGCAGTGCCCATCCACGTGCGCCATACATCTTTTGTGCGGTTTCGGCTCCTGTCACACTTACATCTTTCACCATCTCTACAAATGGCTCATGGCATTCTGCAAGGTTAGTAACCTCTGCAGGCCAGTAATTCATCTCCACATTGATGTTAGAGGTATATTTGGAATCCCAGGCAGGGTATTGGCGTGCATCAGGATTCCATATTCCCTGCAAGTTGGCAGGTTGCGTACCTGGCTGCGAAGAGGAAATAAGAAGATAACGCCCAAACTGGAAGTAGTTAGCAGCAAGCTGCGGATCGGACGTTTTGTGAAATTCCTTGATGCGAAGTTCTGTATCCTTAGCCTCTTGTACTGCATTGCCTTGGAGAGTAAGGTCTACTCGGTCAAACTGATTCTTATATATAGCTTTGTGGTCGGCCAGTGTCGTAGCATAATCCTTCCCACTTGCCTCGTAATCCTGCAAATAGGTGAGAGCTGCAGCGTTTGCATCACCACTCACATCATTGTACTTTTTGAAGTTTGTTGCCTGCGATATAATGATGGTAGCATGGGTGGCTCCTGTGATATTCAATCGGGGAGCATTGGTTGCAGCACCTGCCGTACCTTGTCCATAGATAGTAGTCAGGTCGTCATCGATACTACCATCACAATCTATCACACGAATATATGTACAGAGTTGCAACTTGTTATCCACATTTTCGCATTGGTTGCGAGCTGGACCCATCACTGCCTTGATGGTACGACGGTCATACAGTTCGTTGGAAATAAGTTTTTCGATATTCGTCTTGTTACAACCTGCATAAGATACGTTGAAATCGAGTTTTCCTGCCTGGTCGGCCTCAAGACGTACTACCGTCACATTATCTTTAAACGATGTGAACACCGTGCGCTTATATCCCACATTCTTTATATGATATTCCACATGACTCGTGGCTGTATTCATGTCCAAATAGCGTACATAGCCCTGTGCATCAACAGCATTCTCGGTTTGGGCTCCTTCCATATCATCGAAGCGCTGACCAGGGAATCCGATAAGCATCACACCACCCGCACGATAGCTTGCTCCATGAGACCCTTGTGACATCCAATTGGTGATAGCAAGATTCTGCACCGAAGCATAATCTTTATTGAAAATACCTTGTTGTACTTGCTTCAACACTCCCAGTGCATGGGAATTGTAATTGGTGTTAGGTCCCTGATCCCAGAAGGTGTCTTCATTGAGTTGCAGTGTGTCACAAGCTACACTACCCGAATGCATAACACCAAGACGACCATTTCCCAATGGGAGTGCTTCCTCCCAATAACCAGCAGGTTTGTTATACCATAAGTGGTTTTTACTCTCAATAACAGGAGCTGCAATAGGATCGGTATCTGCTGTGGTAAAGCTGAACTTTACGGCTTCTCCGCTTACATTACCAGAAAGGTCAATAACTGTATTCCCAGGCAACTCAAAACGATACGTACTACTCTTAGCAAGCGAAGAATAGGCAAAACGCAAGCTATTACCATTAACAATGGGTTCTATCGCTGTCGTCTTATTGGTTGCAACGTTAGTGAGTTTTGCCATCGCACCCTCTGCCAGTTGCACACTCTCATTGAAGTCGATTACTATAAAACCTTTCGTAGCTACATGAGTCTGCATATCAGCAGGACGACTTGTTTGAAACTTTGGAGCCTCATGGTCATCGGCAAGAATATTCACGTATTTCAGATTGTAGTTACTGTTTTTCGTTGCTTTGGTAATGAAAAGACGAACTATCACGCTCTCCTTATCATCAGCATCGAGGTCATATTTCGCATCTACATAGGTATTCCAATGGCTTCCACTCACATAGTCGTCGAGAATTTTCCATGTGACTCCTTCATCCACTGAATAAGCTACGCCAAAGGGTGTAGAACTACTCGACCCATCCCCTATCGAGAAGTTCAACTTCACATTATGAAGACTTACTGTCGGAAAGTTCACTTCAAAGTATTGATCGTGCTTAGAAGCATCATGATAGTCGGCCTTGGAGGTAAACTTATTGATAGATGCTGTGTTAAGGCGCAACAAGTAACTATCTTTGCTTTGCTTCACCTCCCACTTTCCATCACTGGTCTTCAGCGTAAGTTTGTACTGATCCAAAACACCATTACAAGTATTTGGCAAAAATACGGGTTGCTTAGTTTTCCATGCGGTATTTGTAAGTGCAGTCCACCCACTACCATCTGGTGTATAAGTTACTACACTTCCATTACTCGATGCTTCCCATCCTTGTGAGAAGCCCCATGATGCCACTACGGTTTGAGCTGCCACACATATTGACGGGCAAGCAACAATCAAGCCCAACAATACAAGCATCATGCGGCATAAACGTTTTGTCATTCTGTACATGATTTAGTTTTTTGATGAATGTTTTAATTATTAGTTATCTCTTGTTTGTATATTGAAAAGCTGCGGCAAAAGTAGTGATAAATGGTTTTTCATATGTGGATTATCGTCTTTTCATGGTGGATTATCATCGAAAAACACTATAAAACACGAAACTGTAAAGATTTCGATCTATTTCATACCTCTAAAGAGAAAAATATGCAGCAAAAAACAAAAGAAATACAAAACTTGATTCAATGGCTAACAATCAAAGACCATATTGCTAACAAAGACCGAAGACTCTGCACAACTACTGATGGAAAGGAGTACAACAACTGTCGGAAGACTACACAACAATTGATATGCAGCCGCACAACAGTTGATGTGCGGTTATAGGAGGTAATAAAACCGAAGACCTCATATAACTAATCTGTGGATTACAGTTACCTTACTCAGGGTTATAAGCTAACTGTTCGACAATAACTCTTTTTGATAACCCCATCACCATTTCAGGTGACCATACTTCTCTTTATACCATAGTTGCCAACCGTTGACTAAGTTTTGCCACACCACGTAAGCACCAGGAGCCACGGCAGCAAGCGGATTGAGGAATGTAAGGGTGAGCCAGATACCCACAATCGTATTCTTCTGACCCAAAGCCTGACCGCCACTGATGTTCGCATCCCAATGGCGCCCCACAGCCTTACCTATGGCAAACTGGATGAGGCAAACAAGCAGCGGCACGAAGAGCAACAAGGCAAGTATCCTGCCGGAAACCGTGGCATGCAGAATATTGCGTACTGTCTCGCCCATCAGAATCGTCAGGTTGAAACACCACATATAGAATCCCAAGTCTTTCACACTCTTCACCTTATCAACAAAACGGGGCAGGAACTTGCGACTCAGCAGGGCAAACAACAAGGGAACCACCAGCACGGTGGTGACATTGCGGAACACCATCATACTCATATAGAGAAATGACACATCGGCTCCCTTCTCTACCATCGGGAAAAGAGAAGGAATAATAATCATTGTGAAAATATTGGCTATCACGGTATAGGTGGTGAGGGAACCTATGCTGCCTCCCAACTTCTCGGTCACTACCGCCACGGCAGCTGCCGTAGGACAGATGAAACAAATAAAGGCTCCTTCGAGGATGACCTTCGTCTCATAATTCTTACCAAAAAGAGAGATGGCTATCACCATCAGCAATGCCAAGGAAGTGCGGATGAGCTGCAACACGAAATGCCACATCTTAGGCTTCATCTCCTTAATCTCTATCTTGCAGAAGGTAACATACAGAAGAGCAAAGAGAACCACCGGCATGAGTTCAACAAGGCGTGGACCCACCGCGTCACCCAATGGCTGCAAGAAAGGAACATTGGCAAAAATCAAATACCCCAAGGCACCCAAGACAAGGGAACAGGGCAAAGCAAACTTCCTGAAAAACGAAAACACCTTCATCATACGGACATGTTTTAGCGAAAAGAAAAAAATCCTCCTTGGTCAACCAAGGCTGACTTCAAGAGGATTTTTTAACTCCATTTATATTAAAGCTATAGCTTAATCTTTGTTGCTGCGCTTACGCTCCAAGTGGTCAAGGATAACCTTGCGCATACGCATGTTCTTTGGTGTGACCTCCACATACTCGTCCTCGCGGATGTACTCAAGGCATTCCTCAAGACTCATCACGGTCTTAGGAATCACGCGAGCCTTGTCATCAGAACCAGACGCACGTACGTTGGTCAACTGCTTGGCCTTAGTAACATTGATGACCAAGTCGTTTTCGTGAACATGCTCGCCCACTACCTGGCCTGCATAAACCTCCTCACCAGGGTCGATGAAGAACTTACCACGATCCTGCAGCTTATCAATGGCATAAGCATAGGCGGTACCTGTCTCCAGAGCTATCATGCTACCGTTGCTACGGCGGCTGATCTCGCCCTTATAAGGCTGATACTCCTTGAAGCGGTGTGCCATAATGGCCTCGCCCTGCGAAGCTGTCAGCACATTGGTACGAAGACCGATGATACCACGTGAAGGAATATCGAACTCGATATCCACACGGTCACCCATGTTGAGCATAGAGGTCATATCGCCCTTACGACGTGTCACCATATCAATCATCTTAGAGGCAAACTCCTCTGGAACATTGATGGTCAACTCCTCTACAGGCTCACATTTCACACCGTCGATCTCCTTATAGATAACCTGTGGCTGACCTACCTGAAGCTCATAGCCCTCGCGACGCATTGTCTCGATAAGCACAGAGAGATGGAGCACACCACGTCCGCTGACAATCCACTTATCAGTAGTATCCTCGTAAGGCTGAACACGAAGGGCAAGGTTCTTCTCCAACTCCTTGTTCAGACGGTCCTGAATGTGACGGGAGGTACAGAACTTGCCTTCCTTACCGAAGAAAGGTGAGTCGTTGATGGTGAAGAGCATACTCATGGTAGGCTCATCGACAGCAATAGGAGGAAGAGGCTCAGGATTCTCGAAGTCGCAGATGGTATCGCCAATCTCGAACTTCTCCAGACCGACAACGGCACAGATATCACCTGAATCCACATGGTCGGTCTTCTGGTGTCCCATACCTTCGAAAGTGTGAAGTTCCTTGATCTTAGTCTTCTCCTGAGTTCCGTCGCGATGGCAGATAGTGATATTCATACCATCCTTCAAAGTACCACGGTGTACGCGGCCCACTGCAATACGACCCGTATAAGAGCTGTAATCCAAAGAGGTGATGAGAAGCTGAGGTGTACCCTCCAACTGTTTAGGAGCTGGAATGACCTCTACAATCTTATCGAGCAGATAGTCAATGTTGTCAGTAGGAGTCTTCCAGTCTTCAGCCATCCAGCCATTCTTGGCAGAGCCATAGACTACAGGGAAGTCGAGCTGTTCCTCAGTAGCGTTGAGGTCGCACATCAGGTCGAACACCATCTCGTAAACTTCCTCAGGACGGCAGTTAGGCTTATCCACCTTATTAACTACAACGATAGGCTTCAAACCCAACTGCAAAGCCTTCTGCAGCACAAAACGAGTCTGAGGCATAGGACCCTCGAAAGCGTCGACAAGAAGCAGACAGCCGTCCGCCATATTGAGTACACGCTCTACCTCGCCACCGAAATCAGAGTGACCAGGAGTATCGAGAATATTGATTTTAATACCTTTCCAATTAATAGACACATTCTTTGAAAGAATGGTTATACCACGCTCACGCTCCAAGTCGTTGGAGTCGAGAACTTCGCCACTGTTATCCTGGCCATCACGGAAGAGTTTGCCAGCGAGCATCATCTTGTCTACCAGGGTAGTCTTACCATGGTCTACGTGTGCAATAACTGCAATGTTTCTAATGTCTTGCATTTTTTTACCTTAAGTACTTTATGAATTTGGGTGCAAAATTACAAAAAATATCGGAAAAGTTTGCATGAATAACAAAAAAGTTGTAACTTTGCACCGCATTTTTAAAATGCACAATATTTTATTCAATCAATTATTAAGTTTTTAAGCAATGTATTTAGACAAAGCAAAAAAAGAAGAGATCTTTAGCAAGTACGGAAAGTCTAACTCTGATACTGGTTCTGCTGAGAGCCAGATAGCATTGTTCTCATACCGTATTGCTCATTTGACGGAACATGTTAAGCAGAACCGTAAAGATTATACTACAACACGTGCATTGACACAGCTTGTAGGAAAGCGTCGCGCTTTGCTCGACTACTTGTACGACCGCGATATCAATCGCTACCGTGCCATCATCAAGGCCCTCGGTCTCCGCAAGTAATCTTGAGCAATTTTTGCTGAAAGGCATTTTAAAATCCCATCACTCTCACGAGCGATGGGATTTTTTCGTATATTTTCTTTATATATTTCCTTTATAGAGGAAGGATTTTCACTAAAAGTTTCCCCTATAAAGGAAACTTTTTGCTATTTTCTTTCCATTATAAAGGAAATTTTGTATATTTTTTATCGTACAACGACTTTCTTACCTTTTATTATATAGACACTAGAAGGCAGACTAATCGTTTGACGAACATTAGGTTCTGTAAGGAAAGTCTTCACACAGCGACCATCCAAGGCATGAACACTTAACTTCTCTACCTTTGCAGACAATACCGAAATAAAGCCCTTGCCACATTCTACTTGGCAACCATTCTGTACTTCAACAGAAGAAATAGAAGATGACTCTCCTGTCAGATAAACCAAGACTCGACCTTTATAGCCATCAAACCAGAACTTCTTGGTAACATACCAATATTGCCTTACAGGCCATTTATCATAACTCAAGACATTATGTCCACCACCATCCCAAACTTCAATATCTCCATACATAAAGTTTTCTCCTACTTCATCAAGCGTAAAGGTTTCTTGGATGTAAGTAACCGCTCCATCGCCAGGAAACTCTATATCCTTCATGTGAAGAGACTTTTGAGGCCATTTATAACCACTGCACCAACCACCTGCTACATATCGCAAGGTTGCTGTTGCCCCCGTATTCTTGATTCCAAAAGAAAATGTAACCTTATCATCATGAACTCGTGGAGTAGCTATAATATCGCAACCGTTCTGATAAGACTTCTCCGTCTCCAAGTCGTTGTCATCAGCATTACTTGTGGAACTTATCAGATACAAGACTGGGGTTGAAGTATGCTCTACTGTGAATGACTTGGCATCAACAAGTAGTTGATTACCATAATCAGCATCCTTTACCCAAAAATAAAGCGAACCAGCTGTTGGCGTAACCACAACTTTGCGAGTGATTGTGCCATGAGCAGGAATTGTGACATACAAACTTGTCATACTCATCGTAGGACACTCGTTAGTGCTATTGCTATAAACATCGGCAAAGCCATCATATTCATAGTCCAAATTGTTTGTTATCACCACATTGAAGACATTTTCCGTAGCACTAACCAACTTGTCGTTTTCCTCCCCCAACTCAACACTTACAGTAAAAGGGGAAGACATTCTCGTCAACTTATTAGCAGTAGCAGCCACAACAAAAGCCCCATGAGCTGCATTACTACAAATATCCCATTGCTTGCCGTCCTTACTATATATACCATAAATGGTCGTATTACCAATAGGGAAAGCATAGTTGAAATCCAAAGGACAAAGAGCGAAGCTTCCTCTTCCCTCTGTTGTAACACCAGGAATATTCACCTTTGCAGAAGACGATACCAACTGGATATTTCCATTCTTATCCTTCACGCCCAAAGCCAAATACCCTGCGAAATCATCAGAACTCAAATTCCCAAAACAATATGTCACCTCTCCTATAAAAGCATCCGAAACATAGTTTCGGGTATCCGAAGTGATAGATAGGGTCACTTTTCCCTTGTAATCATATAAGGTAATCGGAGCAAACACAGTCAAAGGTTCATCCTTTACCCCATTGTCTGGTTGAATGCCTATAATCATACTACAATCACGATTATAACCATCAGTAGAAGTACTTGACGAAGCACCTTCATAGTTGGCATTCAGTACAGTCAAGTCAAAATAGCCATTCAGACTACCACTCCATCCCCAGTTGATATGATACAGTCCATTTCCATCAGAGCCATCACAAATAAATTCATGTCCGCCTGTGGAAGACTGCCCAGAATATAATATCGGGCGTTTTTCCGCCAATTCATTGTCTATAAGCGCATTCCACTGTGCTTGCGTAAAACTGGAACGGCTGACATCCTGCATCAAGTCCGCATCATAACCAAAGTAGTGGGATAACACATAAGGCGTAATGTTCGCAGAAGAGCCAGACGGTGTATAGTCCATTTTTACAGCAAATCCACAATCTATCAACAAAGAAGCCACTTCTATACGTTGAGAAGAAGTATACTCGCCACTAACATATCTATCTAACATTTCATCCCAATTGTAGGTCTCGTCCTCCTTACTTCTTCCTGCAATAGACAGTCCTAAGGTTTTAGTCGTATAGGAAGGTATATCGGCTTGCAAAGCCGCAGGATACCTATAATACTTCATGATTTGCGCCATCGCCGTTGCCACGCATCCTGCAGGATACGTATAACAACTCTCATTATCATCACGAGGACAAAAGTCATTGTAAGGACCACCTTGTCCCCAAGCGATATTTCCCAACAAAGGAGAAACCGCCGTTGATGTTACTGACGAACGCAAACTTTCCACTTCCTTCAACTGGCGAGTCGCTGCAACATTGCCTTTATTCACAGCCTCCACCATAGATTGATAAGCATTCATGTAGCTTTTGAAGTTATCAGGCAACTGTGCTTCATCGTATGTGCCTTGGTCAGAATAGCCTACAATCTCAGGAAATCTATCATCGCCAGAGACGATGACAAAGCCCTTAGCCTCAGCATTGGAGAACACATAGTATGGGCTTTGTTTCTCCACAACACCCGACATCCCCTTAGCAAGGTTTCCTTGTGTTCCATCGTCCACAACTTGCAAGCCCATTTCAGCCGCCTTTTTCTCGGCAATAGCCTTGGCTTGCAAATAACTTCTCGGTCCTGCCCAAGAACAAGTACATAACAAAGAGAACAACACCACGAAGAGTCCTCTTGGAAAACTAAATAGATAATTACTCATAAAAAATAACTATGATTTTGTTATATTACTTCCACCGTCACAACCGTGACATTATCTTTACCACCAGCTTGCAAAGCAGCTTGGACATACTGTCGTGCCCCACAGCTGTTCTTCAACAATTCATGGATACTTTCATTAGAAACCAAGTCTGACAAGCCATCTGAACAAATTACATATCGATCACCAACGACTAACTTCATAGACTTTACATCCATGAACGCCGTACCTGTTCCTAATGCATTATAGATAAAATTACTTGGGATGCTGTCATCACCCAACCTTGCTCTTTCGGAATGATCATCTGTCAATTGTTTCATACATTCATACCGATAACGATAAGTTCGACTGTCACCCACATTCATGACAAAGAGGCTATTACCATAAGCCAACAATCCCGTAAAAGTAGTTCCCATATTTTGCAAAGAAGAGATTCGCTCGCCTTTTTGCTTTATTTCGGCATCGACGTCTCTTGCCCACTTTTTTAAACGCACAATTACAGCATTGTCGTCCAAGTCCATAGGAAGCACCTCCACGAAATCATTAAAAGAAGTTGCAGCCATTTCTGAGGCAACTTCTCCTCCATTCATTCCTCCCATCCCATCAGCCACAATTGCCGCAAAGGGAATATTCGGTGTCAATTCAAAAGTAAATGACACTGAGTTATCTCTTATAAGTTCGCCGAACACAAGAGCCATATCTTCATTATTTGACCGCAACAATCCTTTATCGCTAACGACCTCATACTTTATCTTCATCTAAATCACAATATAAAAATGAACGACTCTTACTTTCTATTCTACCATAAAGTCATAATAGGAAGCAATTCTAACTAAATCCCCCATGCAGAAAGTTCCCACTGGCGAACATGGCATCCCATTAACCTTGGTTCCATTTCGAGAACCTAAGTCTGTGATTTCCCATCTACTATCAGATAGTTTTCTTAATCTTGCATGAGTTCCCGATATGTATATACATTTAGAGAGGGCTGACACATAATTGCCATTTGTTCTACCTATAACGCCACCATCCAACAATGGTAACTTGATATTCTCTGCACGACAAAACAGGCAAGTTGGTTGCTGAACAGAAGGAGTCGGTGATGCCACTGTGTTTGAATAAGCAGATGTAGTATCCTGTTGAACAACCTCTTGGACTACACTCTCCCTTTTAGTAGCTTCAACCAACTTACTACCGCATTTTCCACAACACTTGCCTGGACCCTTACCAACGATATGACAATTAGGACAGACATATTGTACTTGCCCACATTGGTCACAGAACAGACTATCAGAATCTATATCTGCACCACATTTATAACATTTAGCCATTTTTATAACTTTATATCATTAATCTTCTACCAACATATCATCCGCTTCAAAGACATGCAAATCCGCTCTATCAAAGTTTGGTAGATATATACGTTTACGCAACCGCCTACCTTGATTGAGTTTTACTCTATCATAATAGTTGTTTACCTCACGAGCATTAGCAAAGTGCGCAGTCTTATTATATACCAAATCAGAAAAGTATCTGCACATCGCATCATCAGCCTGCTGCGTCATGCGCATCTCATTCTTCAGCACAATTTTCCTAAAAATTTCCGCCAACTCTTCCGCAGTATAGTCCTCGAAGTGAATTGTTCTCGTATAACGAGACTCCAAACCTGAATTTGTTGCCAGCCACTGTTTCATCTCTTTAGGATAACCAGCAGCAATACTAACGAAACGTCCTTTATAATCAAGCAACTTGGTTAAGAGCACAGGCATCGCATCCTTGCCAAATCCACTATCACAAAGGGAATAAGCTTCATCAATAAAGAAGATACCACCCAAGGAACGCTCTATCTGTTGAGCCGTTTTCTCGGCAGTTTGACCGACATATTGCGCTATCAAATCTTTACTTGTCACTTCCACAACCTTGTTAGACGGCAATAGTCCCAAGGAATAGAATATATTGCCCATGATACGAGCCACAGTAGTCTTTCCCGTACCAGGATTACCAACAAATAAATAATGATCCAAGTTGATTTTGACAGACTTTCCACTTTCCTTTGCCCTCATCTGCTCTATTACCAAAGTGTCCGCCATTTCTCTGACGGCTTCCTTCACCGCTTTCAGTCCCACAAGGGAATCCAACTCCTTCATACATTCAGACATATCCACTTTCTTTGGTGGATTGTAAGGTATATCTTCCGCCTCTATTGTAGCAAGTTGTTCCAACGTAGCATCATAAGGCAATCGGTCTGCCTGACGACTGATTGTTTCATTAAACAAAGATATGATGGTGCCAGCATTACCAAAATTTTTGCTTTTAGTCGTAACCATCTCTTCTATTTTTCTCGTCAACAAAGTCTCGGCATCTGGTGTCAGATGATACTGTCCCTTATCAACTTGCTGCTTGAATATCTTAACTAAATCATCTGCAGAATAGTCATCTATATGGATGCGATGGGTAAAACGCCGAGACAAGCCTGGATTTGCATTAGCTATAAACTCCTCTATTTCTTGCTTATATCCTGCAATAACCGTGACAAACTTACCTGCATCATTAGACATACGAGTCATCAATGCTTCTACAGCAGCAACACCGTCGGCATCTTTCTGTCCTGGCGTGTTCATTGGAATCAAGTTATAAGCCTCATCAATAAACAAGATACCGCCCATAGCCTCATCCACCGCCTTGTCCATATTGATACCTGCCGAATTAGCATAACTATTGAGCAAAGTCTTGCGTTCACGTTCCACGACATGACCTTTAGAGAGAATACCCATAGCTCGGAACACTTGACCCAAACGTTTGGCAATCATCGTCTTACCAGTTCCAGGGTTACCAGTTATTGCTATATGGATATTGGTAAGCGAGGCATTTCCTGCTCCCATTTCTGCACGTCTTCTTTCATTCCTTACTTTTTTAGCAATAGACTTCAACTGTTCCTTGACTTGGTCCATACCAATGATGTCATCCAAAGAAGCCAACACCTCATCTACACTAAGAATCTTACCTGTCTCCTCGCCTTCAATATCATTCATTGTGATGATTCTCTCCTCACCCTCATGATAACTTCCGTTTTTCCTTGCCTCGACCATACGTGAGTGCAAAGAAGAGACAGCTCTATTGAAAACATTTCGCACTTCACGAGCGTTTCCAAACGTTCTCACTCTCCCTTGATACATTCTGTCAAAGAAGTTGCCTACTTGGATTTCTGCATCAGAAGACAATACATAATGTTCTTCCGAATGCTTCAACATACCCTTAAATATCTGAGTCAGCTGCGCTCCATTATAATCTGGAAAATTGACGACCTTGTTGAAACGCGAAGCTAATCCAGAATTAGCTTCCATGAACTCACCCATTTCTTTGGTGTAACCAGCTATAATAACGACCAATTTTCCTCGACGATTCTCGGCACAAGTGATAATTGTATCTATAGCTTCTTGACCAAAATTATCATTCTCTGAATTCTTTAGCGAGTAAGCCTCATCTATGAAAAGCACTCCCCCCATAGCCTCATCAAACTTTGCCATCACACGCTTTGCCGTATCACCCACATAATTAGAAACCAAATCCGCACGACTTACTTCTACAAGTTGACCTATAGGCAATGCCCCCAATGCATTAAGAGCCTCCGCAAAAAGACGAGCCATTGTCGTCTTTCCTGTGCCAGGATTTCCAAGGAACTGGTAATGATCTGTGAGTTTGATGACAGCATCTTCGCCTCTCATGCGCCTTTGCTCCTCTATATTATAAGCAATCTCCTCAACAGCTTTTTTCACTTCCTCTATCCCAACATATTTCTCGAACTCTTTTTTAATGTCCTCATACGTCTTCGGACAATATTCTGTGCCCTCTACGAGATTCACATCAACCTCCTTCACATGGAACCCCAACTGACAAGCAGCCAAATCTATCTCGTATGCTTTCGATGCAGCATTATGGCCTTGTGGACGTAACTGTTCATTTGGATGGCGCAAATCATTGTTGAAGATACGACACAACTTCTCCTTAGCCTCCTCTGTCATAGCTAAATGATACTTATGTTTCAGAAGAAAAGCCGTTATGTCAGCCATATCCTTGGCACGAAGCGAAGGCAAGTCATAGAAGTAGTCTATCTCGGCAGCTGTGGCAGGGTTATTGTCGAAAAACTCCTTCAGCCTTTCCAACCCTGTGAATACCACAACAGGCTTAGTAGGGTCTTCACGCCAACTCCTTACATATTTCAAGATACTGTCTATCTGCTCAACTTGCTTTCCACCAATATCATTCACCAACTTATGCGCATCCTTAACAATGATTACACATGCTCCATACGTTTCCTCATTCTTATCCAAGTTTTTTATAAACTGCGGATAATCAACAGGTGATATAACGACAGGGGCTTCTTTGGATATAAGCCCATTATGATACAATTCATATCCAATTGTCTTAGCAACCGTCAACTTGCCAGTTCCAGACTCACCCGTGACAACAAAGCTCAAGTTCATCCTTTGTTTCATATTGAAACGACGGCATCTAACATCCATGGAGCGAGCCTTACCTACAACATCCCGCAATAAGCGCACTATCTCGCTTTTGCCTATCAGAGAATCGAAACCAAATTCCTCGTCCTTGCGATTTGGCTTACTATCAATAGCCACCTGTTCATCTGGTACAATGATAGCAGCCCCACACCATTTGCAAAAACGAGCAATTGACCGATTATCTTTATTGCATTTAGTACATTTCATCTTACTTTTCCAAAAGAGTTTTACTCCACGCTATTACCTTGCGGATCCTTCACTTTAGAGAGTATTCCACTGTTGGTCTCAACACCATCTTTCTTGTGGTTATATTCTATAGTCATATTGCTTTCCTTTGGCTCATAGAACTTCATCTCATAATAGTCATTGTCCATTTTTGCTCCATTTTCATCCAAGACATAGAATATATAATTTTCTTTGTCATCTGGGTTGACCTCTGCCTGCAATTTATAGGATGTGGTCTCGTCCCCCTCTATCGTCAAATCTGCCAAGACTTTCTTCCTATCGTCAGTAATATCAACAACAAGTGTATATTTGCCGTCATTTTGAAATTCATAGGTTCCACACATTCTCTGCAAGAACATTTCTTCCCCCAAAGTAGAAGTTTCTTCCTTCTCAGCTTCCACTTTATCCTCAGCCTCGTTATAAGGAGTATCTTGAAGGCTCTCGGCATTCTCTGCTTCCGCCTTTGCCTCCATTTCTGCCACATACTTGTCATGACTATGCTTTTGCACAGCCTTACTTCCAATGACGAAGCATAATAGTAACGAACCAAGAGCCAAAGCGAACAATACCATTGCTTTCTTATACAACTTAGGACGGCTACTCTCCGCAACATTGGCACTTTCACGATACACATTTACAGGATAGTCCTCACTATCGCCCAAGAGTTTTTTCTTAGAGTCGAAAGCTTCTCCCATTATCACACGTTTTCCTGCATCTATCAGTTTTGCGTCGTCAGGATCAATATCTTTTACAAATCCATTCTTGACCATGTGGTATGCTTGGTATGCCAAGTACCAACAATAAGCCACCATCACCCATGGGAACAAGAAACCGAATGTCCTACAGAACCATGAAATGATAAAGTAACCTAAGAGAGCACCGATCAAGCCACCAGGCCAACTTGCAAGATACAGTCCAATGATACCTACGATAATCGCAGCGATAAAGCCCACTCCCTCACCGACATCGACCATGACCACATCAAAGAATGACTTGCCTGCATAAAGAGAAAGAACAGCAAAGACAATACTGATAACCACAAGAGGCAAAATGCAAAAATTTTTCGTTATCTTCTTGAGAGGCTCCAGTTTATCCCATTGCCTCTCCATGCGTTCTTTTGCACCATTCACTTTCGAATCAGCAAGCAAACCTTGCTTGTAATACTTGCTACTCGTTAGTTTGGAAGATATAAACTTGTAATAATCCCATGTCAAGTCATAATAGGAACGTTTCTTATAATCTGTAAAAGGATCCTCCTGGAAGAACAAAGCGCACCAATCTGCCAACCTGTTCTGCTCCTTCTCCGACATATTGAACACATCCATAAAGTGACTATCTATATCATTCAACGAGCTAAACTTCACTTTAGCAACAGTTATCGTAGGCACCTTTCCAGATATACCCGTAACAGCCTTCATTCTTGCCAATTCTTCATTATAAGGACCATAACGTTTAGAATTTGACGCAGACTTTAAGTCCAGGCACTCGCAAATATAGTTAGGATACTTTGCATATTTTGGACGAGAATAGAAATAAGCGTCCAAGCGTTTCTCATCTATATGACTAATAAGCTGTCCCTCATAGTTACATACAAAAAGAACGTCTTGATTATCATATTCTTTTACCAATAGCTCCGCAAAATCAGAAGGTGTCACCAGTTCCGATCCTTCATTTACTTTCTTGAAGTCAAAGCCACAGTCAAACGCTATCGTATAAAGCATCAACCATCCTTTGACGGAATCCGCAGCGTTCTCATATTCACTTAACTTACTCTTAACCATCATGAACTTCGCCAAGTCTCGTTCTGACAACCAAGCCATAAAATCAGGTTCGAGCAACCTTTTCGCTTCTTCGGTCGTTAAGTCATTTACCTTTGACAAGAGTTCGTCAAGACTATTGATTTCGATTACCTTTTCGGCATTCGGATTTTCCAGAACAGGGAGTTCTGGAGGTAAGCGATACAGCAGATAAGGAAGACCAGGTGTCAAGCGATACATCAGCAATGCTGTATATACCAAAGGTTTTTCCAAAACATCCTCTGGCGAAGAAGGCAAAGAGTCCTGCCCCACAACAGTATGCAAATATACCCACAAGATATGCTGCTCATCTTTAAGTTCCTCGCAGTATTCCGCAAAATGAGCATATATTTCCTCACCTATTTGACTCAGAGGCACAACCTTTCCCTCCTTACCTACATAAGGAGTATCTGGGTCTATAACCAACCGTGCCGCATACAATCCCGAATCTCTATTGTCAGGATAAATGTTTTCCGTTATCTCCTCTAATCTCGCAGCCTCAGGGAACATATCGTATTCTTTCAGCCAACTGCCTATCTGGTCTTGATACAGATAACGTTTTGCCAAATCTGGGTTCTCACCCATCATCTTTGCCAAATCCTGCAAGCTATTTGCCACCAATCCCTCTTTTACATTGAACGGGATACGGAAATCGGTACGTCCGTTAGGATTGATTTGGAATATTACCTTGCCTTTTGCCCATTCCTCAATCTCAGCCATACCTGCACGATCCTTCACATTATTACGTGTCAATGCCATCATAAGCGAAAGCGTGTGCTCGGATATTTCCTGAAGAGTAGGATAAGGAAGTTTGTTCTCTTGCTTCATAGTCACAAGTTCCTGCTCCTTTCCTATCAAGAAGCCTTCACCTTTCCACAGGGCGACAAGTGTCATACCCAAGGAATAGAAGTCAGCCTTAGTGGTCACCACTGGCGAAAAGCTCTGCATCTGCATATACATTTCAGGAGCAGCATAGACTACCGAGCGAGCTTCCTCTATAAGTTGGCGACGCTTGTCATAAATCATATTTCCTTCATCATCCAGCATCATGGCTATACCGAAATCCGCCAAGACCAAGTGTTTGTGTTCCTTGTCCACATACAAGAAGTTGCCAGGCTTTACGTCCCGATGCAAGATATGATGGCGATGACAGAAGTCTATAGCGATTGCCATTTCCAAAGCAACACGCTTAAACTCGTCTTCCTTTCCCTTAAAGCTTACCTCAGCCAACGAGCCACCTTCACAATATTGCATCACCTCAAAGTCATGTGTCCAACCCGTTTTAGGGTCTGTCCACAAGCCATGGGAATAAATGCCAACGAGAGGGCTGTCTGCTCCTCTTGTCTTAGTCATAATCTCTTCCAACACATCATGATTAGGATGGCGATTAGGCTTATATATCTTCAATACGAAAAATTCGTCTTTTCGCTTTACCAAATAGACAAAAGCTTCGCCTGAACTTGCAGACAACAACTTTTCATACGTATACTGCTTGGGACTATCCTGTCCCATACTCACCAATTCTATCGTTTCAAACTTTGGTTCTTCCTTTGGAGCCGTAGGAACAACATCACTTGTTCCACCTGGAACAGCCGTCGCATTAGGAACGGCTGTAGCATTAGGAATAGCAGTCTCCGACATTGGGACTGCTGTTGCTTCAGGAATCGCCGTAGTTTCTGGCACTGAGGTTGCGTCAGGTATCGCTGTAGCACCTGGCACCATCGTGTTCATTTCATTCGAAGGATTCATTTTAATTATGCTTAAAGATTAGTAATTATCAAGTCAAGATTTCTGCTTCTGTGATTTTGGTTCGATACTCCCACTCTCCACCAAGTTCCTCTCTTACGCACTCGGATGGTTGGTTATGCCTACAACCACAATAGTTGCAAACCCAACAACTCTTTACTTTTTCACTTATCTGTATTTTTCTTGCACAGATAAAATTACGTTGCACTTCTGGAGTGGCATTAGTATCCGGAAAAATGGATGCCATAGCAGCTTTCATTTCTTCTATTTTCCTACGCAAATCCTCCACAGAAGGACTACATTTATGCAGTTTAGGACTTGGCTTCTTTATTTTTGGGGCACTATGCTCTTCGAGGATTGGTTTATCATTGTTGGAAATGGGCGCTTTTCCTAAATGAGAAAACAGATTACGATATTTATTCAAAAGTTCCTTATCATCATCGCTTAGCACGTCGATAGCCCCATCATCCATCTCATCCTTTTCTGATGCAAACAAAATGCTATCTTGCATATCCGCCAACTCCATCGCCAACTTCCATACCTTTTGCATACGAGGATCATTCTTCGCCTCCTCAATAGCCTGACGTGCCATCTCGTTGAGAGGAGTATTACATACTCTACAAAAGCTTCTAAAGTTCAAGGTCTTGCATTGAGGGCACTCGATACCCTTTGACGGATTTCCACAATTAGGGCAAAAGAGGTCATCTGCCTCTTTCGGTTCTCCACAAAAAGAACAACGAGTTGCATTGACCGGGTGCATACAATGCGGACACAATGCCATTCCTGCACTTACAGGTTTATGACAACAAGGACAGTCTCTTGCAAGAAGTGAATAGCCACACTCTTCACAGAAGCGCATATCCGAGCTTATCATCCCCCCACAATTCGGACAAGAAGAGACATGAATTTCTTCCTCTTCTCGCTGCAAGTTAACTTGCTCGCTTATCCCTTGATGCTTATAGATATTTTGGAAAGATTGTTTTTCCATCAAATACAAAATATACGTTACCTAAAGTTTCCCACCCCCTATAATTCATAGGGGAAGGAAACTTTAGTTAAATTAGTTCCTAAACTTTATGGTCTTTGATGCAGACTTCAAGATATAAGTTCCTGAAGGAATCTGAGACATCAATTTTGGCAGACATTGTTCTGAAGCTATGACTTTTTGGATAACCTTACCACTCAAATCATAAACTGTAATAAGCTCTCCATCCTTAAATATGCCATTAGCACCTGAAGCCTTTACATTATCAATACCCGTCAGTGTATTACCTTGAAGCGACAAACGAGCTATCGTTAAATCTTCATTCAGTAAATAGCCCCTTCCTTGCCAAGTATATTTTTGTAAAAGAAGGGTTACTTCATATTTTTCATTTGGGTCAAGACTTGAAGACAACACCACATTTGCGGTCTCTCCTGCTGGTATGTCTATATTTTCCAAGGTTTCAGAAATCAACTCGCCAGACTTCTCATTATAGAACAAACCTGTCAATGTTGCTCCAGAGACCATATAACTGCCAAAACTCTTCAAGCCCAACTGAAGAGCCAAGCCAGAACTTCTCGTAGAATTGCTTGCAACCTTAGCTGAAACCAACTGGAAATAATCTGTTATATTTTTATCTTCATAATAGAATGTATAGCTGTGCGCATCGTCGTGCTTATAATACTCAGATGGCATCAAACCTACACGTTCTCCATTAGGAGTTACATATCTGCATCTAAATTCATAATTACCTGTAAGTGGGAAGAAGAAGCGATTCAAGGTGATACTCTGTTTTGGCACCCATTCATTGTCTACAGCAAGCAATTTCTCATCACCAGTATCCTTGTTAATCATATAGACATTCATTCTCACAGGATCTTCATTCTTATTTGCATAACTATATTGAGGAGTAATCAATTTCAACAGTGTATTGTTCGGAATGTAGTTGCACCCATGAGCCTTCACATCGTCTGCCTTATAGGTAGAATAACTTGCATAAGCCAAATTGTTGCCATCAAGGATAGGATAAGCAGGTTGCTCTTGTACATCAATATAGAAATTTCCTGCCAAGGTTACATCTTTTTCATCTTCCGGCAACTCTATTTTGTATCGACCAGCAGGCATTGAGAAACTATTGTCCACATTCTTAGGCACACACTTGGTAATGATAGTAGAAGTATAATCATCATAAATATGATGGAAAGAAGAAGCCTCTGAATTCTTATAAAGTTTTCCTGTCTCTACATTTCTGAAATACAAAGTAGTACCATTGGAATAGCCCTTTCCTGTAAGACTAAGGTAGAAAGCGGTCTTTGCATAAATCTCACTTGCAGGGGCAATATTCTGTATTGTCAAAGAGCCATCAATATCATCACCCTCTATTCCACGAATAATCATTCCTGCGCCATTGTTGACAATCTCCATCGTTGGAATAATCTGCTTTGGAGCTGGACACAAGAGAGTTTTTCCGCTCTCGTCCTGATAGGCAACACGAATGTCATATACACCATCATCCAATCCAACAGGCACCTTACTAAAGCCATGCACCAGATTCCATCGGTTAATATTAGGGAAACCAGAAACACTTTGATTGTAGTATCCTCCAGGTAATATTTTCACGATATTACCATCCTTGGTCAAAACTGTAGTAAAATACGTTTGCTTGCTGTCATAAGAATTACGAATCAGATGATAATACATCTTAGACTTAGAGGTAATGACATCAGAGGTAGAACTTTGAGCAGAGACGTCCGCAGAAGACAATGTTGCCAAGCCTGTGTTTGGTTTACTTTCCACCGCATCTCCTCGACTGGTCACCCAATCATAAGGAACAAAAGCTTGATAGACTACTTCCTTGTAATCTGTCGAACGAGGCTGAATGCCAATAATCATTTCGTGCTGACAACGAAATCCTTGCTCATAATTAAAGGAAATTCCAGGATTGAGAATAGCTACATCATAATATCCATCCATAGATCCAGCCCATCCCCAATTGACATGAACATAATTTTGTTCATCAATACCATCCAATACAAAGCAATGACTTGTTCGAGGGTCAATTATGACTCCAGCACCTCCCTCCAAGTCTGTGGCAGAATAGATGATAGGACGACCAGCCTCCAACTCTTCCTGAATCATACTCATCCATTTCTTCGTTGAGATATAATAATCACTCTCCGTAAACATATCCCAAGAATAAATATAATCACGAGGCACAAACATACAGTCAAAGTTATAGTATTTATTGAGTGCCACAAATGGAATGTTTGCAGATGTCGAGGTATACCCATAAGTAGCCTTACTTGCAATGCCACACTCCAACATCAATTTGCCGACAGCATCCTTTTGGGTTTTTGTAGCATTGTCATCATAAGTATTGAGCATATTCTTCCAATCATAGGTTGTTGTAGAATAGTCTATATCATATTCCGTCTCCGAATCGAGATGTGCATAATAAAGACTTCCTCCACCTTTTCTGTCTTGGTGATAGTAATTGAGAACTTGCGCCAAAGCAACAGGCACGCAACCTACTAACGCTGTTTGCTTACCATTGGAAGGACACTTACTGTTGAATGGAGCAGATTGTCCCCATTGTGTCTTAAGCAAAGGAGCTACAGGCTTCACTGTTGGTCCGTCCCAAGAAGGTTCTTTTGTACCCAAAGTCGTAGATTTAGCCATAGCCTGCTGATACCCCTTCAGCCAACTTTTCATTGCATCTGGTACATTGGCAGCATCCACACTTCCTGTATCAGAATAACCAGCGATAGTAGTATTGCCATTGCCTGTACAAACCAAAGCAAAACCACCTCCCTCAGCATTGAAAGCATAGACACTTGACTCTTGCGAAGAGCTTGCGCTATTACCTCCAATAGATTTTGCATAATTACCACTCTCGCTGACCGTTACAGAAGTCAACTTAACATTAGATACCGCTTTTCTCTTCTGCAAGAAGTTCATTGCAGCATTTCTTGCATCATCTTCAGTCTGTGCACACAATGGCAGAGACAGCAAGACGGTAACCAAAAAGAATAGATGTCTTAAATTTCTCATAAAGTTAGATTTTGAATATTGTTAATAATCAGTACACTTTTCCAAATAGTCTTTTGGGATATAAGTTGTAAATATAGTTCCTACTCCTTCTATTATCAAACCTACCCTTGCTTGTCCCTTGATTCGACAAACCTTACCTTCGAAGCCAACAAACTTTCCTTTCGTAATTTTCACCTTGTCGTCTTTCGTAAAGTTGAACTTGTCATCAGGAACAAACAACTTATCCTCTTCTTCTACTGCATTCCACTTGACAAAAAGACTTATTTGTTTTTCTGGTATTATCAATGGCTTGATGCCTTTCTTGCCTATCATTTTTCCGTTTTCATCTTTGTGTGGTACATAATAATGATGCAAGAAGTCAAGTTCGCCTCTACCCACAAACTTTTTCAATTCCGCCTCCGTACTCTTCACAAACAAGAAATTGGGGATTAGGGAAACTTGCTTACATTTGCGCTTGCCATTCTGCACAAAGCATTTTTCCTGCATTGGCAAGAATACCTCAATTCCTTTCGCCTCCAAAAAATCCTTTGCTTTCTTCTCTTGTCCATACGCAGCCCTCATCAAAAACCAAACCGCCTCTTCCACATTTGCTGCAGAAGAGGCGGTTTTTATATTGTCTATAGAGCATTTTGCACTCTGCTTTGAAACATAAGTAGGGGTCACCCCATTATGTATATTATAGGGAGACATGGCTACATTTTGTATGCCACTTTTAGGAGAGTTAACTCCTTTGTTTTGTCCTTTAAACAAAGAGACAGGCCTTTTATTATTAGGCATAGATTTAGAACAGTTATAACATAAAAAAGAAAAAGCGGGGATCATGCCTAGTTACCCGTTCTACAAACTGAGGTCCTGAGATTACCCATCATCGCTGAACGAGCAACCACAGACCCCACGCCGATATGAATTATATACATCATGATATAATCACACAACGTGACATCTGCCAGTTGCCATGTTCTTGACGATGATTTGAAATTTCTCAGGTTTCAGTTTGTCATGAACAAGCGCGTAGCAAACGCCCTTCCAAATTTATATTTGTCCCACTCCCTTGCTGTCCCCTGCATTATTCATGCATTCTACAGCTATCGGCATGGGATATATGTGCAAAAGTACAAGAAATAAATGGAACTTCAAAACTTTTTCCAAAATATTTTTCAAAAAAGATAAAAACAGATGTGTTTATGCATTAGATGATATGAGTTGTTAAGAATAGTAGAAAAGAAGAAAAGAATGACAAGAAGAAACAAGTTTTAGTCATCCTTTCAAGCATAAAAATACTTATTGGGGAAACAAAAGGGCATCACCTATAAAGAAGACTCCACACTAAAGTTTCCTTTATAAAGGAAATTTTCAATCATTTTCTTTCCCCTATAAAGGAAACCTGAAAGTATACACCAATATTTCAACCAACAGCATATAATATTAACAAGAATCTTGCAAAGATATTAACGACATTCACGTCATGCCACTTTGGAAGAAGCAAATGAAAGGGATCTAAGACTCGCACACCCATAAACATAGAAGCCCTAATTAGATAATTAGCGACTATATTCCTAAAAACAGGTCTGCATCAGCCTGACGTGTTTCCTTGGAGCGTTTTAATCTACGGGCTATTTGCAGTTTCAGCACCCTATCAACAACAACCTTACATATAGCCCAAGCTACCAAATACCCCATGGCTAAACGATAGTCGTAAACAGCCCATACCAACACTGCCAACATCCACATCCATTTTACGATGAGCATGAGAACCTTACAGTTTCTCGCATAACTACTCTCACGCTTATCAATGGGATTATTATAAGACAGGTGCTTACCCTGACCGTCAGCTATAAAACAATAGCGACGATTGTTATATGTGTAATAAGAGAAATAGAAAGGTACAAAGAGAGGCTCTCCCAGATTGGTCAGTTCAACAGTGGGAGAAATCTTCAACTTGCGAACCTTTTGGTTACCTATTTGGTCATGCACCGTACTTTTTGCCAGCTTATCTGTTAATTTCGTTCCCCACTTCTTCCACACTGCCTCAGCAGTAATTGTAGACAAGGTTGCGAGAACATGACTATCAGTTGCATCGATGTGCCCAGCCTCGAAAGAACTCAAAGCCTCAGCATCGTAAGGCAAACAAGTGGTAAAATCGCGAAGTTCCTTTGGAAGATCACCTTTTCTATCATTGGCTAAGTATAAATAAGCCAACTTACCCTTAGCATTCCCATTAAGTTGCTGTTGATCTGGACCAATTCCGCTCCAAGCCACCTGATAGGTACCCTCATAAAGATACATAGGCAGATAGATACAGAATACCTCCTTGGCATCGATGGCCTGGAAAACATCGCATGGAACAAAGTCGATATCAACCAAAGTTTGCGCCATCAAGTGCTTAAAACCATCTACATCAATGGTAGGCGACACATAACGCAAAGGCATGTGCGCTTCAACCGTCTGAAGTACATGGCTATTCATACGGTTATGACAAACAGGGCATGTTATAACCTGCTCAAATTCAAAGAAGTATGTTAGCTTAGCATTGCATGCCGGGCATTTCAACACTTGCAATTTACTAGTCTCTTCCATATATCTTCCTATTTTAATATTTTTCCTATGGTAATTCTATTACAGAGACATGATTTCCCTTAAAGGAATCATGACAAAATCTCTTTCCTCCATCAGGGGATGAGGAATTTTCAGGTCGGGCTGATCGATGTGAAGATCATCATACAGAAGAATGTCAATATCTATAATCCGGTCGTGATATTCACCATTCACCGACTTGAGCGTACGGCCCATCTCTTGCTCCACCTTCTGAGTAGCCTCAAGCAACTGGCGAGGCGCCAAAGGAGTGAGCACACAGACACATGCATTGATAAAGTCGTTGGGCGAAGAATAGCCCCACGGCTTAGTTTCGTATAGAGCTGACTGGCGATCTACGTCACCAATCAGCTCTCCTATCTTTTCAAGAGCCTCGCGGATGTTACGCTTGCGGTTGCCTAAATTGGATCCGAGACTCAGATATACTCTATGCATGTATACATAAATATGTTATTGAACGATGCTTCGCCTAAAAGGAAACGAAGTCATTAACAGCCTCGACTATCACAAAGATTAGTCGTTGAGAATGAGCAGAGAGTCGCCGAAGCAACCAAACATATAGCCATTCTTCAAAGCCTTCATGTAGGCTTCATATACAAGGTCGTAACCTCCAAATGCAGCAGTACTCATCATCAGTGTAGATTCTGGATGATAGAAGTTGGCCACCATGCAATCGGCCAGTCCGAACTCATAAGGAGGGAAGATAAACTTATTGGTCCATCCGTCAAACTCCTTCATCATTCCATCTGTACCCACCGCAGTCTCTGTAGCCTTGACCACACTTGTACCGATGGCACAAACATGATGACCGGCACGCTTGGTGTCGTTGACCAGTGCGCAAGCCTCCTTGCCGATATGCATCTGCTCGGAGTCCATCTTGTGCTTGGTAAGGTCTTCCACCTCGATTTCATGGAAGTTGCCCAATCCACAATGCAAGGTAATAAATGCAGAGTTGATGCCTCTGATTTCCATACGTTTCATGAGCTCGCGCGAGAAATGAAGCCCTGTGGCTGGCGCTGTTACAGCACCTTCCTTCTCAGCAAACACGCACTGAAAGTCTTCCATATCTTCCTCTGTGGCATGGTGTACCTCGCGATTGTCAATAATATAACGTGGCAATGGAGCCTCGCCCAATGCAAAAAGTGAGCGCTTAAAAACATCGTGCTGACCGTCCTCGTCATAGAGGAAGCGAAGAGTACGTCCACGGCTGGTGGTATTGTCGATTACCTCAGCCACCATCTCGTTGACATCATCAAAGAAGAGTTTGTTTCCTATACGAATCTTACGGGCTGGTTCTACGAGCACATCCCAGAGTCGCATCTCCTCATTCAACTCTCTGAGCAGGAACACCTCAATCTTGGCATCGGTCTTCTCCTTGGTACCATAGAGTCGTGCAGGGAACACCTTGGTGTTGTTGAATACAAACGTATCTCCCTCATCGAAATAGTTGACGATGTCCTTGAACTCAATAAACTCGCCTTCGATAGGATTTCCGTTAGCATCCTTGCGGTACATATCTATGGTTTCCGACTTTTTGTGTAGAACCATCATACGCGCCTCATCACGACGGGTTACCTCAAAGGTACGTTCCTCTCCGGTAGATGTCTTGACGATACGCTTGGTCTTGTGGGGATAAAGCGCCACTTGTGCCTCAGGCAACTTAAAGTTGAATTGTGACAGTTTCATGTTATATTTGTCTCCTTTCTAATGGTTACTAATTATATTCTATTACTATTCTGGAAATATCAAACTTGATGGATGTCTTCTATTTCCTGTTGTTCGAGCCATTCCCTGAAATTTTCGAAACTCACACAGTTGTCGACAGTAAAGTCGCCCACTCGGGTTCTTCTCAACTCAGTAAGAAAGGCTCCGCTTCCAAGTGCCCGACCTAAGTCGCGAGCCAAGGAGCGTATGTAAGTTCCCTTACCACATACTACGCGCAAACCGAGTTGCTTGGTCTCGTCGTCGTAATGGGTAAGTTCTATCTCGTCTATACGAACGCTCTTTGGTTTGAGCGTCACATTCTCTCCCGCCCTGCGCAAGGCATAGGCTCTGTCGCCATTGACCTTGACAGCACTATAAGTAGGCGGCACCTGCTGAATGTCACCGACAAACTGAGGCAACGTTTCCTCTATGAGCTGTCGAGTAATATGACGGGTGGGATAAGTATGATCGACCGTATGTTCAAGATCATAGCTGGCTGTCGTGGCTCCCAACTGAAGTGTCGCCGTGTACTCCTTAGTATGAGTCTGCAGCTGTTCTATCTCCTTGGTCTTCTTTCCTGTGCAAAGCACGAGCACGCCTGTAGCCAAAGGGTCGAGCGTACCTGCATGTCCTATCTTCACCTTATGGTGCAAAAACTTAGAAAGTACGTATCTGATATGTGCCAAAGCCCCAAAACTTGACATACGATAAGGTTTGTCGATGGCAATGATTTCTCCTGTCTGGAAATTCATGTCTGGCAAAAGATTTGTCGTTACTTATTAAAGAAGAGAGAAAAGAATGGTGGCTAAACCTGCTATGGTACAATAGACGCCAAAGTAAATGAGTTTGCCTTTCTTAACAATATTGATCATCCATTTGCAGGCAAGACAGCCTGAAATAAAGGCAGCCACAAAGCCAATAATCATAGGCAAGGTGTCAACACCTCCAAGTGTTTCCTCTCCTTTCAGTCCTTTGATTAGGTCGAGCAACGCCTCGCCAAGTATGGGAGGAATGACCATGAGGAAAGAGAATTGTGCCATCTTCTCCTTCTTATTGCCCAACAGAAGACCTGTTGCGATGGTTGTACCTGAGCGGGAAAGACCTGGCAAAACAGCCAAAGCCTGGCCCAGACCAATGACAAACGCATGCCAAAGGCTTATGTTCTCACGCTGACGTGGTTTAGCATAATAAGAGAAAGCAAGGACCAGAGCAGTTACGAGCAACATGCATCCTACTATGAGCAGTCCAGAACCGAAGATTTTTTCTACTTCATCCTTGAAGAAGACTCCAACGACGCCAACAGGAATCATGGAGACTACAATATTAAGCGCATACTTAGTCTCCTCGTTCATCTGGAACTTAAAGAGTCCTTTCAAAATCCAGTCGATTTCTTTCCAAAGTACTACCAAAGTACTCATGACTGTTGCTACATGCACCAAGATAGTAAAACCCAGATTAGCCTCACCGTCAATACCAAACATATAGGCACCAATAGCCAAATGACCGCTACTACTAACTGGCAGATATTCTGTAAGTCCCTGAATAAGACCTAACACCAAGGCTTCAAACCAATTCATTGATAAATACTATTTTTTATTATTGAATAATGTGTATGTATCGGGATATAAATATTACTTATTGTCTTTTGGCTTACGAATGACAGCATAAATAATAGAAAGAAACCCAAACAGAGTAACTACTGGTGCTACTACGATACGGCGTGTGCTGAAGATATCGGTATCGAAAGTATGCTCGTCTGAGCCAGATCCGCTCATCAAGAGAAAACCGATGATGACTATAGCCATCCCCACAGCCAAGAGGATGAAGTTTACTTTGCCGAATGCTAAATTCTTCTTATCCATTTATTATATATATATTAATAATGTGTAATGTTCGATATTCTAAATCTTATACAAGTCGCCAGCCTTCATCTTGAGGAATTTGTTGACAGAGATGCTGGCACAGATGGCAGTAATGATGACTCCAAAAAGGAAAACTGAACCACCCGTTATGGCAAGTTCCTGCCATCCCATCACCATGAGCAGTTCTGGCTCATGCACATACCATGCATAAAGACTGCCTCCCAAAAAGCCGTTGGCAATCAATGCCGACAACAATCCAATCAGTATGGCCCTATTCACAAAGGGACGTCGGATGAATCCCCAAGAGGCTCCAACAAGTTTCATCGTGTGTATCGAGAAACGTCGGGCGTAAATGCCGAGCCTTACGGTATTGTTGATCAGCGAGAAAGATATAAACGTGAGGAGAGCCGCCACGATGAGCAATCCTATGCTTATCTTGGTCAGCATTTGATTCACCTGCTCTATCAGGTCATGCTGGTAAGACACCTCTGTAACACGTGGATAGGCTTTCAGTTCCTTGGCCACCCATTTCAGAGAGTCATTATTGGCATAGTCGGCCTGTGCTGTCAACTCGATAGAAGGCTGGAAAGGATTGACTCCGGCAAACTCACTGGGGTTTACTCCAAGATCGTGAGTAGCCTCCTTAAGAGCCTTCGCCTTCGAAATATAGTTGATTGACTTGACATAAGGCTTGGCTTTCAGCTGTTTGCACATCTGAACGACCTCAGAATTGGTCATATCCTGTTCAAGCATCACGGACACGACAAGGTTCTCCTTCACATAGGAGGAGAGATTTCTTCCCATAAGTACGGAGAATATGACCAGTCCGAGCAACACGAGCACCATGGCGGTGCTTATACATAGAGTTACCACCTGCAATCCTCGGTGACTGCTGGGTTTATATTGTTTCTTTCTCATTTACCAAAAGGGTATAATATTCCAAATTTGGTGCAAAGTAACAAAAAAATGTGCGAATAAACGAAAGTTTAATAGACATTAACACAAGAAAGGAGAGTCACCCCATGGGGCAACCCTCCCTTTGTGTATAAAGAAAAAATCGTTTATTATAACTTTCGCAACTTACATCTTGGTGATGACACCTTTCTCTGTACTTTCGAGGAACTTGATGATATTGCGCACTTCTTCTCCGTCTGGCACCTGATCCTTGATCTGATTGATGGCATCAAAGAGAGATGTCTGACCGTGGAAGACAAGTCGATAAGCATTAGCTACATGCTTGCGAACCTTCACGTCTATATCGGCAGCCTCCATGATAATGCTGTTAGGACCCGCATACTTCACAGGCTTACCACCCGCAATAATATAAGGTGGAATATCTTTGGAGAAAGTTGTTCCTGCCTGTATCATCGCCAAGTCGCCAACTCTGGTCTTGGCATTTTCTACTACAGATGTAGAGTAGATGACGCCATTACCTATCACACAGTCGCCAGCTATCTTGGTTCCATAACCGAACACGCAACTGTTGCCTATCACGGTATCGTGAGAGATATGGGCACCTTCCATAAGAAAGTTGCTGTTGCCAAGCACTGTTTTACCACCCTTGTGAGTACCTCGGTTGATAACCACATTCTCACGGATAGTATTGTTATCGCCAATCACTACTTCACTCTCTTCACCAGTATAGTTGAAATCCTGTGGGAGGGCAGCGATAACGGCAGCCTGGAACACCTTATTATTATTACCCATGCGAGTTCCATTCATGATGCTCACGAATGGATAGATGGTACAGTTGTCACCGATAACCACATCGTCCTCAATATAGGCGAATGGATATATCTTGCAGTTGTCTCCTATCTTAGCCTTTGGAGAAACCTCTGCCTTTGGACTGATTATACTTGCCATAATAATCTAACATTTTACATTTAACACTTAACATTACTTGGCTCCACCACCCAATGCATAGTATAGGTTGACCACAGCCTGCATTTTGTAGAAGTCGTCAGCCACCTTGGAGAGCTGTACATTGAGCAATGATGACTGTGCCTGGATAACCTCAAGATAAGAACCACCAGCCTCGCCCATCAACTTACGGGTGTCTTCTACGTTCTGCTTGAGCACCTCAATCTGCTGTGCCTCGATTCTTCCCTTCTCGTCGGAAGAGTTATAGAGTACGAGGGCATTGCTTACTTCGCTGCCAGCCTTCAACACTGCATCCTGCCAAGTGTTGTAAGCCTGCTCGTACTGCATCTTAGCCACCTTGAGTCCAGCAATGAGTCTTCCATTCTGGAAGATAGGCTGAACAAGTGAACCCACAGCAGAGAGAAGCCACTTTCCAGGATTTACAATACCAGCTCCAGCTGAGTTGGTAAAGGCACCAGCACCAGAAATAGTGATAGAAGGATAGAACTTGCTGCGGGCAGTCTCCACTCCATAGAAGCACTGCGCCAAGTTCATCTCGGCTGCATGTACGTCAGCCCGATTGTTGAGCAACTGCAAACCTACTCCTGTAGAGAAGTTGGCAGGAAGACTCTGATTATCAAGTTTGCCCCGTGCGATGGCATGAGCCTGCTCGCCAAGAAGAAGGCTGAGCGAGTTCTCTGTCTCACGAATCTGCCGCTTCAGGTCTGCTCTCTGTGCAAGAACAGAGTAATAGTTAGACTCTGCTGCCTGCACCGATGTTGAGCGATAACCCATCTTGGCATCCTTGAGCAACTGCATTGTTTGCCATGTGTCCTTGGTAAGACCTTCCATATCGTTCACTATCTCAAGCTGCTTGTCGAGCATGAGGAGCGAATAGTACATATTGGCAATATTCGCAACGAGGTTCGTCTGTACAGACACCTGGTAGTCCTTTATCTGCAACAGGGCCATCTGAGCACCACGCTTCTGTGAAAGAAGATTGCCAAAGAGGTCAACACTCCATGACGCATTCACTGGCAGACTATAGGTCTTTGTCGCTTTGTTACCGTCCCAAGAAGAGATGGTTCCCTGTGGGGTAAATGTAAAAGAAGGTATGAAAGCCAACTTGGCACACTTCAACTGCTCCTCAGCCATCTTTACGTTCAAAGCAGCATTGAGGAGATTGGCGTTATTGGCAAGTCCCTTCTCGATAAGAGTCTGCAACTGCGGATCGGTGAAAACGCTGCGCCAAGGAATATTGGCAAATGATGTAGTATCCTTCACAGCCAACGTATCGGATATAGAAGCTGAATCGCGTACGATACCATTAGTTTTCACATCAGGACGCTCATACTTTCCGTAGAGAGTCTTGCAGCTGCTCAATGAGAGCGCTGCGAGACCCAATATGATAATATTTAAATTCTTTTTCATTGTTTCGTTTGAAGTTACAACGTTATTACTTCTTCTCGATACCTTTTCTGCGATGAGCAGCATTGGCATACTGCTCCAACTCTGAGACAGCCTCGGCATTGAACTCGTCCTCAAACTTCAAAGGAGTAAGCTTCTCCTGCAACCACTCGAAGACGGCGAAGAGAGCTGGGACGACGAAGATCTGACAGATTGTACCGATCAACATACCACCTACAGCGGCAGCACCCAAAGTCTGGTTACCATTCTTGCCTACACCTGAAGCGAACATCAGAGGCAGCAGACCAATGATCATCGCCAGAGAGGTCATCAAGATAGGACGGAGACGGGCTCCGGCACCTAAGATGGCAGAATACTTAATAGCCATACCCGTACGACGACGCTCAAGGGCAAACTGCACAATCAGGATGGCGTTCTTTGCCAACAGACCGATCAACATAATCAACGAAATCTGCATGTAGATATCGTTGGAATGGCCGAAGAGGTTGGTGAAGACGAAAGCACCTGCCAAACCGAATGGGATAGACAACACTACCGACAGAGGCAAGATGTAACTCTCGTACTGAGCACTCAGAATCAAGTAAACGAATACGATACAGAGTGCGAAGATAAGACCAGTAGAGTTGCTTGACTCTGCCTCCGAACGTGTCAGACCAGAGTATTCATAACCATAACCCTCTGGCAATGTCTGCTTAGCCACCTCGGCAATAGCCTTCATACCGTCACCGGTAGAATAGCCGCTGTTAGGAGTTACAGACACATCCATTGAGGTAAAGAGGTTGAAACGTGTGATGTTGGATGGACCATAAATCTTCTTCAAGTTCACGAACTCGCTCACTGGAGACATAGTTCCATCAGCACAACGTACATAAATCTTATTCAAGTCGTCTGGATGCATGCGGTTCTCAGGTCCAGCCTGAATCATGACACGGTAGAGCTTACCATAGGCATTGAAGTTGGATGCATAAAGTCCACCGAGGTAACCCTGCATCACAGCCAACACTGAAGATGGAGAAATACCGGCCTGCTTGGTCTTGGCAACATCCACATCCACCATGTACTGAGGATAGTTAGGGTTGTACTGTGTCTGCGCAGTCTGAATCTCAGGACGGGCATTCAGTTCCTTCAAGAAAGCCTTCACGTTGGTATAGAATCTGTTCAGATCGCCACCCGTCTTATCCTGCATAGTCATGGTAATACCATTCTGTACTGAGAAACCGGAAATCATAGGTGGAGCGAAGGCCAGAACCTGTGCATCCTTGATCGTGGCAGTCTGCTTGTAGATCATACCCAACACAGAAGAATATTCCATAGGGTTAACAAACAGCGCCTCAATACCGCCACCGGTACAAGCCTCCTTAATACGATGGAAGAATCCGCCAGGACGGTCCTCGAATGGCTTCAGTTTGACGATGATAGTACCCTGGTTAGAACCAGTACCACCAATAAAGCTATAACCCATGATGGCATTACGGGTTGCGATGGCAGGGTTGTTAGCCAGCATCTTGTCCACCTGCTGTACCACCTGGGCGGTACGTTCCTGAGTTGTACCAGGAGCGGTAGAGATACAAGCGAAGATTGTACCAGTATCCTCATCTGGCACAAGTCCAGTCTTGGTAGTACCCATCAGGGCAACCAAGCCCACGATGCTGACAGCCACCAAGCTACCAGCGATAATGCCATGACCGATAACCCACTTTACACCTTTCTTATATTTATTGGTAATCTTATCAAACTGATAGTTGAACCCAGCATGGAAGCGGTCGATAAGCGACAACTTCTTCTCGCCATGCTCATCATCATGTGGTTTCAATAACACCGCACAAAGAGCAGGAGACAAAGTCAACGCATTGACAGCAGAGATGACGATTGACACCGCCATGGTAACACCGAACTCACGATAGAAGTAACCAGATGTTCCACCGATGAATGATACAGGAACGAACACGGCAGACATCACCAATGTAATAGAGATGATGGCGCCAGAGATTTCGTTCATCGCATCGATAGATGCTGTCAGGGCACTCTTGTAACCCTGATCGAGCTTGGCATGAACCGCCTCTACTACCACGATGGCATCATCGACCACAATCGCAATAGCCAACAGCAGGGCGGACAGCGTCAGCAAGTTGATGGAGAATCCGAATACCCAAAGGAAGAAGAACGCACCAACCAAAGCCACTGGCACGGCAATCATAGGAATCAGCGTAGAACGGAAGTCCTGCAAGAAGATATACACCACGATGAACACCAATACCAAGGTGATGATCAAGGTGAAGATAACCTCCTCGATAGATGCGAACAAGAACTCGGTAACATCCATCAGGATGACGTTCTTCAGTCCTGGAGGATAACTCTTCTCCAGTTCATCCAACGTCTTCTTCACATCGCTTGCAATCTGGGTAGCGTTGGAACCGGCAATCTGCTGAACCATACCCATCACAGCGGGCTGACCATCATTGAGCAAGTTGACGTTATACTGCAAACCGCCCAACTCTATCTTGGCAACTTCGCCGAGACGGAGAGTCTGACCAGATGTATTACTCTTGATCAAGATATTCTCATACTCGATAGGAGTCTTCAAACGACCCTTGTAACGCAAAGTATATTCATACTGCATATCAGAGCTCTCACCAAAGCTACCGGGGGCAGCCTCGATGTTCTGCTCTGCCAAAGCCTGCGAAATATCAGAAGGAACCAATCCGAACTCCTTCATCTTCTCTGGCTTCAGCCAGATACGCATAGAGTAGTTACGGGTAGAAGGACTCTGCACATCACCCACACCATTGATACGCTTCAACTGAGGAACGACGTTGATCAAGGCGTAGTTGGTAACGAACTGGTCGTCGTAACGGCCATCGTCTGTGGTCAGAGCGAACATGATCACGTTGGAGCTCTGACGCTTGGTAACGGTGACACCCACCCTGGTAACCTCGGCTGGCAGCAATGACTGTGCCTGGGACACACGGTTCTGCACGTTGACCGCAGCCATATCTGGGTCGGAGCCCTGCTTGAAGTAAACGGTGATGCTGGCATAACCTGAGTTTGACGCAGAAGATGTCATATAGGTCATGTTCTCCACACCGTTGATGCTCTCCTCCAGAGGAGCGATGACTGAATTCAATACCGTCTGAGCATCAGCACCCTGATAGGTGGTAGACACCGAGATGGTAGGCGGCGCGATATTCGGGTACTGCTCAATAGGCAGCGATATCAAGCCAATGGTACCCAGCAAGACGAAGAAGATGGAAACCACCGTCGAAAGCACTGGGCGCTTTATGAAGTTTGTAAATGTCATAATCTTGTTTTAAATTATAAATTATAATGTATCATGCATTCTTCCGTTGCAGGAATCACACACGTTCATTCTTTTATTCTTGTTGATTATTTATAATTTACTTACCGCTCATGGTTTTTGCAAACTCATGTGCATTATCCTGCGACTCAGCCATCTTGGCAGCCTCAGCAATTTTCTGATTGTAACGTTCTACGGTGATAGGCTTGATTTGCTGACCATCGGTCAACTTGGTAATGCCCTTTACTACCACACGGTCGCCTATGTGAAGACCAGAAGTTACGATATAGTTCTTGCCGTCATCCTGTGGATTCACCTTGATCTCAGAATACTTCACCTTGTTGTCCTTGGTGACGATGTAAACGAAGATCTTGTCCTGAACCTGTGAGCAAGCCTCCTGAGGTATGACGATAGCGCTGTTGTTGTCGTTAGGAACAATGATAGAACCGGCGCCACCGCTCTTCAACAGCTTCTCTGGGTTGGGGAAATGAGCGATAAGAGATACAGAACCAGTGGCAGCATCGATGACACCACTCATCTTGACAACCTTACCTGGGTGATTATAGACAGAGCCGTCAGCCAACTGCAACTTAACTGCAGGGAATGCGGCAATGGCAGCCTGAATACTGCCATTGGTCTTAGACATATTCAAAATCTGAGACTCAGAGAGAGAGAAGAACACCTCCAAGGTGCTGATGTTGGAAACTGTAGTAAGAGCTGGACCTGAAGCGCTTACCAAAGCACCTACCTTGAAAGGCAAGCTGCCAACAACACCTGCAGAAGGACTGGTAACAGTACACCAAGTCAACTGCTCGCGAGCTGAAGCCAAAGCCGCCTCAGTCTGCGCTACCTGAGCCTTAGCTGTAGCATAGCTGTTGGCTGCAGTAGAAAGTTCATACTGACCGATAATCTTGCTGTCGAAGAGCTTCTTGTTGTTCTCGTAAGTCAACTTAGCTGTGTTAGCCTGTGCCTTCGCTGTATTCACAGCTGCTGCAGCAGAGCGAACGGCAGCCTGATAAGTCTCGCTGTCGATAGAGAAAAGAGGCTGACCTGCAGAAACAGTCTGACCCTCATGTACAAACACCTTTGTTATGAAACCCGAAACTTTCGGACGAACCTCTACATCCTGAATACCTTTAATTGTAGCAGGATAAGTAGTCTGCAAAGCGGCGCTGGTAGTTCCTATAGTCACTACAGCAAACTCATCATCGCCGAAGTTAGGCAGACCGCCCTTCTTGCTTCCGCCACATGATGTTAAAGTTGCGAGAGCTGCAAGAGCTGCAACAAACAAAACGTTTTTAATCTTCATACCTATTTATTTAAATACAATTGTTATTATTAATCTGTTATTCAACATGCCACTACAGCACATTGTCATTGCCTTTTTACAAGTAATCTGACTTTCTTATGTCGAAAACTCAAAATATCAATAGAGTTTTTAAAGGCGGTGCAAAATTACTAATATTATAGCAATATTGTACATTTGCCAAGTGTATTTTAACATTAATTATTTTGTATTTAGAGTTTTCCTCATGTAAGGAGCCTATTAAGCCTAATCTTGCCATCTATTAAGGCCAACACCGGTCGTCTATTATGACCGCGCTTGGTCATCTATTAAGACCAAGTCTGGTCATCTATTAAGGCCAAGTCTGGTCTTTATAGGTGACGAAGCTCAGTAACAGAAGACGAGGGGCATTTCCTGCTTTTTTATTTTTCCAACTGTGGAAATTTTCTTTTCCAACTATCTCTTACGGAAAAGCCAGTTACTCTATCAGTCCGTGCTCCTTGGCTTTCTGCATAAGCAATTCCATAAGGGGCTCACGCTCATTGGCCACCTTGCCGTCCAGCACAGCGTCCTTGAGAGTCTGCTTCAGCGCTCCTACCTCAGGACAGGAGCCCAAATGGAACATTTCCATGATTTCCCTGCCATCTATACAAGGCTGGAACAGTCGCTTGTAGTCGCGCACCTTCAAGTCGGCAATCTTTTCGCGCACCAAGCGGAAATTATCCAGGAAGTGCTGTTTGCGCACTTGGTTTTTGCTGGTAATGTCGGCTTCGCAAAGTGTCATCAAGTCGTCAATATCATCGCCGGCATCGTTCAGAAGTCGACGCACAGCGCTGTCGGTCACTTCCTCGTCGGAAATAACAATAGGGCGCATGTGCAACTCTACGAGTTTCTGCACATATTTCATCTTGGCATCCATGGGCAACTTCATGCGACGGAACATCGAAGGAATCATTCTGGCTCCCACGACATTATGGTTACGGAAAGTCCAGCCTGCCTGATTGTCCCATCGCTTGCTGCGTGGTTTACCTATGTCATGAAGCAAGGCAGCCCAACGCAACCAGAGGTTAGAGGTTTGACGGCAAACATTTTCGAGCACCTCCATCGTATGGTCATAGTTGTTCTTATGCGAGCGACCGCAACGTGTCTCCACCTTGTCAAGTTCACAAAGTTCGGGCATGATGAGCTGCAGAAGCCCTGTATCCTTGAGATAATAGAATCCACAACTGGGATGAGGCGAAAGCATAATCTTGTTCATCTCGTCGGCTATGCGCTCACCGCTGATAATCTTCAGTCGGTCGGCATTGCGCGAGAGTGCCTCGTAGGTTTCGTCCTCTATCTGAAAGTTGAGCTGAGTGGCGAAGCGCACACAACGCATCATGCGCAAAGGATCATCGCTGAAGGTAATATCTGGATCAAGTGGTGTTGCCACAATTCCGTCTTCCAGGTCATAGACTCCATCAAAGGGATCAACCAGTTCACCAAAGCGATTGCTGTTGAGACAAACAGCCAGCGCATTGATGGTAAAGTCACGACGGTTCTGATCGTCCTCGAGCGTTCCATCCTCCACAATGGGCTTGCGCGAATCGTGATTATAACTCTCTTTACGTGCACCGACAAACTCGACCTCTATATCACGATACTTCACCTGTGCAGTGCCAAAGTTGCGGAATACAGACAGATGAGCCTTCCTGCCCAGTTTCTGTTTAAGAGCAGAAGCCACCTGTATGCCGCTTCCCACCACCACAACGTCAATATCATTGGAAGGCCGTTCCAGGAAAAGGTCTCTCACATATCCGCCTACCACATAGCATTCCAGTCCCAAGCTGTCTGCTGCCTGTGATATAAGATGAAAAATGTCTTTATCAAGTATTTTTGCCAGTTCGGCATTGGATAGATTTCTCATTTCTATATAATTTCAGACTGCAAAGTTACTGCAAATCGAAGACAATACAAAATAAAAAAGGATTTTTTTGTTTTTATTGTTGAGATGCAGCGTAACTTATCTAAAGTTACTGCAAATCGAAGACAATACAAAATGTTTCGCCACTTATTTTTATACAATATATTTGGCTATTTCATCAGAAATGCTTAAATTTGCAGCGATTTTCGAAAATATTATGGCAGATTCAGCAAAAACAGAGCAGCAGTTTAAGGACGTCCTGACAGAGTGCAGAACGCTTTTCCAAAAGAAGCTGCACGACTACGGCGCATCATGGCGCATCCTGCGTCCCTCTTCGCTTACCGACCAGCTTTATATCAAGGCAAAGCGCATCCGCTCACTTGAAATAAAGAAGGAGTCGCTCGTGGGCGAAGGCATCCGACCCGAATTCATCGCCCTCATCAACTACGGCATCGTGGGCATCATACAGCTCGAGAAAGGTTATGTGGACGAGGTGGACATCACTTCCGACGAAGCATTGCAACTATACGACAAGTATGCCCTTGAGGCTCTGCAGCTCATGACACGGAAGAACCACGACTATGACGAGGCATGGCGCTCTATGAGAGTGAGCAGCTATACCGACTTCATCCTCACCAAGATACAGCGAGTAAAGGAAATAGAAGACATTCAGGGCGACACACTCGTTTCGGAAGGCATAGATGCCAACTATATGGACATCATCAACTATGCCGTTTTCGGAGTCATCAAGATGAGTGAAGAGTAAAGAATGACGACTGAGAAATGAGGAATGAAGAATAAGGCAACACAAATCATCAGGAACACGGCAGTCAACATAGGGCGGCTGCTCATGGCGGCGACCTTCATCTTCTCCGGATACGTGAAGGCCATCGACCCATTGGGCACACAATACAAACTCGCCGACTACCTGCAGGCAATGGGGCTCGGGAGTTTTCTGCCCGAATGGACGCTGCTCGTTGGAGCAGTTCTACTGGCTGCGCTGGAGTTCTCGTTGGGCATCTTCCTGTTGTTTGCCATCAGAAGACACCTCGTCTCAAAGATTGTACTCGCGCTGATGAGCATCATGACCCTGCTCACCCTGTGGATAGTCATCGCCAACCCCGTGAAAGACTGCGGATGCTTCGGCGATGCAGTCGTACTGAGCAACGGACAGACCTTCATCAAGAACATCATCCTGCTCGCCATAGCACTCATGCTGCAGAAATGGCCTACAAGCATGGTGAGGTTCGTATCGAAGAAAACACAATGGATCGTCATCAACTATACGGTCATCTTCGCCTTGGCACTCAGCGCATGGAGTCTGTGGGACTTACCCCCGTTCGATTTCCGTCCCTACCACGTGGGAGCCAACATAGCACAGGGAATGAAGATTCCACAAGGTGCGCCACAACCGCAGTTCGAGACCACATTCATACTCGAGAAGAACGGTCAGCAAAAGGAATTCACCCTCGACAACTATCCAGACTCCACATGGACTTTCGTCGACTCGAAAACTGTGCAGACAGCCGAAGGATACGTGCCACCGATACACGACTTCAGCATACAGGACAACAAAACGGGTGAAGACATTACACAAGAGGTGCTGAACGATACAGGTTACACCTTCCTGCTCATCTCGCCCACCCTGGCTTACGCCGACGATTCCAACTTCGGCAGAATAGACCAGATATACGAGTTTGCACAAGACTATGGCTATCGGTTCATCTGTCTCACGGCAAGTTCAGACAAGGACATCGCCAAATGGCAGGACATCACAGGAGCAGAATATCCCTTCTACACTACCGATGCCACAACCCTGAAGACGATGATAAGAAGCAACCCCGGACTGATGCTCCTGCACCATGGAACCATCATACAGAAATGGAGCCACAACAAGCTGCCACAGCCCGAGGAACTCAATCAGCCCTTGGAGAAAAGCGCATTGGGCAAGATGCCATCCGACAGCATACCACGCAAGATCCTGCTCATGCTCATGTGGTTTGTGCTGCCCCTCACACTCCTCGCCATCGCCGACAGACTATGGGCTTGGACAACATGGGTGAAAAAGAAGAAAGAGAATGCTAACAAGATAATATCAACTTTTAACAAAAAAGAAAAGAAAATGAGAAAGAAAATTGTAGCAGGCAACTGGAAAATGAACATGAACCTGCAAGATGGTGTAGCTCTCGCTAAGGAAATCAACGAGGCTTTGGTAGCAGACAAACCAAACTGCGACGTTGTTATCTGCACTCCATTCATCCACTTGGCTTCAGTAGCTCAGGTCTTGAATGCAGAGGTAGTAGGTCTTGGTGCAGAGAACTGCGCAGACAAGGAGAAAGGCGCTTACACCGGTGAAGTTTCAGCAGAAATGGTAAAGAGCACAGGTGCTCAGTATGTCATTCTCGGTCACTCAGAGCGTCGCCAGTACTATGGTGAGACTGCAGAAATCTTGAAAGAGAAGGTAGAGTTGGCTCTGAAGAACGGCTTGAAGGTAATCTTCTGCTGCGGCGAGACTCTCGAGGAGCGCGAGGCTGAGAAGCAGAACGAGGTTGTAAAGGCAGAGCTTGAGGGTTCAGTATTCCACCTCGACGCAGAGGCTTGGAAGAACATCATCCTCGCCTACGAGCCAATCTGGGCTATCGGTACAGGCAAGACTGCCACATCCGACCAGGCTGAGGAAATGTTGGCTTACATCCGCTCTATCGTAGCAGAAAAGTATGGCAACGAGGCTGCAGAGGAAACATCTATCCTCTATGGCGGAAGCTGCAAGGCAAGCAATGCTCCAGAGCTCTTTGCTAAGCCAAATATCGACGGCGGTTTGATTGGTGGCGCTTCTTTGAAGGCAGCTGACTTCAAGGGCATCATCGACGCTTGGAAGAAGTAATTTCTGAAAAGCTAACAGAATCATTACATATTGTCAGCATGGGCTACTGCTGCCTCGCATCAAATACGGGGCAGCAGAAAGTCTATAGCTGATATTTCCATTTTTATCAAAAACATTAAAATCATCATGAAGCAATTCGTCATCGTACTTATCGCAGCACTCTGCTCTGCCACTATGGCTCATGCGCAGAAGTATCTCGACCACTTGCAGCAACGAACCCCAGGACAGGGAACTGTTACCGTGAAACAGAGCAAGGAAATCGACGAATTGGTCAATGGCAAGGCTGCAAAACCACAGGCAGACAAGCAGAAGACAGAAACGTCGCAAAAGGCCAACCCTCAGCATCACGAAGAGGGACAAAACAAGAAGCCCGCTCCCGACTCGGTAAAGAAACAACAAACACCCGATACTGCCAAGAAAGCTGAACACAGCAATACAGAGGGCAAAAATAACGAAGAAACAGATACACCTGCAGTCGACATGCACAAGAAAGTGATGCGTGGAAGCTACAAGGTTACAGGATATAGAGTACAGGCTTATGCCGGAGGCAACTCACGAAACGACCGACTGAAGGCAGAACGAATAGGAAACGCCATCAAAATGCGTTATCCCGACCAGCCCGTATACGTACATTTCTATTCACCAAGATGGATCTGCCGCGTGGGCAACTTCCGCTCTCTCGAAGAGGCACGGAAGATGCTTGCCAAGGTAAAGGCCATGGGCTACAGACAAGCCTGTCTGGTGAAGGGAAAAATCACAGTACAATATTAAGATTAAGCACACTAAAGTAAAATCATGAATCCAGAAACAGAATTTCGCGAAGGCCTCGACGAACTGGCCGTACACTACAAAGAAGTACTCAAACTATTGGGCGAAGACCCTGAGCGTGAGGGACTCGTCAAGACACCGATGCGAGTGGCCAAAGCCATGCAGGTGCTTACACGCGGATACACACAAGACCCTCACAAGGTCCTGACTGACGCACTCTTTGCCGAGAAATACGACCAGATGGTCATCGTCAAGGACATCGACTTCTTCTCGATGTGCGAACACCACATGCTGCCTTTCTATGGCAAGGCTCACGTGGCATACATCCCCAACGGACACATCACAGGACTGAGCAAGATAGCCCGCGTGGTGGACATCTACAGCCATCGCCTTCAGGTGCAGGAGCGCCTCACACAGCAAATCAAGGACTGCATACAGGAAACCCTCAAACCTCAGGGCGTGATGGTTGTCATAGAAGCCAAGCATATGTGCATGCAGATGAGAGGTGTGGAAAAGCAGAACAGCATCACGACAACAAGCGACTATAGTGGTGTATTCAACTCTCTCAACACCCGGCAGGAATTCATGAACCTCCTGAGAGGTGAAAGCAAGAGAATCTAAATATAGTGTTCCGTGTTTAATGTTTAGCTTGTACTTATGGATGCTAACATTAAACACGAAATACTAAACATTAAACACTAAACACAATGATGAAATTTATCTCGTGGAACGTGAACGGCCTGCGCGCCTGTGTCGGTAAAGAGTTTGAACAACAGTTCAAACAGCTCGATGCCGATTTCTTCTGTCTGCAGGAAACCAAGATGCAGCAAGGTCAACTCGACTTAAGCTTTGACGGTTACGAAAGTTACTGGAACTATGCCGAGAAGAAAGGCTATTCTGGCACAGCTATTTACACCAAGCATAAGCCATTGGGAGTAAGCTACGGCATGGGCATCGAAGAACACGATCACGAGGGACGCATCATCACCTTAGAGTACGAAGACTTCTATCTCGTTACCGTCTACACTCCAAACTCTCAGAATGAATTGCGTCGGCTCGACTACAGAATGACATGGGAAGAAGACTTCCGCAAGTTTCTCAAAGACCTCGATGCCAAGAAACCCGTCATCGTATGCGGCGACATGAACGTGGCTCATCAGGAAATAGATATCAAGAATCCGAAGACAAACCGACGCAATGCTGGCTTTACCGATGAGGAGCGCGAAAAGATGACACAGTTATTAGAAGCTGGTTTCATAGACACCTTCCGCTACAAGCATCCGGAAGACGTCACCTATTCATGGTGGTCGTACCGTTTCCGTGCCCGTGAGAAGAATGCAGGCTGGCGTATCGACTATTTCCTTGTTTCCGAACGTCTGAAGGAAAAGATCAGCGAGGCTTCTATCCTCACCGACTTCATGGGCAGTGACCATTGCCCTGTAGAACTCGACTTGAAATTCTCATGATGAGGCAAGGAAAGTCTTTTCTATGGTGTATTCCTTAACGTTAAATACAGAACATTGAACATTAAGCGAGGAACAGCAAGCGGTGAACATTAAGCGGTGAACTGCATACCCAGCAATAAAACACTTGTCTTAACTTCTTAACTCCTTAACCTAATATAATAAGGTAAAAGAGCAGAATGTCCATCAAGAATCGCTAAAAAAGCAAAGATGTATGCGAAAAAACTGCAAAAAACGATTAAATATTTGTTCATTTCAAAATAATATCATACCTTTGCAACCGCAAATGTTCAATAGAGCATAAGCAATCGGGATTTGGCGCAGTTGGTAGCGCACACGTCTGGGGGGCGCGAGGTCGCTGGTTCGAGTCCAGTAATCCCGACATAAAAGACGAGAGGTCATTAAGCAACAGCTTATACCTCTCGTTTTTTTTGCGTTTATTAACAACCTATCATGCAAGATTTCTTCTCTATTTCGTTTTAAACATAGAAAAAAGTCACAATCAAGGCAACAACGGCGCAATCCTTCAAGCAAAAGATATGAGGGAAATACCATTTGCCGACAGGAGGACGATAATAGCAAGATAATAATATTAATCATTAAAAACAATAACAAAACAATGAAGAAGTTCACTATCTTATCATTCGTTGCAGCCCTGATGGCTGCTTTCTCTTTCACATCGTGCAATACTGGTGGCGATTCTTACAGCGCTCCAACACTGGATCAGCAGCAGTCCATGATCAATATGCTCGGCTACTCACAGGTGGGCGGAATGGTTTACTACAACGAGAACAAACTGAACACCAAGGATGTACTCGACACCATTCCTGACATAGTTGCAAGAATCACTTCAGAAACCAACAAGGACAAAGATGGCAACATCAAGAACCTGTATGCTTCTGTTTCTTTCAAATTCCCAGTTTCTATCCTGAGTAAATTTATTGATGACGACAAGTTGGCTGCAAAGATTGCAGAGATGGATAAGGTTGACATAAAGGTAAACCTCATACCTTATCTGTATAGTACACAGACATTCATCGCCAACTCTTATGACCTGGAGCTCGGCAACATCGTAACATCAGAGAAGGAATACAAGAAGGTTACCGTGAAGTTCTACAACAACTATTGCGTAGGTGGCTATCAGACCAACAACAGCACTAAGAAACAGTATTTCTGCTTCTATATGCAACCTGCTTACATCTATGTTGATGGTACACAGACAAACCTGCTGAAAGCTAACAGATTCAACAACACAGACTTCCCTCCTATTTTCCAGTTTACTACCGACAAGCAGAACTAAGAAAACGAGGAAAAGGCTAAAAGATATTACTCTTCTGAAAAAGAAGTACTCTCTGAATGATTAAACGTTCCGGAAACGGAAAAGGGCGCATCGACAAATATCGTCGAATGCGCCCTTCTTTTATGTGTTCCTCGACCAGCAATCTAATCGAGGAATAAAGATTACAAGAGTTGATTACTCCTTACGCCAGAGCTTGCTCATATCCTCGAGGGTCTTTCCCTTTGTCTCAGGAACGAGTTTCCATACGAAGATAGCTGCAAGGATACAGATGGTGCCATAGAGGCCATAGGTGAACCAATGACCGAAATCGTCGCCAGGAGTAAGGTGCATATTGAACATAGGCACGAAAGTAGAGCTGACGATGAAGTTGAATATCCACTGGAAGGCGACGGCAATAGCCACTGCAGCACCACGGATAGTATTGGGGAAGAGCTCGGCAATAAGAACCCAAGCGATTGGACCCCATGAGAACATGAAGCTGGCACTATACACCATAATACTAATCATGGTGACTGTACTCAAGGCAGCATTACCAAAGGTAAGAGCCACGCCAAGCGCACCTACAGCCATTCCTATAGAGCCCAAAATGAGCAGAGGCTTGCGTCCCAACTTCTCTACAGTGAAGACTGCCACAAGTGTGAACGATATGTTGACTACACCCATGATAACCGTCTGAACCATAGGATTGCCCATACCCATATCCTGGAAGATACGAGGAGCATAGTAAAGCACCGCATTGATACCTACAGCCTGCTGGAATACAGAAAGCATAACACCTACGAAGATGCACATGAAACCATAAGAGAAAAGCTTCTCGGTTTTCACAGTTACAGTATTCTTGATATCGTGGATAATCTCGCGGGCTTTCTCCGAACCATTGATCTTGGAGAGGATTCCGAAGGCCTTATCGTCCTGACCCACCATGACAAGATAACGGGGAGTCTCTGGCACGAAACAGATAAGGAAAGTAAACAAGCCTGCAGGCACCATCTCACTACCAAACATATAACGCCAACCACTCTCGATAGTCCACTGAGCATCCACCATATTGGCAATGGCACCGGCCGCATCGTATATAGGATTGGCATGAGAACCCATAATCAGGAAGTTGACGAAGTAAACCACCAACTGACCGAAGATAATGGCAAACTGGTTCCAACTAACCAACATACCGCGCACATTACTTGGTGCAATTTCGCCAATATACATAGGACAAATGGCAGAAGCCATTCCCACGCCGATACCACCGAGCACACGATAGAAGTTAAACACTACGAGCAAGGTCCAGTCGGCTTGTCCCTGAGGAAGGATATAGCTTTCAGGCTCCATGGATCCCCAGGCAGAGAGGAAGAAGCAAATGCCCGCAAAGATAAGCGAACGTTTACGACCGAAATTGCTGGCAAAGAGTCCAGACAGTGAACTTCCAATGATACATCCTATCAATGCACTTGAAGAAGTGAATCCGTGCATAAAATCGGAGTATTCGAAATCATTAGCACCCTTAAAGAATGCCTGCAATCCCTTCTCGGCTCCCGATATCACGGCGGTATCGTAACCGAAAAGCAAGCCACCGAGAACGGCGACCATCACGATTGAGATAAGATAGGCTTTAGAGCCCTTTTGATTTTGTTCCATTTTTTATTAGGTTTTGTGACATTATTACTCTATTAATACGCATTTTCTCAATAAATATTACGTATAATCTGCCTTTTTCCCCAACTTTTTTCGTAAATTTGCAACCAAATTAGACTTTACACAACATGAACATAGCAGATTTTCTAAATAAGGAAGGACAAAAGAGAGGATTCTCCTTCGAGGTACTGCCCCCACTCAAGGGCAACGGAACAGCAGCTCTGTTCCGCACCATCGACAGTTTGAAGGAGTTTGACCCACGCTTCATCAACATCACGACGCACCACAGCGAGTACGTATACAAGGAACTCGAGAACGGTCTGCTGACCCGTCAGCGTGTGCGTAGACGTCCAGGTACCATCGCCATTGCAGGAGCCATACAGAACAAATACGATATTCCTGTGATTCCTCATATCATCTGCAGCGGAGCTTCTAAGGAAGACATCGAGTATGAGTTGCTCGACCTCCAGTTTTTGGGAATATCCAATGTGCTCGTGCTACGTGGCGACAAAGCCAAAGAAGACCGACAGTTCACCCCTACCCCCAACGGACACGCCCATGCCACCGACCTTCTGGAACAGATCAGCCAGTTCAACGAGGGATTCTTCATGGACGGAACCCCCATCAAGCACCCTGGCGAGAAATTCTACTGTGGAGTAGCATGCTATCCAGAGAAGCATGAGGAGGCGCCCAACTTGGAACAAGACCTCCAGCACCTGAAAGAGAAACAAGACCTCGGTGCATCCTATGCCGTAACCCAGCTCTTCTACGACAACCAGAAGTTCTACGACTTCGTGGAGAGAGCCCGCAAAATGGGAATTACGATGCCTATCATTCCAGCCATCAAGCCCTTCGCCAAACTCTCACAACTTACCATGGTGCCCAAGACCTTCCACTGCGACATACCGGAAGAACTGGCACAGGAGGTGCTGAAGTGCAAGACCGACGATGATGCAAAGGCACTCGGCATAGAGTGGACAACCACTCAGGTGAAAGACCTCTTCGAGCATGGCTACAGTCATGTACATTTTTTCACCGTATCGGCTGTAGAAAGCGTAAAGCAGATAGCTAAAATCCTGTTTTAAGTAAACAACCATAAAAAAATATAGATGAAATTCAGCGAAGTGATAGGACAGCAGGACGTGAAAAACCGTCTGATGCAGATGGTGGCAGAACATCGTGTGCCCCATGCCCTGCTCTTCTGCGGTCCACAAGGCTGCGGCAAGATGGCCATGGCACTTGCCTTTGCCAGCTACCTGTTGGGAGAAAGAGAGGAGGATGCTGAAGACGACTCTCCACAGACCAGACGTGCCACCTCCATGCTTCGCAAATGGGAACATCCCGACCTACATTTCACCTATCCTACTATTAAACTTGCCAGCATGGGCGACCATTCACCCGTGAGTCTCGACTTCGTCAAGGAATGGCGGGAGATGTTGCTCAGCGAAGCTTCCTATCCGCAAATCAACGACTGGATAAGCCGAATGGGCAAGACAAGCAGCGAGAAAGACGGCAACAAGCAAGCCATCATCACGGTGGAAGAGAGCGAAGCCATCAGCCACAACATAAGCTTGATGTCGAGCCAAGGAGGTTATAAAATCAGCCTAATCTGGTTGCCCGAGCGCATGAACATACAATGCGCCAACAAGATGCTGAAGCTCTTGGAGGAACCACCAAGACAAACCCTTTTCCTCCTGGTAAGCGAACAGCCCGAGCTGTTGCTCGAAACCATCAGAAGCCGTACCCAGCGTATCGACTTCAAGAAGATAGCTACTCAGGAACTTGAGCAGGCACTCATTGAGCGACGGGGACTCGACAGGGACACAGCACACCGCATGGCAAGAATTGCCAATGGCAACTGGAACAAGGCGCTGGAGGAACTCAATGCAGGAAACGAAAACCAGCAGTTCCTCGACCTCTTTATCATGCTGATGCGACTGGCGTACATGCGCAAGATACACGACCTGAAGAAATGGTGCGACATCGTGGCGGCATTCAACCGCGAAAAGCAGAAGCGCATGCTCGACTACTTCACCCACATGCTCAGAGAGAGTTTTATGTACAACTTCCATCAGGAAGAACTCGTCTATATGACACAGGAAGAGGAAAACTTCGCCAAGAACTTCGCCCGCTTCATCAACGAGGCCAACATTATCGATATTTTCCACCTTTTCGATGAATGCAAGGCGATGATCAACCAGAATGCCAATGCCAAGATTATCTTCTTCGACATGGTACTGAACATCATCGTTATGCTCATCAGAAAATAAGAGGAAGTAAAACAAAAAAGCAACAAAAGGCGCAAGCCTTACCAATATATACAAACATAAACTATATACATTATAATAATTAGATCATCGTGGATTACAAGAATATGAAATTCAGAATGTTCAATGGTTGCGACCGAGGACTCTGCAGATGTGCAGTAGGCCGACAGGACCGCCAGCTGAACACATACGACTGGCTTGCCGACGTACCTGGCAATGCCGAGAGCACAGACCTCGTGGAGGTGCAATTCAAGAACACACGAAAGGGTTACTACCACAACGTGAACAACCTGGACTTGAAGAAGGGCGACGTTGTAGCCGTAGAGGCCAATCCTGGACACGATATTGGCGTGGTGACACTGACAGGAAGACTGGTGAAACTTCAAATCAAGAAAGCCAACCTCCGTTCTGCCGACGACATCAAGCGTATCTACCGCATAGCCAAGCCCGTGGACTTCGAGAAATGGGACGAGGCAAAGAGCCGTGAGCACGGAACCATGATTCAGAGCCGACAGATAGCCAAAGACTTGGGACTGAAGATGAAGATTGGCGATGTGGAGTATCAGGGTGACGGCAACAAGGCTATCTTCTATTACATCGCCGACGAACGTGTAGACTTCCGACAGCTGATCAAGGTGTTGGCGGATACTTTCCATGTACGTATAGAGATGAAACAGATTGGTGCGCGACAGGAAGCCGGACGCATAGGCGGAACAGGACCTTGCGGGCGAGAACTCTGCTGCGCTACCTGGATGAAGAACTTTGTCAGCGTAGGCACCAATGCCGCACGTTTCCAGGACATCTCGCTCAACCCACAGAAGTTGGCAGGTATGTGTGCCAAACTGAAATGCTGCCTTAACTACGAGGTTGACAACTATGTGGAAGCAAGCAAAAAGCTGCCTCCTAAGGATGCTCTCCTACAGACTGCCGATGGAGAATACCATCAGTTCAAGGTTGACATTCTGGCAGGTCTTATCACCTATTCTACCGACAAGAACTTGGCTTCCAATCTGGAGACCATCAGCGCAGAACGTGCTTGGGAAATCATCAAGATGAACAAGGCTGGCGAGAAGCCTCTGAGCCTCATCGAGAATGGTAAGGCAAAACCTGCTCCTAAGTCCAGCGACCTCTTGGCAGAAGCTGACTTGAGCCGTTTTGACAAGGCGAAGAAGAAAAAGAAGAACAACAATCGCCAGAACAACCGTAAGCGTAATGCACAAGGTGACAACCGCCAGCAAGCAGACAACCGCGCAGAAAACAAACAGCAGGGAGAAAACCGTCAAGACGAAAACAGACAGCAAGGAGACAACCGTCCCAACCGTCAGCAAAACAACCGCAGACGCAACAACAACCGTCCTCGCCCACAACAGGGAGAAAACAATAAGGGAGAGGCCAATAAAGCAGAAACCAACAAGGCCGTAGCCAACAAAGGAGAAGGAAACAAAGGCGAAGCCAATAAGGGCAATGGAAACAAGAGCGGAGAAAACAAGGCTCCCAACAATGAATAACTGATGAAGCATTCTGTGGCTTAAAACATGAGCCACAGAAGCTATAACTTTCGAGAAAGAAAAAATGAAGCGATGGGCTTATACCATATGGATAATCATGGGGGCTGTAATGCTCTTCCACTCGTGCAGCGACACTCTGGTGTACGACAAATATGAGCACACCCCTATTGCCGGTTGGGAGAAGAACGACATTCTGTCATTTGACATTCCACCTCTGAAGACTTCTGGCACATACGAGCAACAATTAGGGCTCAGGGTGACAGGAGTCTACCCCTTCATGGGTCTTACGCTTATAGTAAATCAGAGTATCTTTCCTAAAGGCAAAGTTCAGAGTATGGAGAAAATAGAGAAATCGGATACCATACAATGCGACCTGATAGACAAGAGTGGAACTACCAAGGGACAAGGTATCAGTTATTACCAATACAATTTTCCCATCAATGCCTATCGCTTTGCTTCCGGCGACTCCATCCACATCACCGTCAAGCATAACATGAAGCGTGAGATTCTTCCGGGTATCAGCGACATCGGAATCAAGATGAGCCACATAGGTGAATAAATGGGTAAAAAAACGCAAGTATCTTCATTTTTTGAGGCTATAGGGTAGCCATAATATGGGTTACATAGGATGGCAAGATAAAGACCCACAAAATCATACAACAAAAGCGACTTCATAGGATGAAGTCGCTTTTGTTGTTTATATATATTTTTCTTGTCGATGAATCGTAGATTAGGTTCTTACCAGATTTCTTCCCGCATCGATTCTGAGGAAGATAAAGAGAAGGATGGTAAAGCCCCAGAGCGATGAGCCTCCATAACTGAAGAATGGAAGCGGGATGCCGATAACAGGAGTAAGACCCAATACCATACCGACATTAATAAACACGTGAAAGAGGAAGATACTGAGTACACTATAACCATATACTCGCCCAAACTTGAAGGGTTGTCGCTCGGCAAGAATAATCAGCCTGATGATCAAAGCCAAGAACAGCAGCAACACTCCTGCTGAGCCTAAGAATCCTTCCTCCTCACCTACGGTACAGAAGATGAAATCGGTGTCCTGCTCGGGCACAAACTTCAGTTTGGTCTGAGTTCCATTGAGAAAGCCCTTTCCCTGAAGACCTCCAGAACCTATCGCAATCTCACTCTGGTGCACATTATAACCCGCACCAGCCAAGTCTTCCTCCAGTCCGAGAAGCACATTGATACGCACACGCTGGTGAGGCTCCATCACATTGTTGAGCACATAGTCGGCAGAATAGAAGAAAGCCAAGGACCCTAAGGCAAACAAGGCGATGAAATAATAGTTTCTGATGCGTGCGGATAAGCCCTGATAGAACAGGAATCCAATGAGCACGAAACTTACAATCAACTGAACATAGGTCACATCGAAAGGAATGACGTAAACAGAGAAGAGCATACATCCCAAAGTGATGCCGACAGTATAGAGAAGCATCTGTACCGTTTGCCGCCCATTGTGAATATAGGTGCTCACCATGCCCGTAGAAAAGATTTGCACAAGTAAGAGCACAATAAACTCGCCTACCGACGTTTGTCCATCCCACATCATCACATTTTCGTACTTCACACCCACCACGAAGTAAACCACCATGGCAACGGCAGTAAAGAGAATACTGCCAGGCATTCCTTCACGATAGAACATAAGGAAGAAGGCAGAATAGACAAGTGCAGAACCCGTCTCGCGCTGTCCCACGATACATATCATCGGAAGGATAATGATAAAGGCTGCAGCAAAGAAGTCTTTCATGCGATGAATATTGAAGCCATAGCTCGACATAAACTTGGAAATGGCAAGAGCCGTAGCAAACTTGGCAAACTCGGCTGGCTGCAGACGCAAAGGTCCAAGCACAAGCCACGAACGGGAACCCTTGATACTATGCGGATTGAAGATGGTGGCAAAGAGCAACAGTACCAAGGCGGCATAGATGACATAAGAGAAGGTGTCGTAGAACCTGTCATCGAGCAACAAGATAATGAAACCGAGCGTGATGGAGGTTCCTATCCAGATAATCTGCATTCCCGAACGAGAACCAAGACTGAAAATATCATTGTCGCCATAGGTATAGCTGGCACCACAGACACTTATCCATCCAAAGGTGAGAAGCGCCAGATAAATGCCTATCGTCCACCAGTCGAGCGAACGAAGCACACCTTGTTGTCTGTTATCTGATTGAACCATATTACTTATTCAAATATCGCAAATCGAGCGAGTTTGGGTTATTAAAAGTTGAAGAAAAGAGGCGCTTCCTTTTGCTTAAGATGAAGCGCCCATCTCCCTGATATTTCTATCTGCTGCTTGAGCCATAGGCAATTCTTCGTGCCTGCATCTGTGCGGCAAGAGCCTCAGAAGCTGGCGACAGCTTGCCTTTGATATATTGCTCCATCATGAGTCCACCAATAGGCACACCATAGTCGGCTCCCCAGCCACCGTTCTCAACATATACTGCGATGGCTATCTGAGGATTGTTCATCGGTGCGAACCCCATGAACACAGAGTGGTCGTGACCACGGTTCTGAGCTGTACCAGTCTTGCCGCATGGTTCAAAGTCATAACGGGCAAGCATCTTACAGGTTCCCTTCAAGGCAGAGCTGCGCATACCTGCCACAACATAGTTGTATGCCTTTTTCGAAGCCATGGTGTAATGACGGCGAGTATAGAGTGTATCGAGCGGCTCACCCTTCACCTTGCGCACCACATGGGGCGCATAATAATATCCTCGGTTGGCGATAGTGGCTCCAAGATTGGCTATCTGCAGAGGAGTGAGGTTGACCTCGCCCTGTCCGATAGAGATACTGATAATGGTGAGTCCGTTCCATGACCCTCGGTAAGCCTTGTCGTAGAACTCGGCATTAGGAATCAGTCCTCGTTTCTCGCCAGGCAGGTCGATACCAAGTTTGTATCCGAATCCCATACTCTTCATATAGTCGCGCCAGGTATTCATAGCCACTTGCACATTGGGATACTTGCGCCTGTTGCCCATCATATAATAGAGTCCCCAACAGAAGTAGCCATTGCAGGAGGTACTGATGGCATCGACGAGTGCTATAGGAGAAGGGTGTCCATGACAGCCTACATGCAGTCCGCGATAAGAGAATCCATGATGACAGGGGAAAGCTGTACCCGGCGTGATGATTCCTTCGGTGAGGTATGTGAGCGCCTGAGTAGTCTTGAAGGTTGAACCCGGTGGATACTGACCCATGATACTTCTGTTGAGCAACGGTTTCCAGGGGTCGTGCGAAAGGTAACGGTGCATCTTTCCGCGCATCTTTCCTACCAACCTACGTGGATCGTATGAGGGCGACGACACCATGGCAAGCACTTCACCCGTCTTGGGATCAATGGCTACAATACTGCCTATCTTTCCTTGAAGGAGTCGCTCACCAAGAGCCTGCAGGTTCAGGTCGATGCCCAGAGTAAGGTCTTTGCCTGCCACAGGACGCTGATCGAACTTGCCACGCTGGTAACTTCCCTGTATTCGTCCGTGCGCATCACGAAGTTTGATTTTGATACCCTTCTCTCCCCTGAGCTCTTTCTCATAGTATTTCTCCACACCGAGTTTACCGATATAGTCGCCTGGCTGATAGTAGCTGTCATCTTCTATATCGCTCTCCGAAACTTCTCCCACATCTCCGAGCACATGGGCAGCATAGGGACCGGTGTATTCACGTATGCTTCGCTTCTGCACATAGAAACCTGGGAAACGGAACATCTTTTCCTGGAACACACTGAAGTCCTTATCGGACAACTGTCCCATGAAGAGCTGCTGGGTGTAACGCGAATAACCGGGATTTTTGGAACGGTCCTTGATATCGTTCATTCGCTTGATAAAGAACTCTTTCGTAATGCCAAGCGAGTTGCAGAAGTCCATCGTGTCGAGTCTTCCACTCTCCTCGTTCATCACCACCATGATATCATAAGACGGCTGATTGTACACCATCAGTTTGCCGTTTCTGTCGTAGATGGCTCCACGTGACGGATATTCCACCTGCTTGAGGAAGGCATTACTGTCGGCATTCTTCTTATAGTCGTCGCTCATAATCTGCAACGTAAAGAGACGAATGATGTAAATGGTCACAATTCCTATGGCCACTCCACCTATCACAAACTTACGTTTTTCGAGATTATAATCGATCATAATACCTATTTATATAATATGCCCTATTTTTTAATATATTTTACCCTTACACCTTATTATTATATATACCTTATTATATATATATGTATCATTCTATGCATGCATAGAGTATGATTCGTTCTCCGTCAATTTCGTAGAGAGAAGGCGAAAGAGAAAAAACTACTTGCGCACATTCTCTATGGCCATCAGCAACACATAGGTGAGAGCAGCACTTCCCACGATACATTCTATCCACTGCAACCAGTTGAAGAAATTGAAAGTCTCGAGTGTAAAGAAGAGCAGGCAATAAATCACCACGATGATGAGCGAATACCAAAAGTAAGAACTTCCAAGCGTGCGCACGCCAGGAAGCAAGTCGTCAGAACTGTCACGGGGCAGGAACAGCTCGAGCAGATAAGGCTGCAAGAGAGCTATTGCCGTCATAGAGCCAGCAGCCACACCCGGAGTGTTGGCGAAGATGTCGACTCCCAGTCCCAGGGCAAAACTCCACAATAACATTTGCCAACGAGGCGTGTTACGACGAAAGTGGAGCACGAACATGATGTACAGAAGCGGTGTGGCGCAATGGAAAAGATGTATATGGTTACACACCAGTCCTTGCACCAGCAGGAGAACAAAGAATACTCCCCATCGCTTTACTATATCTATACTCATTTTTCAAAAAGAATTGAAAAAGTGTTGTCTTTAAAATCTGTTTTGTTTCTGCGAAACGGCAGAGTGCATTACTGTGGCTTGATGGAATCCTGTGCTGCCCGCATCAGGTCGATACGTTCCTGCAAGGCAGAATCATCAACAAGGCACACATCGCGCAAGCGGGCAAAATCGGTAGACAACTTAACCTGTACACGATATGACAGTCCGTCTGCCGAATTGAACACATGCAGAACCTTTCCCACCATGACTCCTGGAGGGAAGACCGATGAATATCCACTCGTCACCACATTGTCGCCCAACTTGAAGTGAGCATGTCTTGGCACGTCCTCGAGATAAGCCAGCTGTGAGGAGCCACCTCGCCAGCGCAGATAGCCGAAATAGCCACGGCGCTGTATGGTACAGCTGATATTGGAATGGCTGTTAAGAGCTGGGATGACGATGCTGTAATGTTCAGACACCAAGTAGACAATGCCTACCACGCCCATGCCACAAACCACGCCCATATCGCGCTTCACTCCATCGGCTGAGCCCTTATCTATAGTGATAAGGTTGTCGTATCTGTTCACCATATTGGCGACGACTTTTGCCGGAATAAGCCTGCATCCCTGGAAGGGGACCATGCTTGACAAGCGTGTCACTGCAGCTTCCTGACTGCGGGTAAGGCGGGCGATACTGTCGTCCAGCATTCTTACCTGCTGTTCCAGGAAAGCATTGCGCTGAGTGAGCTGACTGTTGACGCCTGACAGCGAGAAGAAACTCTCCACAGCCGAATCCCACTCATACACCTTGCCCGTAACGGCGTTGGCCGACGAGAACCACACACTGCCCTGATAACTGTTGTATCTGAAGAGCAGTACCATGCTCACTACCTCAAGCACCAGGAACACAAACCAGTGGTTGTGTTTCGCCAGAAACTCTGTAAGGTTGTGCATACGCTATAGTTTCTCTGAAATTCAGATTTTCAATTATCTCATCAAGAACGAGAAGCGGTCTACATTCTTCAGCGCGATGCCGGCACCCTTAGCCACACTGTGCAATGGGTCTTCGGCAATATGGAAAGGAATGTTGATCTTGGCTGTGAGACGCTTGTCGAGTCCACGGAGCAAAGCTCCACCACCAGAGAGCCAGATACCATTCTTCACGATATCAGCATAGAGCTCAGGAGGAGTGTTCTCAAGTGCTGAGAGCACAGCATTCTCGATCTTTGCCACAGTCTTGTCCAAGCACTGAGCTATCTCCTGATAGCATACAGGCACCTCCATAGGCAGAGCTGTGATGCGGTTAGGACCATGAACAATAAAGTCTTCTGGAGCCTCATCACCCAGGTCGGTAAGAGCGGAACCTACATGTATCTTGATACGCTCGGCCATACGCTCAGAAACCTTCACATTGTGCTGGCGGCTCATGTACTCCTGGATATCAGCAGTCAGGTCGTCACCGGCTGTACGGATGGAGTTGTTGCTCACAATACCGCCAAGTGAGATGACAGCAATCTCGGTGGAACCGCCACCTATATCAACTATCATGTTTCCCTCTGGCGCCTCCACATCGATACCGATACCGATAGCTGCTGCCATAGGTTCAAAAATCAAGTAAACATCACGTCCGTCGGCATGCTCGGCAGAATCGCGTACAGCACGGAGCTCCACCTCGGTAGAACCAGAAGGCACACCAATTACCATACGGAGTGAGGGAGAGAAAAGACGGCTTCCTGTATGCACCATCTTGATAAGACCGCGCATCATCTGCTCGCATGCAGTAAAGTCGGCTATCACGCCATCACGCAAAGGACGGATAGTACGGATATTGTCATGAGTCTTCTCGTACATCATCTTAGCCTTCTCACCTACAGCAATCATCTTGTCTGTACGGCGGTCGAGGGCTACAACAGAGGGCTCATCCACCACAATCTTATCATCGCTGATAATAATGGTGTTGGCTGTTCCCAAGTCCATTGCGATTTCCTGAATAAATGAAAAAAATCCCATTTTCTTTTGTAATTACTAATTGTTTATTTTAAGCTTAAAATATCTACGCCAGCACTAAAGCTTAACGCACATTACTTAGCGAACCAAGCGTGGATAGCTGTATCGTAGTGTGAGCTTACGCCAAAGGCACGCTCTGCAAACATTTTGCGATCCTCGATATCTGTCTCAGCACCTTTCTTCTTCAAGATATCGAGCAGCACACTGTACTCAGCCTTGCTGGGCACGATAACAACATCCTTGAAGTTCTTGGCTCCGGCACGGATCAGAGAGATTCCGCCTATATCGATCTTCTCAATGATATCGGCATCACTTGCACCGCTTGCCACAGTCTGCTCGAAAGGATAAAGGTCTACTACCACGAGGTCGATGCTTGGAATCTCATACTCCTTCATCTGCTCCTGATCGCCCTCATTGTCGCGACGTGCAAGAATACCTCCGAATATTTTTGGATGAAGAGTCTTCACACGTCCACCGAGGATGGATGGATAAGTGGTTACATCCTCCACTTTCTGACATTCATAACCGAGTGACTCGATAAACTTCTGTGTACCACCGGTGCTCAAGAATTTAACACCCTCTTCATTCAACTTGGCAAGGAGTTCATCCAAGCCGTCCTTGTGAAAGACAGACACTAAAGCTGTCTTGATTTTCTTTGTTTCAGCCATTGATTTCTACTTATTTGAAATAATGGTGCAAAGGTACAAATAATATTTGAGCCCACCAAAAATCACTCGTGTTATTATTAGCTTTTTAACGCAAGAACGATGTTTCTTGACCTGAGTTAACCCTAAAAGCCATTTCTGCCATCTATTAAGACCAAAGCCGGTCATCTATTAAGACCGAAGCCGGTCATCTATTAAGACCAAAGCCGGTCGTCTATTAAGACCAAAGAGAATCATTCACAAAGTACAAAACTCGTCTCCCATCAAGCACCCGACTACCGACACATTGACAGCATTTTCAACTATAAAAGTCTAAAAAACAACGAAAAACAAGACAGAATGTCAGCACTCTGCACCTCGGCACACATTTCGCTTCAACGGTTGGCAAGCAACAAATAACATAACGAAACAAATAAAACAAGAAAGGAGAAATATATGACATTCGACAAATTTACAATCAAGGCGCAAGAAGCGGTGCAAGCCGCTGTGAACACAGCGCAACGAAATGGTCAGCAGACCATCGAGCCGGTGCATCTTCTCAGCGGAATCATCGAGAAAGCACCTGATGTGACCAACTATATCTTCCAGAAGCTGGGCATGAACGGAGGACAGATCTCCATGCTCCTGCAGCAGGAATTGCAGCATCTTCCCCGCGTACAGGGTGGCGGACAGCCATACCTCTCCAATGACACCAATCAGATATTGATCAACGCCGAGGATACTGCCAAGAAGATGGGCGACGAGTTCGTAAGCGTAGAGCCTATTCTGCTCGCCATCCTGAAAGGCAACTCTACAGCAGCCCGCATCCTGAAAGATGCCGGCGCCAACGAGAAAGACATGCTCGCTGCCATCCAGGCTCTTCGTCAGGGACAGAACGTGAAGAGCCAGAGTGCAGACGAAAACTATCAGAGTCTGGAGAAATACGCCAAGAACTTGGTTGAACAAGCCAGAAGTGGAAAGCTCGACCCCGTAATCGGACGTGACGAGGAGATACGTCGCGTGCTCCAAATCTTATCAAGAAGAACGAAAAACAACCCAATCCTTATCGGTGAGCCTGGTACTGGTAAAACCGCCATCGTTGAAGGACTTGCCGAAAGAATCGTACGTGGCGACGTTCCGGAGAACTTGAAGAACAAGCAGCTCTATTCGCTCGACATGGGCGCACTGGTGGCTGGTGCTAAATATAAAGGCGAATTCGAAGAGCGACTGAAGAGCGTCATCAAGGAAGTGACCAATGCCAACGGACAGATTATCCTCTTCATCGACGAGATTCACACCTTGGTAGGTGCCGGCGGTGGAGAAGGCGCCATGGATGCTGCCAATATTCTGAAGCCTGCATTGGCACGTGGCGAGTTGAGAGCCATCGGTGCCACCACCCTCAACGAATATCAAAAATACTTCGAGAAGGATAAGGCTTTGGAACGTCGTTTCCAGACCGTAATGGTCAACGAGCCAGACGAGGTGGACGCCATCAGCATTCTCCGAGGCATCAAAGAGCGTTACGAGAACCATCATAAGGTTCGTATTCAGGACGATGCCTGCATCGCAGCTGTCAAACTTTCTGAACGTTATATCTCCGACCGATTCCTGCCAGACAAGGCTATCGACCTGATGGATGAGGCAGCAGCCAAGCTCCGTATGGAGCGCGACTCCGTGCCTGAGGAACTGGACGAAATCACACGTCACCTAAAGCAGTTGGAGATAGAGCGTGAGGCCATCAAACGCGAGAACGACCAGCCTAAGATTCAGCAACTCGACAAGGAGATTGCCGAGTTGAAGGACAAGGAACGCGACTTCCGTGCAAAATGGGAAGGAGAGAAAGACCTCGTCAATAAAATTCAGCAAGACAAGCAGGAGATTGAGAACCTGAAGTTTGAGGCTGAGCGCATGGAACGTGAAGGCAACTACGAGCGCGTGGCTGAGATCAGATATTCTAAGCTGACTGCTCTCGAAGAAGACATCAAGCGCATCCAGGAGCAACTGAAGAGCACTCAAGGTGGCGAGGCCATGATACGCGAAGAGGTTACTGCCGACGATATTGCCGAGGTGGTAAGCCGCTGGACAGGAATACCTGTAAGCCGTATGATGCAGAGTGAGCGTGAGAAACTGCTCCATTTGGAGGAAGAACTCCACAAGAGAGTCATCGGTCAGGACGAGGCCATCACCGCAGTGAGTGATGCTGTACGCCGCTCACGTGCCGGCTTGCAAGACCCGAAACGTCCTATCGCAAGTTTCATTTTCCTCGGCACAACCGGTGTGGGTAAGACTGAGCTTGCCAAGGCTTTGGCAGAATATCTCTTCAATGACGAGTCGATGATGACACGTATCGATATGAGTGAATATCAAGAGAAGTTCAGCGTCACCCGTCTGATAGGTGCGCCTCCAGGATACGTAGGCTATGATGAGGGTGGACAGTTGACAGAGGCTGTTCGTCGCAAACCATACAGTGTGGTTCTCTTCGATGAGATTGAGAAGGCTCATCCCGATGTCTTCAACACCCTGCTTCAGGTATTGGACGACGGACGACTGACCGACAACAAAGGCCGTGTAGTAAACTTCAAGAACACCATCATCATCATGACTTCCAACGCAAGCCGTGATATGTTGAGGAAGACCTTCCGTCCGGAGTTCCTGAACCGTATCGACGACATCATCACCTTCAAGCCTCTCACCAAAGAGCAGATTGGCCAGGTGGTTGAGCTTCAGATGAACAGAGTCAAGAAGATGTTGGCTCCTCAGGGCTTCGAACTTCGCTGGACTCCTGCCGCCATCCAATATTTGGCAGAGGTGGGCTACGATCCAGAGTTTGGCGCACGCCCTGTAAAGCGCGCAATACAAGACTATGTATTGAACGACTTGAGCAAGAAGATCCTCGCCGAGGAAGTCAGTCGTGAGAAACCTATCACCATCGACCACACCAAGGAAGGCGGATTGCTATTCGAGAACAAGTAATGTTAATGACAGAAAGAGAAACAACTACGCCACTTGCGTAAGTTGAACCATCATAAGTTAAGAGGGTGTGTCATAAGTTCATGACACACCTTTTTTTGTTACATAAACTGAAGTTTCATAAACGGGGAAGTTAAAGAAATGACCGTCCAGCAGACAGACGACCGATTCAAGACTGACAGCCAGCAATAGATGACAGCAACCTACAAATAAATAAAGAAGATAATATTATTTTGCTCTACAACACGGAAAAAGAAAGTTCTTTCAACACAAACTGGCGGAAAGCACACAAAGACTAACGAGAGCATCACCATCTTCACTTGTTTCCCAAACTCATGCAAGTACACGTTTAAGAAGAATCGTCGCTGAACATCAGACTTTTAAACATCTGTAAAACCAGCAAACACATACACAAAAAGACGATACAGAAAGCATAAAAAGAAGGACAAAAAAAATGCCCCGACATCTCGTCGGGGCAATTCTTACGTTTTTGAATGTTTCAGCAGTTTTGTGTTTTTTATGTAGTTATGATCTTTTTGAAAATCAGTTTGTGTTTCTTTTCGAGTGCAAATATAATACAAATAATTGATTTAAATCAAATATATCTCTTTTTTTACGCAAAAAATCACGTAAACGTTTGCGGTATTTGCTTCTCTTTTTGCGTACCCAACAAGGTAATTTTTATAGCTTCTATCAGAATCATGCAATAGGCTTCAACTGCTTACGAAGCCGCTTTCATTGCTCTACGAAATAGGCTTCATTGACTATCGAAGCCGCTTTCATATTTCGAGCCTTTTCTATTCTGAGCAGTTACCCAACAAGCCTTTTTCTTTAAAAAAGCATAAATTATGCAGTTAGTATTCCATAGAAATAGCTTTTTTTATTAACTTTGCACCTATTTATATAATAACAAGCTAATCAATGAAGGAATTTGTCATCTCAGAAGTCAAGGCAGAGACTGCCGTTCTCGTGGGTCTTATCACCAAGGAGCAGGACGAAGCCAAGACCAAGGAATACCTCGACGAGCTGGAATTTCTTGCCGATACGGCAGGAGCTGTAACCGTCAAGCGATTCACGCAGAAGGTTGTCGCTCCCAATCAGACCACCTATGTAGGAAAGGGAAAGCTCGAGGAAATCAAACAATACATTAAGGAAGAAGAGGAAGAAGACCGCGAGATCGGAATGGTCATCTTCGACGACGAGCTGTCTGCCAAGCAGATACGCAATATTGAGCAAGAGCTACAGGTAAAGATTCTCGACCGCACATCTCTTATTCTCGACATCTTTGCCATGCGCGCCCAGACTGCTGCCGCCAAGACACAGGTGGAATTGGCACAGTATAGATACATGTTGCCTCGTCTGCAACGACTCTGGACTCACCTTGAGCGCCAGGGCGGTGGTTCTGGCTCGGGTGGCGGTAAAGGTTCTGTAGGATTGCGTGGTCCTGGTGAAACCCAGCTTGAGATGGACCGTCGTATCATCCTCGGCCGCATGAGCTTGCTCAAAGAACGCCTGGCCGAGATAGACAAGCAGAAGACCACTCAGCGCAAGAACCGCGGCCGACTCATCCGTGTGGCCCTTGTCGGCTACACCAACGTGGGCAAGAGCACCATTATGAACCTGCTCTCCAAGAGCGAGGTCTTTGCCGAGAACAAGCTCTTCGCCACTCTCGACACCACCGTACGAAAGGTCGTGGTGGAAAATCTGCCTTTCCTCCTGGCCGACACAGTAGGATTTATCCGCAAGTTGCCTACCGACCTGGTAGATTCTTTCAAAAGCACCCTCGACGAGACACGCGAGGCCGACCTGCTGTTGCATGTTGTCGACATCTCGCATCCTGATTTCGAGGAGCAGATACAGGTGGTGGAGAAGACCCTGAAGGAACTGGGCTGCGCCGACAAGCCATCGATGATCATCTTCAACAAGATAGACAACTACTCCTGGGTAGAGAAGGAGGAAGACGACCTTACTCCTATACAGAAAGAAAACATCACCCTCGACGAACTCAAGCGCACATGGATGGCGAAGTTGCACGACGACTGTCTCTTCATCTCTGCCAAGAACAAGGAGAACATCGACGAGTTCCGCGACATTCTGTACAAGAAAGTGCGCGAGCTGCACGTACAGAAGTATCCCTATAATGATTTCCTGTATCAGGACTACGAATAAAAAACAACGACTATGAACGATTACCGACCGCTTACCACCGAAGAGATAGAACAGCTGCAACAGAATGGCTGTTGGGCTGAGGACTGGACTTCCGTCAACGTCGCAGAAGACTTCAATCCCGAACACATGCGTCAGGTAATGCTCTACGGAGAAGTCTGCATAGGCAGCTTCGACAAGAGCATCGAGGTAAGTCCGGGCTTTCACAAGCACTCGGGCATCCGCAATGCCACCTTGCACAATGTCATCATCGGAGACGATTGCCTCATCGAGAACATAGGAGGATTCATCAATAACTATACCATCGGTGACGAGTGCTACCTGTCCAACGTATCCACAATAGAGACTACAGAGGGAGCTACCTATGGAGAAGCCAATGTCATCAGTGTACTCAACGAGGCTGGCGATGGGAACATCATCTCTTTCTCCGAACTGAGCAGTCAGTTGGCAGCACTCATGCTCAAGCATTCTCATAACAAGGAGTTCCGTGAGACACTTTTCCAGCTCGTCAGAGCATATGTTAGCAGCCGACTGCCCGAACGCGGACTGATAGGCAACAATGTGAAGATAGCCAACACCAAGGAGATTATCAACTGCATCATCAACGACTACTGCGAGGTGAACGGAGCAGAGCGGCTGAGTGACTGCACCCTCCTGGGAGATGCTACCAGCAGCGTTTATATAGGAACGGGTGTCATAGCCGAAAACACTATCATCGACCATGGGGCAAGCATCACCAACGGAGCCAACCTGCAAGACTGTTTCGTGGGAGAAGCCTGCCAGATAAACAACAGCTTCACCGCATCGGCATCGGTATTCTTTGCCAACTCGGTAATGAGCAATGGCGAAGCATGTGCCGCCTTCTGCGGTCCGTTCTCAGCCTCTCATCACAAGAGTTCGCTCATCATCGGAAGCCAGGTTTCGTTCTATAATGCCGGTTCTGCCACCAACTTCAGCAACCATGCCTACAAGATGGGTCCCATCCACTGGGGCATCCTGGAGAGAGGCACCAAGACAGCCAGCGGCTCCTACCTTTTCCTGCCTGCCCACATCGGTGCTTACTCCGTATGTCTTGGCAAGACCATGGCTCATCCCGACACAACCTCCTTCCCCTTCTCCTATATTATTGGCGAGGGAGAGAAGACCATACTCATCCCTGGCAGAAACCTTGTCACTGTAGGACTTTACCGCGACATCAACAAGTGGCCCAAGCGCGACCTACGACCAGCCGAGCACCGCAAGAGCATCATCAACCAAGAGTGGCTCTCGCCTTTTGTCATCAGCAAGGCGACAGAAGGAAGGCGCATTCTGCAAGAGCTCTGCACCACTTGCGGAACTCAATGCCAGGAATACCACTATCAGGGACTCACCATTCCGCGCAGCTCACTCCTTTCCGGCATCCGCTTCTACGACATGCTCATCAGTCTCTACTTAGGTCAAGTCATCAAGAAGGCCACGCTTCCTGAAGCAGCAGAAGAAGAAGGACATGAATATACCCCACTGTCCGAACAGGCCATCCACAATGGCGAAGAAGCATGGACCGATCTGGGTGGGCTGCTCCTGCCGCAGGCTTTGGAGAATCAGCTCGTCGAAGGCATCATCGACGGAACAACCGAAGACATTGAGTCTGTTATCAACGCATTGTCCGAGGCTCACAGCCATTATGCCGATTTCAATCAAGCTTATGCCTTCAGCCTCATCCGACAGCTCTACGAAGAAGCCACACCGGCAGCCTTCTCTCTGATCGAAACCAGAGCCGACGAGGCAAAATCGCTATGGACCGAAGCCATCAGAAAAGATGCGCAGAAGGAATACGACTTGGGCGATGTGGACGAAGACACCTTCCTGCACTTTGCCAACTCCATCAGTCCTGCCACATAAAAAGTCCAACAAAGAAAATCATTTATACAACATAAAATCATAAAAGTATGAGTTTAAAATCTATCATGCTGGCGGCACTCTTCACATCGGGTGCGCTTTGTGCCAGCGCAAAAGACTATCATTACACCACCGTACCAGGCGATGCAATGCAAACACGCATCTATACTCTCGACAATGGTCTGAAGGTATACATGTCAGTTAACAAGGAGAAGCCTCGCTTGCAGGTCAACATCGCTGTAAAAACAGGTTCGCGTAATGACCCTGCCGAGACTACTGGTCTGGCTCACTATCTGGAGCACCTGATGTTCAAAGGCACCAAGAAGTTTGGCACCATCGATGCCGCCAAGGAGAAGCCATACCTCGACGAGATAACCCGCCGCTACGAAACCTATCGTAAGCTCACCGACCCAGCACAGCGCAAGCAGGCTTACCACGAGATTGACTCCATCTCACAGTTGGCTGCCAAATACAACATCCCCAACGAGTACGACAAGCTCATGTCGAGCATCGGTAGCGAGGGAACAAACGCCTATACCAGCAATGATGTCACCTGCTACGTGGAGAACATCCCAAACAATGAGATAGAAAACTGGGCCAAGGTACAGAGCGACCGCTTCCAGAACATGGTCATCCGTGGCTTCCATACAGAGCTGGAGGCTGTGTACGAGGAGAAGAACATCTCCATGGCAAGCGATGCCACCAAGGAGTTTGCTGCTCTCTGGAACCTCCTCACTCCTACCCATCCTTATGGCACACAGACTACCATCGGCGAGCAGGAGCACCTCAAGAACCCAAGCATCATCAACATACAGAACTATTTCCACCGTTACTATGTGCCAAACAATGTGGCTATCGTCATGGCTGGCGACTTTGACCCCGACAAGACCATAGCTCTCATCGACCAGTACTTTGGCTCATGGAAGAAGAGCGACAACCTGTCACGCCCTGAGTTCGAGGCACAGCCTGCCATCACAGCAGTAAAGGACACCACGGTTGTCGGTAAGGAGCAGGAAAACATGATGCTGGCATGGCTCTTCAAGGGCGTCAACGACCAGCAGAACGACACCCTCGATGTCATCAGCGACCTGCTCGCCAACGGCAAGGCAGGACTCTTCGAGGTAGACCTGGAACAGAAGATGAAACTCGCCTCTGCAGGAGCCTTCAACTATGGTCTGCACGACTACACCGCTTTCATCGTTCAGGCACTGCCCAACAAGGGACAAAAGCTCGAAGACACACGTGCCCTCGTACTTGACGAGATGGACAAGTTGCGCCGTGGCGAGTTTGCCGACGAATTGCTTCCTGCTGTCATGGCAAACAAGAAGCTCAACTTCTACAAAGGACTCGACGACAACGAGAACCGAGCCAGCATCATGGTGGACGCCTTCATCAACGATCAGAAATGGGAAGACGTAGCCAAGCAGCTCGACCGCCAGAGCAAGTTGACCAAGAAAGATATCATCGACTTTGCCAACAAGCATCTGCGTGCCGACAACTTCGTATGTGTATACAAGCGCATCGGCGAGGACAAGACGCTCAAAAAGATTGAGAAGCCTGCCATCACTCCTATACCTGCCAACCGCGAGTATGAGAGCGATTTCGTCAAAGAAATCAAGAACGCAGAAGTGGCTCCTATACAGCCTGAGTTCCTCGACTTCAAGAAAGACCTCACCGTCACCAAGACCAGCAAAAAGCTGCCTTTGCTCTACAAACAGAACACACAGGACGACCTCTTCAACCTCTCCTTCCGTTATGAGTTGGGCGACGAGGATGACTTGCGCTACAGCTATGCTGCTGATTATCTCGGCTACATAGGTACCGACAAGAAGACCGTCTCTGAAATCAAACAGGCTTTCTATAACATTGCCTGCAACTATAGTGTGGCTCAGGGCACCAAGAGCCTCAGCATCAACATCAATGGTCTGAACGAGAACCTTCCTAAGGCACTCAGCCTCTTGGAGGACTTGCTGCATCATGCCAAAGCCGACAAGACTTCATGGAACCAGTATGTGGACCTCGTAGAGAAGAATGGCAACGACATGAAGGCCAACCAGAAGGCCAACTTCTCACGCTTGTGGGACTATTGCGTATATGGTCCTTACAATCCAAGCCGCAATCAGATTCTCCCTGCCGACCTTCGCAAGATGGATCCACAGGAGCTGATCAACCTTCTGGGCGCACTCGACAATATCGAGCACACCGTATTCTATTATGGTCCTTACAGCGAGAAACAGCTCAACAGCCTCCTCGCCAAAGAACATAAGACTGGCAAGAAACTCATCCCTGCTCCACAGGGCAAGGAGTACACCAAGCAGCAGCCACAGAGCAACGAGATTCTCATTGCTCCCTACGAGGCTAAGAACATCTATCTGCGCCAGTACCAGAACGAGGGTAAGACTTTCACCGACGACAATGCTGCCGTAGTAGGACTCTTCAATGAGTACTTTGGCGGAAGCATGAACGCCATCGTCTTCCAGGAACTCCGCGAAACAAGAGGTCTGGCTTACAACGCAGGTTCTTATTATGTACGCCCTGGTCGTAAGAACGATACAGAATACTTCTTCACTCATATCATCTCGCAGAGCGACAAGATGATGGACTGCATCAACGTGTTCAACGAGATCATCAACAACCTGCCACAGAACGAGGCTGCATTCAACCTGGCTAAGCAGAGCCTCATCAAGAGCCTGCAGAGTATGCGTACCACTAAGGACAATGTGCTCTACGCTTACTTCAATGCCAAGCTGAAGGGACTCGACTACGATCCCAACAAGAAACTCTATGAGGCGCTCCAGAACGTGACACTTCAGGACATCACTAACTTCGAGAAGCAGAATATCGTAGGCAAGCCTTACCGCATGGTCATCCTCGGCAACGAGAAAGACCTCGACATGAAGAGCCTCGAGAAGATTGCGCCTATCAAGCGCCTCTCTCAGGAAGAGATCTTCGGATTCTGATTTTTTATCAAGAATTTGAGAATTTAAGAATATTCCAAGGCTAATCATTAGGAAGAATGAAGATTGGCAGGAAGTCTGTTCGCTGTGCGAACTTCTTTCTCAATAATTCAACAGATAAGGGGAAGGAAAAATTCTTTAATTCTCAAATTCTTGACAAAACAAAACAACTTGAATATTTCAACAGTATAATAACAACAAAAAACATTATGGCAAAAGCTCCAGATTTTAAGTACGCTCCAATGTTTCAGCTTGGAGAGGACAAGACAGAGTATCGCCTTATCTCAAAAGAAGGCGTAAGCACAGCAGAATTCGAGGGAAAAACAATCCTCAAGGTTTCAAAGGAAGCACTTACCCTGCTCGCACAGCAGGGTTTCCACGACGTAGAGTTCATGCTCCGTCGTGAGCACAATGCACAGGTAGCTAAGATTTTGACCGACCCAGAGGCATCTGAGAACGACAAATACGTAGCTCTCCAGTTCCTCCGCAATGCAGAGACTGCCGTGAAGGGCATCCTCCCATTCTGCCAGGATACAGGTACTGCCATCATTCATGGCGAGAAGGGTCAGCGTGTATGGACCGACTTCGAGGACGAAGAGGCTTTGAGTTTGGGTGTTTACAACACATACACACAGGACAACCTTCGCTATTCACAGAATGCTCCTCTCAACATGTATGATGAGGTAAATACCCGTTGCAACCTGCCTGCCCAGATCGATATCGAGGCTACAGAGGGCGACGAGTATCGCTTCGTGATGGTTGCCAAGGGTGGCGGTTCTGCCAACAAGACCTACTTCTACCCTATGACCAAGGCCACTATCCAGAATGAGGGTACATTACTCCCATTCCTCGTTGAGAAGATGAAGAGCCTCGGTACAGCAGCATGTCCTCCTTACCACATCGCATTCGTTATCGGTGGTACTTCTGCCGAGAAGAACCTCCTTACCGTGAAGCTGGCTTCTATCAAGTACTATGATGAGTTGCCTACAACAGGTGATGAGACTGGTCGTGCCTTCCGCGACATAGACTTGGAGAACAAGCTCCTCGATGAGGCTCACAAGATTGGCTTGGGTGCACAGTTTGGTGGTAAGTACTTGGCTCACGACATCCGTGTCATCCGTCTGCCTCGTCATGGTGCCAGCTGCCCTATCGGTATGGGTGTAAGCTGCTCTGCCGACCGCAACATCAAGGCTAAGATCAACAAGGACGGTATCTGGTTGGAGAAGATGGACGAGAACCCAACAGAGTTGATTCCTGAGGAACTCCGCAACCCAGGTGAGGGTACCAAGGGTATCGAGATCGACCTCGACAAGGGTATCGACGCCGTACGCGCTGAGTTGAGCAAATATCCTGTCAGCACCCGTGTCAACCTGAAGGGAACCATCATCGTGGCTCGTGACATCGCTCATGCCAAGCTCAAGGCTCGCTTGGATGCTGGCGAGGAGATGCCAGAGTACTTCAAGAACCACCCTATCCTCTATGCTGGTCCTGCCAAGACTCCAGAGGGTTATCCATGTGGCTCTATGGGTCCTACCACAGCCAATCGTATGGACCCATACGTTGACGAGTTCCAGGATCATGGTGCCAGCTTGGTCATGATTGCCAAGGGCAACCGTGGCGACATCGTGACAGAGGCCTGCAAGAAGCATGGTGGTTTCTACCTCGGTACTATCGGTGGTGTAGCTGCCGTTCTGTCTCAGAGTTCCATCAAGAGCATCGAGTGCGTAGAGTATCCTGAGCTCGGCATGGAGGCTATCTGGAAGATTACCGTAGAAGACTTCCCTGCATTCATCCTCGTAGACGACAAGGGCAACGACTTCTTCAAGCAGCTGAAACCCTGGACACCTTGCAAGGAGTGCCAGAAGTAAAATCACACTTATCTTTACATAAGGGGTGTGCCATGGATTTGTGGCACACCTTTTTTTATATTAACAGCTACCTTATCGTCAACCTTCAGGTTTAGTTTGAAAGTTACCTCTTTTGCGATAACAATTTTATTAAAATACTTGGATTATTCGATTCTTTTTTCTATATTTGCAGCGTGCTTATATTATAACTGAAGATTATGAAGAAGAGTAAAAACAAAAAGATTCGATTTGCATTATCCATACCTGAATAAAAAGACAATGATTATGAAGTCAAGAGAATACTACATTTCGCTGATATTATCTCACGCCGAGGAACTAAAAAGTAACTTCGGAGTAAAATCATTACGTCTCTTTGGTTCTGTTTCCAGAAATGAACAGAAAGAAGGTAGCGATGTTGATATATGTGTAGATATGGAACCGAAAATGTTTCTTGTTGTTAGACTTAAGCGCTTTTTAGAAAACTTACTGGAATGCTCAGTCGATATAGTAAGAATACACAAACGTATCAATCCATACCTTCTTAAAGAAATAGAACATGACGGAATATACATTATCAAATAGAATAGCAGGTACCTTATTGCAAATAAAAAAAGCTATAGAACAATTGCAAGATTGGAATAAGGATATACAAAATGTAGATGATTACTATAGTACGCCAGAAGGCATGAAAAATCTTGCAGCCAGTTGTATGCTTATAGAGGCTATTGGAGAAGGGGTTAAACAGATAGATAAATTAACCCAATCCCGTTTGTTAGATGAACGTCCAGAAATACCTTGGCAAGATGTCATAGGCATTCGTAACCATATTGCACATGGCTATTTTGATATTGACGGAGATATTGTATTAGACGTTATCAAAAATAATCTTGACGAATTGCTGGCTGCCATTAATTATTTTATCACAAAATTCTCTATTTAAGTATGAGAACTTTCGCTTGTTTCGAAAGTTTGAGAAGTCAAAGACAATGTTAGGTAAACCCCTATTGCGATAACAATTTTATTAAAACACTTGGATTATTCGATTCTTTTTTCTATATTTACTCAAGTTTCGCAAGTGGTTTAAGTACGGGCTAAGAGCTTCTTCCCTTCCTACAGGCGTGCTGTTAGAAACAACGTTTACGGCACAATTCCATATGGAGCAATGAAAGAAACAACGTTTACAGCACCATTCCGTATGGAGCAATGAAAGAAACAACGTTTACGGCACCATTCCGTATGGAGCAATGAAAGAAACAACGTTTACGGCACCATTCCGTATGGAAGATTGACCTCAGTCCCTATAGGGATGAAGCCTCGTCCCTATAGGGATGCGAAAACGACGTCTGATGGCTAAAACTTCTAACGTCCGAAGAGAGTGATATCTTCTCTAACATCTATAACTTCTGAACCCAGCGAAAGTTGAGAAAGATAGAAATGAAATTTGCATAAACAAGGATTTATTTGTATTTTTGCATGAGAATGGAGAATAGAAAGATCATTCACATTGATATGGATGCCTTCTTCGCGGCAGTAGAGCAAAGAGACAATCCGGAACTTCGGGGCAAACCCATTGCGGTAGGCTTCGACGGTCCACGGGGTGTGGTGTCAACAGCCAGCTATGAGGCACGTCGCTTCGGCGTACATTCTGCACAGTCTATCGCACAGGCAAAACGCCTCTGCCCCGACCTCATCATCGTACCTTGCCGACACGAACATTATAAAGAGGTGTCGCAGCAGATTCACCACATCTTTCAGGATTATACCGACCTCATAGAACCTATCTCTATCGACGAGGCCTTTCTCGATGTCACCCATAATAAGAAAGGTATAGAGCTGGCTGTAGATGTGGCACGCGAAATCAAGGCACGCATCAAAGCCGAGACAGGACTCACCGCATCGGCAGGTATCAGCTATTGCAAGTTTCTCGCCAAGGTGGCTTCCGACTATCGTAAGCCCGACGGCATCTGCACCATTCACCCCGACAAGGCTCTCGACTTTATCTCTCAACTGCCCGTGGAAGATTTTTGGGGCGTAGGCAAGAAGACTCTGCAGAAGATGCACTACATGGGAATTTACCGCGGAGCCGACCTGCGTAAGGTTTCAGAACAGCATCTCGTCGAGGTTTTTGGCAAGGCTGGTCATGTCTTCTACCATTTTGCACGTGGCATCGACAATCGCCCCGTCGTTACGTATCGCGAAAGGAAGTCTGTGGGATGCGAGCAGACTTTTTTAGAGGATATATACACTCCCTCTGCCGTCATCATACAACTCTATCACACCGTCCTGGAGTTGCTTACCCGCATAGAACGCAGCGAGTTCGAAGGCCGCACCCTCACCCTGAAAATCAAGTTTGCCGACTTCACCCAGATAACAAGAAGCATCTCGCAAGACAAGATTCTGAAGAGCAAGGCCGACATACTGCCTCTCTCCAAACTTCTGCTCAAGCAGGTGGAGTATTCCTCCGCCCACCCCATCCGCCTCATTGGCCTCTCAGTGAGCAATGCCACAAGCGAAGAAGCCAAGAAAGAAGACCGTGAGAACAGCACCCACAAACCCGAGTACAAGGAACTGGAATTGGAATTCGAGGAATGGGATGAGTAGTTCCCCGTATTGATTGAAGTCCATTCAGAACTCTGCTCCTAACCTTCCGAATATGAGTTCATGTAGCTGTATTTTTTCATTCTCATTTTCGTAAATGGGGAAGATTCCTAAAAAAACGAAAAAGGCCCATCCCCCAAAAAGGGAGATGAGCCTCGCAAAGTTATGGTGTTTTGAAAAACGATGTGTCTGATCTACTTTCTCAATTAATACTGACTAATTTTCAGATTGCTAATCTTGACGTTGGCGCCATTATAGCTATTGATACTCCAGCAGTTCTTCTGGATGCCATAGATACGGTTGGTATAGCTGCAGACATCATTGATGTACATTACACAGATGCTGTTGTCGGTATAGATAGTGATGTTGTACACATTGTCGGCAGGACGGGCAAACACGTAACCATCGATTCCGGCAATGAAGCCCTTACCCTCTACGCCTTGTTCCTCGAAGTTTACCTTGCGGACGTTCTCGTTCTCAGGGTTGACAACCATGGTGTAATACTTCTTAGAGTCAGAGCCACGAACCATAGAGATACCAAACTTATCCCATTTGTTGGAAGTGGTGACGGTGAAGCTGATCTTGTTGTGACTGCCCAAGCGGCCCATCAGCATGTAGGCATCAGGCTGCTCGGCATTGCCTGCAAGCGTATAAGTGCCATCTGCCTCGGTCATATTCTGGCTCTCCTTCACCTCTACGGCAACATCCTGGTTGTACTTCTCGCTCACAGCATCAATCTGTCCAAGTGTCAGCGTACCGTCCTCATGCTGGATGAGCTTATAGCAAACCAAGTTGCCAGCCCACTCTGGCTCTGCAGGCGAAGCACCCACAGCAGTATTGTCCTTACCGCTTCGAGTAGGACACCAGCCCCACAAATAGCGGTTGGTACCATCGCTGGCAGTCTTGCCGGCATAAAGACCACGGCTGTCGAGGAAACCTTCGTGAGCATCAGGCCATCTTGCCGCATCGTTGGCGGTACAAGCCTTCAACTCGTCAAGTGTTCTTCCCTTGAAATACTGCACTCTGCGTACAGCATGATGAAGTTCGCTATACACCAAGTACCAATAGTCGCCCATCTTGAAGAGGTCAGGACACTCGTAGAAACGGTCCCACATCATGGTCATGAACACACCATTGTCAGTCCAGTTCTTCAAGTCATCAGATACGAACTCAGCTAAGCTACCCTTGCCACCCTTCTTGGTGGAGACAAGCATGTGGAACTTGCCATCATCACCCTTAAACACGAATGGGTCGCGGAAGTCGTTCTTATCGTAGCCGAAGTCCTGACCTTTGATCAAAAAAGTACGATCCTTGGTCCAGGTCTTGAAATCAGCAGAAGTTGCTACCATCACAGCCTGTGCGCTCTCGTCACCTGTAGGCTTATACTTATTACCTGTATAGAATGTATAGTAAAGCTTGCTTGCCTCATCATAGATGGTAGAACCAGTACCGATGGCAGCATCCTGCGACTTCAGGGTGCCACAAGAAACCAGTTCACCCAAAGCAGTATAGTGGGCAGCATCCTTGGTACTTACACCCCAGATGGGGTGGTAAGTTCCTTCAGGATTAGGACGGAAGTCCTGCAGATACAACACCTTGAAATCGCCAGCCACTGGATCGAAGAAAGGCATAGGGTCGCCCACATAGCCCACAGCAGGCTTGTAATAAGTATCCTGTGCTGCAGCATCGGATGAGTTGAAATAAGTGGTGGTAGACCAGTCCTTCTGCTCGGGGGCAGCATCGCTGTCGCTGCATGAAGCGAGAGGCAAAGCGAGGCATGATGCCAATATTATAGAATTTATCATTGTCTTCATTTTTGTTTATTGTTAATGGTTCATAAGATAATTAAATGCATTCTTGGTCATGAGGGCCACATTAGCATGGAACTTCTCTGTGAAAGGACCTACGCTGTACCAATCGTAGCAACCAGTACCTATACAGAGCGTCTTACCAGAAGTACCTGTTGCTGGGTACTCCCAGACAACAATGGCTCCATCGCCACCATAACCAAGATCGACACCACCAGTCTTCTCTCTCCATACGGCATAGTTGTCAAAACCACCCCAGTCAGTTCCAATATGCCATTGAGCTGTAGAGTTGGTTATGCGGTAGTTGGCATCAGTAGTGTATACACTGTTGGCGTCATCACCTTTCACCAGTCCCTGATAGAGGGCGTGGTCAGAATGATATCCTGCAGCATCATTGCCCATCTTGAATTCCCAAGGACCTCCACAAGTCTCGGCATCATTCTCCACCTGTCCCCAGCAGTTATTAGGTGCCAATCCGTTCTTGTCGATACCCAACTCACCAGGCATATTGGTAGCGTAACGTGTGAAGAGGAAGGAACCACCAGCCTTATAGTAGTCTCTCAGCACAGCCTGTGCGGCAATAGCCTCAGGAGCAGCCTGCTCGAATTTTGCCTTACCGTCCACTCCACCGTCTTTGTGGAAGTGCCACCATATCACCTTACACTCACTCAAGTCTACATTGCCATTCTTGATATCAGTAAACGAAGCATAGATAGAGTTGTCCACATTCGCGAGCATCCACTCGCAGGCAGCCTTCTCCTCAGGCACCAGTTCGTCCATCGTCAGAGCCAAGCTTGCGAATACAGCAGTAGGCTTGCCTATCTGATTGACGGTTACGGTGTAAGTGCTTGTAGCCGTATTGTTGGTTACGGTATAGACCACAGGATTCGTGAAGTCGACTGGTGCACCCGAAACAGGTGCGACAGTAGCATTCTCGCTCACCTTGATAGAAGGTATCAGCTTGGTGATGTCCACCGTCTTTGGCACATTAATGTTAATGGTCTTGTTGCTCTCGTTTATGACTCCTGTATAGATACCATTCACCTTGAAAGAGAGAATCTTTGCCTCATCGCGCTTGGCAACGAGAGTCCAGTCGAGGAACACATCGCCATTCTTCACGCGCAAGGTCTGTGCAAGGAGCATATTCATCTTGTCGCCCACCTTGGCATCACACACAGCACCATCGCTGAGTGTGAGTTTGCTCAAGGTCATCTGACTGATGTCGTAGGTCTCAGGCACGCGTACGGTAATGGTACGTGCAGCCTTGTCTACTGTTCCTTCATAATCATCGAGTGCCAGTTCAGTAACAGAACAGCCTCCTGTGAGCTGCAGGTCGGACACATTATCCTCGCTGCAGGCTGTGAGGGCAAGAATGCCCATCAATATAAATAATAATTTCTTCATATTACCATCCTCCTATGTTCTGTGTGTAATGTCCGTCGGAAGCCGCTACCTGTGAGAAAGGTATTGGCAGATATTCGTTCTTGTTGGCTGTAAAGTGAGCTTCTCCATAGATAGAGCAGTTGTTGGTCTCCTCAGCAAAGTACTTGTTGAGCACCTTCTCTGCCTCACCCCATCTCACGAGGTCGAAGAAGCGTTCACTCTCCATACCCATCTCCAAACGACGCTCCATCTTCACAATCTTCAGAGCATCTTCCTGGCTGTAAGAACCATTATAGGTAGAGATATTGAACTTCACGCCATAGTCAGAAGGATAATTAGCTATCATACCTGTACTCTGCTTGGCACGCAGGCGAATCTTGTTGACCAGCTTGATGGCCTCACCCGTCTCGTTGAGCTGCGCATAAGCCTCAGCACGCTCCAAGAGTACGTCGGCATAACGGAACACGATGCGGTTCATTGGTGTACCCCACCAAGAGCCCTTTACCATGTAACCACAATCAGGATCTACGTTCTGCTTCAAGGTTACATAATAACCATAAAGTCCATTAGAACGGCTCCATGTGGAGCTGGCATCCATCATGTACTTGCTGTTGAACTCGTATGGAAGACCAGTCAGACCTACAGTGAGGAACAGACGTGGGTCAGCATCCTGTGTCAAATCGTAGTCCTTATTATTAAAGGTGTCAATGAAAGGATGACCGTCGGCATCGGTACGATAGGCGTTCACAAGATTCTGACTGGGCTTGTAGAAGTCACAACCTCCATCGGTAACACCAGGGATATTAGGCACGATAAGACCATAGCTCCAGTTCAGGTTACCATTCTTGGTACCGTCGTTGATAGAATACTGCATGGCCCAGATGCTCTCCACACCATTCTCGTACTGTGTCTCAGGACGGAAGTTGTTGTGGAAGTCAGCCTCGAGATCGAAGCCACCTGCGCTATAGATGTCAGGATTGCTATACTCAATGACCTTTAGCAAGTCTTCTCTGTTGATGCTGGTCACCTGATTGGATGAAGGATCGTCCTGGCGATAAGCCTTATAGAGATAAGCCTTGGTGAGGAAGGCTGCAGCTGCAGCCTTGGAAGGACGGCCCTTATCGGTCTGCTTCACTGGAAGCACACTATAGGCATACTCCACATCGTTGATAATTTGCTGCCAACCCTCATCGTTGTTGAACTCAGTGTTGGAAAGGGTATTGTAGTCTTCCTGCTTCAGGTTGGCATCCATGATGAAAGGAATGTTCTTGTAGAGACGCTTCAGCAGGAAGTGGGCGTAGGCACGCAAGAACTTCATCTCGCCTAAACGCTGATCCTTGAGCTGATAGCTGTCGCTGGTGGTCTCAAGCACAGAGATGGCTGAGTTGACACGTGAGATACAGTTGTAAAGGCGCACCCACATATCGTTGATATTCCAGTTGGTAGTAAGCACACCCTGCTCTATCTCCAACTGATGGAATACGTCACCATCACTGGTTCCGTTGCCACCCTTATAGGCATCATCGCTGCGAACATCGAAGTTCCACATCGAGAAGGAAGAGTTGACATCTTCGGCTGTTGTGAAGACAGCGTAAGCCGAGATAACAAGATTATCCACATTGCTTGGCTCCTTCACCATATCGCTGTCGAGCACGCCCTGCGGTTTCTGGTCATCCAAGAAGTCAGAACAACTTGTCGTACCCACCAAAGCAAGAACGGTAAGGACTGAATATAATATCTTTTTCATATATTTTGACTCTTTTAGAATGTTACGTTAAGACCAAATGTAATGTTAAGTGGTATAGGATATCCATAGTTTGGATTCTCAGGATCTACACCAGTAAAGCTACTGCTCTTGATGGTGAACAGGTTCTGTGCGCTGACATACATACGCAGACGTTGCATAGATAGCTTAGAGACTATGTTCTGTGGCAAATTGTAACCCAACTGGATAGTGCGCAGTTTCAGATAACTGCCATTCTCTACCCAATAAGTAGATACACGTTTCTCGTTATTATTGTCGGAAAGGGTAACTGCAGGAATATTGCTGGATGGATTGTCCACACACCATGCATTCAACAGACGATGTCCCTTGTTCAAGAAGCCGATGTTAAGACCAGCCCAGATGTCGGTCTCACGCTTCAGGTCAGAGATGATGTCTACACCCTGCACACCCTGGAAGAAAGCTGTGAAGTCGAAGTTCTTGTACTCCAAGTAGATGTTGAAACCATAAGTGAAGTCGGGCACCGGATCGTAAATCCAAGTCTGGTCAAGCTCAGTAATCTTACCATCATGGTCGAGGTCTCTCCAGCGCATACGTCCAAGACCAGCACCTTCTTGAGTGGCATGGTTATCGATTTCTTCCTGGCTCTTGAAGATACCATCGCATACATATCCTACCTGTGCACCCATAGGATGACCGACAACACTCTTCACGCCATTACCACCAAAGGTACCATTAGCTGCTACAGTAGTAGGCAGTGCTGTAATTTCGTTGCGATAAGAAGAGATATTGGCTGTGATGTCATACTTCAGACCGAAGTTGGTCTTATTGCGATAACCGATGTTGAACTCGAAACCGCGGTTCTCCATCTCGCCTGCATTAATCCATTGTGAGCTTCCCTCACCCATAACGGCGATACCTGGCATATAAACCAAGATGTCCTTGGTCTTCTTGAAGTACCAGTCGAAGTTACCATAGAGAGTATTGCCAAAGAAGGCGAAGTCGAGACCCAAGTCGGTCTGTGTGGTTGTCTCCCACTTGATGTCGTCGTTACCAATCTGGTTGCGCTTAAAACCTGAAGGCAATGTGCTTCCGCCATTGGTTCCTGCGATATCGTAAGAGGTACCATAGCTCTGACCACCATTCTCGCTCACTCCATAGTTGCTAACAAAGATGGTATAGCGAGCCAAGTTGTCGATTTCCTGGTTACCAGTCTGTCCCCAAGAAGCACGTATCTTCAAATCGTCAATCCAAGAAGCCTTCTTCAGGAAGTTCTCCTGATTGATACGCCAGCCTGCAGATACAGATGGGAAGGTGGCATAACGATTGTTCTTACCGAAACGAGAGCTACCGTCACGACGGATGGTGAACGAAGCCATATATTTGTCGGCATAGTTGTAGTTGGCCTTACCGAAGAAAGACACGAGCGAATAGCCAGATCCTCCACCGTAAGCCTGTGCTCCGGTAGTACCTGCATCAGGCCACATATAATCGGGGTTGAGTACTGCGAAACCTTCCTTGTAACCAGAGAAGTAGATGTCGTCCTGACGATTAAGCTCCATACCTGCCATGAGGTCGAAGCGATGCTGACCTATCTCCTTATTATATGTAGCCACAGCATTCCACATCCACTTGGTCCAGTGTTCCTGCTTGGCCTCTACTGCATTCTTGTCGTTAGCCACATTACCTTCGGTAATAGGATAAGTAAAGAATCGCTGCTGCTTCTGTGAGTAATCGAGACCAAAGGTGGAACGGATGTTAAAGCCCTTGAAGAGGTTGAGGTTTACATAAGCATCACCAAACATACGCCAGTAGGTATAACGGTTGTCCTTGTTGCGTTCCAACACTGCTACAGGGTTATTACGGTCTGGATAACCTCCTACAGGACCTGCATAGTTGCCATCCTCAGTATAGATAGGCAGAGATGGATTGAACTGCAACACATTCTGCAAGAAGCCACCAGGAGCTGCAACCTCAGAAGTACGGTTGACAGTGAAGTGCTCGCCTACAGTAAGACAATTATTCTTCAAGAGTTTGTACTCTGTATTCATACGAGCTGAGAAGCGGTTGAAATCAGAATGTTTGATAATTCCCAAGTTCTTGTAGTAACCCAAAGAGAAGAAGCTGCTACCCTTGTCTGAACCCTTACTAACAGATACGTTATACTGCTGTACTACACCTGTGCGAGTTGTCTCATCAAACCAATCAGTATCAGCAGCAGGTGTTGTACCCGCATCGTCGAGATACTTCTTCATACTGATGCCGTTGAGCACAGGGTTGCCCTGCTCGTTATAGCTCCAGTCGTAGCTGTAGCCCAGACCATTGGTATTAGGATCCATACCATCGTTCATATAGGCACGCCACATCACCTGACCAAACTCCTTTGCATTGAGGACATCCATCTTATGAGCATAAGTAGAAACCGAGATAGAGCCGTCGAAGTCTACCTTCACCTTGCCCTCCTTACCCTTCTTGGTAGTGATGATGATGACACCATTGGCAGCACGGCTACCATAGATAGAAGCCGAAGCAGCATCCTTGAGCACCTGAATGCTCTCGATGTCATTACCATTGAGTTCGTGCATACCAGACTTGGTTGGCACACCATCAACAATATAAAGAGGATCATTGTTGTTCAGCGTACCGATACCACGAATACGTACGGTGGCAGTTCCTGAAGGAGAACCGTCAGCTGTAATATTCATACCAGGAACGCGGCCCTGAAGAGCCTTGATAGGGTTGTTCTCGTTCTGCTTGGCTATCTCGTCAACGCTGACTACCGAGATGGCACCTGTCAGGTCGGCCTTGCGCTGAGTGGTATAACCAGTAACAACTACCTCGTTGAGCAACTTGGCATCTTCTTCGAGAACGATGCGCAGACCCTTGGCAGCCTTCACCACCTGAGTCTTATACCCCATAAAAGAGATAGAAAGTTTAGAACCGGACTGAACCTGCACCGTAAAGTTACCATCAATATCAGTAACAGTACCTGCATTTCCTTGTCCCCCCACTACGGTGACAGTGGCACCAATAACTGGTTCTCCACTGTTGTCGGTAACATTTCCACTTGCCTCTTCGACCTGGGCGAATGATACCGCACTGACGAGCAACAAGCATATGCTCATCAAGAGAGTTTTCATTTTCTCCATGTAAATAAAGGTTTTGTTAATAGTAATTCTATTTATTGTTTATTCAAATTTCTGGCAGCAAAGATAGCAAATCTCTTATTAACAACAGAGAAAAATTCGTTCATCACATGGCAATTATGTTACATGCAACAATTTTTATAGTATTTCGTTCATTTATATGACTTTTGTTTTTCAGAGAGTTAGAATAATCAGCACAAGTTAGAATAATGGTAGGAAACAATTCTTTCAAGTTCCAACAAGATTCCGGAGAGCATATAAAGGATAAATATCTATGACGCAATCCCCCTTTGTGAATCGTCCAAAATTTTCGAGCGAAGTACGAACAGCATGCGTGATGCCTTTCGCTTCGACAAAAGAATAAAGACTCTTCATGCCTCCTTTTACTTCAGCTTTGACCTCGATGGGTAAGATTTTCATATCCTTTGCCAGAATGTAATCGACTTCTGCCAAGGCCCCTCTGGCCTCACGCATCCAGAAATAAAGAGAAGGAACATTATCAGGTTGTTGGTTCTTGATGATTTCCAATCCTGCCACCATCTCCGTGATGTGCCCTTTGTTGACAAGGTCAGCTGCATTGCCTATCAATATATCTTCTGATATGGAGGTGATATTGCCGAAATCCATACCCAAGATGGCAAGCAACAATCCACTGTCTAAGAATAGGTATTTTACGCAATTTTCATCAGCCTCTGCACCTAAAGGAAATCCGTTGGCAGCCGTATTGCATACTGGGACGAGCAATCCGGCAAGCGTGAGCAAACTCAGAGCTTCCTTTATTTGGTACGACCTGAAATCACGAGACACCTGACTATATACAAACTTGCCTCCTATCTGGTGTGCGGCACTATGTAAGGTCTGACGCAACAGAGTGGTATTGGCACGTTTCTTATATTTTGCAAAATCCACCTCGTAAGTATATGCGATTTCCTTTTGCACAGCCTGACATTCCACGTAACTATGGGTATCAACCCATGTACTTACAGATTCCGGCATTCCGCCTACCATCAAATAGGTACGGAACAAGGAAACCAACTGTTCATGCAAAGCGGATAATAAAGGTTTCTCTGGAGAAGCTTCTCGCTTATATTTCTGTAATGAAAACATGCCAAGAGCATTCAGAAATTCATCGAATGACATGGGATACATAAACATGGAATGGATTCTACCTACACCGAAAGTAGGGATTTCGCTGAGTGCAAACTCTAAGAGAGAACCTGCAGCTATCACATGCAGCCCAGGCATGTCTTCCCAGAAAAAGCGCAAAGAAGAAATGGCTTCCTGGCACATCTGAATCTCATCGAAAAAAAGCAAAGTCTTTCCTGGAACAATAGGTTCACCTGTTATCGACTTAATCATCTCTACAATATGCTTTGCATCTCGATCGCCTTTGAATATCTCAAGGTATGCAGGCTTGCGTTCAAAGTTGATTTCAACAAAATAGTCAAACTGTTTCGCCAAGTGGCGAACGGAAGAAGATTTGCCTACCTGTCTGGCTCCTCGGAGTAAAAGAGGCTTGTGGCGTGCGCTGTTTTTCCACGCCATTAATGATTCATCTATCTGTCTGCTAAAGTATTTCTTGTCTTCCATTTTTGCCAACTTTGATTGATTACTTTTATCTTTTATGACTATACCGCTGCAAAGATAACTATTTTTACGTGATAATCAATGCTTTAGATGCTAAAAATGCTAAAAAGCAAAGATATAATCAATCGTTTTTTGACAAAAGTCAAAGATATAGCATGCCTTTTTTTGACGAAAGTCAAAGATATGTCTGTTCATGTATCTTATCCCAAAAGACTATTGTCCCTTAACTTCCCGAACGACCGAAGGGAGTGATAACTTCTTTAACTTCCCCCTAACTTCTCTATGTCAGTCTCTCAACTCTGTCGGGTTGATGCCGAACTGCTTCTTGAAACAAGCTGAGAAGTAACCAGGAATGGCAAAGCCCACCTCGGCAGCCACCTCACTGATGGTCTTGTCGGTTTGCTTCAGGAGCGAATAGGCTTTTTGCATACGCATCTCTCTGAGCACCTCGGCAGGAGTCTTGCCGGTAAGCGCCTTCACCTTGCGGTACATCTGCACCTTGCTAAGACTCAGTTCTGAGCCCAAGTCGTCCATACGAAGGTTGGCGTCACCGATATGCAACTTGGCTGCCTTCTTAAACCGCTCCAAGAACATGCGGTCGTAAAGAATGACGGGAATACCGGCACGGTAGGCACGCTCTATCGCTGGCGCAACAGTCTTGACATCACTGGGAGCCACCACCAAGACGAGCAACAAAAGGACTACATATAATATAATGTGCTTCTTTCCGGTTTTCATTTTTGTATCGTTTTTGTTTACGCAGTAGCAATATGCAAAAATATAAACAAAAATGAAAACCCACAAATAAGACAAATAAAAATTAATATCTTTTAATAGCAAAGACACACAAAAAGGACTTCGCCGCCCTTGGAAATCATGCCCAGGTAAAGCGAAGTCCTTTATCAAAATATCAACTACCAAATACTAAAAACGAAACTTACTTCGTATATTTCTCAGGAAGCACAGGCATAGCACCATGCTGGGTGCACACATATGCACTTACCTCTACTGCCAGCTTGTGAGCCTCGGCAATGCTCTTGCCCTTCAGAATGCTGGCACAGAAAGTACCAGTAAAGCTGTCGCCTGCTCCTACAGTATCGGCAACTTCTACCTTTGGAGTTTCCTGGAACGACTTGAAGCCTGGAGCAAAGACATAGCTGCCGTTCACACCACAGGTGAGCACGAGCATGTCGAGATTGTACTTACCGAGGATGAGCCAGCACTTGTTCTCGATGTCAAGACCGGGATAACCGAAGAGACGGCCGATGGTAATCAATTCCTCATCGTTGATCTTCAACACATCGCAACGCTTCAAACTCTCACAAATCACTTCTTTGGTATAGAAGTTCTGACGCAGGTTGATGTCGAAAACCTTCAGGCAGTCCTCGGGAGTATGGTCGAGGAACTGATAGATAGACTTACGGCTTACCTCGTTGCGCTGAGCCAAAGAGCCCCAGCATACAGCTCCAGCATTGGCAGCCACCTCCTTGATGTCGTCGGTGAAGGGGATGTTGTCCCATGCCACACCTTCCTTGATGTCATAAGTAGGCACACCCTCTGCATCAAGCTCCACCTGTACGGTTCCAGTAGGGAAGTCCACACGTGGCATCACGTACTTGAGGTGCTTCTCGTCCAACAGGCGGAGAGCCTCATCGCCCAACAAGTCGCTGCCTACAGCACTGACTGCTACTGACTGCAAGCCATGCTGACCGGCGTGATAGGCAAAATTGGCAGGAGCACCGCCCAACTGAGAACCTGTAGGCAGCACATCGAAAAGGATCTCGCCCAAACCTACACAATATTTCTTGTCCAAATCTTCTATTTTCATAATCTTTGTGTTTTTAATTCAAGTTTTGCAAGTTCAGAAGTTTACATCTTAACCTTATTAATATAAGAGAACAGATAGAGCACGCCTACTGACATCACCAGCACGGCACCAATCTGTCCGATGGCATCGCTGGCAACACCCATAATGAGCGGGAACACCGTACCGCCAAACAAGCCCATGATCATCAGACCGCTCACCTCGTTCTTCTTCTCAGGTACAGAGAGGAGAGCCTGCGAGAAGATGATGGAGAACACATTGGAGTTGCCGTAACCCACCAGGGCAATAGCGATATAAAGCATCATCTTGCTCTCGCCGAAGAAGAGACCTGCCATACTCAGCGCCATCATCACGATGCTGATGGTGAAGAACACACGGGGCTTCATCATACGAAGGAAGACGGTGCCTGTGAAACATCCGATGGTACGGAAGATGAAGTAGAGCGATGTAGCAAAGGCAGCCTCGTTGAGTGTCCAGCCCAGACGCTCCATCAGAATCTTTGGAGCGGTGGTGTTGGTGCCCACGTCGATACCTACATGACACATGATGCCGATGAAGGAAAGCAGCACGATAGGCTTGCCCAAGAGAGCCAAACAGTCAACAAAGCCAGAGGCCTTGCCCTCGGTCTTCTCCTCCTCAATAGGAGTTCCTGCCAGGAACAGCGTTGCGCACACACCGATAATCATATAGATGGGGAAGAGCACACGCCAGCCCAATCCAAACTCAGGAATGCTTGCCACTGCACCCCACATGGCAATATATGGAGCCATAAAGGAAGCAATAGCCTTCACAAACTGACCGAATGTCAATGTTGAAGCCAAATTCTTACCGGATGTGACGGCAGAAACCAGCGGATTGAGCGATGTCTGCATCAGCGCATTACCGATACCCAAGAGGGAGAACGATACAAGCATGATGCCGAAGGTTTCGCCAAACAAAGGCAGAAGAAGAGAGATGACTGTCACCAAGAGTGAGAGCAGCACGGTCTTCTTACGACCTATCTTATTCATCAACATGCCCGTGGGCACAGAGAAAATCAGGAACCAGAAGAAAACCAATGATGGGAACAGGTTGGCTGTAGCATCATTCAGGTTGAGGTCTTCTTTCACATAGTTGGAGGCTATACCCACCAAATCCACAAATCCCATTGCGAAGAAACAAAGCATCACAGGGATAAGGGTCAATTTCATAGACTTATTCATATCTTGTTTGTTATTTTTTTGAAGTGAATATTAGCTGTTATTTTCCAAGTTTGTAAACTTGATACTTACCCTTTCTCTTTCCTTTCACAACAATCTTATTATAGGGTTTGCTTGGGAACACGAGGTTGGTCATCGCCATCTTGCCCTCAGCATCCAAGACCTCGATACTGCTCTTGTCGATGAAGATTCTGAACTGGCTGATCTTTCCATAGGTAGGAGCCTTAGTGACAGCAGCAAACTCGTTGCTGAAGTCGGTCTTGCCGCTCTTTGTACGGTCCATCTCGAAGGTCTCAGCCTTGGCATTATAGGTCATCACCACCTTCTCGCCCTTGTCGTTGCTCAGGGTGATAGTGGCATTGCCCTTCACATTGACCACAGCCTCGCAAGCCTCTGAGAGAGCCTTTGATGTCTTCTTGCTGCGTGCAGCTGTCATCTCGGGAGAAGGAGTCACACTGCAATAGGTCTCGCCCTTGTACTCGAAGAGTCCTAAGTCACGGGCTATAGAGTTGGCAGAACGGTACTGCAGGGTAGGAACCTGATTGGCATACTGCCAGTTGCTCATCCATGCTATTGCCACACGGCGTCCGTCGGGAGCATTGTCGAAAGTGACGGTGGCATAATGATCCTTACCATAGTCCATCCACTTGGTGACCTCGGGCTTGCTCTCGCAAGTAAACTTGTGTCCGTCGAACTCACCAATGAAGTATTGTGTGGCAGAACCGCCGAAAGGACCGCCAGGATTGATGTTGCAGAGAAGCATCCACTTCTCCTTGTCGGTGCCGCGAACCTTCAATTTCATCAGGTCTGGGCATTCCCACACACCGCCATGATTGCCGTACTCTGCACCGAAAGAGCTCTCGTAAGTCCAGTCTTTCAGGTTGTCAGAAGAATAGATGTTCATCTGCTGACCGGCAGCAAGAATCATGTTCCACTTCTTGATATCCTCGTTCCAGAACATGTGAGGATCGCGGAAGTCGGGCACGTTGCTTGTGATGATAGGGTTGCCCTCATACTTGGTGAAGGTCTTTCCGTTGTCAGTACTGTAGGCCATGCTCTGGGTCTGGTTCTCACCAGCCGAGGTATAGAGAGCTACGACAGCACCCTCGCCGAAGCCAGCGGTATTCTTCTTGTCGACAACAGCAGAGCCGCTGAATATCGTTCCTATCACATCTGGCTCGATAGCTTCACCCTCAAACTTCCAATTTACCAAATCGGTAGAGGTAGAATGTCCCCATGTCATATTTTCCCACTGCGACCCATAAGGATTGTGCTGGAAATAAAGATGCCATACGCCATCCTTATAGAACATACCATTAGGGTCGTTCATCCAGCCATAGGCAGGAGTATGATGATAGAGAGGACGATACTGCTCACGGTTCTTCATGTCGAAGCTGTCGGAGAACTTCATTCCCTTCCAGCATCCGAAGTTGGCAATACCGCCATCGTTACGAGCCTGTCCGTCGACATGAATATCGAGCATCAGTCCCTTCTGGCTCTTGTAAGCCTCCAAGTCGAGAGGCACGTAATAATCTACGTGCGTATTGGCAAGGCGGACATTAAAAGTCTTCAACTGCTGGTTGTTGGCTATCACCTTGACATGACTCAGTTCGGCACTCTCCTGAACAGGTATCAGGAGATATTTCTCACTCTGGTGAATACGATAGAGGCAATGGTTGTTACTCAGGAATTGAGTTTCCTGGGCTGAGGCTGTCATACCAGCCAACAGGAGCATCATGCTCAACACAGTTTTTCTGATTGTTCTCATTACTTTGTTATTGGGTTTTGTTTTTAAATGCATTATTGGTATTTTCGATTGCAAAATTATCAAACATATCTGATTCTTCCACGCAATATTCGTTCATTACATGCTAAATATGTTACAAGAAACATTTTTCTCATCTTTGGAACTGTTTTTTGAAGAAAATGATTCCTGCACGCAGTCATCTTTGAAGACAAAAAGGACTTATCTATTGCCGCTACAAGACCAGATGACTTTTTACCTTCTGCCATGTCGGAAAGAGCGAGAAATGTAGTTTTCACCCTTATGCATATATATTCGTTACTGGACAAGAGTTAACTATGGAAATATTTTTTCCCAGTTAGGAAATTTTTATTTCCCAGTTAGGTGGATTCTATTTCCCAGTTGGATGCCCGATTTTTGGCAATTATGGAATAAATATACCGTATAAATATACTTTAGTTTCCTCATATACGGAAGCTGAAAAAGTAAAAGAGCATATATAATAAGGTACGCGCGATACACTTCTATACATCTTAACTCCTTTATCTTCTATAACTTCCGTACATACAAAGATTAAGTTCAGTAAATTTCATTTCAAAATAGAACGAAATGATTGCATGAAACATATCTTTCAAAGAGAGAACGATTTTTGGTCGTACACTTTTCTACAATATCGTACATTTGCATTATAGTTACAAAAGAACTAAAAAACTAAGAGTTCGAGAAATGCTAAAACCGACATTTCTCTTCTTATATAATAAACCTATAAAACTAAAAGATTCAAAAATGAAAAAAGTATTTACCCTATGTGTTGCCATCATGGCATCGGTAGCAACATTCGCACAAACCACGCTTTGGGATGGTGAGAATTGCAACGAAGGTACCGATGGCGGTTTCTGGGAACGTTGTAATCGAAGTGTAGTAGTAAACCCTCAAAAGAACGACGTTAACCCATCTGACAAGTGCCTTGAGTTTAAGATTACCGGCAACGAGTGGAATAATGGTTCTGCCGCAATAGGTCTCAGCACTTCTTCTTTCGAAAGCAAGCGTATATCCTTAATGATAAAGAAGGACAAGAACAGCAATGTAAGGATTGAAATAAAATGTAATGACGTCATAAAGAAAGTGGCAGCTTGGTACGGTGGAAATGGAACATGGCAAAAACTCTATTTCGACTTTTCGACCAATGGGGTAGAAGGCAATCCAACAGAAATCACTATTTTCCCTACCACAGACGCAGTTGATGGAGAGCAGACCATTTACCTTGATGATATCCAGATAGAGGAAGCACCGAAAGTAAACAGCACTGTACTATCTACAATAACAGACAAGAATCTTAAGGGAGTTATCAAACCATCGGGTACTTGGCTGAAGGGAGTATGCCAAAACGCTGACGACGAGTGGAAAAGGGTTGAATACAATGACTTTACCACTTTGGCATCCAAAATTTCCGACAATCCAGCCAATATAGACATACGAGGTTTCGTCGTTAAGGCTGAAGATATTAACGCTATGCGAGGCGACCACAAAAATATTCTCGTGTATGCTGATGAAGCTAACGATGATGCAGAAAATGTGGTGAAAGGCGGAACTTGCGCCAATCTCGTACTCGACGAATCCATGTCATTCATGGCCAACGAAGGCTTCCTGGCAACAAATGTCACTCTAAATCGCACTGTAAATGCTGGCAACAACACCATGTGTCTGCCTTTCTGGGTAAACAAGAAGGACATGAAGGCTGAAAGCATCGCTACCTTTAAGGAAAAAGCAGAGAATAAGTCTGTCGTTACATTTGTGAAAGTTGATCATGTTGAAGCCAATGTTCCATTCATCGCCAACTACAACGAGGCTGTCACCAAGTTCACCTTCGCCAACAAAGGAGTTGCCAAAACCGAAGGCCTTGGCAAAACTTTCGTAGGAACCTATACCCCAGGCAGCGCAAAAGGTAAATATGGTCTTACAGCCAACAACACTTTCCAAAAAGGTGGCGTTAGTGCAACAACCAAAGCTTTTCGTGCCTTCTTAGAGTTGCCAGAAGGCAACGGAGCTAAAACTCTCTCTTTAGATTTCATTGATGGTGAATCTACAGGTATTGAAGACGCAACAATATCATTCGGCAACAAGGGTGTGAAGGTTTACAGTTTGCAAGGCAACCTGATTGCAACCGCCTCTTCTATGAGCGAACTGCACCTGAACAATGGCATCTACATTATCAACAACAAAAAAGTAATCATCAAATGAAAAAGCAAACATACATAAGCCCCGCTATCACAATATGTCATTGTGCCACAGCTACGATGCTGGCAGGATCGGAACCTATCAAGGTAGAAATTGTGGAAGGAGAATACGAAGGAGAGTTCCATTCCAAACCCCACGACGTTGATTTGTGGGCAGACGATGACGAAGAAGATAAGAAATCGAATTTATACTGGCAGATATAAAACAGTATGATGGATTCAAAAAAAGAGGAGACACATATCTCCTCTTTTTTCGTTTCTTCAAATATTATACAGTTCGGATAAGTATCAGTGCCTAAACTGACGTACAACTATACAACTTGCCCACTACGATGGGCAAGTTTACCCATAACGATGAACATCTTTGCCCATTGTTATGGGCAAAGATGCCCAAAGCCATGGGCAGATACGATTTAAGCGCTTTATTGAGACTTAACAATAACGACAGAAGGTGAGGGTGCGTCATAAGTGTAACAGGACGCATAACGCCCTCAACTTACACTGCAAGAAAGTTAAGTAAATATCATTTCAAAATAGGATGAAATGATTGCAAGAAACATATCTTTCAAAGAGAGAACGATTTTTGGTGTTGAATTTTTCTTTAATATCGTACATTTGCATTATCATAAAAAAAAACTAAAAGCTGAGAGTTAGAGGAAAGCAAAAAAACAATATTCCTCTTCTCTTAATAATAAACCTGAACATTGTTAAACTAAAAGATTCAAAAATGAAAAAAGTATTTACTCTATGTGTTGCCATCATGGCATCAGCAGCAACATTCGCACAAACCACTCTTTGGAATGGTGAGGACAAGGAATTGGGTAAAGAGGCTATTGGCTTCTGGGCCGATGGTGATCCCGAAGTGGTAGCTAACCCAGAGACGGACGGCATCAACACTTCTGAGAAATGTCTGAAGTTTGTGATGACCAACGACCGTAAGATTGTGAAACTGCCTTTCCGCGAGTGGATGACTCCCTCTTTACAGGGCAGCACCCGCGTTTCTCTGATGATCAAGAAGTCGCAGGCTGAAAACATACAGATAGAACTCTCCGACCCTACTGATGGCTCAGAGGGTTACTGGAAGAAAGTAGCATCTTATTACAGTGAGGCAGGAAAATGGCAGAAAGTAATATTCGATTATACCAACAACGGCAGCTTCGACAATCCAGGCATCATGACCATCACTGCCCAGACTGGTGATGTAGTGGGAGAACAAGAAGTATATATCGACAATATCCAGATAGAGCCAGCTACTACGGTGAATGGTCAGCTGCTCTCAAAGATAGAACCCAACTCGCTTGAGGGAGTTATCAAGCTGGAGGGTGCCTGGATGAAAGGAGAATGTCAGAATACTGAAGGCGAATGGCAAAGGGTTGAATACAACGACTTTGCCACATTGGCAACAAAACTTTCCTGCAAGCCTGCCAATATTGACATGCGAGGCTGCATCGTAAAGGATGCTGATATTAATGCTATGCGAGGCGACAACAGCAATATTCTCGTATATGCAGATGAAGCTTACGAGGCTGACAACGTGGTGAAAGACAGAACATGCGCCAAACTCGTACTCGACGACACCAAGGCTTTCATGGTCAATGAAGATTTTCAGGCAGCAAATGTAACCCTGAAACGATCTGTAAACGCTGGCTACAACACTATGTGCCTGCCTTTCTGGGTAAGCAAGGATGACATGAACGCTGCAAGCATCGCAACCTATAAGGAAATCGTAGACAAAGAAGACAATAACTCTGTCGTTACTTTCGAGAAAGCAGATCATGTTGATGCCAACGTTCCATTCGTCGCTAACTACAACGAAGCTGTCACCGAGTTCACCTTCACCGACAAGGGTGTGGTCAACACAAACAATGGCCTTGGCACAACATTCGTAGGAACCTACATTCCAGGCAACGTAGAAGGTAAATATAACCTTGCTTCCGACTGTACCTTCAAGAAAGGCGATGCCGAAGCTACTACCAATGCTTTCGGTGCCTACTTGGAGTTGCCTGAAGGTTACGAAGCAAAGACTCTCTCTTTAGGCTACACCGATGGTGAGTTAGCTGGTATTGAGAGCATCACAACATCATTCGGCAACAAGGGTGTGAAGGTTTACAGCCTGCAAGGCAACCAGATTGCAACCGCCTCTTCAATGAGCGAGCTGCACCTGAGCAATGGCATCTACATCATCAACAACAAGAAGGTGGTTATCAAATAATAATACAGACAGGACTGTTTGATGCCCATCAACAGCCCTGCCAGAGAATAAGAAACAAAAAGCCTTGGGATTCAATTTGAATTTCAAGGCTTGATTATCAATATTTACCTTTGCTTTACCCTTCGGCCAGCGATTTTCAATTCCGCTACGCGCCGGTGACCGTTGGTTCAGGGCGTGTGGGGCTTACTTGAGAAACTTGAATTCCTCATTTTTATATTGTTTTCCAAAAGTTCAACCAGATTCAGACTTATTTTCTCAATTTCTGGATTTCCTCCAGCGGAAGTTCTGTGGCTGTTGATACTTGCTCTTCAGAAAAGCCCATTGACAGAAGGCGGCGGGCTGTAGATATCTTTTCTTTTTCCATACCTTTAGCCATACCTTCCTCACGCCCCTTTTCCAAAGCCGTATCTATAGAGTTCTTGATATCACGATAAGCCTTCAAACTATCCTCATATTCTTTCAACTCTGTTGGAGTGAACTTCGCAATCTCGGCCTCCTCAAAGAGTTTAGTAAACACTTTCTCTTTCAAGGCTGAAGGACGCTCATCCAATCGGGAAAGGTTTTTCAACACATACAACCACTTATCATAAAGCGTGTCAAGTTCCTCCTCTGTCTTATTGAACTTCGCTATCTCAACATACTTGAAAGAAAGTTTGTCATTAAAAACCTTAAGAGTCTTCTTGTCAAGCAAGCCCACATCATGATTGATATCATTCTTGTCAAATGCCTCTTCTTCCAAGTCGAAGTTCAGCAGAGCAACAGTATATACATGTTCAAGTTGGAAGTTCCATTCTGCCCCCTTTGGAGCCTGTTCACGGATAGGAAAAGTAGAATAGAACAAAGAACGATCCTTGAAGTACTTCTGATAAGCATTCTGCATCTCAACGATGAACTTTTCACCACGTTCATTTTCGCAATATACATCAAAGATGGCCTTACGCTCGGCAAAGACATCACCAACGTGCTCACTATTCAAGTACTTCACATCCTTGATGACCTGAAAACCATCAAACAGGGAATTCAAGAAATTGATGAGCAAATCCTTGTTAGGCTTTGTTCCAAAAATACGCTTAAAACCGAAATCGGTAAGCAAGCTAATATATCGTTCTTCTATCCGTTTCATATCCATCTCCTTTTAAAACGTATAACTGAATTGTGATGCAAAAATAAGCTATTTTCTTGAAAACACAAAAAAAACAGCAAGAAACCTTCAAGTTATCTGCAAATTACGCAAAAACAGTTTCTCCTAATCTCATCAAAAACAAAATGATTCGCTCTAACATGAGAGCCATACAGAGTTCCGCTTACCCGATTTGGTAAGCGGCTCCGCGTTTATACCTTGCATAATTGAAGGATGATGAAGGGTGGATTTGAGCCATTCATCCTCTGAACCGCCGATAAACACAGGGGATTTCAAGGGATAGATGAGGGGGTGGAACAATTCTGTTTAACATGAAAAGATGAATTGAAAATAATTGCTTGCGCATAAATGTTTTTTACGGAAAAATGTATCATAGTATCATTATTTAGTACGATATCCTTATAAACATCTGATACACTGCACAATACAAGAATGATACTTTTTCGTTTATTTTACAAGAAGTATCATAGAAGTATCATAAATCACAAGAAACATCATTAAATTCGGCTTTG
>NZ_VZAD01000094.1 GCF_009495355.1 Segatella copri
TTAAAAAATATTATAAGGTGGTATAGCTCATCTCATCATTTTGTTTGATCTTTAAGTTTATATGAATAATCTTGCTTAGTTATATCCTGCACTTAAAATAAAGTTATAACCTTTTGTGGCGTTCTGGATAAGTTTGGGCTTTCAGTTAGTGTTGTTAGCTATTCACTTTCAACTTCCAGTCGGTCGTTAGGTCTCTCCATTATTATAAGGTAGGAATGGCATTTTTTTTGTGCCATTTTAACTTTCTGTATGCAAATGTAACTCCTTTTGCGCTTACTTGTACTTTTTTTAGAGTTAAAAACAGCATTCTTGTTGTGCAAACGTTTGCATGATATTTGCCTTAGGTACATCTTTAGGTACTTTAGTGGACGGGAAAAAATAACTTGGTACAAATTGGGTGAAAAATGCACCATCTCAATAAGGTCATGGTCTCAAATCATACTAATTTATTTTTTCACCATCACTAAGTAACTCTAATTCCGCAAAGTGGTTCAAATACGCCCTGAAGGAGCTGAAGCCCATATAAGCAGCACGCCCTGAAGGGGCAGAAGCTCTTAGCCCAGGGCAACACCCTGGGTGTAGTCGCAATCAGCAAGGCGCCCTGTAAGGGCAACAGCTTTACAAATTGCCCGGTTCTTTGAAGCTTTTGCCCTTACAGGGCGACAGGTTTGTGTCCGTAATTACCCAGGGCGTTGCCCTGGGCTAAGAGCTTCTGCCCCTTCAGGGCGTGCTGCTTCTATGAGCTTCTGTCCTTTACCTATGCTTTCGGCCGGTGGCCGTTGGCTCAGGGTGTGCTGCTTATATGAGCTTCTATTCTTTACCTTTGCTTTACCCTTCGGCCAGCTATTTTCAATTCCGCTACGCGCAGGTGACCGTTGGCTCAGGGTGTGCTGGGTAATTTCAACCGTATAGGTCATATTATTTTCGGTTAGTTATGAATTTGTTCTGTCTCTTGCGGATAAATCTATATTCCGTGACACGGAACGGCCGTTCCAAATCACGGAATGGCGGTTCCGAACTACGGAATGTACGTTCCGTGTCACGGAACGGAACTTTTTGTAGCTTAAACAAAACATTTATATAGTATAAGAGTAAGCAGAGAGTAGTTACAAATGAAATATTAACAATGAATTAAAGAATTATGGAAAAAGTAAAAGAGCCCATTAAGATATGGGCAAAACCCCTCAGGAATGGCAACAAGTCTCTTTATCTTAGAAGATATATTGCCGGTTCTCACAGCAAAGGGTATGTTTATGAGAAATTGGATGGTTTGTTTCTCATTGATGACAAGAAGGGCAAAGACAAAAATGCAAAAGAGAGAAACAACAATGCCTTGCAAATTGCAGCACTAATCAAGTGCGAGCGAATCAAAGAGTACATGAACGGGATGGTCGGTATCAAAAAGAAAACTCTCAGGGATATGGCTTTGAAAGACTGGATGCAGATGTATGCTGAGAGGAAGAAAGCGCAAGGACAAAGTGGAAGCAATGCTGCCACAATCCGCAACACCATGCTACACCTTATTATATATAAGGGAGAGTCTGTCAGAATGAGTCAATTAGACAAAGCCTACTGTGAAGGTTTTGTGATTTATCTTGCCAACGCTATGACCATCGGCTTCGACAAGCCCAAACGAGGGCAGCATCATCAGAAAAAGCTTGCCCAGGGAACAGCCCGACTTTACTTCAATACGTTCGTCACGGCATTAAATGAAGCAGTGCGTGAGGGAATCATTGCCGAGAACCCCACTCGCCTGTTGAAGAAAGAAGAGAAAAAAATCATCTGTAAGAACAACAGCAGTCGTACACATCTGAGTGTTGAAGAGGTCAAGGCCCTAATAAACACCCCCTGCAAAAACACATCCGTAAAAGAGGCTTTCCTTTTTGCCTGCTTTTGCGGTTTAAGAATCAGTGACATCAAGACGCTCAAATGGTCGGACGTAAAGAAAGAGACGGAATGCATCTGCATCAGTAAGAAAATGATAAAGACTAAACAGGTAGTGACCGTACCTTTGTCGGGAAGTGCTCTGGCATGGATGCCCAGTAAAGGAAATGCAAAACCAGAGGATTTTGTGTTCAAACTGCCTTCTTACATTTCTGTCAACTGCCAGATAAAGCAATGGGCTAAAACCGCAGGGTTAGAGAAGAAAACAACTTTTCACACGGCTCGCCATACATTTGCCACCACATTACTTACCATGGGAGCCGACCTATATACAACAAGCAAGTTGTTGGGACACCAAAACATCAAAACAACACAGGTATATGCCGAAATCGTAAACAAGAAAAAGATAGAAACGATTCATTTGTTAGACAGAATTTAGGTACAGGATTAGGTACGTCATCTTCCGAAAGCCGAAGCAGACAAAGCATTTTACACATTTAAAGATCAAACAAAATGATGAGATGAGCTATACCACCTTATAATATTATTTAA
>NZ_VZAD01000067.1 GCF_009495355.1 Segatella copri
TCGAATTCGTCTGACCTGCCACGCCGCCGACATCGACCATTCCCTTCACTGTGGCAGAGGAACTGCATCCGGTGATGGAACCGCCTATTTGAGCACCCACCACACCGCCGACATACACCGTGCCGCTGACGCTGCCCGACACCGAGCAGTTTTCAATGGTGCCCCAGCCAGATCCTACCACGCCGCCAATACTGCCGCCATATATTTGATTGCTTGTTATCTGTACGCCCTCCATCACCACGTTCTTCACCGTACCAGCTCTATTGAGCCAGCCGAACAGACCCGCAAATTCGTCATTTGTCGTAAAGGTCAGCCCCGTAATGGTATGGCCGCCACCGTCGAAGGTGCCTTTGTATGAGTTGTCGTAGTCTGTGCCTATCGGTGTCCAGTCTTTGCCTGTGAGGTCAATGTCAGTGTTGAGGGTAATGTTAATGTCGCTCTTACCTCCGTTCACTAATTCGGCTACATTCATCAGGCCGTCGGCGTTATAGACCGTGTAGGTATTGGTGTTGCTGTCGTAGATGTAGCCCAAATCCTCAGCCTCGCCGCTCTCGCCGCCGCCGTCAGCCCAGCTGCCGATGGTGCAACCCTCTAACGTCAGGCCGGTGGTGTTCACCTTGACGGTGTATTTATAGCGGCTGCCCGCCTCTAATACGACGTCGTTCTGCGGGCGGAAGTAGAAGGTGCCGCCACCGAGTTTCACCTTGACGAACGGCCTGCCTGCCGCAACGGTCTGCGGGGCGGTCAGTGCCTCGTAGGTGTTGCCGCTTGCGTTGTAGGTCTTGATGGCGGTCGGGTTGCCGTTATCGGCGGACAGGCTCACGAGGCTCACCATGGCACCAGCGACGCTCGTGAATCCCGTGCCGGGCTTCAGTTCGATTGTCACGCGTGCCGTGCGGTGGGTAAATTCAAGAGTCGGGTTGTTAAATTCCACCTTCCGGTTCTCAGCAGAGATGAAGTCGCTGTTCTGGAAGTCAGCCAGTTTGCTTTGGTCTTCTGCCACCTTCACGGCAGGCATCTGTGTGATGTCGGCATTGTTGAAGGGGCACCATGCCGATACGGTAATCGGGTCGCGGCTGGTCCAGTAGTACGGGTCGTTCTCGCGTGAAAGCGTGGCACTCTTGAAATCGGTAGAAGCCGTTACGGTGTATTCCTTTACCGCATCGCCCATCTTGAGTGCCACGGAAGTGACGCCCTGCCAGTCGCCGTCCACAGAGGCACGGGTGGAAGGGGCTGCCAGCGGCGTTGCTTTTACGGACAATCCGGTGGCACGGATGACGACGGGGTATTCACCTTCGGGCAGACGGTTATCGCCAGCAAGTTCGTCCTGTGTGCAGGCGGCGAGGGCGAACAGCAGTGCGGTGGCTGCGGGGATAAATAATCTATGTCTCATAATTCTTCATTCTAATCGATTAATTATTAAAATCCTACAGGTCAGCACCCACATCTCCACCGTCTATATCGTTCCACTTTGCAATGGTGGCTTCGCTGACTTCAAGGACTTTGTTGCGTACCTTGACGGTATAGGTATAGTTGTTGCCCGCCAGCAGTGCGCCTTCGGGCATGGTGAGTGTGGCATGATATTCCTGACCTTTGTAATTCACAACCAACGGCAGGGATGCAACTGTCTGCGGGAAGAGGATGATCGATGACGTGAGATTGCCGTCTGCCAGATTCATGGTCAGTTCTCCGGTCTGTAGTCCGTTGTCTGCGGTGGCAATACCGTCGGCCGTGTTGAACGTACCGGTGAGTAACAATCCGTCCAGCGTGTAACGTTCAGGCTTGACCACGCTGAAATCCACGCCGTCGCCCGCCTCAAAGGTAAGGGTTATCTGGCTCATGCGGTGGTGGAAGGAGTTGTCTTCACCGCCTTTGGCGGTTTTGTCGGTGAAGCTTACTACCGGGTTGTTTTTGTCTCCTGTGGCTCCTGAAGCAAAGAGGAAGTCGATGGCAGGCTGGTTTTGCTGCGCCGTGGCATCGGTCGTGGCTGTGAGGATGCCTCCCGCCGCGTTGTACGGATAGTAGGCGCGGAAAGTATGGGTCTTTGCATCTTCGATATAGATAACCTTTCCTTCTGCCTCAAATTTCCCGTTTTTCAGGATGAAAGGCACGTTGCCGTACTGGGAATCGTTGCCGATGTCGGTGATGCCGATACGGTCGCCGGCAGTCCAGGTGGTTCCGCTGGCGCGGGTGGCGGGGGCGATGTTGGCGGTAAACTGGGCGGCCACGGGGTCACCGTTCAAGTTCTCGTTGTCGTTGTTGCAGGCTACCAC
>NZ_VZAD01000044.1 GCF_009495355.1 Segatella copri
AGATTCGTATCCGTGGTGGTGCCTCTCTGAATGCTTCTAACGACCCTCTCTATGTCATCGATGGTTTGGTTCTTGATAATAACAATCTGCAGGGTACAAGTAACGTCTTGGCGATGATTAACCCAAGCGATATCGAAAGCTTCACGGTATTGAAGGACGCTTCGGCAACCGCCATCTATGGTTCTCGTGCTTCTAATGGTGTCATCATCATCACCACAAAGAAGGGACGTGCAGGTCAGAGACCTACCGTTACCTATAATGGGGATGTTACCTTGTCAACCATCCAGAAGAAATATGAGGTGATGAATGCCAGTGAGTACAAGCAGGCTCTTACCTCTTTAGGCTATGATACAAGCGCATTGGGTACAGCCGACACTGATTGGCAGGACGAGATTTTCCGTACCTCTGTCTCTACCAAGCACAGTCTCAGCATTCAGGGTGGCTTGAAGAATATGCCTTACCGTATTGGCTTAGGTTTCGAAGACAACAACGGTATCGTTAAGACCAGTTGGATGAAGCGTTTCAACACATCGGTCAATTTGGCTCCTTCCTTCCTCGACAAGCACTTGAACTTCAACTTCACAGCGAAGTATATGTTCGAAAAGGACCGCTACGCCGATTTTGGTAGTGCCATCGGTGCTGCGTTGGAAATGGATCCCACACAGCCTGTTCGTGTAAACGATGAGACGTACAATTATTGTGTAGGCGGATATTTCGAGTATCTGGACAATGCGGGTAACACAATTACAGATCCTAACTGGACAAAGGTTCCCAGTACTCAGGCTCCTCATAACCCTGTGAATCTCCTCAACAACCGAAAAATAATAGCCAATACTCATGACATATCTTCAAACTTAGAGGTAGATTATAAGGTTCATGGCTTCGAAGACTTGCATTTGCATGCTGCCATCGGTGCACAGTACACTGATGCTAAGCAGCATGATGATATTAGCAAGTATACATCATCAATCAACGACATTACAAAAGCATCCAACAACTATTTTGGTTGGTATGCTACTAACCATCAATACAAATACAGCATTGAAGGAAAAGCATTTGCTGAATATGCCCACAAGTTTGGTGTGCACGACATCGACATCATGGCAGGTGCTGAGCAGAGCCACTATCACAGAACAACCTATGACTTCGGAAGCGGTATCGATGAGTATTTGAGAGATACCAATCCACAGTTAGTAGATGGAGAATGGAACTACGTGAATAACCCACGATACATGGCAAACACCATGTGGAAGGGTCACAACTCTTTGGTATCTTACTTCGGACGTTTCAACTATAACTTGCTGGACCGCTATTTGCTTACTGCAACCTTCCGTGCCGATGGTTCTTCTCGCTTCAGAAAGGGCAAGAAATGGGGTTACTTCCCAGCAGCAGCCTTTGCCTGGAAGATTAACAACGAGCCATTCATGAAGAACGTAAAGTGGATTGACGAATTGAAACTCCGCTTGGGCTGGGGTATGACTGGTCAGCAGAATGGTATTGACGACTTCTACTATACTCCTAAATATACCCTCAGCGACACTTATGCACAATATCCATTGGGTGACAAGTATTATCAGACCATGCGTCCATCAAAATACAACCGTGATTTGACATGGGAAAAGACAACAACCTACAATGGCGGTATTGACTTCACCGCTCTCAATGGTCGCTTCGGCTTCAATATCGATGGTTACTATCGTAAGACTACTGACTTGTTGTCAGAAATAGACATCGCTGGTGGTACTAACTTTGGCGACAAACTCTTGAAGAACATCGGTTCTTTGGAAAACTATGGTGTGGAATTGGCATTCAATGTGAAGCCTATCGTCACCAAGGACTTCGTTTGGGATGTAACCTACAACGTGGGATGGAACCACAATGAAATCACAGAGTTAGAGGCTGGCTTGCAAGATTGGGTTGAGACAGGTAACACGGTATCTCGTGGTACCGGCACAAAGGTACAGGTAAACAAGGTTGGCGAACCTCGCAATTCTTACTATGTTTACCAACAGGTTTACGACGAGAACGGCAAGCCTATAGAGGGACTATATGTTGACCGTAATGGTAACGGCAAGATTGACCCTGACGACCGTTATTGCTACAAGAGCCCTGCTCCTGATGTCATCATGGGTTTCACCACCAAGTTTATCTATAAGAACTGGGACTTCAGTGCAGCCTTCCATGCATCTATCGGCAACTATGTGTACT
>NZ_VZAD01000011.1 GCF_009495355.1 Segatella copri
AGATTCGTATCCGTGGTGGTGCCTCTCTGAATGCTTCTAACGACCCTCTCTATGTTATCGATGGTTTGGCTATTGACAACAATACCAATAAGGGTATGAGTAATGTCTTGGCGATGATTAACCCTAACGATATCGAGAGCTTCACTGTATTGAAGGACGCTTCGGCTACCGCCATCTATGGTTCTCGTGCTTCTAATGGTGTCATCATCATCACCACCAAGAAGGGACGTGCTGGTCAGAGACCTACCGTTACTTATAATGGTGATATCACAATATCTACCATCCAGAAGAAATATGAGGTGATGAATGCCAGCGAGTACAAGCAGGCTCTTACCTCTTTAGGAAAAGATATAAGCAGTTTGGGTTTGGGTGATGCCGACACAGACTGGCAGGACGAGATTTTCCGCACTTCCGTCTCTACCAAGCACAGTCTCAGTATTCAGGGCGGCTTGAAGGATATGCCTTATCGTATTGGCTTAGGTTTCGAAGACAACAACGGTATCGTTAAGACCAGCTGGATGAAGCGTTTCAACACTTCAGTCAATGTGGCTCCTTCCTTCCTCGACAAGCACTTGAACTTCAACTTCACAGCGAAGTATATGTTTGAGAAGGATCGCTACGCACAAGCAGGTGACGCCATCTTTAACGCACTCCGAATGGACCCCACACAGCCCGTTCGCGTAAACGATGAGAAGTACGACTGCGTAGGCGGATATTTCAATTACCTGCAGGGAAAGAGTGATAAGATTACCGATCCTAATTGGAAATACATGCCTGCTGCTAATTATCCGCAGAACCCAGTGTCTCTCCTTGACAATTACAAGTGTATAGCCAAAACTCATGACATATCTTCAAACTTGGAGGTAGATTATAAGATTCATGGCTTTGAAGACTTGCATTTGCATGCAGCCATAGGAGCACAATACACTGATGGTAGACAAAATGAGGAATACTCTAAGTATACTGTTGCTAATCCTGAATATAACTATTTTGGTCGTTATAACACTGATCATCAATACAAATACAGTATTGAAGGAAAAGCATTTGCTGAATATGCCCATAAGTTTGGTGTTCACGACATCGACATCATGGCAGGTGCAGAGCAGAGCCACTACCACAGAACAGGATATAACTTTGGAACTGGTATTGATGAATACCTGAGAGATACCAATCCTCAGTATGAAGCTACAGAAGGTAAATGGAATTACGAGAATGATCCAAAGTTCCAATCAGACGAGTTTTGGAAAGCCCATAACTCATTGGTGTCTTACTTCGGACGCTTCAACTATAACTTATTAGATCGCTATTTGCTTACAGCAACCTTCCGTGCCGATGGTTCTTCACGCTTCAGAAAGGGCAAGAAGTGGGGTTACTTCCCTGCTGCAGCCTTTGCCTGGAAGATCAACAACGAGCCATTCATGAAGAACGTAAAGTGGCTTGACGAGTTGAAGCTCCGCTTGGGCTGGGGTATGACTGGTCAGCAGAATGGTATTGACGACTTCTACTATACTACTCTGTACAGAGTCAGCAACAGTTATGCACAATATCCATTCGGTGACAATTATTATCCTACTTTACGTCCATCTGCAAGCAATTCTGACCTGACTTGGGAAAAGACTACAACCTACAATGCAGGTCTTGATTTCACCGCTCTCAATGGCCGCTTCGGCTTTAACGTAGATGGTTACTATCGTAAGACTACCGATCTGTTGTCTACTGTTGCTGTTGCCGCTGGTACTAACTTAAGCGACAAGATTTTGAAGAACGTTGGTTCTTTGGAAAACTATGGTGTGGAATTGGCAATCAATGTGAAGCCTATCGTCACCAAGGACTTCGTATGGGATGTAACCTACAACGTAGGATGGAACCATAATGAAATCACCGAGTTGGAAGCAGGAAAATCAGACTGGGTTGAGACTGGATCTTCAGTATCTCGTTCAAATGACACTAAAGTACAGGCAAACAAGGTTGGAGAGCCTATCAATTCTTTCTATGTTTACCAGCAGGTTTACGACGAGAATGGCAAACCAATTGAGGGACTTTATGTTGACCGTGATGCTAACGGAATCATTGATGATGGTGACCGTTATTGCTACAAGAGCCCTGCACCTGATGTCATCATGGGTCTCACCACCAAGTTCATCTACAAGAACTGGGACTTCAGTGCAGCCTTCCATGCATCTATCGGCAACTATGTGTAT
>NZ_VZAD01000096.1 GCF_009495355.1 Segatella copri
TTCTCAAAAGCGAGTGCAAAAGTACAAACTATTTTCCAAACACGCAAGAGTTTCGACGAAAAAGTTTGAAAATTAACAGTTATTTAACAGTTAGGGTGAAGAATAAGAGACTTTCCTACCACACTCTCATTATATTATACACACGGGAGCGCGGGCTGCGCGTGTGCGCGAGGGTGTATTACCGACAAGTTCCTCTTCTCACCCCCACGGCAGAATATCCAAGACCAGGAACAAATTCCCCGAAAACGGGATTCATAAACATAAAAAGCCCAGGTATGTGGCTCACTTGCCGGCAATACCTGGGAATATTAAAGAGAGAGAATTGATATTTCTTGGGAGGCAAGTTAATCCTTGCTACCCCCTCCACTTTTCACGTCGTCGTTCTCAATGCCACGTTGTGCCTTCTTCACGCTCGCCTTGAGCGAACCGAAGCGGTAGGTAACTGAGAAGTAGAAGCGGCGACTGCTGGTTTTCGACCAGGAACTCTGACGGAAATTAGCGCTTTCGGTCACGTCATCCTGGCGCGTGTACTTATTAAACAGACTGCCCGCATAGACGCTCACGTTGAGACGCTTGTTGAGGAACGACTTCTTGACCGTGATGCCATAGTCGGAATAAGAACTGCCCTTGCCCTGAAGGGAAACACTCTTCGTACGGCCGAAATAATCTAACGAGATGAACCAGTTCTTGGGCAGCGTTTGCTCGATGCCGGTGAAGGTGTAGCCAAACCATCCGTGGTTGCGCATGGTCTGCCCATTGGAGTAGTCGCTGTATAATCCATACAGATTGGAGTAGACGCGTGTCTTGCTGAAGATGTTCCAGCTGACATAGGCACTCAGAGCCGATGCCTTCACCTTACCGATGTTCTCATAGGTGGTGTAGATGACCTGCTTGCCTGTAGGATGGCTCAGTCCTGCGATGGTGCGGTCGTCGACGAGTGAGGTGACTTCCTCGATGCTGTTGTTGACAAAAGCCGTAGCGGCCTTCACGTTCAGACTCAGCTTGCTGGTGTTGAGGTTGAAGCCCAACGTGATCTGATGCTTCTTCTCGCTCACGAGGTCGCTGTTGCCCTGGCTGAGGGAAGCAGGATTGCTGTCATCGAGATAAGGATTGAGATACCAGATGCCTGGACGGAAGATGCGCATGTTGTAGGCAAGGCTGAAATTGGCGTAGTCGGACACACGCACACCGAAGCTTGCAGAGGGCACAAGGTCGTCGAAGTTCTTGCGGAAGTCTTCGCCACGGCCTAAACGGTACTTCACGTCTTGCAGGGTATGCTCATAGCGCAGACCGAGACGACCAGACAGCAGTTTCCATTTCACTCCATAGCCCAGATAGCCTGCGAAGATGTCATTGGTGTGCTTGTAGTGCGAGCTGTTGGCTTCGTCGTAGGCGTAGTCGGCTGCACTCAGTGCCTCACGGGTGTAGCGGTCGTCGTTGCTGTGGTTGTCGCGCATGATGTACTTCAGGCCTGCCTCCAAGGTGTGTATCTTGGCAAAGGGCGTGGTATAGTCTATTTGGAAAGTCTGCTCCAACGAATTGCCGTCCTGTTCGTGGCGCTGGTCTTTCAGCATGTGCAGATAGTCTTGCCATGCAGCCACGCCGTCTATGTCATGATACGCGTATTCGTCTTCGTCATCGCTGGGGTTGCTGTTGATCTTGTAAGACAGGGTGAGCAAGCGGTCTTTCACCGGAAAGGAGCGCTGATAGTCGATGCCTCCGTCTATGGAAGACCATCTGTTGCGGGAACGGTCGAAGTTGGAATAATGGTAAAGGGGACTTTCGTCGAGGGGCGATGTTGCCACTACCTGTTTCTCATTGGGTGTATGGCCTCCGCCAGCCCATAGGCCAAACGAAGCTGACACGAGGCGCAGACTGTCGATCTCATAGCTGGCCTCGAAACTGCCAGAATGGTAGTTGTACCAGCCATTGCTTGTGGAATAGCTCTCCACATTGGCTGATGTCTCGTCGATGTCGCCGGTCACCTCGCGACGGTTGCCGCCCCAGTAGCGCTTCGCATCGCTGTGCGTATAACTACCCCAGTTCGGGATAAGAATAGTTCATAAAAAAGTTGGTAGTCTCACAAATAT
>NZ_VZAD01000010.1 GCF_009495355.1 Segatella copri
CGAAACTCTTGCGTGTTTGGAAAATAGTTTGTACTTTTGCACTCGCTTTTGAGAAATACACTTCTCTTGGGCAATTAAAGAAAGAGTTCTTTGAAAGATTTCACATAAACAGACAAGTAGTACAAGAAGCGGTCTTGATTACACCTTATTATATTATAGGGCTGTTGATTGAGACTGGGTAAAAGAAACAAGCCGTCAAGAAATTGACATTCAGGTTTTCTTAGACTACAATAAATTTAGTTAAGGATATTCGTCCTAAGACAGACAACAAACACCGATTGTCTTGGAAACAAGATATGAAGTAAAAATGATATTTTACAATGGAGAGTTTGATCCTGGCTCAGGATGAACGCTAGCTACAGGCTTAACACATGCAAGTCGAGGGGAAACGATATTGGAAGCTTGCTTCCGATAGGCGTCGACCGGCGCACGGGTGAGTAACGCGTATCCAACCTGCCCATCACTTGGGAATAACCTTGCGAAAGTAAGACTAATGCCCAATGACATTTATAGAAGGCATCCGAAGTGAATTAAAGATTTATCGGTGATGGATGGGGATGCGTCTGATTAGCTTGTTGGCGGGGTAACGGCCCACCAAGGCGACGATCAGTAGGGGTTCTGAGAGGAAGGTCCCCCACATTGGAACTGAGACACGGTCCAAACTCCTACGGGAGGCAGCAGTGAGGAATATTGGTCAATGGGCGAGAGCCTGAACCAGCCAAGTAGCGTGCAGGATGACGGCCCTATGGGTTGTAAACTGCTTTTATAGGGGAATAAAGTGAGCCACGTGTGGTTTTTTGCATGTACCCTATGAATAAGGACCGGCTAATTCCGTGCCAGCAGCCGCGGTAATACGGAAGGTCCGGGCGTTATCCGGATTTATTGGGTTTAAAGGGAGCGTAGGCCGGAGATTAAGCGTGTTGTGAAATGTAGATGCTCAACATCTGAACTGCAGCGCGAACTGGTTTCCTTGAGTACGCATAAAGTGGGCGGAATTCGTGGTGTAGCGGTGAAATGCTTAGATATCACGAAGAACTCCGATTGCGAAGGCAGCTCACTGGGGCGCAACTGACGCTGAAGCTCGAAAGCGCGGGTATCGAACAGGATTAGATACCCTGGTAGTCCGCGCGGTAAACGATGGATGCCCGCTGTTGGGCCAACTGGTTCAGCGGCCAAGCGAAAGCATTAAGCATCCCACCTGGGGAGTACGCCGGCAACGGTGAAACTCAAAGGAATTGACGGGGGCCCGCACAAGCGGAGGAACATGTGGTTTAATTCGATGATACGCGAGGAACCTTACCCGGGCTTGAATTGCAGAGGAAGGATTTGGAGACAATGACGCCCTTCGGGGCCTCTGTGAAGGTGCTGCATGGTTGTCGTCAGCTCGTGCCGTGAGGTGTCGGCTTAAGTGCCATAACGAGCGCAACCCCTCTCCATAGTTGCCATCAGGTCAAGCTGGGCACTCTGTGGACACTGCCACCGTAAGGTGCGAGGAAGGTGGGGATGACGTCAAATCAGCACGGCCCTTACGTCCGGGGCTACACACGTGTTACAATGGCAGGTACAGAGAGCCGGTCGTATGCAAATACGATCCAATCCTTAAAGCCTGTCTCAGTTCGGACTGGGGTCTGCAACCCGACCCCACGAAGCTGGATTCGCTAGTAATCGCGCATCAGCCATGGCGCGGTGAATACGTTCCCGGGCCTTGTACACACCGCCCGTCAAGCCATGAAAGCCGGGGGCGCCTGAAGTCCGTGACCGCAAGGAGCGGCCTAGGGCGAAACTGGTAATTGGGGCTAAGTCGTAACAAGGTAGCCGTACCGGAAGGTGCGGCTGGAACACCTCCTTTCTGGAGAGACGATTATTCTTTCTTAGTAGAATGAGGAACTTAGAATGAAGGCAAGTTTCTCTTCTTGTACTGACAAGTTTGTTTTTTAGATATTAGAGATAGAGGAAGCTGGGCAGAAGAGTCCACTCTTTACCAACTACAGTCCTATAGCTCAGTTGGTTAGAGCGCCACACTGATAATGTGGAGGTCGGCAGTTCAAATCTGCCTGGGACTACTTCTAT
>NZ_VZAD01000005.1 GCF_009495355.1 Segatella copri
AGGAAAGATGAAAAAATAAAAAAGGGTGCGTCACAGACTTATGACACACCCTCATCGGAAATGAGGCAGAAAAACCCTACTTTGTCATAAATTTCACGGCACTTACTTTCCGCCATTTTGTTCTTCACACCTACCGTTATCATATCATCCAATGTCGGATGACCTGTGCCATTTACCGATGTCGCATGTTCACCATTATACCCTTCTGTGCAAAACGAGTGATATTGCAGACAGCCACACCCGACTTATCCACCACTTCACGTGGCATATTTTTCTCTATCCTTCGTCTTCTAAAGTCATTCGCCATCTCCTTGGCAATCTCATCGGGATTGTCATGGAGATAGTTATCCAATATTGCTAATATATTATTTGTTTCTTGCACAAGCCGATAGATAATAACAAGATATTATCAGTTGCAAAGATAGTATTTTCTGATAAAAAGTAATACTATCTTTAAGAAACTTTTAGAAAAAATCAAGTTTCGCACATCAGTTACATTTTCAACCACAACCCCATCAATTGATCATCTATATAATAAGTAGCTTGCGAGGTAGAAACCAAGTGATATTCCAACAGTTTCTTGATGGCGCTCTGTACACTACTTGCTGAACGAAGATTATGTTTTTTAATAAAAGCAGCAGAAGTTATTTTCTTAGCCATGCCTGCTTTGGCAATAGCATATAAAAGTTCTTTTTGGGGCAAGGTTAGCCGTGAGAGAATTTCACTGAACTTACGGTCATTGTCCAATATCAATGAACGGATAATAGCATCTATCATCTCACTATCCGCAACACCCTTTGGGTCTGTTTGGTTGAAAGCCTCATGCATTACTTTCTGTATATAATATGTATTGCCACCAAAAGTATGATAAGCTAATGCAATTGCTTCCGCTTGAATATCTTTATCAAAATGATGGAATAAGCCAATGGCAAACTCGGTGTATTTGTCTATAGGAATAACATCAAGATTCATGATGTCTGCACTATTATAGAATGGTCGTGCTTTCTCAGAAAACATCTCAGTGATGAGATGTCGCTCACTTCCCGAAAATATAAAATTGGCATTGCTGCATCTTTGGATATAAGTACGGAGAACTGCTTCCATATTTTTCTCTGGATAATAGCCAATCTGCTGAAACTCATCTATCGCAACAATACATTTTTTGTCTGCTTGCTCCAAACAAGCAAATATCTCCTCCAAGGTATAGAGGGGATTGGAAATATCGCCAAGGGAGAGGTTGAAAGTAGGTGTATTGGAGATTGGGTCGTATCCAAAACAGCCATTGATGGATTTCAAAGTATTGACCACCATCTTTAGCAGCTTAGAGCTACGACGAGCAGCTTGCTCAAACACAGCCTTGCCTAACTCAAAGGCAAACTCATTGATACTGGATGTGCGAAGAATATCTATGGAAATAGAAATAAAATTATCCTTTATAGTAGGCGAATCCAAGCAAAAGTCAATAAGTTTACTTTTGCCCACACGTCTTGCCGCCATTATGACAATATTCTCACCATTGGTGATTTTTGTGATGATTCTTTTGGCTTCTTGCTTTCTGTCGCAGAAGTATTCTGGCTTGATGTATCCAGTTATGATAAAAGGATTCTCCATATTCTACCCCAATTCGGGATAAAATAGCGATTAGTTGCATGTGAAGACAGATACGCGAGTTCTCTTCCCATGCCATCAGACATGGGCTGTATATAAAGAATCGAAAGAGATTATTCTGTCTTTAGAACAATGAAAGTTGCTTCGTGTCTTCGATGCAGTATCCTTGCAATGCCATTGGCTTGTTGTCAAAGAAACAATATGCTCCCAATGCTGAGATGAGGTTCATGACAAAGTTGTTCACAGACCTATGACGCGAATGTACAATCTGTGCCGTATTCTTCAGCATGTCGTTAATTGTTTCGATAATGTATCTCTTGCGCAGCATCATTCTGTCATAGAACGGCATCAGCT
>NZ_VZAD01000009.1 GCF_009495355.1 Segatella copri
ATGAGGGTGTGTCATAAGTCTGTGACGCACCCTTTTTTTGTGTTTTTCTGTATATTTTAGTTGAATCGTAGCCTTTCTTCACAAGGGTAATCTTATTATATTGTATAGAAACTTTACTTTTCTTGTTTTATCGATAACAAAACAGCCCCAAAGCTCACAAAAGGGCATAATTGTCCCATACGGTAAAACTACCCAAATTGAGTTTTATCGTTTTATCCCCAAATGTTTCTTCAAATTGAATCCTATACCGAACAACCCTATGTCCATGTAAACCTTGTCCTTTCCGAAATGCCTGAATCGCTTGTAATGCATGTCTTCCTTCATCTGTCCAAACGCAGCTTCTGGCTCTATCGGTCTCTGACTCCTGTGCTTCATACCTTCCTCTGACGTCAACAGCAAAAATGCTTCCTTTTTATATGCATTCAACTTATGGTTTACATATATGGTTCTGTTACCCTTGGCTTTCTTGCAAAGACTCCCAAGTGGACAGCCTTCACATCGCTGCGCTCTATATAATGTAATGACAGACACATAGTCAGAGCCGCTTTTCGTTTGCCGTTGTCCGCAAGGATTCATGTGTTGTCCCATGGGACAGACGTAATAGTCTTCGTCTCTATTATAGTAGAAATTTGCTTGGTTAAAGACATCTTCCTTGAAAGGTTTATGCTGTTCTTTGTGAAACCAGTTGTACTTTACATATCCCACCATCTCTTCCATCTCCATGTACTCATAGTTCTCCTCTGATCCGTATCCTGAGTCTGCGGTGACGCACTTGGATTGCTTTCCATGTCTTTTCTTGTACTTATCCAAAAATGGTTTGAAGGTCAGGGTGTCCGTTGGATTGTGATAAAGGGCAAAATTCGTCCAGTATTGATTCTCTGTCGCTATTTGAAGGTTATAGGCAGGCTTTGTCTGCCCATTGTTCATGGCATCTTCCTTGAGGCGCATGAAGGTCGCATCAGGATCAGTCTTGGAGTAACTGTTTCTCTCGCCCAGTATATCCAGTGATTTTTCATACTCGCGCAGTTTGTCCGAGGCTTTGAACAAGTGATCTATCTGAGTATTTAGCTTTTGCTTCTCTCTTCCTGTAAGCTTTGCCTTAGGAAGGTTCTTCACTTGCCTCTCACACAAACGTGCACTTCTCTCTACATCCTTGGCGGAAGTGGCTGGCTCGCTGTCTTCTTCCCTAATGTCACTCCCGCCATTCAGGCGAATTTGTTCTTTTATCTGATCCAATGCAGCAGAGGTCTTTTCCAAGAGCTTAGCCCTGTTTTTTTCCACGGTCTTCTTCCATACAAACGTGTACTTGTTTGCTTTCGACTCTATCTTAGTGCCATCAACATATTGTTCCTCCAGACTAATCACGCCCTTTTCAGCCAATATGGAGACGACTGCATCAAAATAGAAGTCGATGCACTTTATCATATGATTGGTTCTAAAGCGGTTGATGGTCGCGAAAGACAGTCGCTTGCCTCCACAAATCCACATATAGCGAACATCGTATTTAAGTGCGTCCGCTATGCCACGGCAGGAATAAACGCCATTGATATAGGCAAAAACAACTAAACTTAGAAGCATCTTCGGACTGTAAGGAGGAGCACCAATCCCATCATAGGTATCCATGAGAGGGTTGATGTCCATACTGCGAACAATACGATCCACCATACGAACTTTGCTGTCTTTTGGTACATATTCATCAAAAGAGTTAGGAAAAAAGCTCAATTCGTGCCGAGTTTCAGATTTTATTTGTATCTTTGCCATACTTTAAGAAGTTTTCTGCAAAGATACATATTTTTTTGCGGAAAGACAAAGCCCGAGCTTGTGAAAGTTTGGGCTTTGTTGTAAATAAAAATGAAATTTTCTTTTTTCGTGTTAGAGGAAAGATGAAAAAATAAAAAAGGGTGCGTCACAGACTTATGACACACCCTCAT
>NZ_VZAD01000026.1 GCF_009495355.1 Segatella copri
TGTCTCACCAAGCAGAGATAACTTGGCGACACGCATATTCAAGTCATACACGTTTTTACGCCAAAAGTGTGTCTCTGCGTTCCTGCTCTCCATCCTGCTTCTGTCGCGCCATTCAAATAGGTCGATTACTATGGTACATCCTACGACGATGGTGACAATCGTTATGCCAATAACCATCCATCGGCAGACATGCCCGGTCTGTTTCTTGTGTTCCATTTTGTTGCTGATTTTTTATAATTCTACTACATTTTGATATGATTTAATTTGTTTGAACTGGCAAAGTTACGGTTGGAATGTCACAATCAAGAATTTTCGCAGCATTTATAACAACTTTTATGGAATAAAGACCTTTATGGGAATGCGATGAAGATGGAGAGGGTTGCAATCATACAATTGGGCATACAAAGACCTTTGTATAATATCTTATAAAAAGGGACTGGGCCATTTCACACAATCCCTTTTTGAAAGAATTTTAATTAGTCTATATTGACTTCAGCTTTATAGCTCTGATAAATTTCTCCTCTATTATTGTATTTAAATAGAAAAGCCGAAATAACAGGCGATCCATAAATGCCAACCATTTTATCTTTTGGTAGGATGTCGCATCTTATCATTCCTTTATATGGCTCCGAAAAATTTGCTATATACATACAAGAATCACAAGTTTCAGGACCGAATATAGATAATAAAGCTTCAGAATATGTTGGAGCGTTCCAAATAAATTTTTTCTCTATTCGATAAGACCAGAGAATTTGTTTGGTCTGAGTATCAACCATATCTGAAAAAATATCCCAATCAAGATCATAAATCGAATCTGAAACACACAGTTCTTTTGAATGGTAATAAACTTGCAGAATATCAAATGCCATATTTATAGCTCTCTGCTCATTTTTATTACCATAAATGATATTCTGAGCTGCTATCGTCAAAGAAGCCCCCAAAATGCACATCAAAAAGAATATTCTCATAATGATTCTCATTTTGTTTTAATATAATGAGCCTTTTTCCCCATGGAACTATTGTACTTCAACGAAGTTAAAGCCGATTCATTAAAAGGAATAATATTACCTTCTTTTGTATGGATCGCTTTATAATTTAACCTTTCTCCATAATTAAACCCTTGTTTGTTGAGTTCATTGCGGATTATATTCATGTTATCAACAACTGGTCCAGTTCCAAAAAGTTCTGTAGAATCATGATAGTCTCCACCTATTGTTGTATGATGAAGTTCATGTAAGAAGTTCATGCCAAAACCAAGCGTATTGCCATCTACACCAACAGCACCTTTAATCATGTTACTGATTTGCTCAAAACTGAGACCTATTTGAGTTCCAGATGTAACAGTACGTTTAGCATGATAGGATACTTCTATCTCGGTTTTGTTGTCAATCATTTTTATCAAGAAATTCCTTGCAGTTTTACTTCCTGCATCTATTTCTTTTCCTTTTTTGTTGGTAATCTTATTAACAATAGGTTTTCCTTTATCATTTTTAGCATATTGCAACTTGTTATCCTTGTCCAAACTGAGTTGTAATCCCGTTTGAGAAGCCAAATCTTTTATTACAGACTGAGTTGTTGACAATTTAAGTTGTTCATCAGCCAAACGAACTTTTGTCATATCAATTTCCATACCTGTAGGATCTGTATATTTCAGCGGATTAGAAATAACATAACAATACGTTGACACATTGGAATATTTTTCTTCTTTGGGATCTATAGAAAGCCAAAGACTCAACCTCGGATCATAGTACCTCGCTCCATAGTAATACAATCCTGTCTCCTCATCGAATTCCTTCGCATTGAAAAGATAAGGTGTATTCCAAATGTTGTTGCG
>NZ_VZAD01000055.1 GCF_009495355.1 Segatella copri
GGAGGGCACTGAAAAAGTCCCTTCATGGGTTATGTTAGTTTAACATTCGATCTTTGAAATAGTGTACCCAAAAGTTGAATATGTGCAATATTTTTTGTATCTTTGTAGAAAAATACAAGGCTCTATGCTAGAACTGCAACAGACCATATCATTCAGTGATTATTCAAGTTTGTATGACTTGATTATCCCAAAAGACAACCTGCTCCGCCGGATTACTGACCTGGTGGACTTTAGTTTCGTATACCAGGAATTGCAGGACAAGTATTGTCATGACAATGGTCGAACAGCAGAGAGTCCTATCCGTATGTTTAAGTATCTTCTTTTAAAGGTAATCTATAACATATCGGATGTTGATGTTGTTGAACGTACTCGCTATGATATGTCGTTTAAGTACTTCTTGGGATTAACTCCTGAGGAGACTAATCTGATTAATCCTAGTTCCTTGACCAAATTCCGTCGACTTCGCCTGAAGGATATGGACCTGTTGGATCTTCTTATCAAGAAGACTGTTTCTATTGCTATAGAAGCAGGTGTCCTCAAGTCTAGAACCATCATTGTTGATGCAACCCATACACATTCTCGTTCCAACCCTATCAGTGCAGCAAAGAGTTTGGAGTATTATTGCAAGGCCGTAATCAAGGTCGTTAATTCTATAGATGACAGCATGGAATTGCCAGAACTTCCTAAAGAGAAGAAGTATTCTTCTATCATGAATACAGCCAAAACGATAGTTGCAACAGTGGAAGCTGACGCTGCAACTGCCAATATGCCTGCAGTCAAGGAACGTCTTAACATGCTGAAAGAATCCATTTCCGATGCAGAGGCACGAGGCGTAATATCAAAAGATGCGGATGCCCGTACAGGACATAAAACAGCGCATTCTTCATTCTTTGGCTATAAAACGCATATAGCTATGAGCGATGAGAGAATTATCACCGCAGCTACTGTCACCTCCGGCGAGAAGGGTGATGGACAGCAATTGCCTGAATTGATAAAGAAGACAGAGGAAGCAGGAATGGAAGTTGATTCCATTGTAGCAGATAAGGCCTATTCCAGCAAGGAAAATCTCAAAATGGCAAAGGAAAGCAATATGCGCCTCTCTGCTCGTTTAAGCTCTGTAATTGACGGAAATCGAACAAACAAACTCCCTTTTGAATACAACAAGGATGCAGATCTGTACGTCTGCCCAGCAGGGCATCTGGCGAAAAGGAAAGAGATGAATAATCGCAAAAATGACAAGCGTCACAGAAACTCCAGCATTACCTACTATTTTGATGTGGACAAATGCAAGGTCTGTCCATTACGTGAAGGTTGCTACAAGGAAGGAGCCAAGACAAAAACATATGCGGTTACCATCAAATCGGATGAACAGTTGGAGCAAATCGAATATCAAAAAACAGAAGAGTTTATAAATCTTCAGAGGAAACGATACAAGATAGAAGCCAAAAACTCCGAACTTAAGAATGTCTTAGGATATGACAGAGCCCTGTCATACGGTTTGTCGTGCATGGAAATGCAGGGAGCTTTGACTATTTTCGCTGCAAATGTGAAGAGAATCCTCAAATTGATGCAAAGTGCATAAGGAGGAAGCTGATTCCTCTATATATTGCCGAATTAAGCGCCAGAAACGTTATAGAAAGCTATTTGGGGCTATATTCCTGTCCCAAAAAGTAATCCACTTTTAAAAGATGAAATACTTCTTGGACAAGAATTAAAGTTCAAAAATATGCTCTGCACTTAAAATTGGGTACCTTTTTCAGTGCCTTCC
>NZ_VZAD01000091.1 GCF_009495355.1 Segatella copri
TGCACCGAAATAACACCATTTTTTATACCGGATTTTTGATTCGAATTTTGAACACTCTACCTTACAGGGCGCCTTGCTGATTGCCATTATACCCAGGGCGATGCCCTGGGCTAAGAGCTTTTGGGCCTTCAGCCCGTACTTGAACCACATGCGAAACTTCAGTTACTTTATTACTTTATTCCTTGTTACTATGTCCGAAATGTCGGCACAAAGATACTACTTTTTCTGCATTTATACGAACCGAAGCCTAAAAGAATCGTTTCTACAAAAAAATACAAAAGCACACCCGAAATGGTTGCTCATCAAAAAAAAACGCTTTTTGAGAGAAAAGGCCTACAAAACCCACCTATAGACAAGAAAAAACTACCAAACAGAAGAAAAACAAAGGGAAATATAAAAATAAATGCCAAAATATTTGGTGGAACAAAATAAAAGCAGTACCTTTGCAATCGCTTTTGAAAAGCAAGGGTGGTTACCAGAGTGGCCAAATGGGGCAGACTGTAAATCTGCTGGCTATGCCTTCGGTGGTTCGAATCCATCACCACCCACTTTTTCCCAACATAACTCGTGATAAAAGAGTCCGGATTTCCTACGAAATCTGGATTTTTTTTGTTTATACGTCACTTATACCAAACCAACATTAAACAAACAGCCCCCGTTCAGAAAAGATACGGGGGCTATCGGTTTACTTCAAACTGTCACGATACCATTTGTAGAGTTTCTCCACACCGTCTTCTATCTCCACCTTGTGGGTCCAACCCAGGGAGTGCAGCTTCTCTACATCAATGAGCTTACGGGGAGTTCCATCAGGCTTGCTGGCATCAAACTCTATGGTTCCCTCGAATCCTACGGCCTTGACCACCAGCTCGGACAACTCGCGGATGGTAAGTTCCTTGCCTGTGCCCACATTGATATGGCAATTACGTATCTCACCCAAAGAAGGAATGGCTCCACCACGTCCCTCAGAGTTGTTGCGGTCTACAGCTCCATCCACCTTGGCACCATAGAATACCGAAGAATACTTCTCTATTCCGATAATATCACTGAAGTCTACATTGAGCAGCACGTGCACGCTGGCATCAGCCATATCCTCGCTCCACAAGAACTCACGCAGAGGTGTTCCTGTTCCCCAGAGCACCACCTTGTTGTCGTAGATGCCATAGAACTCCAGAGCCTTGAGTATTCGCTCATGCGAGTTGTTGCCGTCCACGTTTCCCTCGCCTATGAGGGCACGGAGCTTGTCGGTAGGGTTAATGGGGCGCTTGTTCATATCCACCTCGATACTGTGCCAGTCGCCGTCGTGGATGAGCTTGGCAAGATATATCTTGCGCATCATGGCTGGCATCACATGACTGTTCTCCAAGTGGAAGTTGTCATTGGGACCATAGAGGTTGGTAGGCATCACGGCGATATAGTTGGTGCCATACTGCAGGTTGTAGCTCTCGCACATCTTCAGACCTGCTATCTTGGCAATGGCATATTCCTCGTTGGTATACTCGAGTGGAGAGGTGAGGAGCACGTCTTCCTTCATGGGCTGTGGTGCATCCTTAGGATAGATGCAGGTAGAACCCAGGAAGAGCAGCTTCTTCACGCCGTGCGAATAGGCATTGCTGATCACATTGCACTGCATCTTCATGTTCTGCATGATGAAGTCGGCACGATAGAGCGAGTTGGCCATGATACCTCCCACGAAGGCTGCTGCCAAGACCACTGCATCGGGCTTCTCCTCATCGAAGAACTTCTGTACGGCATACTGGTCTGTCAGGTCGAGTTCCTTGTGCGAACGGCCTACAAGATTGTGATAACCTCTCTTCTCGAGGTTGTTCCAGATTGCAGAACCCACCAGTCCGTGGTGTCCTGCAATATAAATCTTAGAATCTTTGCTTAATGACATATTTCTATTTTTATCAAGAATTTTCTTATCTCTATTTTTTATTTAGTCAAGAATTACAGGAATTAGAGATATACAAATATCCATATTTAAACCTGCATTAACAAAGAAAATTCTTATTTATTGAAGTTTCGCAAGTTTTGTGCCCCACACGCCCTGAAGGGGCAGAAGCTCTTAGCCCAGGGCAGCGCCCTGGGTTATTTTGGGCGCAAACCTGTCGCCCTGTAAGGGCAAAAGCTTTAAAACTCCAGGCAATATATAAAGCTGTTGCCCTTACAGGGCGCATTGCTGATTGCTATTATACCCAGGGCGATGCCCTGGGCTAGGAGCTTTTGGGCCTTCAGCCCGTACTTAAACCACTTGCGAAAGTTCAGTTATTTATCTTCAAAAAGAGATACCAAATAGAACTCTGTAATTCTCTAATTCTTGAAAAATAAAACTCTTGATTATTTCACGATACCCTTCTCCAAGTACTCAGCCAGGTTGCAACGAACCTTCTGGCCGGCATCCTCAGCAGCAACCTTGGCCATATCGCTCTCTACCATGATCTTGACAAGGTCTTCGAAAGAAGTGGTGTTGGGATTCCAGTTGAGCTTGGCCTTTGCCTTGGTAGGATCGCCCCAGAGATTGACAACATCGGTAGGACGGTAGAAATCGGGAGACACCTCGACGAGAGTCTTGCCGATCAACTCCTCAGGACCTTCCACGCAGATACCCTTCTCGTTCTCTTCCTTGCCTTCCCACTTCAGCTCGATACCTACATAATGGAAAGCCAACTGGGCGAACTCACGAACAGAGTGCTGCTTGCCGGTGGCAATGACGAAGTCCTCAGGCTTCTCTGCCTGGAGGATGAGCCACATACACTCCACATAGTCCTTGGCATAACCCCAGTCGCGCAATGAATCCAGGTTGCCCAGATAGAGTTTCTCCTGCTTACCCTGCTTGATGCGGGCTGCGGCAAGAGTGATCTTACGTGTCACGAAAGTCTCGCCACGGCGCTCACTCTCATGATTGAAGAGGATACCCGAACAGCAGAACATATTGTAAGCCTCACGATACTCCTTCACAATCCAGAAACCATACTGCTTGGCAACAGCATATGGCGAATAAGGATGGAATGGAGTATTCTCGTTCTGAGGAACCTCCTCCACCTTGCCATAGAGCTCGGAAGTGGAAGCCTGATACATACGGCAGGTATCTGTCAGTCCGCACTGGCGGATGGCCTCAAGGATGCGAAGCACACCTGTGGCATCTACATCGGCAGTAAACTCAGGAGAGTCGAAGCTTACCTGTACGTGGCTCTGAGCAGCCAGGTTGTAAACCTCGGTAGGTTTCACCTTGTTCATCACCTGGATGATACTCATAGAGTCGCCGAGATCGGCATAGTGAAGATGGAAGTTGGGCTTGCCTTCCAAGTGGGCGATACGCTCACGATAGTCGACTGACGAACGGCGGATCGTGCCATGAACATCATAACCTTTCTCCAACAACAACTCTGCCAGGTAAGAACCGTCCTGGCCTGTGATACCCGTGATAAGGGCTACTTTCTTCTGTTCCATTTATTTCTTTTATTTAAGTTTCGGTTTTTAAAAAAACACAGTACATATCTATAATGCTGCAAAAGTACGACTTTTTATGCAAATAATCAAGTTTTTGAGCCCGAAAATCTACTTTATTCGCCTACAGGTCTGTTGGTTCGCAGGTTTGCTCCTTGGGCCAGTTGACCAGAAACAGCTTGTCTGTGGCACGCGTGAAGGCTGTATAGAGCCAGTGAATATAGTCGGGAGTAAGCATATCGTCGGTCATATATCCCTGGTCCACATATACATGCGCCCATTGTCCGCCCTGTGCCTTATGGCAGGTCACGGCATAGGCGTACTTGATTTGCAGGGCATTGAAATAAGCATCCTGGCGAATAGACTTCATGCGGTCGGCCTTCAATGGCACAAAGTGCTGATAGTCTTCCTCCACTTGCCTGAAGAGCTCCTCCTGCTGCTCGTGGGTAAGGGCCGGCGCCTCGCTCTGCAAGGTGTCGAGCATACCCGTCACCTGCATCTCGTAATCATCATAGTCGGGCAACTGCAACAGCAATGTGGCAAAGCGGAACCCATACAGCTCGATATAGTTGCTCACCCTCAACACCTTAGCCCTGTCGCCATTGGCAAGAAAGGCAGGAACAGCGCCGGCACTTCCCTCCCCGCTCTCCTTCTTCTCCTTCTCCGTCCAGAAGTAGTTGTTCTTCACGATCATGAGCATATCGCCCGACGAGAGTTCCTCCTCACGGTCGAGCACCATGTTCCTGATACCATTATTATATATATTGGCGCGCTTGTTGCTTCGGGTGATGACCATCGTCTCGTCCATCCCCACATGATGATAACTGTCGCCAAGACTCTCCACCAGCTCTGCTCCCGGCATCATCACGATATCGGCAAAGCCCTTGAAGCGTATCAGCGGAAGTCCTGTCACAGCATCATGGGTTATCATCTGTCTGATGAGGGTGGCATTATAGAGGATGCCCGACGACTGACTCTGTCGCAACACCTCATTGAGGTCGCACTCGTAAACCTTCAGACCGTATCCCTCCATCACCGATGCGCTGAGGGCAGGCGACTCCTCCTCGCCCACAGGGGGCAACTGTGCCTTGTCGCCTATGAGCAACAGGCGGTCATTATGTCCCTGATACACAAACTTCACCAGGTCGTCGAGCAGACAGCCACTGCCGAAAGTTGTTCCTCCCAGCCCCATATTGGCTATCATCGAAGCCTCGTCCACCATGAAGAGCGTGTCGGTGTAAAGATTGTCGTTCAGACTGAACTGCCCGTCAACACCGGCAAAAGCCTTCTCTCTGTAGATGCGGCGATGGATGGTATAGGCAGGAGCCCCGCTGCCCAGCGAGAACACCTTGGCAGCCCTGCCCGTAGGGGCAAGGAGCATCACCTTCTGGCGTATCTGCAGCAGGGTACGAACGATGGCTCCCGAAAGCGAGGTCTTTCCCGTACCGGCACTGCCTCGCAATATCATCACTGCCTGAGGGTCGCGGTCGGTCAGAAAACTGACAAAAGTATCGAGTGCCTGCCCTTGCTCCTGCGTAGGAGCAAAGCCAAACTGTTGCAATATCTTATATTTTAGGGATTCGATGACCATAACTCAAAAAAAAATTGTATCTTTGCACCATGCAAAAGTAACAATACTTTTTGAAATGAGAAAGAAAATAAGCAACAATTCTATCCTGGCAGCCTGTGTGCTCGTGGTTTTGACGCTCTGCCTGCTGAGTGTATGGCAACCCATCCACTTCCAGAAGGAAAAGGAACAAAGGGAGACGACCGTCAAGCAAAGGCTCATGAAGATAAGAACTGCCGAGGAGAACTACAAGAGGCGGCACGGAACCTACACCGGCGACTTCGCCACGCTTATCAAGGGGAAATGGCTCGACAGGGAAATGCAGTACATTCCCTTCTCTGACAACAAGAGATTCTCGCTCTCGGCAACCACCATCGTGACCAAGAACGGCAAACAGATACCGCTCATGGAATGTGGAGCCACCTACGAGGAATACTTGGATGGCCTCAACGAAGATGCCATACAGCAGGAAACCGACAATGCCAACATGGAAGGAAGGTTTCCAGGACTAAAAATTGGAGACATCACAACAAACAACGACAATGCAGGCAACTGGTAACAACAACACAACGAAACTTCTGCAGACACGGCTCACCATCCGTGCCGGCAAGAACAGCCTCAGCTTCTCGGTAGCAGAAGGCGAACGCCAAGTGACATACGAGCCCTATGCCATGAAGAGTGGCGTATCAATGGCAGCCAACCTAAGACAGGCTTTCAAGGAAAGCGAACTGCTGTTGCGTGGTTACAGAAAGGCACGCCTCTTCATCGACACCCCTGTCTTGCTCGTCCCTGTCGACGAGTTCGACGAGAAACAGAAAGATACTTTCTATCAGTACAGCTTCGAGGAGCACGAGAGCGACATCATCATGCACAGAGTACAGCCTCAGCTCAACGCCGTGGCGCTCTTCCCTCTCAACAAAGACTTGAGAACGGTGATGGAGGACAACTTTGCCGACGTGCGCTTCACTCCTGTGCTGCAACCCGTATGGAACCATCTGCACCAGCGCAGCTTCGTGGGCATACAGAAGAAGCTGTTCGCCTATTTCCACGACGGCAAACTCGACATCTTCTGCTTCGACAAGAACCGCTTCAAGTTCTTCAACTCCTATGCCACCACACATGCCAAGGACGCCATCTACTTCATCCTATATGTATGGAAACTGCTCGGCATGGACCAGAAGAAAGACGAGCTGCACGTTGTGGGCGATGTGCCGGACAAGGACTGGTTCATCCACAACACCAAGCTCTACATTCAGAAGACTTACCTTCTCAACCCTGCTGCCGAATTCAACCGGGCACCGCTTACCGAAATCAAGAACATACCTTTCGATCTGCAGGCGCTCTACCTCAGCAAGTAGGAAGCCACCCTTGCGGGTGCCTCACTCAACACAATACATCACAACCAACATCACACTCAACAAAAGAATGCGCATCATAACAGGACAATATAAAGGAAGACATTTTGATATTCCACGTACCTTCAAGGCACGTCCTACCACCGATTTTGCCAAAGAGAATATCTTCAATGTACTGCAAGGATACATCGACTTTGAGGATGCTGTCGCCCTCGACCTCTTCGCAGGCACAGGCAGCATTTCGCTCGAACTGGTTTCACGAGGATGCAGCCATGTGGTAAGCGTCGAGGCCGACAGAGACCATGCCAACTTCATACGCCAGTGCTTCAAGAAGTTGGGCGATGAGAGCGACCTGCTCATCCGTGGCGATGTGTTCCGCTTCCTGAAGAGCTGTCATCAGAAGTTCGACTTCATCTTTGCCGACCCTCCTTATGCACTCAAGGAACTGCCCGAGATACCCCGGCTCATCCTCGAAGGCGACCTGCTCAACGAGGGAGGCATCTTCGTCTTCGAACATGGCAAGAACTACGACTTCTCCGACCATCCCCGCTTCTTAGAGCACAGAAGCTATGGCAGTGTCAACTTCTCTATCTTCAGATAATCATCTAAAGCAGTGGTGACAAGAGCCTTACTGTCGACTCGAAGAGGCGCTTCAGGAAGGGACGCTTGATGTAATAAGTCACATCGTCTGTCAACTGACAGTGCGCCTCATCTTCCAGAAAAATGTTCTTGATTCGCAAGGCCATGTCTGTGTCGAAGAAGAAGGCATTGGCCTCAAAGTTGTTCTCAAAACTGCGGAAGTCGACATTCGTACTTCCACACGAGCATATCTTGTCGTCGCTCACCAACAGCTTGCTGTGGTTGAATCCCGCCTCATACAAATACACTTTCACTCCTGCCTCTATGGCTTCCATCATGTATGACCGCGAAGCCCACTCCACCAGCCGTGCATCGCTGTGACGTGGCACCATGAGTCTGACGTCCACGCCAGCCAAAGCCGCCGTTCGCATGGCAAAGAGCACGGGTTCGGTAGGAAGAAAATAAGGGGTTTCGAGATATACATAGTGCTGCGCCTGCAACAGGATGCGCACATAGCCCTGCATGATGTCGGGCCACGGACTGATAGGACTGCTGGTCACCACCTGCACCAGACAGTTGTTGCGGATAGCCGCATCGACAGGAGGATAGTAACGACGGTCGGTAATCAGCGTGCGGTCTACGAAATACCAGTCTACTAAGAATGCTCTCTGTATGGCATAAACGCCACCTCCCTCTATGCGCAGATGCGTGTCGCGCCAGACTCTTCCGCCTCTTCCCTTCACATAGCGAAGGGCCAAGTTCATACCTCCTATGAATCCCACCTTGCCGTCTACCACACACAACTTGCGGTGGTTGCGATAGTTCACCTTGCTGGTAAAGGCAGGAAACCGTACCGGCATAAAGGCATGAACATCTATTCCGGCATCGCGCATACGCTCAAAGAAGGAATCGCTGACGCGCCAACAGCCCACATCATCATATATCAGACGTACCTCCACACCCTGTCTGGCCTTGTCTGTCAAAGCATCGGCTATCAGATTTCCCAAGGGATCGTCCTCTATGATATAGGTATCTATATGGATGTGCTTCTCCGCCCTGCCGATGGCTTGCAGCAGACTGAACACGAAACCATAGCCATCGGTATAAATCTCCACCTGATTGTCTTTGAAAGGGAGCGCCCAGTTCTGGTTGGCAAAGAGGCGCATCAGGGGCTGGCTGTCGGCAGGCAGATGCAGGTTCTCCTGCTCAGCAAACTCCAGCATCGAGCGCTTAGTGAGCTGGTCCATGGAACGGTTGCTGATGAGTCGCTGCTTACGGATGTCCTGCCCGAAGAACACATAGAGCACGATGCCGAGAAAGGGCATAAAGAGCAGCACCATAATCCAGGCTATGGTCTTCGCTGGCTGTTTATTGTCCATCAGTACCGCCACGACGGTGGGGATGGTAAGCAGCGCATACACTAACAAATATATCCAGTGGAAATATATCATATCTTCTATCTTGAATGCTGAGTGTTGCCCTTTCGCTATGCTCCGTTGGTTACACCTTCACCTTTTCGCTCTCCGCTTAGTTGAAGATGAAGTTGGCTTGCGCCGCCAGCAGACTATTCATCTGCTTCAACTTGGTGAACTCTGCTATCAGTTCCATGTTGTTGGGATTCTGCACAAACTGCTGTCTCACCTCTATCAATCGCTGGGCGATGTAATGAGTACGGAAACTCAGCATGTCCTTAAACACCATCTGCCTGAGCTTTTCAGGGTTCAACTTGAGTTGCAGACTGGCCGTCGACACCTCCTGTTCGCCCGTCATCATGCCCGCCAGTCGGCTCACGGCAGGGTCGGGATGATTGGCAAAGTAGGTTTCTGCCTTGAAGTCCTCGTCACCTATATGTTCCACGGCCTCGTGCAACACCTTATTATATATAGGGTTGTGAAACTCGAAACCATCGCCCTGCATATCGAGCATGATGTATTGTGCCACGGGCAACTCCACATCCTGCTGCTCAGAGTCTTTCACGGTGATGAGTTCCTCGCCATGATGAATCACGATCTGTATGATGAGGTCTTCCACCTCGCGCAGTTTGGCCTCGGGAGTCGTTCCTCCCATCTGCTGTCCCGTCTGCGCCGCCTGCTGCACCACCTGGTCGCGCAGACCTGCCGCCCGTCTTTCTTCCTTCACCTGTTCGCTGAGACCGTTGCGCACAAAGTTGTTGAGCGCATTCACGATGATGGCCTCGCTCACGCCCAGTCGGTGCGAGCAGTCGGTGATGTAGGAGGCACGCGTTATCTGGTTCTTTATCTTCGAGATGCTCTCCACGATCGAGTTGATGGCCTCGCTTCGCTTCACAGGGTCGGTAACGCCCTTGAGCATCAGATGGGTCTTGAATTGTATGAAGTCTGTCTGGTTTTCCTCGATATACTTTCTGAAATCGCTCGCCGTATGACTGCGTGCAAAACTGTCGGGGTCATTGCCGTCGGGCAGCAGGAGCACCTTCACGTTCATCTCTTCCTCCAAAAGCATGTCGGTACCTCTCAGGGCAGCATGCACACCTGCCGCATCGCCATCATAGAGCAACACGATATTGTTGGTGAAACGGTGCAGGAGCCTTATCTGGTGCACACTGAGTGCCGTTCCCGAGTTGGCCACCACATTCTCTATACCGCATTGGTGCATGGAGATGACGTCGGTGTAGCCCTCCACCATGTACACACAGTTTTCCTTGGCAATGGCTTTCTTGGCCTGATAGAGTCCGTAGAGCTCCCGTTCTTTATGATAGATATCGCTGTCGGGCGAGTTGACATACTTCTGGTTGACTCCTTTCGTACGGCTGTCGAGCACACGACCTCCGAAAGCCACCACCTTGCCGCTCACGCTGAACCAGGGGAAGATGGCTCGTCCTGAGAATCGGTCGAGATACTTGTCTTCTCCGCTCTTGTTGGAGGCCTCGTCCTTGTCCACCTTGAAGCAGAGGCCCGTTGCCACCAGATACTTGGGGTTATAGCCTTTCTTGATAGCCTCGTCATACAAGGCCGTCCTGCTGTTGGGATCAAACCCCAGCCTGAACTTTCGGATGATGTCATCACGGAATCCACGGCTGCGAAAGTACTGCATACCGATGGCTCGTCCGTCCACATCGTTCTGCAGGATGTCCTCGAAGTATTGCGATGCCCATTCGTTGACAATGAACATCGACTCCCGCTCGCTCTCCTTCTCCTTCTCCTCGCTTGTCAGTTCCCGCTCCTTGATCTCGATGTGATATTTGTTGGCCAACCAGCGCAGCGCATCGGGATAGGTCATCTGCTCCAGCTCCATCAGGAAGTTGATGGCGTTGCCTCCCTTTCCACAGGTGAAACAATGGCAGATGCCGCGTGCGGGCGAGACAGAGAAGGAAGGATGCGAATCATTATGGAAAGGGCACAAACCGATATAGTTCACGCCGCGTTTTTTGAGCGACACGAACTCCGACACCACGTCAACGATGTTGGTGGCGTCCATGATTCGGGCTATGGTCGGTTTGTCTATCATTTTATTTCAGTTCCTGTTTCATTCTGTTGGCCTGCTTCTGTGCTGCGGCACGTGCTGCGGCATTCACTTCATGGGCATTGGCCTTGCGGTGATAAGTGTATGTCTTGCCTTGCGAGTCGCTGAGCACCAGCGAGTCTTTCTTCATATAGACGAATGAGAGGGTATCTATGGAAGTCTTCTCGTTGAAGACGACTCCCTGCATCTCGAAACGTCCCCTCACAAGCAGCAGCTTGCCATTGTAGGCATGCCACTCTGTATACTGTGGCACTTCGGGATATTCCACCGGACTGTCGTCCTCCACCGAACTGTTCTGCATGACAAAGCCCACCGATCGGGCCTCGCCCATCCGCTTGAGTGTGAAACCATATTCGCGTGGCACCATATAGTTTTCCACGATGCTGTCGGGCATATTGGCAAGGATGCGTGCCTGCTGACGGCGTGACAGATGACTCAGGTCACGCAGATGGGGCATCACCTGATAGGTCCATGTAGCCTTCAGCTTGTCGAGATCCACCACCATTCTGGCACGGTTCTTCTCTCCCTCTACCGACAACACACATATCCAGTCGCCTATCTCTATATCGCCAAACACCTGATGCTGTCGGGTAGCCTCCAATATATTGTAGCGCACAGGGTCTCCGCCGCTGTTGGGCAAGAGCATCACCACACTGTCGGTACATCCCATGCAGGCAAGTCCGTAGATGGCATGGTCGCCCTTGGCAGGCTTCGACGTACTGATGGGCAGGTTGATATTAGGACGTGGTCCTTTCTTGCAGGCGGCAAGCAGGACAACGGCAAAGACGAGGAGTATGAAAGTTTTGTATCTATGCATCATTCTGACTGTTATTTTTGGTAATGCTTTCGACTTATCGACTACAATCACTACCTTATTTATCTATATAATGATGCAAAGTTACTACTTTTTTCGGAAAAACGAAGGAAAAAACAGTTTAATAGATAGGTAAATCTATTTTTTTTAGTACTTTTGTAAGCAAAAACTATAGATATCTACATGACAACAACATTATACTTGGTTCGTCACGGCGAGACTGTCGACAATGCAGCCCGCATCATGCAGGGACAGACACCAGGCGAACTCAATGACAAAGGTATTGCCCAGGCTGAAGAAGTGGCAGCCCGCATGGCCGACCATCCCATCGACGTATTCGTATCGAGCGACCTGAAGCGCAGCATTCAGACTTGCGAGATCATAGCCCATCCCCATCATGCCGAAGTGATTACCACACCTCTGCTGCGCGAACGCGACTGGGGAAGTTTCACTGGCAAGTTTATCCCTTCCCTGCCCCAAGACCCCAAAGACTGGCCCGACGATATCGAGTCGATAGAAAGCATGAAGTCGAGGGCTCAAAACTTCATCACCTGGCTTCGCGTCACCTATCCCGGCAAGACCATTCTTGCCGTTGGTCATGGCATCATCAACAAAGCCCTGCAGAGTGTTTACTTCCGCCGGCCGATGAACGAGATTGAGAAAATGGGCAATGCCGAAGTGAGAATCCTGATATTGTAATTAAAAACATTAAACCAAAAACATAATAATCATGGCAAGAAAAATAGCTCTTATCACAGGCGCCACAAGCGGTATTGGCGAAGGATGCGCCCGAAGATTCGCACAAGGAGGCTACAACCTCATCATCACAGGCCGCAACACAGGCAAATTGGAAATTCTGAAACAGGAACTCGAAGAGGAAGGTGTCCAAGTGCTGGCACTGGCTTTCGACGTGCGCAACAGAGAAGCGGCTCGCAAGGCTGTTGACTATATTCCTGAGACATGGCGCAACATCGATGTCCTGATCAATAATGCAGGACTGGCACGAGGCCTGGAACCAGAGTACGAAGGCGACTTCGACGACTGGGACCAGATGATAGATACCAACATTAAAGGTCTGCTCACCATGACCCGACTCATCGTTCCCGGCATGGTGGAACGCAATCGTGGTCATGTCATCAACATCGGAAGTGTGGCTGGCGATGCTGCCTATGCGGGCGGAAATGTGTACTGTGCCACCAAGAGTGCAGTAAAAGCCATCACCGATGGTCTGCGCATCGACGTGGCTCATACCCGCGTTCGCGTTACCAATATCAAGCCGGGACTGGTGGAGACCAATTTCTCCAACATCCGTTTCCATGGCGACACCCAGCGTGCCGACAATGTTTACCGTGGCATAGAGCCATTGACTGGCGATGACATTGCCGACGTGGCATTCTATGCCGCCTGCGCTCCCGAGCATGTTCAAATAGCCGAGGTGCTGGTTCTCGCCACCCATCAGGCCAGTGGCACCGTGATTCACCGAGACTAAACCTTCTTACAAGATATCCATGATTTCCTCGAAACGGGAAATACGACGGAGGCGTTCGTGAGCGAACTCCTCCGTTTTTTCATGCGCCCATGTTGTATGGAAAGGTATATGAACAGCCGAGGCACCTATCTTCAACGCAGGCACAATGTCGCTCTTGAAACTGTTGCCCACCATAACCAACTCTTCGGGCTTTACCTCCAACTCACGGCAGAGTCTTCGATAAGCCTCGGGCGTCTTGTCGCTCACGATGCTCACCACGTCAAAGTAACGTTGCAATCCCGAACGCCACAGTTTGTTCTCCTGGTCTTGCAACTCACCCTTGGTGAATACCGCAAGCTTGTATTGACGCGCCTGTCTGAGCCTTGCCAGCGTCTCCTCCACGCCCTCCAAAGGACGGGCATCGAGCCTCAGCAAGGTCTTTCCCAGCTCCACGATTCGCCCTATCAGCTTGGCAGACACCTCGCCCTGACTCACCTTCACGGCATTCTCCACTAACGAGATGGTAAAGGCTTTCACACCATATCCCAGGTCTTCCATATTACCGCTCTCTGTCTCGAAGAGCGAAGCAGATATCTCCTCCTTGCTTCCATAGTCTGAAAGCAAGTCACAGTATTCGTCCTCTACGTCTTCAAAATAGTTCTGCAATGCCCACAACGTATCGTCGGCATCAAAGGCTATGGCCTTGACAGACCCCGCTATCTTGTTGTTTTCTTTCATTTTCGTTTTTTTACTTGATACAGAAGTATTACCTTCCTTACCTCCATCAACTCCCACAAAATAATTCCCTATCCTTTCCCTCAACAAAAGTACTACATTCTTTTCTATCTCCCAAATATTTCCTTTCAAAAAGCATCACTTACCCGAATAAAAAAACGTGTGCTCAACCATCAACGGACAAGCACACGCACATTTTCGTACTAACCAGAAAAACACATATTTACTAAAAACGAGTCATAAACTCAACTACTATCTTGTCTTTCTCAGAAGGTTTGGCAATACCGCCCTCACGATAGAAATACTTCTCATAGTTGATGCGGATATCGGAGATAAATGGCTTCGACAGACTCAACGTAACACCACCGGTAACACGATGGCGCTTATAGTCGTTGATGATCAACTCACCCAGATCATCGTCTGTCGCATTGTAACGGGAGCCGTCGCTGTGATCGCTCATGAAATCATAACGCACCAAAGGCGAAACCTTCTTGATCAGTCGTGTGCGAACAGGGATGTCATAGCAGGCAAAACCATCGAAGGCATGCACATCGTGGAAGACGTTATGAGAATAATGCTTGTAGAGATACTCCACCTCGGCGATGAAACCACCATAGTGGAAGGTAACACCTGCATCATACATATTCACAGTCACGTCAGAAGGCTTGATCTTCTGAGTACTCAGCACCAGGTTGACATTGGGGAAGAGAAACTGTGCCTTGGCAGAATAGTTGACGCCCTTGGTCCAGTAGTCCTTCTGATTGGTAAGACCTGAGCCGTTGAACACACCGGCATTCACCACGATGGGGAAACCGACATTCCATGTATAACCCACCTCGGCACCCACGTCACGCACATTGCCCACCTGCTTGGCGATAAACGAGCGGTTGGCAAAATACTGCTGATGGGGCGAACGGTGAGCATCAATGGTGAAGGGCACTCGCTCCTGACCGATGGTAAACTGCAGGGTGCTCCAGGGCTTGATGCGTGTGTAGGCATCAAGCATCTTGATCTTTCCCTCATCGCAGAGGTCAATCTCTGCCTTGTAGCTCACCTCCTTGGTCACATTTCCCGACACACTGACACGGGCTGTACGAACCTCGAAGCGTCCCTCTCCCTCTTCGGTTTGGTATTCATACTTCGAGCGAATGGTGCCGTGAATTTTAGGCATTCTGTCCACTTTATCTTCTTCGCCATTGTCATACTTCTGTGCTTGGGCTGTCATCGCAAGCAGCGAGAGCAGCAACAGCATGGTGGTTGTTTTCTTATTCATTATATTATATTATTTTATTTGCTGATTTTTCTCGGCTGCAAAGTTATATAAAAAAAGTTACTTTCATACGACACTGACGTTACAAAACAATGACAATCATGAAATAGGCTCACAACCCACAGACTGTAATATCGTTGTAACAAAACTTAAAGCTTTTGCCCTTACAGGGCGTAGGCTAACGCCCGCAACAACCCAGGGCGATGCCCCTTCAAGGCGTGCTAACTCCTCTTAACTTCCCTCTAACCCCCTTCTTTTCCAAAAAAATGCCGATTTATTTGTGTAATACACAAAAAAATGCTACTTTTGCGGCTGTGTTCCTTACGAAACACTAACAAACTTAGAAATAATAACAATAACCATTTTATTAATATGAGTTTAAAAATTGTAGTACTTGCCAAGCAAGTACCAGACACAAGAAATGTGGGTAAGGATGCGATGACAGCCGAAGGCACAGTCAACCGCGCAGCCCTTCCCGCCATCTTCAATCCTGAAGATTTGAACGCATTGGAGCAGGCTCTTCGATTGAAAGAGCAGAATCCAGGTTCCACAGTTGGTATTCTTACAATGGGTCCTCCACGTGCCGGTGAGGTAATTCGCCAGGGTCTTTACCGTGGTGCAGATACAGGTTGGCTGCTTACCGACCGTCTCTTCGCCGGTGCCGACACATTGGCCACATCCTATGCCCTTGCCACCGCCATCAAGAAGATAGGCGATGTCGACATCGTGATCGGTGGCCGCCAGGCTATCGATGGTGATACCGCACAGGTAGGTCCACAGGTAGCTCAGAAGTTGGGCTTGAACCAGGTCACCTATGCCGAGGAGATTCTGAAGGTGGAAGACGGCAAGGCAACAGTCCGTCGCCTCATCGATGGAGGTGTCGAGACCGTAGAGGCCCCATTGCCACTCGTGATAACCGTAAACGGCAGTGCAGCTCCATGTCGCCCATGCAACGTGAAGCTCGTAATGAAATACAAATACGCATCTTGCCCTATGGAGAGCAAGGGAGATGAGCCTTGGACCAACCTCTATGAGGAGCGTCCTTACCTCACTCTCAACCAGTGGAGCGTAGCCGATGTTGACGGCGATCCTTCACAATGTGGTCTGAGCGGTTCACCTACCAAGGTGAAGGCAGTAAAGAACATCGTGTTCCAGGCTAAGGAGAGCAAGACCTTGACAAGCAGCGATGAGGACATCGACAACTTGATGAAGGAATTGTTGAACGAAAGTATTATCGGATAATTTTGCAAAAATTTATGAACAACGTATTTGTATATTGCGAGGTAGAAGGCACAACCGTAGCCGAAGTATCTCAAGAATTGCTTACCAAGGGTCGTAAGCTCGCCAACCAGCAGGGCGTGGAGCTCCATGCCATTGTGGCTGGCACAGGCATCAAGGGAAAGGTGGAAGACCAGATCCTGCCCTATGGTGTAGATAAGTTATTTGTTTTCGATGCCGAGGGATTGTTCCCATACACCTCAGCTCCTCATACCGACATCCTCGTCAACCTCTTCAAGGAGGAGAATCCACAGATAGCCCTGATGGGTGCCACCGTTATCGGTCGCGACCTCGGTCCTCGTGTCTCTTCTTCTCTGACCAGCGGTTTGACAGCCGACTGTACCGAGCTCGAGATTGGCGAATATGACGACAAGAAGAGCGGCAAGCACTACGACGGTTTGCTCTATCAGATTCGTCCAGCCTTCGGTGGCAACATCGTGGCAACCATCGTCAACCCAGAGCATCGTCCACAGATGGCGACCGTACGCTCAGGTGTGATGCAGAAGAGCATCTACGAGGGTGAGTGCAAGAAGGAAGTTGTTTACCCAGAGGTAAGCAAGTATGTACCTGCCGAGGACTTCGTCGTAAAGGTACTCGACCACCATGTAGAGGCAGCCAAGCACAACCTGAAGGGTTCTGCCATCGTTGTAGCCGGCGGTTATGGTGTAGGAAGCAAGGAAGGTTTCGACCAGCTCTTCGAGTTGGCTCATCTCCTCCATGGCGAGGTAGGTGCTTCCCGTGCAGCTGTTGATGCAGGTTGGGTAGACCACGACCGTCAGATTGGTCAGACCGGTGTCACCGTTCATCCTAAGGTTTATATCGCCTGCGGCATCTCCGGTCAGATCCAGCACATCGCCGGTATGCAGGATTCCGGCATCATCATCTCCGTAAACAACGATCCTGATGCCCCCATCAACAAGATTGCCGACTACGTCATCAACGGCAATGTCGAAGACGTCGTCCCCAAGCTCATCAAGTACTACAAGCAGAATTCAAAGTAAGCTGCAAGTAGCACCATTTACACATTTATTTAAATAAGAAAAGCAAAATGGCTAATTACTATAGTAATCACCCTGAGATTGAATTTCATCTCAATCACCCCCTCATGAAGCGTGTTGTGGACTTGAAGGAACGCAATTACGTAGAGAAAGACCAGTTCGAAGATGCACCTGTCAACTACGAGGATGCCATTGAGAACTACAAGCGACTGCTGGATATTACCGGCGATGTGGCAGCCAACATCATCGAACCCAACTCTGAAGATGTCGACCTCGAAGGTCCACACTTGGAGAATGGCCGCATGATCTATGCCAGCAAGACATTCGAGAACCTCGATGCCACCCGCAAGGCAGGCCTCTGGGGCTTGTCCATGCCACGTCGTTACGGCGGCTTGAACCTGCCTAACGCCATTTTCTCTATGGCTTCAGAAATCATCGCAGCAGCCGATGCAGGTTTCCAGAACATCTGGTCACTCCAGAGCTGTATCGACACCCTCTATGAGTTCGGTTCTGAGGAACAGCGTCAGAAGTACATCCCTCGCATTTGCGCAGGCGAGACCATGAGTATGGACTTGACAGAGCCAGATGCAGGTTCCGACTTGCAGCGCGTGATGCTGAAGGCCACACAGGATGAGGACGGCACATGGCGTCTCAACGGTGTGAAGCGTTTCATTACCAATGGCGACTCCGACATCCACTTGGTACTGGCACGTTCTGAGGAAGGCACCAAGGACGGTCGTGGTCTTTCAATGTTCATCTACGACAAGCGTGATGGTGGCGTCACCGTTCGTCACATCGAGCACAAGCTCGGTATTCATGGTTCACCTACCTGCGAGTTGGTTTACAAGAATGCCAAGGCAGAACTTTGCGGCAACACCCGTCTCGGTCTGATCAAGTACGTGATGGCTTTGATGAACGGCGCCCGCTTAGGTATCGCCGCACAGAGTGTAGGTGTAGAGCAGGAAGCTTACAACGAGGGCTTGGCCTATGCCAAGGAGCGTGCTCAGTTTGGCGAGAAGATCATCAACTTCCCTGCCGTTTACGACATGCTGTCAAGAATGAAGGCCAAGTTGGATGCAGGCCGTTCACTCCTCTACTGCTGCGCCCGCTATGTCGACATCTACAAGGCATTGGAAGACATTGCCCGCGACAGCAAGCTCACTCCCGAGGAGCGTCAGGAGATGAAGAAGTACACCCGTCTTGCCGATGCCTTCACACCATTGGCCAAGGGTATGAACTCAGAGTATGCCAACCAGAACGCCTACGATGCCATCAGCATCCACGGAGGTTCCGGTTTCATCATGGAGTACAAGTGCCAGCGCCTGTTCCGTGATGCCCGCATCTTCTCCATCTACGAGGGTACCACCCAGTTGCAGGTAGTAGCAGCCATCCGTTACATCACCAACGGCACCTACCTCAACATCATCAAGGAGATGTTGGAGAGCGAGGTCAGTGACGAGCTGAAGGCATTGAAGGCCCGTGTAGCCAAGTTGGCAGACCTCTACGAGGCAGCCATCAACAAGGTGAAGGAGGCCAACGATCAGGCAGTTCACGACTTCCTGGCTCGCCGTCTCTACAACATGACTGGCGACATCGTGATGTCTCTCCTCATCCTCGACGACGCCACCAAGTCACCCGAGCTGTTTGCGAAGAGTGCCAACGTATATGTCCGCATGGCAGAGGAAGAAGTCCTCGGTCATTCCGCATACATCCAGAACTTCCAGGTCGAAGACTTGGACAACTTCAAGGCTTAATCCGCGCAATTCTCAAGGAGTTATCGAACCTCATCCCTTCCCTAACTTCTTCCAATCACCATAAAAAAAATCCGAGGCTCCTGCCCCGGATTTTTTTTATCCCCTTCCCATCCATCAAGTCCGTCCGAACGGAAAGGCAATTCGAGAAGCATTCCTGCTGTTCTGAATAAACGAGATTTACAGGAATAGGGCGGCTAAAGCCACCCTTTCTGCAGGGTATCAGCAGCCTCTCAGCAAGTAGCGAGCAAGCAGCCTTTCAGTAGCGAGCAAGCAATAAGTTCAGCAAGGCGGTCCCATCCCGCACAAAAAACCGCAGCTCCGCTGCTGGCGTAGACCTCTGATGGTCCGCCAACCATAGAATGAAATGGTTCAGAGCGACGAGGAGGAGCGGTTTCCTCTTCTTCCCTGAGGGGAGAAGACCGAGATGAGAGGTGGACCCTCCCTTAAGGGTAAGGGAGGACTGGTGGGTTTTCGAAAAAAAGCACCGAGTGCAGCCAGCTTTATCAAAAAAAGAAAAAATAATTTATAATGTTCACAACGAACATTATAAATTATTTTTTCTCCAGCACCAATGCCACACTCTAAACACCGGTTCACTCAGCGCCTCCGCAGGATAAAACCTCAACAACCTGAAATCCCGGCACAATCTATTAAGATTATGTCCCAAATCCATCCGCTTGTCATAATGCCCGAAGTTGCCACCATTCAAGATATCATCAAGAAGCATCCGTCCCCTCTTTGCATCCATCGGAGCAATCATCATCTCCTCCGGCAGCCCCATCACCTGATGCAGAACAAACATCACAGCCCCAGCAAACCGCCACAATCCAAGAAGCTTCAACTCCCTCTGCAAGAAACTTAACTTATCACAATCCACATTCCATTTTCTGACCACGAAGAAGTAATCCACCACCTGTCTCAATCCCACACCCTCATAGAAATAATGATGGTAGAGATGATAAAGCTGATAAACACAATTAAAGGAAGGCGTAGGAACAGCGACAGCACCATCGCCATGCACCAGTTCCACCATGTTGCCACACTGAGCATCGACATTCCTCTTCAGCCACTTCTGCAGCCTCCTGTTAAAAACAAAGTTAGCCATGAATCCAGGCGTAGAATGCAGTTCCACGGTCACACCATTGATGGTAAGACCAATATGGTTGAAACTCTCATCATCCACCTGTCCATTCGTATTTTTCACCAGCGAGTGAGCGAGAGCCCGAATCTCCTCACGCCCAGCATTCACCCATATATCCACATCGCCAGGCGTCCTTGCCGAAGGATTAGGATACATCACGGCATTCCCCTGCCCTTTCAAAATACAGCAAGAATACCCCTTATCCCTCACCTTATTGTATAGCGCCACAGTAGCCCTGTCCAGCACCTCATTACGTTGCTGAATTTTTCGGCTGAAGGCAAACCAGCTCATCAGCAATTGCAGATGTGGCGCAGTCTCCTTAGGCAGTTTCTGAACCCCCTCGAACACAACCCCTATCAGAGTCTGTTCCTTAGCAAACTCATAGAAAGCGCCCCAGTCGAATCCCTTCAGTTCCGTTCCATCAAGAAACTCTGTGCCCTCATAAAGTCCCAAACTAAATTGAATAAATCGAAAATATAAATCTGTCATACCTTTACATCTTTTCTGTTACAGAAGTTAAGTTATAGAAGTTATAGCTGTTAAAGAAGTCATAGAAGTTAAAGAAGTTATCACTCCCTCCGCTCGTTAGAAGTTAAAGCCAACAGCATCGTATCCCTGCGTTCCCATAAACAGCAATTCCTGCAAGTTGCGAGCAAGCAGCACGCCCTGAAGGCAAGAAGCCCGTACATAAACCACATGCGAAACTTCAGTATTTACTGTTAAACTTTGATAAAAAGAAGTCATAAGTCATACAACTCACATCAAAACGCCCTATATTTGCAATCAATATTAATTAAAACAGATAACGTTATGGCACAGACATCAATGACAGTCAGAATAGACTCACAACAGAAAGCTATGTTCGACAGCCTCTGTGAGCAGTTTGGCATGAGTGCAAATGCAGCAATCAATGTATTTGTCAAGGCGGTAATCCGCACACGAAGTATACCTTTTGCCATCAAAGCAAAGGAAAGCAAAGAAGACAAGGTTACAGACGAGGCAATAGAAGCTTTTGAAAACATGTGCAAGACGGCAAGAGAAAACAACATAGAAATGTCCCTTGATGAAATCAATGCAGAGATAAAAGAAGTCAGACGATTAAGAAAAGAACGCAATGGTGTACGCAGTTATTGATACCAACATTTTTGTGTCTGCTTTTATCACAAAGAATGCCACTGCCTCAACACGCCGAGTTATCAACAGCCTTTTTGCAGGAAAAATCAAGCCCTTATACAATGATGAAATCATAGAAGAATATTCCGAGGTGCTTCATCGTTCAAAATTTCATTTGGCAGACAAAGATATACAAAGGTTACTGTATTTTATCCAAATTAATGGCATTGACTCCTCACGTTTTCCTTACGATGGCGACATGCCTGATGAAGACGACCGAGTGTTCTATGAAGTTGCATTGAGCGAAGAAGACTCTTTCATTGTTACTGGTAACTTGAAGCATTTCCCCAAGACTCCAAAAGTTGTGACTGCATCACAAATGATGGAGATATTGGACTATGGAGAATAAGATGACAGTATTAGCAAATTACGCAATGCGCCATCCATCTTGTCTGCAGTCCCCTCAAACAGCAATTCCAGCAAGTAGCATGCATCGAGCAAGCATCCCTTCAGCATCGAGCAAGCAGCAAACATCCTGAATAGTGTGTCCATGCGGTTCATCCCGCACAAAAAACCGCAGCTCCGCTGCTGGCGTAGACCTCTGATGGTCCGCCAACCTTATAGCGTAGCGGTTCAGAGCGACGAGAAGGAGCGGTTTCCTCTTTTCCCCTGAGGGGAGAAGACCGAGATGAGAGGTGGAGCCTTCTTTAATGGTAAAGAAGGACGGGTTGATTTTAGAAAAAACTTAATGCTAAAGAAGGACGGGTGGATTTTCGAAAGCCTCCCTTAATGCTAAGGGACGACAGGCAGCTTTTCGAAGATCCCTCATTATAAACAAAAAAAACTAATATAATATATAATGTAAGCACACATACGTGCATACATTATATATTATATTAGCTTCTTCACAATATACATTGTATCAAACCACATTTGACCAATCGTTTCCAACACTCCGAATCTCAGGAGTTTCAGAAATCTCTTGCGACGCAGCACAGCCTTCAAGAGGAAAGCCTCCTCATTATCAAAAAGATAATGCCCGAAATTACCACCCTTGAACACTTCACCCAACAATACTTTACCAAGACTCTCGTCAGGAGAACACAGCATCCATTCAGCATCCATGAGGAACACCTCCTTCAGCACCCACATTAGAGCAGCCGCCGTATTCCTCATCCCCATTTTCCTGATAAGCGCCATAGCCTCTACCCTCTCATCCTTCGAAGAAGACATCAGCACATAGTAAAAGTCGTTCATCTGTCGCAGACCAATACCCCCACTAAAGAAATGACAATGGATATGAGCAAGTTGCATCAGCAAGTTAAACATCGCCGAAGGAATTCTGAATCCCCTGTCACACATGACCGAGTTTCTCACCTCACTCTGCAAGAACCTCTGCAACCGATGACGATGAGTGGGGAAGAAAAGACCCGAAGAAGGCAGGAAATGCACTTCGATATCAATACCACTCGCCCCAGGCAACAGATGCACATGATGATATGTAGCCTTCTCCGCCCTGTCGGCCAGTCCATGTCGGTCTATCCAGTCCACGACAAATTTCTTACCCCCATCCACAAAGATGTCGATATCACCAGGAATTCTGCATCCCCTTACAGGATAAAGCAGCTCATTGCCCTGTCCTTTCAATATCACGGTAAAGATACCATTCTCATCAAACAGCTGTGTCAGCCTTTTCGCCTCCTCATCAAACTTCACATTCTTTCGCTTGATAACCTGCGAGATACCCATCCATTTCAGTACCAAGGCAGTAGGCGGTTTAGTACCACCGAGGTTCACATTTCTGTTGACGCCCTCGAAAACCACTCCCAGCATCGACTGCCTTTCAGCCTCCTTATACAGTCCCTTCCAGGCCTCCATAGGAATCACCACAGCCTCATCCGAAATCCCCAGTCCCAACCTTATCAGTTGAAAGAAAATACTATAGTCCTTTTTCATGCGTTTCTATCTCCAAGTTCTCCAGTTTCTCCAACATTTTACGCTTGATTTCCTTAGAAGCCTTCCAGCGGCGTAAAGCCTCTTCCCTTGTCAACTTTGTTTTATCCATTATATTCGTTTTTACGTTTGGCAGAGTACTAACGTTTATGTGAAATCCTAAAGGCCATTATCTATAAATGAATCTAACTCCTTACATTGTTTATAATATGTATGAATCCCCTTTATAGAACTGATTTTTGACAACATGTATTTATTGCATAACACTTCAAGCGAAGAAGATGTTTGCGCCAAAGCCATCAGGTTACCCTGCAAAGTCTGTAGAGGTTGCTCTTTGATATCAATATCAGTTACAATAATATACGCAAGATGATCAGCATTACAAAATTTTGGGTTGGATGCATAATCATTACATATATCAATACTATCTTTCAACTTTTTGATAAAATCATAGCCTGACACCTGTTTTTCTATCTTTTTCTCTACATTTTTCTTTTGATACTGCAGAAAATCAACCCACCCCTTTATTTCTACGAACAATAGCTTTTCGTTCTTTTCAGACAATCCATCTACCGAAGCACAAGAAATCACCTGATGTTCCTTGCAGTAGGCGGTCTTTACATCATCAAAATTCACGAATCGTTTAGCAGGCTCCCAAGAACACCTGGGTGTCGTAGCACAAGGCTTATGCAGCTCACAAACAGAACAAAGAGAGAAATGCTTATCCTTCACCAAAAACGATATTAATTCACTGGCAGTTTTCATTTCATTCTTCCCCTTACTTCATCCACGTTCATGATTTTATTCAAAGGCTCAGCCAAAGTAAGAAAAACCTGGTTTAAGTCATTAGTAACCTCTTTCATAGTTACCATATCATCATTACCACACTCTGCCATGTAGTAGTTCACATACTTCTCAATGTTATACATAGCAGAATAATACCTCACGGCTTGCAGGAAATACGGACTATGGGTACTGATCATCACCGGAATACCGGAATTAACAATCTGTACGATAACCTTAGCAAACTCCACCTGCCACTGAGGATGCAGATGATTCTCAGGTTCATCCCATATCAAAGGACGATTATTGGAAATACAATAACCATCAAGCAGAAGCTGCAAGGCACCAAAACTTTTGATACCAGAAGCCACATTGATAGGCTTAATCTTCATACCATCTTTTTGATATACGATGCTACGTGAACTCTTATCATATGCAAACGTACCATGAATGATATCCGCTGTATGAAAATCCTTCGATTGAGGCTCAAACAAACTTAGCTGAGTATCAAAATTCTGGAAATTCAAGACCTTGTCAACAAAGTCTTTCACGTGGGCAGGAACCATAGGTTTATATCCCAAAGTCCTCTTCATTTCCCGATAAGCAACAGAAGATTTTAAGCTATCAAGAAGATGGAAGTACAGTGGCGACTCAACATAAGTGATATCCTCATAGAATCCTCTTTCTGAAAAGGAAACGTTTGTCACTTGATTATCCTTTGCCTTAAACGACAGCTTCCCCTCTTCTTCAGTATCAAGCATAACATTAGTAAGTTCTGACTTAGAAGAACAGAACTGCCCCATAAACTCAGATTCAACGAGATAAGCCAACTCCGTTTTCAATACAGCAGCAGGATTATTCACTTGATCAAAGCAAATCCGAATATTCACAATATCCTCCTTGAGCAAGGATTTTTGGCGAGGAGACAAATCAATATCTTCGATTTTAGCATTCAGATGATCAAGAAAAGCATTTCGTTCCGCTTCGTCCTGACATATTCTTTCCATATCCGATTTGACACGAGGCAACAGATCCATAGTACCATCTATGATTTTTTTTCCATAGAAGTGCTTATACAAAGAATCTATATGCTTAGAAGCTTTGTTGGCAGAACTTTCATTACTCAAGCTTCTCATATTAGAGACCGCCTTGATAATAGAAAAGAATGCTCTACCAATGGTACTTTTTCCCATATCATTCTCTCCCACAATCACAGTCAAGCCATTCAAGGCAATATCTGCTTCCTTGATTTTATTGATATTTTGTATCTCTAATCTCATTGGTCAATCTTATTTTTCTGCAAAACTAAACAAAAAACATTATATATACAAAGAATTGGAGCACTTTTTCATTTTAAAAACCTTTTCTACAACCTTATCAATTGTCATATGAGATTCAATTGCTTCATAATAACTATATTTTATGCTATCAATGGTTTTATTTAACCACGTATGTTCATCAGTGATTTTCGAACGTAGAACCTCTATCACCCTTTCTAAATTATCAGAAGAGGTTCCAACCATCCCTTTTATCCCGTCAATGATACTACTTGTCCAGAACGATGAATCCATCGTAAAAGAAATATCTAATAGTTTATCGAAAACGGGTAAAGAGTCTATTGTATAATTACAGAATCTAATTGCAGTAAACACATTACCAAAATAATATTTATTTTCTGTCATACACTTGAGTATCTCTTCCAAAGCCTCTTGATCACCTAATGATGCCTGACACTCCAAATATATCTTTTTGTCATATTTCAATAGTGTTTCCTTAAATAGAACTAGCGTGTCTTTTACCCATTGCATATCATCCTTTGAATAATACATCAATAGTTTGAGTATATATGCTTTATGTTTATCTGGAATATCTTGGAAGATAGCCATAATTTGTTCTTTCCCATCAGGCTCACTTTTAAGATACAACTCTATGGTACTCCCAGAATAACCTTCATCGTCATGCTTAATGAATTCGAATATATAAGAATACACTTCCAACAAGTGCGCATTTATTGCGTATTTAGCTAATTCTATGTAGTCATAAACATCTAAGCCTTCCGGATTCTTTATCAAAGAAACAATTCTATGCTCAACTCGTTCCTTACCTAACGCTTGAACAGCATAATCAATAAAAGGTCTATTGCTAAAAGCATGTTCCCATCTGCTATCTCTTACAGAAGCATATTTCAAACATATTTCTTGAACATCCTTATCTAAAGTGATTTCATAATCTAATGCTAACCCCAGATATCTCCGTCCTTTACGTTTATCTTTTATCTTCGGCAACACATGTTCAAGCATTACTTTCAAACACTCCTTTTGCTCACCCGTAAACTGTTTTATGCCTTGATTTGCCAATTGATCCAATACAAATAATTCATAAAGGCATTGATCTTCTATATTATATTTGATTTTCTGCAAGTCATATTCCTGCGTTTCATAATTATAGAATAAGCTCAAGAACAAACCGACATAACTGTCCCACTTGTTTTCTTCGCATTCCTTTACTTTTGCATACAGTTCCTTTCTAGCTTTCGGCGCATACTGATTTACAATATATAAAACCGTCTCTTTAAATTGTTCATAATCCAAAAGCAATGCCATGCTTTTTTCTTCACGCAACTTCATCTCATTAGGATGGTAAAACCTTCTTTTGGGAAATTTCTTATGAACCAAGTCATAATGCAGAAGATTCCACGCATCATCATAATTATTAGTAAGCCAAGTTGCAATACCAAAATCATTTATCGAATCAGGTTGCAGCACATCTATACATTTCTCCAAATCTGTTTCATCACCAAATAAAGACAGTTTTATTTTTAGAATTTGCAGAAGCCTTATTTCTTGTTGAGTATCTTCAACACCTCTAATTTCATTTATGAGACTAATGAAGTCAGGCTTTAATACATTTTCTATACAAAATTTACAGAATGCTTTATAAATTTCAACAATAGTATCTCGCAAAGAAATATAATCATGATCCTTAGCAATTTTGATCCATGAATCTATAACTACTTGACAGAAGACATCATCATCCACATACTTTTTACTATTGTAAAGCATTTTTTGGATAGGAACTATCAAGTCTGCTTGATTATGATCAGCCTTTTCTTCATTAAAGAGTATCGGTAAGAACTTCCATAATCTCTTTAACTCATTTTTACCATAAACTTTTCCCAAACATTTATAGAAATCATGATGGTGAACGACATGAGTTGTACCCTTTAGACTATAGGTCTGCATACATTTCTCTTGCGCAATAATATACTCCACATATTTATCAGCTTGATTCAAGTTAGCAATCAGCTGAAATGCTGTTTGTATGATATGATGATCTTTCGACTTTACATCAAGTATGATAAGCCTATCAATGTCTTCATCAGTATTCAAATAACTACTATAGAAGGGTACATACAAAGAATAGGTTTCTTGCTCATCATTATTCCCCAGTTCTATTATCTTATCGAAGACTACATTCTTGAATTCTGACAACAACACGCCAACAGAAGGACTGGAAAAATCCATCATAGAAACACATGTTGTCAACAATGCCAAATATGGGGTTATCTGATGAACATTTCTATACTCTTCTAACAGGAATTCAGCATTATTTCTTGTATTGCACAAACATGCTATAAACTTGGCAATTCTGTAAAAATCATCAGGATATATTTGCTCTTTTCTATATTCTCCTAAAATTCCCTTCAAGACACTCTGCTTAACCACCATACTAATACTGGTAGAATCAATATTCTGTAAAACCTTCACATCATTTTTTAACAACCAGTCTATCATCTGATCTTTCTTATCATGTTCATCCATATATGAGATAGCAAGGACCAATACATTATACCAGTTCTTCTTTATGATTGGAATTTCACCATTTGCATAGCATACAATCTTTAATATATACTCAAAGGATTGTTCCTTTAAAAATTTTGCTACAAAATGCTCTTTAAACCCATTATGAATGAAAGAATAAACGTCCTTAAAAGAATCTTTTTTAAATATAGTATATAGAGTTAGATCTGATATTTTTTCTTTGGAAAACTTTAAATATTTATAAAATTCTTGCCCTGACAATACTTGTTTTTCTGAAAATTGCATGGTAAGCGCAATCACTGTAAACAAACTTTCAGCCCCATATTCTAAGCCATTAATGGTATCCCCTTCTTTTTCTTTCACTTTCAAACTTTTGGTAAATACATAATCAAGTATTTCCTTTTGTGTTTGAGGAATCTGATGTTTTTCGCCAAAATAATCAACAACAGAAGACAGATAGAATGGCACATCAAGAAGTTCTGAAATGTTTTGGTGCTGTTCGATATATTTAATAAACCCCGTTGTACCATTACCTATTCTACTCCTTATGTAAGATACTATTTCATCATAAGATAATGGTAACATCTCAAGTTGGGTAAAATCACTCAACATCCTACCATTGTTATAGTTTGATCGGCATGTAACTACAACCTTTATTTTTGAGTACTTTTTTAAGCAATCCCTTAGTTCATCTATCAAGGAATTCCTATCTGTATCATTAAGTTCATCTATTCCATCAAGAAGAATATATTGATTTTCTTCTAATCTACATGGCAAAATATGAAAGAATATACCATGACGGTATTGACTATAAGATGATGCCTCGATAAATTGCACCCCTTTATCAATATCTTTAGAGAAAATGTTATATAGCCTATGAAGTTCTGTTGTTTTACCATTTTGAGCTGTACTAAAGATAACAAACTTACGCAAGTCATGCTCCTTAACCTCTTCTATAATTATTTTATCTAAAGAATATTCATTCGATTCTGGAGCGAACAATACATCAAAGGCCTCCGAACGATCTGATTTCAGAGCAAACTTACGAGGCAAATAATGCTCAGGTAAAAGATAATCGCAAATGTTTTCAGAATCATTTAGGAGCCTACAGACCATTTCATAGGAAAGATTACCATTAAATAATAATTCCAGATGTTTCTCTATAAGTGTGATTCTATCCAAATGTGAAGCGAATTGAGCAAAAAGCCAATTTCCATCCAGTATATCATGGTCTTTATCAAAGATTATAGGATCTGAGAGATTCTTAATTTTGCCACTTTTATGGTGCTTGGCTGTTGTTGCTAATATAAAGAACTGCAGATGATATCCTTTGAGGTTAGAAGTATCTTTTACCTTTTCAATGGTTTCTGCAATCTTATTTATACTATCGTTAGAAGAAACCTGAATGATAATTTTATTTTTAGTGTCAATCAGATCGAACCCCACTTGATTAGGTACATTATTCAATATATTAGCATTCTGCAAATGATAATCAAAGCAGTCATTCAGCACATACATAAACACATTTTCTGCCAAGACATTTAAGTCATGGAAGTTAGACAATTTATTCAAAGATATTTGAGTAAAAATTTCCGTAATAAGACATTTAATCTTATCCAAGTTTTCAAACATACTCATTTTTAGGTTATTTATAGCAGACTCTATAGAGTGCTGGCAGGTGGAAAGTTTCTTCAAATGGGTCAAACTATGACTGCATATCAAGTCATTCTACGGAACGAGCCATAATTCTGTTTTTTCGCAAATTTGGTTTACCATATTGCGACTATCTGCTGCTTGCCATAGCTAAGAAAGTATATAACCCCGCAAACGTCCTCCGAATGACTCCGATGATGGACAGTTGACCATATGGGGTATTTTCTTTGGACTGTAGAGATTATTCATCTAAATACTATCCTCGCTAATGATTCTAATTTTGAGAACTTATATAAACAACTTGCAAGCAAAGCGATATTCAGTAATGTGAGAAAATTCATAATACACAATGGAGTGATATATCTTAAGAGTAGAATCACAACAAGTGTGCCCATACAAAGTCCAATAGTAACAAACGTCAACCTTTTAAATTCATCCTCTTTTTTACACCATCTTTCATACTCAAAAGGTACATGCTGAATGGGTTCGTATACATTTGTATAAAACGTTCCAGAAACATCACTTATCAAACCAAGTGAAAAATTTGTCTCATCATATTTGTGCGGAAACACTTCATTGAGATATTCACGATCAAGTTTGCCAAACAATTCAGCCTTATAAGAATCATAAGAACAATATTCAATCATATAGTTCCTTTTCCTATCCCAATAGTACCATACATTATTAATATCCTCACAAATTTCCTGCAATTGTTTTGCCGAGAATTTTGACACAGGATAATCCTGTCCGGACATAATGCATGGATAAGCAAAATGACCAAGCCTATCCATTAAGTCATTAAAAAGAAAAACATATTCAGCATCATCTTTCTTTGTTCCCTTATTAATGGAGAAATAAATCTTAGCAGAAGACAAAAACTTAAAATAGTTACTCAACCTATGCATAAAAGGTTGCATGACAAAATGATACCTTTCGATTACATTAGCTCCAACATGCTGATTTTCCAGAAATAATATAATAAAGCCACCAGTAAGCAACGCAACAATTATTGTGATAATAATAGAAACCTGTTCTTCCATAGCGCTATAATAAGAGGATAAAGCTTTATCCAAAATAAAATACACAATCTTCATCAACTACATTCATTAAATCTCAGCATAAAGATATCCAACTGCATCACATCAGTGAATTCAAAGATTCTCTCGTTTCCACATGCTGGCAGTAATATTGTTTTTGCTTCTTCTCGTAAATAGCTATAGCCTTTTGCTTGAAACGCAATTGGTAAGACCTCAATATAAAAGATCTGATTGCCCATCCAAAAACTGTATAATCCAGACTGCATCATCCCATCAATTACATTTTCGTTCATCGGAAGTTCAAGTCGCTGTTCTTCACCAGGGCACAATATTATATTATTGAAAACATAAAATACATGCGGATTACCGATATTATAGCGAGCAAATTGGCGTACCATTTCAAACATTGGATGATTACCATTTCCTGTTACTTTATGGTATTTTTGCAGGAACACTTCATAGAGAGATCTTTTGAATTGTCTGGTTATTACTGCAGAATTAAAATTACTTTTAATCTTAACTGTTCGTTTGGAATGATAATAATTAAAGAATACAGATCTAAATTTCTTATGAGTATTCTCATCCAAATTATGACCAAATATCCAAAAAGCATTGAAAATCTCCTTAAACGCCAGGTCGCATGAAGGAACGCCACGAGTTGCAGTACCAAAATAATGGTTACAATCATCACAAACGTCAAATCCTATATCATCGCTACCCAGATTATGTGGAACGATATGAGGAGCAGCCCTAAAACTGACATCTGGCTCTGTTTTCCCACACCAAATACAGTGACCTGTTTTTACGTATCTCATGTTAATTAGCTTTCATCAGAATCAATATAAATTATGTACTATACCCTTCTTCACTACTGTACAATTAAACTGGGCAATTCTATCTTCGAAATAGTTGATTAGAAGCCTTTTATGCTATATATTAGTTTTGAATCTTGATTCATAACTAACGCACAATAAATTTAACCTTCCAAGGACCTTTTGTTGCAGGTTCCTTCCAATTTTCCTTTGCAACCATCGAATCATGAACAGCTTTACGAACAGCCTTAGCAAATTCACCTTTAGCCAATGGCTTTGGAGCATTAATACCTAACATCATAATATAGTCTTATATAGTTCAAATATCTGCTGCAAAAATACGCTTTTTAATTGAGACCACCAATTTAATAGCAAAAAATCTGCAAGTTATCAGCAAATTACGCAATGCGCCATCCACTTTGTCTGCAGTCCCATCAGCAGCAATCCCAGCAATGCGGTCCCATCAGCAGCAAACCCAGCAAGTTGCGAGCAACCAGCATCGTATCCCTGCGTTCCCATAAGCAGCAATTCCTGCAAGTTGCGAGCAATCAGCAAACTCAGCAAAGCGGGTTCATCCCCGCACAAAAAACCGCAGCTCTGCTGCTGGCGTAGACCTCTGATGGTCCGCCATCCATAGAATGAAATGGTTTAGAGCGACGAGGAGAAGCGGTTTCCTCTTCTTCCCTGAGGGGAGAAGACCGAGATGAGAGGTGGAGCCTTCCTTAACGGTAAGGAAGGACGGGTAGGTTTTCGAAAGAACTCTTAAGGTTCAAGGGAGGGCTGGTGGATTTTCGAAAAAGTTAATTCATACTAAATATTCACTTAAAAGTGAACAATCTATTTATAAAAACATTATATTTGCATTGCATAATAAAGAATTACAGCTATGCCACAAGCAACATTATTAAGCATTATGATACAGAACAAATTATTCCGTGATTGCCTCGCAGCGATACCTGCCGAGCAAAAGGCAGAGTTCGATTTGTCTTTCGGAATTGCCGAGCGTATCAGTGAGATTCTGAAAGCCAAGGGGCTCACCCAAAAGGATTTTGCCCGATTGCTCAACAAGCGAGAATCCGAAATCTCCAAATGGCTCACAGGCAGACATAACTTTACAACTCAAACCATAGCTCGCATAGAAACGGCTTTGGGAAGCAAACTTATTAGCATAGCCCATTGATTGGGCTATGCCTATGAATAATATCGTGCCAACCAATTGTTTATATCATCTTTATTTTGGATAGATAGTAATTCTTCCACTTCCTTTTCTGTAAATATAGGAATTCCAAAATTCTTGATATTGGACCCATTCAATGAATAATAGCCAGAGGAATATGGCTTGCTATTCGCTACGATATAGTTCCAAAAGATATTTGATTCAAAAATCTTCTGTAATATCCTCATCTTTCTTTCATCTTCACCCACAAAAGCCATACCATTGTAAAGCAACAAATTCGGAGCATTAACAAGAGCACAGTGCAAAGGCTTATTTGCGATTTTAGGGAAAAACAATTTAATTGAGGGCATAACTAAAGATTGAGTTCTCCCATAAGCATACCATACAGGATAGTCCTTCCCCTTACCTTTGTCACGTCTGGCTAATTCATCTCTTTGAGATTCTAAATATTTATATGTCATAGGATACTTATGCGTCATGACATTTTCATCTATCAAAAACGCTTTTCCATCACATAATTGATAAGGGAAAATCACTTTATGCTTGATTTTATCCAAGCTAATATCAGAATTTAACTTGTTTGAATTTACGATATCCTTACATATATCTTTTTCTACCTGATATATATGGGTTTCCTTTTCCAAATAATAGAACTTATCATTTTCATCTATAGGTGTGAAAATGTAAGTCTTATTACTCAATGTTGCTATACCATGCCGAGATTGGCAAAACTTTGCCAAGGGAATGCCTACACTCTCCAATTTAGAGGCGACTTTATGTTCATTCAAATTCCACCCCTTTTCTGCATCAAGTATAGAATAAGGAATATCCGTATAACCGAAGCATTTGCTTAGTTCTGCATTCTCGTCACAATAGTAATGTAACATCTCACTCTTTTCTTTTTTCAAGAAAAACAAGCAAGTGTAAGTACTTTTGCCCGAAAAAACTTGATGTCCACGAAAATCAACAATACTGATATTATAGCTACCTTCCATAAAATACTTTCTGAGTTCACGGGCATTCAAACTTTTGAGAAAAGTATTCATCGTGATGTAACCCAACATGCCATTTTCCTTTATCATCTCAATAGCTATCTGAAAAAAAGGAATGTACAAATCCGTGGAACCAGCATTGCAGACTTCATACATTTTCGTTTTTTCCTTGGTTTCATCCTCCATATTTCTTCCACAAACATAAGGAGGATTACCAACAATTACATCAAAGTCATCAAACGCAGTATTCCATCCTTCCGAATGAAAATCTAAGGTGTCTGCATTCAGTAAGTTAAACTCAAATTCAGAACATTCTCCCTCAGATATTGCCAACAGATTCAACAAGATTTTGCATCTTTCAATGGAATAGGATTGTATATCTATTCCAAATATATTTTCTTGGTAAACAAGAAGATAGCTTTTTCCTGTTTTCTTATGTATGTATTTTGCTACATCCATCAGGAATCCACCACATCCACAAGCAATGTCTGCAACCCGGATAGAAGATAAATTTTGCTGCTTACTTAAACAATTTTCTAGGATCTTTTTTCGAATTTTACTTGGTGTGTAGATTGCACCAGTAACAATTCTATCAAATGGAGATATAACAAACTCAAAAAGTTTTATCATATCTTCCAAGTCTAATTTACTTACGCTCTGCTTTTCTAAAAAATCCAGAACTTGCCTCAGCACCTTATAATCTTCATCACCATTATTTATAATATATCTGCTAACAAAACTATTGTAGGTTGAAACATTATTATATGTAATATAGAGTGTCACAAATATCCGATTAATCAATAATGGATCTTGTGTAAGATTTCGTTTCAAAAACGGGAATATACGTTTTAACATAATTCTATTTCACATTTTCTCAACAACAAAAGAACTATAATTCAGACCGAAGATACCTTAAATACTTATAAAATTCCTTATTAACATTTAAGAGTAGTCCTTTTTCATCTATTGTTGCTATGTTCTGATCAACTTTTCTTTCTAATATTTTTATTTTTTCTTCCAATCTATCAAGATTCCAACAAATTGCATATCGTGTCAAGCCAAGATTCATGTGCTCAACCATATATTGACCTTGTGGCGTCTTTGCCTTTATAAATCCCAAGTCATCACGTTCAAAATGTAAATTGAAATCCACATCACATGGATCCAAATAATTAGGATTATCATCATCCCATTTTGCTCTATTTACATAAGAGCAACAATATACCAAGTTACTATATTCGTTTTTCAACTCTGGATATTTACTTTCCGGCTTAAAGTGATCTATTTGAAAGCAACGTTTACCACCAAACCAATAATCAGAACAATCTGTATAACCACATCTATGATTAAAATCTTCTGCAAGAAAAGTCTTATATGCATTATAATTAGCTCTTTTCTTTGTACATGTACGTTTTGGGGCTATATGTCGAAAGGGCTGTGTCATACTAACTCAATTTATTTATTAAGCAATCCACTTTATCTATCAACGTATTCAATTTTTCAAGATTAGACATATGCTTTAACTCAGAGGGAACTGCATCTTCCTTTCCATAAGTTTTCTCTAAGAAAGTATCCAATTCAACTATTCGTTCTTCATCTTGAACTGTAGCATTACCTTTTTCCCTTTTTTCTATTAGAATTGACAACTCTTTACGTGCATTATCAATTCTCATACGATATTTATCAATTTGACTTTTAACTCTTTGTGCAAATGAAACTTTTTCTCCATCGGCCGAAGAGAATCGCAAAACCTTTTTAACATATATCAAGTTTACATCATCCGAATCTACGACGGCTTCACCATCGTACGATGTGATAACAAAACAAGGAAAATCGGCCAATTGATTATGTATAGCATTCAATAGTTCAACGCCATTATAACCTACGTTGTAACTTATATCTACTTTTTTATCATTTAGCTGATAATCTACGATAACCGCATCTGGATGTGTTTTTTCTAGCAACTCCAACATTTCCTCAATTGTTCGAGCAGGAAACACACATTCACATTCGGCTTCGGGCCAATTCTCCTCAAAATGTTCTTTGAAATCATCATGCTGAATAGACTCTTCGTCAATAAACAAAACTTTATAGCTCATAATTATTTTCTATATTTAATTGGAAATATAATTTGAAGACCAAATCCTATCGTTGGGGTAAGTAATACCACACGAGCATCATTATCCTCTGCAATTAGTTTTACCAGCCACATTCCTAAGCCTGTACCTATCTCTTCCCCAGTAATAGCACTGCGTTTCGTCGTGAAAAAAGGCTGAAATATATCATAAGGATTGGTAATATCTGCTGAAAGACCAGGACCACTATCACGATAAGTACATACAATATTATTTTCTGTTGTTTTAACCGAAATTTCGATAACACGTTCACGCTCTTCCCTCAAACGAATAAAAGCCTCAATTGAATTAGAAATTAGATTATAGAATATACTATCAAAATCTATTTCAAAAGCTCTCATACAAGCATCATCTACATTAGAATGAACAAATCGAATTTTACGTTCAGCAAGGAGTCCTGACCAAACATCATCAAGTTTATTAAAATAAGGCGCAAAACTAACAGTTTTTCTTCTACGCTTATCCTTTTTGACTATATCGGTAGAGAAATTGAGCCAACGTTGCATCTTTATATCGTTTTCCTTTGCTTGTTCAAGCAAAATAAATGGATTCTTTCTTCTTTCCTGCGAAAAATCTTTTTTACAAACCTTGGCATTTAAAAGTTTTATAATTTTATCATATCGATAATCGAGAGAATCGTTGAGTTTACTTAAATCATGGGCAAACGAAGCTAGCATTAAACCACTACTTGCTAAGGCACGTAGTATTTTTTGCTCTTCACGCAAGTTATTTATTTCCTCGGTTTTCTGCTCGTTAACAACAGCTAACAGATGTAGTTTATAGTCTGTAGAATTTTCATCCGATTGATATCCTTGGTCTCTTTTGCTATCTTCAATTATCTTGTTAACAAGTTCTTCTGCACGTTCTCTATCCCTTGCAGCACCATTACGAAACTCATCATCGGCCACGAGTTCACGAGCTATCAAAGAACGGTCATCTTCAAATATCTTTATAATGCTAACAAGCAACTGTTTGAAAATAGAAAAAGTCTTATTCTCTTGTAAACCTTCTCGACTTGACTTATCCTCGAAATCAATATTCGAAACTCGTGATATAAGGATAGAGCCAGCTATATTCTCAGCTTCCACTCGGTAGCCACCTGACTTTTTTGCTATACCAGCAGGACTATTATTCTTGCGCATACCAAGCCCTAACCAATCGAATGCCGAATCACCCTTCTCGCCATAAGGTCGAACCCTGAAACTATCACGAAATATTTTTATACCACCATATTTGTCCAACCAACTTTTCCTAAGATTATATGGACATTGGCGATAAAAGAAGCGAGCATCTTCTTTTTTTGAAGAAGAACGTTTCAAGTAATAAAAAGAAAAATCAAAAGCACCAATTCTTGCCAATATTCCATCTGTATCTGTATCACGAAAACCTGGAATCAATTGTGAAAAAGTACGAGTAACATCCCAGTAACCACGTAAAAAAGTTTCTCTACAATATTGATATCTTTTCTGATTTTCACGTTCGAAGAAAGAAGGAGGTATAGCTTCTATATTATATTCATGACGATATATTCGTATATTTACATTTTGATTACCATCTGCATGTGCTACTACCTTATAATCAAAATCATCACAGAACAGACTTTCAACTTTTCCATACTTTTCAGGATTATCTATAGACTGAAGATAAATCGAGAAATCTTGTCCTTCAGACGGTGGCACCAAAACTCCCAAATCATCGAACACACGACTAATATTCTCATCATCCCATATATCTCTTAACTGCGAAATTTTTAATATTGTACCATGGCATATAAGATTGGAAGCGACTAATTGCTTGAGTGAAGCAGATAAGGCTAAATTGTTAAAACAATCCATATAAGTTTTCCCTTTAATACCTACTAATTCTGCACCTATCTTATCTATAGTAACTTCGTCTTTCTCAAAATCATTCCAATTTACACTCCAATAATAACCTTTATACGGAGTTAGCTTACCTTCTTCATCTTTGTCAACATGAACTTCAGAATTAAAGAAAGTAAACATTTCACAGTGTTCACCTAACTTATCAAGAGCAAAACGCCCAATACCTTTAGCTCCAGCTTTTACCCTTCCCCCATGAGATAAAAAATTACTAGACTTATTATCTGTACCAATTGTCATCCAATAATTACGTATTATGTCACCTGTCATACCTTCTCCAGCGTCAATAATATAAAGAACAGAGTTCTTTTGCAACTGTTGTTTCAAGATTCCAATTTGCTCTATATTGACGTCAGATTTCTCGATATATATATCTTTATCTAATTGGTATATAGAACTAAGCAAGTTAGGGTCACACCCTAGTTCCAGAAGTTTTTTATAGTCTAATTTACTAAGTTCCTTATGATATACTCCATACTTATTATCTACAAGTACGACACAGAACGGACTATCTGCATCATACCCATTTTTCACAAGTTCTATAATTGCACCTTTGGATGTAGCAACGTTCTCGCGACCAATAAGACGAGCAGTACGTGCAGAAACTTTAAAAGGAATTATATTTGCCATAAATATGATTTTTCAAAAAATAGTTTACTAAAGATTCTATTTGTAATTGAGCTGCAACATTGAACAAGATTAAATCATTGAAGCTAATTTAATCAAGAATTCCACACACTTGCTCAATTTCTCAAATGGTGTATTTGTCGAATTCTTTACTTGAAATGCAAACGAAGAATATTGGTATTTTACAAAAGAACTGTCACAAAGCAAATCGAGCATTTTCAATGAGTATTCAAGCCATGTTCTAAACATAGCCTCATTCAGATTCGGGTTACCCATAAGAGAAGTCCCCTCATTGATAACCCTATATATACCATTATTCATCATTACCTCCTTTCTCTTGAGCACCTACCAGACTATTGTGGTATTCCATGGTCAACAAGTCCTCCGTTTTCTTTTGTTTTCTTTTCTTGATACTGATACCAAAGCCCTCGAAACTCTCAAACATTGGAAATATGATTAATACCAGCCAGAATAGAAAAATCAGATTATTGCCATTAAAATCCTCTGTAAACGACAAATCTATGCAAACTTTGAAATTCGACAAGACATATATCGTGGTTACAAGGAAGACCAAGACATACCAGTAATCCACTAAGCGGTTACGAATGCTCACTCCAAGAGATTTCAAACATTTCCACAGATTACCAATGCCTAAATGACATAGATAACCTATCAATCCACCCACTAGCATGGCAGCCAATGTTGATAATACAAATACCCAAATTTTAATATACATAGTCATCATTTTTGTTATTTATTGTATGTAACAGTATTTATTAATCGGTATCATGGTGACGCATAAGCCAATACCTCCATAACTAATCCCAGCAAATAAGGTCGAACCTTATTATACTACGGAGTGTAAATCCGCAGCCCCCTTACGGGAGAGCTGTGCAAATGAGTGCAGAGTCAAGCTCGCTTTCATATTGCCGAGTGCAGCCCGCTTTATCAATAAAGGAAGGACTGGTGGGTTTTCGAAATATCCAAGTCATTTCACATCCAACATTCTTTCATGCTCCTTGATCTCCTCTTCCGTGAATCTCATTTTGAGCAGTTTGGCAGGAATACCACCGATGATACTGTATGGAGGAAAGGACTTCGTGACCACAGCACCAGCAGCCACTACCGAGCCATGACCGATAGTCACACCTTTCAGGATAGTCACATTCGCACCACACCACACATCATCCTCGATGACGACCGGCTGGTCATATACATTCACACCATCCACAAACTTATCCTCCACGGTAACATCCGCGATATATTTGCCCAAGAGGTCAATACGATGATCACCGGTGATAATTGTAGGTTTAGGACCGAAGAGTACCTTCTGGCCAATAGTACACGGTGCATCCGTACAATAGATAGTACTCCCTTTAGGAATCGAAGTACCATCCCCTACCGACAGGTTCCACAATCCCTTGAAATCCGAAGACATCGGACGAATATATACCCCTTTACCACATTGCTTCATGCACCGCTTCCATACAGGAGTCCACATCTTGTCCCACAGATAAGAAGGGACAAGACTTATCTTTTGTAATATCTGAAAAATGTTCATGATTTCTAAAATGAAATAAAGAGCCTAATTGGCAAGATGATAAATCGAATTCAATTTCTCAACATACTTTTCCGGACAGAACTGATTGAAAATCGTTTCTCTGGCAGCCACGCCCAACTTTCTCAAAATACTTCTGTCCTCATCCAGTCGTTTGATGGCAGAAACAATAGAATCGCTGTCATGGTCAGTGATAAACATACCATTCACACCATCTTTCACCACTTGCGGAATACTGCCTACAGGAGTCACAACAGGAGTCACACCATAGCTCATGGTTTCCAAAAGCGACATCGGCAATCCTTCAAAGTAAGTAGGAAGGATGAAAGCATCCAGACTTCTGAGAAAATCACACTTTGATTTACCCGAAACCAAACCAGCATATTCAAAGCTGTCCCCCAAGCACTGGTCAAATTGCGGAAGATACTCCCCTTCCGTTTGTTCCTTGCCAGCGATAACGAGTTTAAAAGGATATTTTTCCTTTTTCAGTCTTTGGCAAGCCACCAAGAGTTCCGTCATTCCCTTATTAGGTTCTATACGCCCCAGATAACCGATACGTAGCGGTTTTGATTCATCATGAAGGACCTGTTCTTTTTCAAAAGCAGCAGCATCACTCAGATCCACACAGTTAGGCAACACGGCAACCTTCTTAGCCCCAAATCTCTCAGTCAGGATATCCTTTTCCATATCACTCAATACGATGAAAGGCAGATCCTGCCCAAACACCCATTTCATGATACGCATGAGAATACCAGGTATATGAGGAGCCGTCAGGAACAGACCTCCATGCACATGTACCACCATCTTTCTGCCATTCTTCCAGGCATATCTCATAAACCATGGGTCACGCAACAAAGAAGCTTTTGACAGCGGGAAGTTATAGTGCACAATCGCATCAGGATGCAGAGCAAGCACATTCTTCCACTCCCTATATTTCTTTATCAAGGAAGGAATGCGATGCCATCCCCCCTTTTCCCTATCCTTCTTACCAAGTTCAAAATGCAAGTAGTTTTGCTTCCGATTATTACTGATAATAAATTGCGTTACAGAAGAAATGCCACTCACATTCACCTTCGGATTCAACGAAGGAGAAGTTATGATTATGTTCATCATTATTTTTCTATCTTAGAGATCTTTTGCTGCAATTCATTTGTTGCCTTCCAGAATTCAGACACAAGGCAAGAACCATAAAGTACCCCATACCCTTACCCGAAAGATAAGAAGAATCAGCAGTACTTTCCAAAGCCAATGCCAAAATTGCCATCAGCGCCATTCGATAATATACGATATTAGGAATCTTATTACATTCCCATAAGCGTCTCTTCCAGAACCAAAGGAAGAAAAAGAGTCCCACAATACCAAACTCTGCCAAGGTAGGATAGAACGCATCCGCCAAGAACATTGGATTAGAAGGATCCAATCCCCATATATTATTTAGTTGATATTTAAAATACAAAGGAGAATACTCCTTAGCTGCTGCAGCCGTTCCAAAAGAGCCTAATCCGCTACCAAAGGGGATATAATCTTGAAACATTATCTTTACTCCCGTTTCATAGGTAAGCGGACGCGCCATTTCTGCAGCATCGGTTTGAAATCCCTCGACATAGTAAGCATTAAACTTCGTCCACGTGAAGAATATAACGACACAACCTAAAGCTGCAACTTTCAACAAAGTAGAAACCGAAGTAAAATTGATTTTACTTTTCACGAATATCACCAAGGCAATAAACACCACGCACTCACCGAAATACTTAGACTTGCCTGATATCAATCCTAAGAGCATAATCAAAATAGCAATATTCCGATTCCGTTTGGTCTGTTTAGAGAAAAGATAGTAAACCATAGCGCAGCAAAGAGCAATTTGTCCTAAAGCAGCAGACTCTTCTCCACCATATGGTGTTACAAGAGAGGGTTTAAACTTGAAAGCTATTAAATATCCAAAGAATGATAATAACATAACTTTTTTGATTTGCATTTTCTGTCTATCGTTAAATTGCGGAGCCAACATCCATGTCAAATAGAACACTGCATAAGGCCGTAACTGCTGCAAAAAATCAAGATATATTCCTCGGAACGTAGTCACTTGAATTAAGAGTGAATAAACCAAATAGAATATCATCAACCCTATATAAATATTGATTTCTGTCGTTCTGCTTTTGTCTTTAACCAAAAACCGCAACTTAACAAAGGCATAACCCAGGAGTAATACTGTTAGGATTTCATCACTCCAATCAAAATTTATTGTAACAGTAAATGCAATACATACTGGGAAATAAATAATCCAGAACCAAGTATAAAATTTTGCTATACCTTTCATTTTATTATATTATATTTTATTCTTTATATTAATTAAAGCAAGAACTAAAAATTCCGGTAAAAATCGTTTTAAAATTTCTTTCATAGAAAACTTCTTGTCAACCCAAGTTCCTGCATAATGGTGTATCGTTCGAGTATTCTTTTCCACATGAATACGACCAGTTGTCACATTGATCGGACAAAAATACTCTGAAGGATATATAAAGCAGCCGGCCACTTCCTGTATACCAGCCACATTCTTCAATCCATTTTCACGAAACACCTGCGTAGCGATATGCACCACGGTTATTTGATTTTTCATCACAGCCTCATGCACAAAATGCTTACCCTCATAAAAATCAAGCATTTTTTTGATAATGCCGAGGCCTGGGGCCACCCCCATGCCGAGGCCTGGGTTGACGCTCGCTTCGCTCGCGTCAGCCTTTAACTGCGGCTTAGGATCAGTTTCAAATCCCATAAAGTTTCCCTTATAAATAATGTCATCAATAGGTCGAATCACCTCGACATCTGTATCAAAGTATATTCCACCATATTGATACAGTATCCAGAAACGAGCATAATCACTCACAAAGGCATATTTCTTTGCTTTATATGCCTCAGCAGTATAAGGAATGATATTCACATCAAAATTATCCTCATTCCACTCCTTAATTTCATAATCTGGTAAATACTTCTTCCATGAAGCAATGCACTTCTGTGCAAGTTCAGACAATGCTCCTCGTCCAAACCAACAATAATGTATTATTTTCGGTATCATATATCTAAATTATTTTCTATAAAACACTTTTTTACTTTCCAAAAGCTATTTTTTCTATCAATACGCCTTTATGTAAAACAGATCCAACAAACATAGATAGACATAAGACAATTACTGCAATAAAGATAGACAAAAATAATGAAAGCAATATATTATCAGTAGTTTCCATCCATTTGTCTAAAAAACCAAAATGGAGATGGCAAATAATAAAATAATGAATCACATAAATATCTAAAGTCCTTTTACCTACGTATTCCAATATTTTTTCTAAAGGAGAGTTTTTCCCATTTCGTGCAAGAAATAAGGTAACAATAACATATAGCATACAGAAAGGTAGAATAATATGCCTATTCAAACTCAAAAAAGCATGAAATGGTATCTCTATATTAAACAAAACTATATAGCTAAATAAACAAACAGAGAACAACCAATTTGATCTTTTAACTTTATCCAATAATTTATATTTAGTAGTAAAAACACCTAACATAAAAAAAGGATAAAAATTACCACAATTAAGCAGACAAAAATAATCTGCATTTCGTGCTGTATATTTCCATAGTAAAAACATACCCCCCCATACGAACATGGCTAAGACTACATCAAAATACCATTTTTGCTTAACATTAAATCGATAAAGACTTAAGGATAGGTAAAAGATAGTTAAAGTCATTAAATACCAATATCCATATTTACTTGGAGATTCAAGGAATCCAATAATTCTTTGAAAAAAATCTGAAGAAAAAACATTTGAGAATAATAAACCAAACACAAGCATGGGTAAAAGTAAAGCTCTTGTTTTTCTTATTATTTTAGACAAGCTCCAATATGGAGGGATAACTCCAGAACAAGCGACAAGCCCAGATAAAAACATAAATAAAGGCATATGAAAACTACCTACAAAAGCAGACAATATGCTATTTGAACGTTCAAAAGCATAATAATAGACATGACCTAAGACTACTAAAAATATAGCCAATCCTTTCATTCGATCAATATAATCTATACGTTGTATCATATACTATAAAATAAACTTGTTCAACATTATTTTTAATTTTCAAATAGAACTAACATCCTCTCTCGAAGATACTGACTTTATTGCATTTTCCAACTTTTCCAATAAAACCAATGATATGTCAATTTCATTTTCTGCAATTGGAGGCAAACCTTGATATCCATGTGATGTAGGATGCAAAGCTACTTTCTGTAACAATCTCAATTCCTCAAGTGAAGGCTTAAGTTGACTCAAGAAGTCATGATTTCTAAAATTTTCTATTTTCTCTTTTAGTCTCTTAGCTAACTTAAATTCATTGCCATTCGTTACGTTAGAATATATTTCATCCACTAAAGTATAAATATCTTTCACAACATCACCTTGTTTAGATAAATGTATATGTGCATTTGGTGAACACATTTTATCTAATAAATCCTTAGTTTCCTGTAATTCGCCAATATTATTCATACTACTCAACTTATAAACAAGTATTTCAAAGCGCCTACGCAATTTATTTCCAATAGTTGCCGCAGAATCATTTCCAATGTTTTGCTTTATATCACTCGTTGTTTCTTCAGATCCATCCAGCAACTTTCTTTCATCAACAATTTTTGCTAATTGATAAAACTTCCAATCATTTTCTTGCTTTGCTACATTTTGAATGATATGGATAAAGAGATTATAAAAACCAATGTTATGCGTGAGTACTATTTTTTGGATTCCACTCGTTTTTTTCAACAAGAATTTCATCATAAATATCCTATTCGGCATATCTAAGCTATTAAAGCAATCATCTAACACCAATATTGTATTGTGATTCGACTCCTGAAAATAGCCAATAGACTCTATCAAGATAATAAACTTAATGACATGAATTATAGATTCATTGAAGAACTTATAAAGTTCTATTGACTTCGGTATCTTATTTTGAGAATTTTCAACAGAACATTTTCCATGAATGTCAACAGAATGAACTTTAACATCCGCCATCCAAAAGCACTCTACTAAATCCTCATTAACGCAATCTATTATCAAATTTATAAAGTCTTCACTTATCCAATTTGCATAATTATCTATATGAGAAAAATAAGCGTTATTTATCAAATCTTCTATACAAACAACATCTAATTGAGCGATATTTTTATAATTAATCAAGAAAACATTATCGCTTACGATACTATGAGAATCAAAATTAACTCCATCTACATTTAACGTAATACTTTCATTATCATCATATTTATATTCATCAAGCACCTGCCGTTCTTCATCAATTCTTGCTTGTCCAACAATATTTGGAGCAATACTTTCTCTCAATAAACGTTCTCTGAAATAAAATAATTTAATCCCTTCAAACAAAGACGATTTTCCTGATCCATTTTCACCATAAATCAGAACATTATCACCATTGGGATTCAATGTAAAATTATCTTTAAATGCCTTAAAGTTATGCAGAAGAAGAGAATCCATTATAACTACTTTTTAAAATAATCCAAAAGAACCGACTTGAGTTTTTTTTCACGTCTCATAAAACAATCTAAAGACAAAGTTTTAGAAGTGCTAAAAATATCGCAGACATCATCGAGTTTGGATGTTAAATAATACTGCATTTTAGCTTTTAAGCTCAACGATTTCTTTGGGATGTCTAACACGACAAAATTTGCTATATTATTATTAATCTCATCGAAATTCTTTGTATGCCACTCTATAGGCAACATTTCAAAATCACGTCTATAAATGATTTTATCAAAATATATATTACTCTCATATTTATCCGGGAACATGAGATAATGAGCTAAAAGAGCATAGCCATTTCTTAACAACCCCAAATGATCAAAATAATCTTCATCTATATCGCTGCAATCGTAAGGTTCTATTTTTTGATGCTTCGCAATAAATTTGTTAATACGATATGTTTCATATTTTACCTGTATAGTTGCACCACGATAATAATAATACTTAACTATCGTTCTTAAGAAGTTTTTCAGTTTTTCATCTTGCTCTATACCTTCAGTAAATAAATAGTTCACCAGAGCGTATCTTGGATATTGGTTAGAATATTGAGATATCAGTTGAAGCATTTGAGCAACTTTAATTGACATTTTTTCTGGCGCATTTAGCCATTGCAAAATATTAGTTATAGTCGACAAGTCCTCTATCACCTCTTTATATGGTTTTGCACTAAGAGCCGAATTATTGTCACGTGTCAAATATTCACGTAAGCTACCTTCATTAGTTGTAACACCTTCTTTTCCACGCAATATATGGTAATAATAACGGAACAAATCGTCAACACTTATTTTTAAGTCTGCACAAATGGCATTAAACTCAAGCCATTGCTCTATAAATTCATCTCCTCTTCCTTCCGCCTTTGCACTTTTATATAAACGAGCTTTAAATATATCAGAATCTTCCAATATTTGACCACGATTATTGATCGTTTCAAAAATTGTTAATGCTCTATCACTTGCCTCTTCCATATCCTTTCCATCAAGTTCAATCGGAAGTAGGTATACACGTTCCAAGAAATAGACCAAAAACTCTGTTTTCTTTTCTGGATGTTGTAAATTATCATAAAATTCAGACATCCACTTATACAAATAAAGTGCATTTATCTCTATACTACTATATTTTTTCTCATTCTCCAATTTGTGTTTTACATTTGATATTTCTAACCACAAATTTTCAAATGTTTCAAGAGAATAACTTAACACAGATTCTATATTTTTTTGGTCATCATGTTCGTATACTTTTGAATCTATTCGAGGTAAAGAATTATCAGACAACACAGACTCTACCTCTAACAATCGAACAAGACGCGATTTATCTGGATGTAAGATAGTCAACACTTTTGTAAATAACCATAATGTAATTAAACGTTGTTGTCCATCTACCACATTAGGTCTGCTCGTTTCCATATTACTCCGTGCCATAATAATATTACCTACAAAGTAATCTTTGTCATTCAAGAAAGCATTTGTAATGTCAGAATAAAATTGATAACACGTATCCTTATTCCAGGAATATGGACGTTGATATTCAGGGATAACATAGATATCTTCCCCACTATTAAAGAGATTAGTTATACTCTTTTGCTCAGCTCGTAAAGATAATGCCATTTTATATAATTATTTTTTAATATGTTTTACTAATTCATTGGCTTTCTTATATTCTTCATGGCTGCCAATATCAAGCCAATAACCAGTTATCGGATAACGAATAACTGTTTTACCTGCTGCTACAGCATCATTCATCAGGTCGGTAGCATTATAGAATGTATTCTTTGGCATATTCTCTAATAGCTCACGTTTGATGAGATAGATGCCTGCATTGGCAAAATAATTGTAGACAGGCTTTTCTTTTACTCCCTTTATATTTCTACCTTCTAATTCAAAAATTCCATAAGGAACAGAAATAGAATATGGAACAGCAGCAACAGACATATCTGCATTATGCTCCATAAAATGAAGATAGAAATCCTCATAATCTATATTAGTAAAGAGGTCTGAATTCATCACAAGTACCACATCATTATAGAACTTTGCAACGAATTGTGTTGCACCCATTGTTCCTAAGAACTGTGGTTCTTTTATACAATCAACTTGTACCCCATTTACAGGGGTAGCAAAATGCTCCTCCAATTGTTCATGCAGATAATTGACTGTTACAGAAATATGCTTAATACCATTCTCCATCAAACTGTCTATATTATAATCAATAATAGGTTTACCCCCTACAGGAAGCAATGGTTTAGGAGTAGTTTCTGTTAAAGGACGAAGGCGGACTCCCTTTCCTCCAGCCATAAGTACAGCATCAATAGGAAGTCGGGTTCTTTGTTTCCTTAGATTAACAACATCAACTATTTTCATATCGTTATCAAGCACAGGAAGAAGTTCTATTCCTTTTTCTTTTGCAATGTGTATAGTTTTAACGTCACATTCTGTAGTTCTTATATATGTAAATAATTTATTAGCAATTTTAATAACGTTACTTTCCAAACTTTCACCCTTTATCAGTCCGCGGCGAATATCACCATCAGTAAGAGAACCGATTACACTATTTTTCTCATCTACCACAAACAGGGTCAATGCATCCATACCGCCTATTGAATTAATGGCTTCTAAGGCTTTTAACAAAGTTACATCCGACTTAATCAAATATTTTGAAAACATATTATTTATTTTTATAATGTGATTTACTTTTGAGTTTTGTTTATAATCGACTCAACAAACAAGAAGTCATAAATATCATCAATATCGATTGATGTTTCTTTTGACATTACATATTTTATTCGTTTATCAAAGCCACCTAATCCTTTTTGTTTAAGAGCTTCGACATTAATGACATAGATGGCGCCATTGAACTCATAAAATGAAGGAAGGGACTGCCGACCACCTGCATGTTTATTATATATAAGATTAACGAAGCCATCATCATTATCATTACATAACACAGCAGGAGCATGTGACTTCGTTACAGAGACGACCATATCAATATCATCTCTATATAAAGTAATTGCATCCTTTACTTGTTCTATAGTACGCAAAGGTGAAGTTGGCTGCAAAAGAAGAATCTTATTAAACTTCTTGCCTTTTTCTTCATAAAACTTGACAGCATGCAAAAGGACATCATTTGTAGACGCTGTATCGGAAGCAAGTTCTATCGGGCGTACAAATGGCACATGTAAGCCATATTTTTCTACTACATCAATAATCTTTTGATCGTCAGTTGACACACAAATATTATCGTCTATTGTGATGGCTCGCGCAACATCTATTGAATATGCTATTAGGGGCTTACCACAAAGATTCTTAATATTTTTACCAGGAAGTCCTTTACTGCCACCTCGAGCTGGTATAACTACTAAAATATCTTCCATATCTATAAGTCATAAAAAGTTTTCAAATTCAAACCTGTCAACTCAACATTTTTAAGTTCCTGATATATCAAGTTAGCTGTATTTGATTTGGCATACGGATTTTCATAAGTCTTTGCAGCCTTTTGCATCTCTTCGGATAAACAAAGCTTAAGTCCAGCTATTACCTCATCCTTTGAAGTACCACAATTAACAACACTCTTAGAGGCAAGTCTTCCCTTTTGTCTATCTCCAATATTTAAGGTTGGAATACCAAATGAAGGAACTTCAATGATTCCACTAGAGGAGTTGCCTACTGCTGCCTTTACAAACTGAAGGGCTGAAAGATAACGCTTTAATCCCAATGATGTATAAGCCTTTGCACGATTAGAATGATTCTGTACATACTTCTCTACAGCCAAAGCTATAGCATCCCTTCCTGTATCTGAGTTTGGCATAGTGAAGATTACTTTGAGATCTTTGAACTGGTCTAAAGCTTCCAAAAACTCACGAATGTCTTTGGCAGGATCACCACCAAGGGTCACAGGATGATAAGTAACAAGAATTGTTTGTGTATCAATCTTGAAATCCAAGGATGCTTCAAGTTCATCCTTCGTCATCAAAGGAACCGCCTTGATATTTTCTACCCCTAAAGAACCTACATCAAAAACTCTAGATGGTTGTTCTCCCATCTGGATAACTCGATGGCGATATTCTTCACAAGATGTAAAATGCAAAGACGACATCTTTGTCACGGAATGACGGATGGCATCATCGAATGCGCCTTCAGTAACTTCCCCACCATGAATATGAGCAATAGGAATACGATGAATCAACGCTACCTGAGCAGCAACAAGTATCTCATATCTATCACCCAAGAGTACTAGAATATCAGGTTTTAGCTCTGACAAGGCATCATTCATACCTTGCATTTCTTCTACCATTGATGAAATAATGCCATGAGCATCATCAGAAGGTTTATGCATATAGACCTTTTTATCTATAATAAAACCATCTTTCTCTATTTCTTTATAGGTTTCTCCATATTCGGGCATCAGATGCATATTGGTGGCTATGACTTGGAGACGCAAATCTCTATCCTCTTTGACTAATCTCATCAAACGACTTAACAAACCATATTCTGCACGAGTGCCTGTTACAAAACAAATCTTTCTCATAATTGTATTTGTTCGTCTGGTTGATAATCTTTAATCGCTTTGGTTCCTACAACTTCTTCCCAACGCATAGGTGTTATGCCAGTACCAGGGCGCTTAACAGCTAAGTTGTCATCAGACAATGTCTCACCTTTTTTTATAGAGGTACTTGCTACAATACTCTTGCGAGCTACAGCAATATTGGCACGTTCTGAATCAGAAACCTGTTTTATACCGGTTCCCAGAGCCTGCTCAATATTACGGATGGCTTGAACCATAGCCTTAAGTTCTTGTGGCTCCAAAGAGGCTTTATGATCAGGACCAACCATATTTCTATCAAGAGTGAAATGCTTTTCAATGACCTGTGCGCCAAGAGCTACAGCTGCTATAGGTACTTCTATCCCTTGGGTATGATCTGAATAACCAACAATAGTCCCAAAATCCTGTTTGATGGTTAGCATTGCCTTCAAGTTGACATCCTTCATTGGTGTAGGATATTGGGTATTGCAATGCAAGATTGTAATTTGCTTTTTAGTCAAGCCGTTCTTCAACAATACTTCCATCGCATTCCTGATATCTTCTTCATCGCACATTCCGGTGGACATGATGACCGGCTCATGAAGAAGAGCTATTTTCTTGATGAATGGATAGTTAGTAATTTCACCAGAAGGAATTTTCCAAAGTCCCAAACCAAGAGAATGCAAGAAATCAATACTTTCCAAATCAAAAGCTGTTGACCAAAAACGGATACCTTTTTGATGACAATAGGCAACAAGTTCTTGATGATCAGCATCAGACAGCTCTAATTTCTTGAGCATCTGATACTGAGAATCATCACCATCACCTATATTTTCCTTCTGATATTCTGCTTTCTTGGCATCTTTTGATACCAGTTTATCAGCCTTGAAGGTTTGAAACTTAATTATATCAACACCTGCATCAACTGCTGCATCTATAAGTTGCTTGGCTATATCCAAGGAACCATTATGATTGACACCAGCTTCTGCAATTATTAATGTATGATTAATCATGCTATTTTGCTTTAATTTTAAGGATAACAGGATTTCCTGCATAAATTCCCTTCACACATATAGACTTACGAACTACAGAACCTGCACCGATAATAATATCAGAAGCTATTCCGATACAGTTGGCACAAACGGATTGAGAACCTATAAAACAATTCTCTCCTATCTTACATTCACCATTTACCATGGTTCCTGTCGAGATGTGGCATTGATTACCAACCTCTGCGTCATGTTCTATATTTACGAAAGTATTGATGATGCAATTATCACCAATCTTTGCACCTGCATTGACAAAAGCATGATGCATAATGACAGTACCTTCGCCTAGTTCTGAATATTTACTAACGTGAGCGGTAGAGGCAATGATTGTTGCCAATCTGCCTCCAGCCGCCTTCACCTTATTATATAGTTTGATTCGGAGGGTTGGATTTTTGATGAAGCCTACAGTTATAACGAAATCACACTCCTCAACATATTGAGGAATCTCATCATCGGTTCCTATAACCTTATGACCAGGTAGAACCTCCTTGCCAACTTCATCAGGCATATCAAGGATTCCCTTGATTTCATAGCCTGCACTTTCAGCAACTTCAATCACTGATTTACAATGACCACCGCCACCGATGAGAATTAATTTACGATTCTGCATATGTTTGCAAATAATGCCCTCCGATATGATTTTCTATGACTTTTGAATAACGCCACTTATCAAACAATATCATATAACAATGATGAAGGCTCAAAATAGCATCTTGTAAATCTTGAGAAGATTCTAAATCTTCAATTTTTAATCCTACATTTTTACATTCTTCTCTTGAAATATGTCTACTATGAGAATAACTATTTGCATGGCTTATAAACAAATCTTCAACATTTCTCATATCTATAGAGCCATTAACATGCTGCAACCATTTTGTAGCTAATTCCTTAGACCATTTAACCGCATTTTCGCAATCTCCTATTAAAGTAGGATGATACTTCGAAATAATAGTTTGCCACAATCCTAAAACATTAGGATTTGCAGATATTGCAGTTATCGCTCTTTGATATTCATCAAGTATTCCTTGACATGCAATACCACCAAATTGAGGATCTATTGGACCTAACGATGATTGTTTTCCCATAATAATAGAATTACAAGACAATGCTATCATTGTTCCTGCAGACATAGATAATTGCGGTATTATTGCTCTTATATTATTAGGGAAGACACTTTGAAGATAATTTACAATGCTCTCTGTTGCAGCAATATCACCTCCAGGCGTATGTAATATTATATCTAATCCTTTAGAAGAATCCAACTTATAAACAGCATTCATTAATGCATTAATGTCATTATCATTAATTTGTATATTTGGAGCTTCTGGATTTTTCAACCAGCCTGAATAATATGATATAACATTTCTGCCTGTTAAGGTGCTTATCTTGTCTAAATTCTCCTGTCTTATAGAATTCAATCTTCCGATTGAATCTTGATACGTGTTCACGTCATCAAGTATATCACTCCAATTTGCCATAATCCTTCGCTTGTGTTATTGATTCTGTTTTATATTTATTTATAGAACAAAATGACATTTTTTGTATTGTATTTGTTTTAATTGATATATTCCCTCTCATTACGGAATATAATGTTTTGTTTAATTCTACTTTTGCCATAATCTTACACTACTTGGAATATTCACTACTCTATCTGCAAACCAGATAGTGTTCTCCAAACCATCGTTCTCACAATTCTCAAACATCGGCAAACGATTCATCAACTCCCAGATAGGGCGAGTCATTACGCCATTATCATTGGTCTGGGTAAGGAAATCAATCTGAGCCTCCTTATCTTTCAAGATAACAGCATTGAGCCAATAGTTAGAAACTGTATTTGGAGAATCCACAAAGAACTCTATTTCTGGTACATTCTTGAAGAACTCCTCATACTCTGCAGCAACCTTACGCTTGCTTGCTACATACTTATCAATGTTCTCCAACTGAGCGCATCCCATAGCAGCATTGATATTTGGCATACGGTAGTTGTAACCTACATGGTCGTGACGGAACTCCCAACGATGTGGAATCTTCGCCTGTGTGGTGATATGCTTTGCGTATGCTCCCAACTCCTCATCATTGAAGAGCATCATACCGCCACCACCAGTAGTGATGGTCTTGTTGCCATTGAAGCTTATTGCACCAATCTTACCAAATGTACCTGTATGCTGTCCCTTGAAAGTTGAACCAATACTCTCTGCAGCATCCTCTACAAGTTCGATATGCCACTCTTTACAGATAGCAGCAATCTCATCAATGCGGACAGGGTGACCGAATGAGTGCATAGGAACACAAGCCTTAACACGGCGACCAGTATTCTTGTTATAACAAGCCAAGTCATCCTCTTCAAAAGCAAAATCTCTACTCTTTGGAAGTTCTCCCTTACGAGTATTCTTGCGTATCTCGGCATTTTTCTGAAGCCATGCCTTCAAAGAATCAGGAGAAAGACCCATTGTTGAACGATCAACATCAATGAATACCGCATGAGCTCCAATATAACTCAACGCATTACAGGTTGCAATGAAAGTAAGAGCCTGAGTCAAAACCTCATCTTCTTGCTTAACACCAACAAGCAACAAGCTCATGTGAAGGGCATTGGTACCACTTACACATACCACCGCCTTCTTGGCACCTGTGTATTTTGCCATATCCTCCTCAAAGCGATCAACAAACTTACCTACGGATGAAACGAAGGTTGTGTCGATACACTCGTTGAGGTATTTCTTTTCATTACCTGCAAAAACAGGAACAGCCAAAGGAGTAAACTCCTGGTTGCCATAAACAGACTTGATAAAGTCTATCGTTTTCTTAAAATCTGCCATTTTATTGAGAATTACATTTTTTGATCCAAATTCTTACCTTTTTCCTCATGCTCGAAATTAGGTATAAACTTCTTGATTGATGTCACGATTTCTGCCTTGGTGAAGCCTGGTTCAGCAAAGATACCTTCCAACTCATCAAAGAACTGGTTAATCTCTGGCATCGGACGACGGGTTGTTTCCTCTACTACACCGAGTGCAGAGAAACGAGTCATGTTGATTTTTTCACCAGGAACATAGAATTCCTCGTAAGCTTTCTCGCCTGTAGTATCACTCTTGAAGTAAACAACAGGATAGTTGTCACTCTCATAATCCATATCTGCAGCATACTTCTTTGCCTCAGGATCGTTCTTACACTCCACCTTCTTAAAACCTTCTGCCTTTACGAAGTCATCACAGATAGATGAGAAGGTAAGCATCTGCTCTTCACCCAACTTAGGGAAGAACACCTCACCGCCATTACCAAGGATACAAGCCAACATACAAATCTGACCAGACTCCTCAGGAGATACAAAGTATCGCTTCACATCTGATGGGGCTGCCAAAGGCTGCTTCTTCTGCAAACGATGGATCCATCCATCTGGCAAAGAACCATTAGAGAAAGCAACATTGGCAAAACGAGCTGTTGTTACTTTGAAATGCTCATTATAAGCCATTACCAAGTCTTCCATAATGCGCTTGCTGGCTCCCATGATGTTGACTGGGTTAGCAGCCTTATCTGTAGATACGCAGAAGAAATGCTTTGGTGGGTACACGCAAAGCAAATCCATCAGTTTCTTTGCCTTGATGTCGTTGTTTTCGATGAGTGCTTGAACACTATACTTATCTTTCTCTGAACGTACATGCTTGTGGGCAGAGAAATTGGCTACAATGTCAAAGCCCTTCTCCTCACGGAAAATACGTTCGAAGATTGGATCTGCAAAATTGAGGGTGTAGCAACGGAACTCATCAGGTACATAAAGTCCTTCTGTGCTTCGCACATCACGAACCAATTCTGCCAATCCGTTCTCATTCAAGTCTACAACAACTACGCTCTGTGGTTCAAAGCGAAGAACTGCCTTGATGAATGAAGAACCGATAGAACCAGCACCTCCAATCACACAAACTTTCTTGCCTTTTATTTCAGCTGAAAGTTTTTCCTTGTTTGCCTCAATATCCTGAGCAAACATACTCTTTTCACGCCGGGTCACATACTGACCTATGAATTTATTAAGATTGAACATATTTATATTATGTTATTTGGATTATTAATCAGAGTGATATGAGCATCTGATTTAAAATTTTTAATTATCACCTAATAAGTTCTTTAACTTTTTGCAACAACATTTTTATATATCTTGCCTGCCTATAAAAACCCTTTATTGAAAGAATAAGAAAGAACTTTTCTTTTCCATTAAAGTTTTTCTGAACAAGAGGCAAGAAAGCAGAGAATCGCTTCTTAAATAATCTTGATGAATAATAATTATAACCATTTTCAAAAGCACGAAAAATGATAGTCTTATCAAAAAACTCTATTATTTGTTCTTCTTGTACAATATTACTTTTACTAAGCAAATTTAAGAATAGTGCCTTCAATTTTATATCATGATTATAAGTATTATCATCATAATATCTAACTAATGTTGCCTTATTATTATATTGAACATAATGATAATAAGCTTTTGGAAGATAAGCTACCTTAATAGAATGCATTAATATCTTTGCATTTACATACAAATCTTCACAATAATAGATTCCAGAAGGAAATGAAATGTCAAAGTTGTTGTAACAAACGCGTCTAACGAGTTTGTTACAACAACTGCCATGCAGTTGTTGGAACAGTTCTCGCAGAACTGTTGCAGAGTCAATATTACCCGGTTGTTGTTTATGGTATATTTGTTGCTGACCTATGTTCTCAAAAAAATCACATATTACCATATCAGCATTACTTTCCACTGCTTTAAGATATAGTTCTTTAAGCATTGGCTGTTCAACCCAATCATCAGGATCAATGTGGATAGTATATTCACCTTTCGACATATCAATTCCATCCTGACGGGCGGCACTAACACCCTGGTTCTGCTTATGCTTTACCTTAAATCGTTTATCGTAGCGAGTGTATTCATCACAAATATCCCCACTCGCATCTGTACTACCATCATCAATCATTATGACCTCAAAATTCAAGAAAGTCTGTTCTCGTATGCTATCCAAGGTCTTTTTGATAGTTTTTTCTGCATTATAAACTGGTATTATAACACTAATCAATGGGTTCATATTATAGAACATTAGTCGAACAAATTATTTAATTGAGCAATTATTCCTTGATTATCATAGACAAACCTTGCCACATACTGTTTTGCAGAAGCATACACCCCTTCTTCATCATTTGCTAATTTACATATCAACAAAGGCATATCCTCCAAAGGACATACAAAGCCACACCCCTCAGAAATAATCTCGCTTGCAGAAGGATAGTCATTTGCCATCACAGGAATACCTAAAGTCTGTGCTTCGTTAATAACCGTAGGATATGCCTCGGAATAAGATGTTGAAACTAACAAATCAGATTGTTTAATGTAGGGATAAGGATTATCCTTTTCCCCCAACATTTTCACGTAATTTTCCATCCCATTATCTATAATGGCTTTATTTATTTCATCATTGCATTCTGCACCCGAAGCTATTATATACCAACATACATTTTTCACTCCTTGTTCTACAACTTGACGCATGATTTCTGGTATCTTATCAAATTGTTTTACTTTTGTGGAACGCCCTATTGATATAATCCTAAAAATGTTCTCTTTTGTTTGTGGGTAATCAGAGACTTCATTTCCTGCTTGTTTTTTGATGAAATCCATATCAAGGAAATTATGGATGACCTTCACTTTACCTGAAAAGTGTGGCATCAATTCCAAAAATGATTTCTTTACGATAGAAGATACGCCAACCACAACATCCATCATCTCATAATAGCGACCGTATGTTTTTATCATATCACGTCCCAAAATCTTTGGGTCACAATGAAACCATGTTATCCTTTTAGCATTAGAAAAATATGAAGCAAACTCTACAGTCATCCCTTCATGATAAGCCACCACCACATCAAAGTTATATTTTTTTTGGAGATATGCAACCTCATAACGATACAAGAAGCCGAAATTGTAAGCATTCGTCAGTTTGTTATAGGCACCCATTATTTTTCTTGTATAAACATTGTCATGTAGAAGACAGTACAACTTGCTCTTTTTCACGATACGGTCGGCAAAAACTTTCTTGTAATAATCTCCTCCATCCTCATATAAGCTATATATGAATATCTCATAATTGGTCTGAGGAAAAAAGCCCAACAAATTTTCCAAACATTTTGTTATGCCTCCCTGAGTATATTCCTGTATGATAAATAATATCCTTTTCATGCTTTGTTTGCTGAAAGATTAGAGATTAAATCAAAAAGTGAAATGATTCGCTTATAAAAATCAAATTCATGACCAACTGCTTTTACACATTCTTCATTCAACAGAGGAAGAAGACTGACAAACTCTTGCTTAGGGAACAAATATCCATTGTAAGCATAAGTCGATGAGAAGAAGAAATATATCTTTTCAAACGTCATATATTGAAGATAAATCTCAACTGGTAAATTTATGTCTTCCGACAATACGACAGTTTTGATTTTCGTTGCTTTAAGTTTTTCCAACAGATTTTTCCTAAACACGGCGTTATCTCTTGGATGAAACTTCACATACACTGTCACATCAGAAGGTAGTGCTTCTAAGGCATTGGTTATAACGTTTATATAAATCTCCTCGAAATTTTCGATTTCCCAATAAGCCTCATCCAAAGGCTGAGTCAACAATAACACTTGGTGCAATCCATTTGCATCACCCACACATGAATCTATATACCGCTTTAGCTTATCCGAAAATTCAATATGAGGTTTGACTATATGCTCTTTCTCACCATGAAAGACAGGCAACATGCTATATCTTGCATCCATAGGAAAATTCTCATCAAGTGCTTTCCCTGGTTGATAACGCCATTTGGCAAAACTAACATGATACAAAGGAAGATAATATGTCAAATCTCGCAACAGCACTTTCAGTTTGAAAGCCAAAGAGTTGTTTGACCTATAGTCTTCCTTGATATAATGCGCCAATCCCTCCTCATAATATGCGATTTTATATCCTAAATGAGAGAATACTTTAGCAGTAAACCGAATAGACTGGTTTTTGTTTTCCCCTAAGAAAAAAGTATCTATCTGATTATCTCTAGCTATCCCTTTCAGCCATTTATAATTAGAATAGGCTTTTTTCACATCCTGTAAGTTTCTTATTACCAATCCATCCCAAGAGGGTAATTCTGGCAACACATAAGTTTTTCCCCATAAAGAATCGATTTTAAGAATCTTGTATATTTCAAGGAAATGCTTATTGTTTCCTACATATCCCTCTACCAATACACTTTCCTCTAATCCTTCTTGACGCGCAATGAGTTGAGCCACCAAGAATTGGAAAGGAGTATAAACAAAAAATAATGCTTTCATCATTTTACATTTTCTTTTTCAACCTCAATGCCAAGGGGTGTTCTATAATACCATGGCCTAATGAAGCAAAACAAAAACAAAGCAAAAGGGCTATTAAGAACAAACAGATGTGCTTGGTCAAATCAAAATATGCAGATATATTTAAGGTTAGCTTAAACACAAACAGTTGCATCAAGAAAAACGCATAAGATATATCCGCACAGTATTTCAAAATTTTATTCTTGGCAAGCTGAGGTTTTGTTGTATGTGCCAATAATTGCCAAGCAAAGAAAGGAAGCAATACTGCGCTATAGCTCATATATGTGACATGAGGGATTTGTATTTTTAGCAACAACATAACAACACCTACAATAAAGACATAAGAGGCTAATATGCTTATTTTCTTATTCAGCCATCCATACTTAATTTGCAAGCTTTTTACATTTACAGCCATGACAATTCCCATCAAGAACTCCAGAAATCGAAAGAACGGATTACTGTAAATCTGTTCTATATGAAAGATATATACTATCCATGGTGACAGTAATAGAACCAAATACGCCATAGAAATGACAAAACAAAGACACTTTTTAGAAATGGTTCTTATCAACAATATTGCCAAAGGGAAAAGAAGATAACAGATAACAATACATGACACGAACCAAGTTCCACCATTATGAGTAACAGTCATTAAAGAAGGAAATACAGATTGTATCCCAAACAGTTCAACTGGTAATATCAGCAAGTTCTGCAACAACGTCTCTTCACCGAATATGGGGGGGGTATAGTATTACACATACTATATAAAGAGGCAATACCGATACCAAACGTTTTTTATAGAATGTCAATAATGCTGCTCCATCCATAGGAAGTTCTTTGTATTTCAGCCCCAAGACATAGCCAGACATCATAAAGAAAAGTGTCATATAGACAGCTCCTTCACTAACAAATGATGTTAGTTTTCCAAAAGAACAACCTAAATGCATCCAAGAATGGAACAAGAACACCATGAATACGGTATATACCCGAAGATAATCCAATCCTATTATTCGCTTCATATTGCTATTTAAGAATTATAAATCCGAATTATCTCGTCTTCCCATGTGCCAACCAATTGTGCCCAATCGAAACTCTTGCCTAATTCAATCGCCTTATCCGACATAGCTTTCAATTTTGCAGGATTATCACAAAGTGCAGCTATAACATTTTTTGCCTCTTCGTATGTATCAACCACAAAACCATTTTCGCCATTGTTTATCCATTCTGTAGCCCCATAATCAGAATAGCAAAGTGTTGGACAACCTGCACACGCCGTTTCAAATGTCACCTTACCAAAACCTTCCGCTCTGGAGGTAAAATACATCAAATCCATTTTTCGTAATAGATTAGCCAACTCTGTATGATTCAGTTTGCCATGATAAGTAATGTTGGTTAGAGCGTTATCTTCCAAATAGTCCTCTAATTTTGTACCATTCCATAGTGCATTTGTACCAATAATATGGAATTGAATTTGAGGAAATTCTTTAGACATATCAAAAAAGTCCTCTATTCCCTTATTGACAAGGTTATTGCCTATAAAACAAATATTTCTCAACTTGCCGTCTCTCAATTCATTTTGACAGTTTAGAAACTTTTGAGTTTCCACACCAAGATATAGAATTGTATCAGCAAACTGAAAATGATGCCTTCTTCCTACATCTTCCTTTATATGTTGAGTAATAGCATAGAGATATGGAGAAACCCTTCTGAAAGAATGAAGATACCTTTCCGCATTCTTAGCTTTCTTTATATCAGACTCTACAAGGATACCTTCTACTGTTGTAAAAAGCTTTTTGCGAAATAACTTGGCTGTAATATACGCCAACGTATTGTATTCACATTTTACCCAATATACCACATCACATTGAATAATCCCTTTTACCACAGCCCACCATCCCAAACTGCGCATGTGAGGACTCATCTTGATATACCTAACCCCTTCTTCCTCTACAAAATCAGTAGCATTGGGATATGGGTACAAGATGGTAGAAACCTCAAATTTATCTTTGTCAAGATGCTTAGATAAAGAACGACAATTGATGTTTTGGGCAGCTTGATAATTGACGAATGCACCCAAGAATATTTTTATTTTTTTCATTTCTATTGCTCTTTTTTCAAGTAATTATCTATTGTCAAGTAATAGATAGTTGTTTTTATAAAGTGTGAAAGCTTATTATTGCGGTTATGAGCCAACTTCACGATTAGATGAAATTGCAAGAATGCCATCCAAAAGGATTGATGATAAACGATATTCCACCAAGGGATATGCTTGTTCACAACTTTTCGATGATAGAGGAGTGAACTTTCCTTGAATCTCACATTATACACCTTATCTGTCGATGGATGCGTAATACTTTCACTGATACGGTAGAGGAAGCAAGGCTTTTTCAATAGATAAAACTTATATCCCATGTAAGTTAGTTTGAAAAAGAGAGGAGCATCCTCAAACATCGAGAAGCGTTCATCATATCCACCAACCTTTTCCAAAACTTTTCGACGTATAAAATATCCGATAGTTGCCTCTATAAAGGTATGAAGAATAAGCTTTTTTCGGATTTCAGGATTTTCCTCTTCATAAAATGTAGCAAGTTCAGATTTAGGATGCAAAGGACCTATTATTTCTTTACCATTTACTTCCGTGAATGAATTATACTGTGAAACTATAATACTTTTCTCTGGTGTGACAAAATCCATAACTGCACTAATTGCATGAGGCAAAAATAAATCATCACCACCAAAAATCTTCACCCATTCACCACTGCATGACCTCCAACCTCTGTTAACATTACCTGTAACACCTGTATTATTTGATGTGGTGATAATTTTAGGCTTTACAAAGCGATTTCTATGATTGTTAATCCACTCTTCACAAACTGCGACTGTATTATCAGAAGAGTTATCATCCGAAATTATCAATTCTATTTTTTCATAATCTTGCATCCTCACACTTTCAAGTGTTTGCAAAATCGTCTGAGATGAATTATATGTAACAACTACCACAGACACTAATGGATACTCTTTCATTTCTTTAAAATTTTAGTTTTAACAACTTGATAAAGACCAGTTTTTTTATTGAGTAAATAGAGATAATATACCAATACTGCACAAGCAATAATAGAAGAACTGAAATAATAGATAATTCCTTCTGTTGTCATATCTAATACTAACATTACACCTAATACCACAAAAGAAAGAAACGTCAAATGTTTTAATTCCTTAGACATCGAATACTGGTATCTTTTAACATCGACATAAGAAATTACTATATAGTATAATAAATAATTAACTACAAAAGACCAAGCTAACCCTATCAATCCCCATAGATAATAAAAAGATACAGAAAGTATCAAGTTGACTCCATTAGAATATCCCCCTTCTAAAAAAAGATATATTTTTTTGTCTCCTTTTGCAAATGATGCATATCCTAATGCATAAGCTGCAGTTTTCAACAACATACCTAAACATACAATACGAATAAATGAAGTTATGACCAAAAACTCGCTGCTCAACAGTATTCTGATCACTATAGGGGCTATAATAATAAATATTGATAAAATAGGCATAGTAAGAAGCAATAGTATTTCACTTTGCTCATTGATTGTCTCACTCATTTTTTCTCTATCATTCATAACACCTGCTAAGCGCGGATAATAATCAGCAGCCATAGCCGCATAAACCATACCTATTACTTGTAAAGTGATACCCATAGCTGCATTAAAAAAGCCTATGTCTGATAATCCACCTAAACGAGATATCGAAATATTTATGAGATAAGTTACAAGCTGTCCAACAAGACTTGCTACAATCATAGCTACGCCTAATGTTACCATTGGCCGCCCATATTTATATATTTCGTGTAAGGACACATATTTGGTCCTAATTTTAAGTTTTCTTGCATAAAAGAAAGTTATAACATAATTTGCAAATGTAGAAATAATAAGACCAGGAACTATACCATCAATTCCCCAAAAATAAAATAGCGGAATACTGGTTAAGAGAGATACGATAGAGCCTATAATACCACATGATGCAGTATCCTTAATTTTACGCATAGATACCAGCAAAGCATTGTTACCTGAACTGAGCAAAGTAAAAAGGACGATCAAAGAAAGAAAACAATAATCTATGGTATGTTCATTGGTTTTAAATGCCCACTCACTAAAGAAATGCGATAATAATATAACAAATATTGTTCCTGCTATAGCAGAAAACAACAAAATTCTTTTATAAACACTTACAATCAGAGTAAATCTTTCTATATCTCCATTTTCTCGACAAGAACTCAATTCACGAACAACACTTGTACCAATTCCCAAACCAAATATTGTAATAACCATTGTCAGGGAAGACATATACATCGAAGACAATCCCATGCCTGTACTTCCTATCAAAATAGCTACAAACTTGGAACGTATAATTGTTACAAACATTGACAACACTTGGGTTCCCCCAAATATTGACGTTGCTTTTAATATACTTCTATATTGTGCCATTAATTAATAAATTCAATTTTATCATGAACGTTAGACCAATTTTTGCGTTCTATTTCATCATCATACACATAAATTTTACCATCCATATCAGAGTTTAAAAAGCCACCAAATTTTCCTAAACTGCCTTTACTGGTAATTTGAAACTTGCAGGCACTAATTAAAAACATATCCATATAGCCTCTATCAGAACCATTTATATCGACTAAATAATATGAATTTTCACAGGGTAATTCTTGAATCATATTATTTTTAACCCATTCGGGTTCGTCAGAGAATATGTAGCAGTTTAATCTGCCTTTTTCTTCTTGTATTTTATGAAGAACTTTTATAAAGTAATCAGTATTAACAGGAGCGCCATAAGCTCCATTTGTTACCGCAAGATCTCCCCTTCTCACATGGATAGCAACTGTGTTACTCTTTGTAAGAATTTCATTAAATAATTTATTGTTTTCAGAATCAAGTACTGATTTCCTAAATTTGAAAAATCTATGAAAATCTTTTCTATACATTGATTGATCATTAGCATAATAGCCTTCCATATAAGTAGGAGCTTTGGCAATTTGGTATGAAGAAGACGAAAAGGCTAACCTGGAATAGAAAAAAATTTCATGTTTCTTAGCTACACATACGTCCAAATCAGGAAAAGCCTTTAATAAATCAAAATTACGTGCGAATTTTCCTGTTAAATCTTTACCATTTTTTTTAAACCAGTCTAAATCATATTTTACCAAGAATCCTTTCTCCTTGAGTTGTTGTCCTATTAGGAAAAAATGCATTTGAGAACAGATTCCGCCATCAACTCGTACAATTATCATCTTCTTTAAGAGATGAAAACGAATTAAAACTTTTGCCAGTAATCTTATCAAGCTATCTGTCATCATTTGAAATTATTTATATGATATACTACTGTAGCAACATCCTTTATAGATATAACTGGACCCATAGGCAAACTTAATTCCTCATTAGCCAATTTTTCAGTAATAGGAAGAGACAACGTTGGTTTGTTCCATGACTCATTAGCATAACATTCCTGTAGATGTGGCGCAATTGGATAATGACAAACCGTTCCAACACCATGATTCTGTAAATAATCATGAAGTGCATCCCGTTTGCCATCTCGTACAATTATAGGGAATAGATGATAAGCGTTCTGCTCGTCTGGCAATAAATCAGGCAAAGAAACAAGAGGATTATTAATATGCTCATAATAATAATGAGCCACTTCTTTGCGGTGAGCGTTATCTTCTACTAAATATTTCAACTTAACATCCAATACTGCTGCCTGAATTTCATCAAGACGGCTATTACGACCTGCATATTTGAATACATATTTTCTTTGGCTTCCATAATTAGCTAAAGCACGTACCGTCTTTGCTAATTCTTCGTCATTAGTAACTACAGCACCACCATCACCAAGAGCACCCAAATTCTTGCCCGGGTAAAAAGAGAAACCTGCAGCATCACCTAAATTACCTGTCATACGACCATCCTCAAATCTACATCCATGACTTTGGGCACAATCCTCGACTAATTTAAGTTGATATTTTCTGCACAGTTCTCCAATTTTATTGGTATATGCTATACGACCATATAGATGAACAATAGCTATAGCCTTTGTTTTAGAAGTTATGTGAGACTCTATTAAGTCATCATCAATCTCCAACGTATTTGGTTTAGGCTCCACAAGAACAGGAATCAAGCCATTCTCTGTAATTGCTAAAATCGTTGCAATATATGTATTTGCAGGCACAATCACCTCATCACCAGGCTGCATAACTCCCATTTCTATATATGCCCTGAATATCCATATAAGGGCATCCAAACCATTGGCACAACCTACACAATATTTAGAGCCAACAAATTCTGCGAAATGGGTTTCAAACTTTTTGTTTTCTTCACCTTGAAGGTACCAACCTCCATTGACAACTCGGCTTACAGCCTCATTAATTTCTGCCCCATGAAGAGCAGTAACTTCTTTTAATGATAAAAATGGTATCATCTGTTTTAAATTATTAGTAATCTATTTCCGACAAATCATGTATCTTGCCTTCTTTATCTCTAAGTTGAAGATCAAGAGTTTTATTGTCTTTTGTTATATAACCTTTCATTTGTGCAGGATTTCCCATCCACAAAGTATTTTTAGGAATATTTTTTGTCACAACACTCCCAGCTCCTATCATAGCATGACTACCAATTGTAAGCCCTGGAAGAATAACTGAACCAGCCCCAATTGATGCTCCATTACATACCTTTGTTTTTAATAATTGCCAATCCTTGTTTTTAGAACGTGGATACATATCATTGGTAAACGTACAATTGGCTCCAATCATAACATTATCTTCCAATTCAATGCCATCCCATAACTGAACACCGCATTTTATAGTACAATTATTACCTATTACAACGTCATTTTCTACTAAGCAATGAGAGCAAATGTTACAATTTTCTCCTATTTTCGCTTTGGCAAAAATGACACAATATTGCCAAACATTTGTTGAATCTGGAATATTAAGTGATTTACAATCAGAAAGTGGGTGTATCATAATGAATCTCTAAATTTTAAAAAGTCATCATAATTACGAATATAATCCTCTACCTTATATACATCAGAAGCTAAAACCATGCAAACTGCTCCTGAAGAAAAATCTCCTAAATCTCTCCACATTCCTGGTTTTACATATAAACCTTGATATGGTCGATTGAGGAAAAAAGTTCTCTTACATTTACCATCATTAAGTGTTACGGTAAAAGAGCCTGAAGCAGCTATAATTAATTGACTCAAATCTCTATGCGCGTGAGATCCGCGTTCTTCACCACCAGGAACATCATACAGATAATACACCCTTTTAACATCGAAAGGAAGAGTATCACCATTTTGTACTACAGTAAGGTTGCCCTTACTTTCAGAATGATGCCTATCCAATTCTATTATTGAACAATCAAAAACATTATATTTTTCCATCCTTCTTTAATTTTATGTAGTCATTAAAATCTTCTACGTAATCATTTCTATCATATTTAGTTGAAGCAAATTCAAGAGCAAGAGAATTAGTAGAAAAGTTTTCTATATCTCGCCAAAGTCCTTTTGGAATATATAACCCATAGTAAGAACGATTCAGAGAGAATACTTTTTTCTCTTTACCATCACTAACAACAACATCAAATGCACCAGACATTGCTACAATAAATTCCTCCGTTTTCTTAAAAGCATGACCTCCACGATTCTCGCCACCTGGAACATCATAGATCCAATAAACTCTTTGGATTTTGAAAGGAATTTGGTCAAATTCTTGAACAAATGATAGGCTCCCTCGTGGGTCATTGAAACGAGGAAGTTCTATTAATTTCACATCATTTATTGTCATATCTTAAATCTTAATAATTTACAACTTGTATATTATATAATTTGAACTTTATAAACAAAGTCAAGATTTTAAAAAACTTAGAGTATCATTATACTTTTCAAACTTATATGTATTTCAGTATAGGAAAGCGCGAACAAAAGCGATCTATGATAAATTGTATTAATATTGAAATCAAACCAATAACAATCATTTGAATCATCAGTAATAGAATATGATTCATGTCGGTAATATTCAAATGCCATAAAAAATCTGATACTAAAATCATGATTGGATAATGAATACACATTAAACGCATTGAGCTATTTCCTATTTTTGCCAAAACACCAATAAATATATTCTTTTCAAATTGCCTACAAATGTAAGATAAAATAAATGTATAAAATACTCCTATGATATAACTCAATATAAGGCTAATATATCGGAAACTACCATATTCCCTTATGCTGAGATTAATATTTTTATTTATACATATTAATAATCCGTAAATTAATAGAACAACAAAAAATATACCTTTTCGCTTTTCGAGAAAAAAATATTCTTTAAATAAAGCTCCAAACAAGATACATAAGGCAAAGTATATCGCTATATCTAAACTCCAAGGCAACAAATACGTTTGGCTGGACAAACCTAACTGTATCATGAGAATAAGGATGAAAAAAAACAATCTTTTTTCTTTTGCAATCCGTTCCTTTATACATAATACCATATAAGCCGAAAACATAGCTGGCAAAAACCATAATGGTTGGGTTCCTATAGGTAAAATTTTAAAATCGCAATTAGGATAGGCTTCTAGAGAATAACAACCATACAACAAACCGCATATTCCTTTAAGAAAATTTTGCCCCCCCCATTAAGGTGAAGAACAATAATGTTAATAGTCCATAAGTAAAATACGGCAGTAAAAGTCTTATAGCTTTTTTTCGACAAAAACTAATAGAATTCAAACTTGACCTATAAGTGAATCCAGCAGCTATAAAAAATAATTGGATATAACCTGCTATAAAGAAATTCACAAATGGTAATTGACAGTTTGAATGACTTACAATAACTAGGAGAATTCCTATTCCTTTTAAAGCATCCAACCATACTATACGTGAATTCTCTTTAGAGTTTACCATTTTCTTTTCTTCTAAAAAATATTTGAATTTAAACATTAATAACCATTAGGGTTTTGCTTTTGCCAATTCCAACTATCACGACACATGTCTTCAATCCCATATTTTGCTACCCAATTTAATTCTTCTTTGGCTTTCATTGGATTGCAATAACAAGTTGCTATATCACCAGGTCTACGAGATTTAATAGAATATCTTATAGTTACACCATTTGCTTTTTCAAAAGCTTTTATAACGTCTAATACTGAATAACCATGACCTGTTCCAAGATTGTATATAGCCAAACCACATTTACGCTCTATAGCCCTTAATGCACATACATGACCTGCGGCTAAATCGCAAACATGAATATAATCTCGCACTCCTGTTCCATCTGGTGTATCATAATCGTTACCAAAAACGCCGAGTTCCTCGCGTTTACCAACTGCTACCTGCGTTATATATGGCATTAAGTTATTGGGAATACCATTAGGATCTTCACCTATCAAACCGCTTTTATGCGCTCCTATTGGATTAAAATATCTTAGTAATACTATATTCCAGGTTTTATCTGCTTTCTGAACATCTATCAAAACTTCTTCAAGCATGGATTTTGTTTGTCCATAAGGATTTGTACAATGCCCCTTTGGACACTCCTCTGTTATTGGAATAACTGCGGGATCTCCATATACAGTCGCAGAAGAAGAAAATATAATATTCTTACAATCATGATGACGCATTACATCTAATAGAATAAATGTACCAGTCATATTATTATGGTAATATTCTAATGGTTTTGATACAGATTCACCTACAGATTTAAGACCAGCATAATGAATTACTGCATCAAATTTATTTTCATTAAAAACCTTATTTAATGCAGACTTATCTAATATGTCTATATTGTAAAACTTGATTTTTTTTCCTATCAATACTGAAACACGTTTTAAAGCTTCTGGTTTTGAATTTGAAAAATTATCTACTACTACAACGCTGTGACCAGCCTTGTCTAATTCTATTATAGTATGAGTACCGATATAGCCGGCACCACCACATAAAAGTATATTCATAACTTTATATCGTTTTTTAAATGTTTTATTCTACCGTTACACTCTTTGCCAGATTCCTTGGCATATCTACATTCAAGCCTCTGTAAAGGGCCACATAATAAGCAAGTATCTGCAGGGGAACGACGCTGAGAAGAGGGACTAAAGTATTGAGGGTCTGCGGTACTTCTATCACAGAATCGGCTATCGCCTTGACTTGTTTGTCGCCTTCGGTAACAATAGCCAGGATGCGTCCGTTGCGGGATTTTACTTCCTGCATATTGCTGATAATTTTCTCATACAACTGGTGATGTGTGGCAAGGAAGACGATCGGCATATCGGTATCTACCAAGGCTATCGGACCATGCTTCATCTCGGCTGCAGGATAGCCCTCGGCATGGATATAGCTGATTTCCTTTAGCTTCAAGGCTCCCTCTAAGGCTACGGGATAGTTGAATCCTCGACCGAGATAGAGGAAATTATGTGCATAGGTGAACACCTTAGCCTGTCGGGATATCGATGATGTCTGCTCCAACACTTTCTCCATCTTGCCGGGTATCTCTGCCAACTCGGCGATGGTCTCTACATAGTCTTTATCGGAAAGGGTGCCAAGCTCGTGACCTAACGCCAAGGCAAAGAGGGTAAGGACGGTGACCTGACCAGTGAAGGCCTTGGTACTCGCTACTCCTATCTCGGGGCCAACATGAATATAGATACCTGTATCTGTCTCTCGGGCGATGGATGATCCTACGCCATTGACGATGCCGAAGATCAATGCTCCATGCTGCTTGGCTAATTTAATGGCTGCCAAGGTGTCGGCAGTCTCGCCACTCTGGCTTATGGCTATCACGACATCATTGGATTCAATGACGGGTTCGCCATAACGGAACTCGCTGGCATATTCTACCTCTACTCGCTTGCGACACATCTTCTCTATGAGCTGCTTGCCGATGAGGGCTGCATGCCAACTGGTTCCGCATGCCACGATGATGATATGCTTGGCTGACATGAGTCGGTCTTTATAGTCTGTAAGGGCTGACAACACGATGTGGTTGTTGGACGGATTGTCCTTATCCGCAAACAGGCGGCCACTCATACAGTCTTTCAGGCACTGGGGCTGGTCGTAGATCTCTTTCAGCATGAAATGGTCGAAGCCTCCCTTGCTGAGTTTGGAGATGTCGAGGTCTACGGTCTTAATGGCATAATTGCATAACTTATGGTTGAGATTGATCATCTCTATATCCTTGCCGATTCTGATTTCTGCTATCTGACCGTCTTCGAGATAGACTACCTGGTCGGTATATTCTACGATAGGAGTGGCATCACTGGCGATATAGAAATCTTGCTTGTCGGCTCCTACTCCTACCACCAATGGACTTGACTGGCGGGCTGCCACAATGTGAGTGGGGTTCTTGCATTCGATGACTGCTATGGCATAGGCACCCACGACATCTTTCAGTGACTGGCAAACGGCTGATACCAAATCCTTACCATTCTGCTGATAGTATGAGTCTATCAACTGTACCAGCACCTCGGTATCTGTTGTGCTCTTGAACTGATAACCGCGTGCTATGAGTTGTTCTTTCAGCACCTGGTAGTTCTCGATGATGCCATTATGTACCAAAGCCAAGTCACCACTCATACTGACATGGGGATGTGCATTTTCGGCTGATGGTTCGCCATGTGTTGCCCATCGGGTGTGGGCTATACCGATATGGCCTCCGCAGTCTTTGTCTGCTGCGAGTTCTTCCAAATTTGCTACCTTGCCCTTTGTCTTATAGACATTGAGTTTGTCCTCTCCATTGACGAGTGCTACTCCGGCACTGTCATATCCTCTATATTCGAGTTTCTTCAGTCCTGCTATCAGGACTGGATATGCTTCGTTTTGTCCTATATATCCTACTATTCCACACATATATTTATGGTTATTATTCGGTATCACCTCATATTACATATCCGTATATAAGGCTTAGCCCTCCACCAGCTAATGCCAGTGGAGGTTATACCATAACTTGACTAAAATTTAATTTCATTTTTTATTATTCTTCATCATCCCAAAACTCGAGAAAAAGAGTATAAAGTTTATCCTCTGACATTGCCTTTATACTTTCCAACACATAAATAAGTTAGACTTCATACCCTTTTACCATGTCGCAGATTAGAGACTCTGTTTCATTGTTATCTAATGGTATCTCTAGAATATCTAAGTTCTCACCGATTACGACCTCGGTGAACTTTGGCTTGCAGCTTATTTGCTTCTTTTCTTGTACTATATGAATATTTAAATTGACGATACAAAGGTAAAAGAATACTTACATTACAACTATTCTAGATTCAAGTTTTGTTCTTCAGCATTAATAACTCTGTGATAATGTGGGAAATTATGAACTTGCGTTATTGCATATTTTAATTTTACACTACCATCAATCTCTGTTATTTCTGTGATTTGGATATTACAAGTTATAATGTCTCCTTTGCTAAAAGCAATGTCTCTTCTCCCAATCAACTCCAAGAATCCCAAATCATTCATTTTCATTGAACGAACCTTACCTTCATAACGTACCTTCCATTGTACAGACTTTGCTTCCAAAGTTGGCGATACAATTTCAAGTCGCACATTTGATATGTTTTGAATAACCACATCTCCTTCAATATCTGTTATTCTATTAGCGAGCTGATTTTTGTCTATCTGCACTGACACCTCTTGGTTATCCTCATCTCTATACTTTAATGACAAATTAGAAATTTTTTCTGAGTTTATAACAGTTTTTGCTATTTTATTTACAGAATCTCTAACCTTTTTATTACAATCAAATTCTGTTCTATCTATCGAAACTTGTTCATTTGGCAGTTGGATACTCATTTGATTATTATCTGTTGTCAAATACCAAACTATCAAACTACCTATAACTGTAGATAATACAGGACACAATATGTGTTCAGAAAATTTATCAATACTAAATGGTATTCTAAAGCTTCCATGTTCAAACCCTAATACTTGTACTGTTACTTTATCAAAGCCACATGAATAGGTTTTATTTAAAGTTTCATTTATCGAAAGAGTAACTCCTTGGAAACCATCAAGAATTGAAATCAATTCGTCTATAGGAACTAAACTGTCCTCTATTCCCAATGTTAATTGTATTTGTTCAAAACTTCTCATATCAAGTAAATGTAAGCACTCAATTGCTTCCAACCCCTTATAAACAGGGGCTGGAGAGCCATTGATTATTTTTGTTTTAACTTTTTTTTGTTTGGATTTAGCCTTTACTCTTATAGTATTTTGCTAAAATCTGGGTAAGAACCACAGCAAAGCGTTTTTTCTCATGTCTATCACCTATTTTGACTTTTTCATCATAATAACTTTCAAAGAACTCCTTTTTCAATTCTGTAGGCATCATACCTTTTTGCCCTAACCATTGCTATATAGAATCAAGTATTTTCTCTATAGATACCCTTTTCAATTTGGCAGCATATCGAACAATAGAATCCACTATTTTCTTATACGCATCTACATCTAATTCCATAACAACCTCTTTAGAAATTCCATGATTGATTGTTGCCTCTTTTAAAAAGGTTTCTGCACCAAAGAATTCTGTTCCTGGGAAATCTGATTGCAAATTAAAGATAACCTGCAATATATAGTCACCCAAAGACGGCTTGGGAAGTTTTCGATACCTCTGCATCCGTACCATCTCCAAAATAGCGAATCTACCAAATAGATATCCGCCAAATAATGGCGAGCGTGGAACCAACAGGCCTGACCATCTTTTTAAAGCTGGATTTTGACTTTTTAGGACGTGGCATAATCATTACTAAATTATTCATCCTTCATCATCTTCTCGTACTCTTCTTTCCTCTTCTTCATAGACGACTCAAACATGATGAGATCCGCCCTACCTATAGTAGTATACATCAGATAATGAGGAACTACCTTCGAAAAATCATATTTCAATCCTTCCACCTTCTCACCACCCTTGAGTTTTCTGTATAGCTCTGCCCTATTCTCAAAAGACATTGATAACATGTTTACCTTACCTAACAGCATCGGATCCATTGACTCTGGACTTTTCTTTTGAGCATTTTCCACTAGTGGTGTCATGATAAACGACGTCCTTAGTATATGAGAAATAAAGGCTAACCAGTTTCGGTGTATATCCTGCCGTGCAGCTTGATTCAGTTGATTCAGAATACGTATATACAGCGTTGATGATTCCATAACATCCAAAGGCAGATAAGAAGAAGTCACTGCAGATGCGCCCACTTCAAGAAGTGCATTGGCTACAGTATTTACATCATTATAACATGGAGCTGTATTGCATGCAGAGATAAACACCAGCCTGGCTGATATTCCTCTTGTAGAAATGTCTTTGGGATACACCTTATCATCGCCCATGTATATAAAACTTTGATGATTTCTAAGATCCGTTCCGCCATGAGTATCAATAATCAACAAGTCCGGCTTATGCTGCTTAACAGCCTTTTCAAACTCATCTATACTCTGACAAACAACAGTTTTAGCACCTAATGTCTGGGCGCAGATATCTGCTTTGTCTTGCCATTTCTTAAACGCATCTTCCCTACAACCATACACCACAAGAGTTTTCGACAAAATATCCTCAGGTATTCTGTAAATATTTGAAAACCTTGCTATACCATAGTGAGTCAACATCCCTGAAGATGGTGTTTCTGGCATACGGCAAACATCGTGTGTAAAGCCAAGTGGAACTCCATTCACTTCCATCCACTCTATCGGGAGGTCTGTCATGGCTACTATCTGTGCAGGCATCTTTTCCAGCATCTTTGCCGTTTTAGGGGCCAACAGCTTTTGCGCCATCGTCTCTCCAACTTTATGGATGGCTTTATTGTATGCCATGCGGTCTTTAGAATAGGCCAACTGCATATTGTTCTTTGCACTTACAAACGACAATTCCGTATTGAGACTTTTACAAAGTAAAGGCAATCGTAAATAGGGAGAAAAACGGAATGAGCAATGCAAATTCGCCACAATGTCTAGAAAGTCCAGTCTACTTACATGAAAGAGACGGATAAAGTCGTCTATTTTTCGAAGATCATTCTCTACATTTCCTACTTTGACATCATAGCAATAGTTGGGCGTCTGTTCCATTTCTACCACCTTGTCTATTGATTGAAGTGGTTTCTCGCTCTTAGCCATCATCTTAAACAAATCCCTTACATCCTTCGTAGTATATGGTGCAGCAATAACAATTGGCGGATAGTTCTGATCAGGGAATCCTATAGTTTTGCCAGAAGCCGTTTTAAAAGCATCCTGACATAATCCATAAAGCTGACTTAATATATCAACAGCTTTTTCTTGCCTCTTCCATCCATACATGTCCGCCAGAGCCTCTTGCGTTTTTTTGATCTGAATCTCTTTTTCTTTGTGACTATTGACATAAGAACCTATACCCCAGTTTCCCAAGGCAGATGCCAAAGTAAAGAAAGTGATGTTTGCTGGCCTAAAATATGGGAATTCAACACTACCACCACAAAGAGGCACACAAAGCGGAGTTTCAATGTCTTTCATCAACGGTTGCGCATACTCAAATAAGTAATCCCAGAACTCCTCAGCGGATGTCACAACCCTCGGCATGATAAATATCTCCTTCTTTTTCTCATCAAGCCAGAAAAGGCAGTTTTTAGTACAGACTCTCGACAGACTAATATTCATCTCAATGAGTTCATCATCGTTATCGGTGCAGATAAGAAACACATTCAACCCTTTAGAAAGCACCATACTGAATGATGGCTCTTCTATAGAATCATTAAATATGAAATCTACTTCCAATCCGCTTTTTTCCCCAGATAGCATCACACGCTGCAAATAGTCGCAACCATGCAGATAATGATACACATTATGAGGCAAACTCGTCAAATAGTGAAGTAAGTTATGCCTCATACATAAAGGCGGGAGCGTAGCTATCGGATTAGGATCCGTCCTCCTACCCAACATCACAAAATAGTGAATAATGCCATATGTGAGGGCTGTATTTATCATTATATTGTTGATTTTTGTAAGCGGTCACTTTAGGTACGTTAAGCCTTAATTTGAGTGCTTAACGAAAGATATAGCCTATGAGAGCTCCTATTGCAAAGGCTACAAAGAGAGAGAGTGACAATATGGTCATTGAAATATTCATAATGTAAACAGAGAATACACTACATCACCATGAAGTGTTGCCAGTACAAAAGAAAAAGCATGCTGTTCGCTATTTGCTCTTAATTTCAATTGATATTGTAAGCATAATAATGAAAATAATTAATGGTTAAAATCATTACGTGTCAAAGTCTCATCACCATACATACAAAGTGCTTCTCTGTTAGCAATAAGTATTGATTGCAAAATAATATTATCATTTCTTGAGCAGTTTTCAATTTGCGTATTATAATAAGTAATAGCCAGTTTGAGAGCTTCCTTTAAATTTATATTATCATTTAAGAAGGCAAATAAACAAGCTTGATCGCAATTCATTATAACGTTTGCATAATCCGGATCGCACAAGACTTGTGATTCTTCTTTAAATCCGACAAAAGCCAAGCAACCATCATCTACCAACTGTTTTCCTATATCCCTTGCAGTCAAACAAGCTGTAGAATAAACAAATGTATCCTTAAAATGCAGAGTATTCTCCTTGGTTATGTAAGACTTTCCATTTGCCATAAATGCAAAAGGGTTACCATGAGTATAAACTGCACATATACATTTATTATTTATATTTGACATTATCTGATTAACATTAGACATTGTGCAAATTTCGGAGCCAACCTCTTTTAGAACACAAACATCGTCTAACGACCCTATATTATTAATTAGACTATTTTTACTATCTTGAAAATACGTACCTAATTTTTTGTCTTTTTCGTCAGTAAAGCTAATTACATCTATCATTTTTCCTTATATCTTTAGTCAAACTATCAACTGCAACTTGCAATATCTGCTTTTCTAATTTAAGTCCCAACGGTGTTCTATTTCTTATTCGAACTAAAACATCATTTAAGGACAACACTCCATCAGAAGTTGCCATATATGGTTTGCTGCGAAATTCACTATTGTGACTCTTAACCCATTGCTCTAAGACGCAATCCAATTCAGAAACCCATTTATTTTGAATTTTTGCAACGAGTTCCTCTGCTTTCCTTAAATCATCATTTTTTATAAAATACAATTTATCAGAATTAATCATTGCTTCTAACTCCGAATTTTCCATTTGATTAAGAGAATTTGCAGACATCATGACAATACTTACAAGAGATGTTTTTTCACGAATTCTTTTCAATCCATCAACACCTTGCAGTCCCATATTAAACTTGCAATCTAAAAATATTATCATTTTCTCCTCCAAATGTTCAAAGATGAAACCCAAAGCATATTCTACTGTTCTATAGGAAACAACATCTGCATTCAACACTTTTCTCTTCATCCACATAATGAATGGATCAGTTGGTTTCATATTGTCATCAACGATAATTATATAGAAATCTTTTTCCATTATTTTTTATTTTTAAAAGGCAACTCAACACGAATTGTCGTACCAATATTTCCAAATTCACTATCTACTACCTTAACATTTCCTTTTAAAGCTTGCACTCTTGATTTTACTATATACAAGCCAACTCCAGCTCCACCCATATTTTCTGTAGTTGTATTGTATAAACCAAAGACCCAATCCCATTTTTCTTTTGGAATTCCAATTCCTGTATCTGAAACTTCAATAACAAGATTATTTCTTTCTATAAAAGATGTACACTTTATTATTTTAAGTTCCGTATTTGTCAAAGCCTTAATAGAGTTGTCTATTATATTAAGCAAGATATCTTTTATAAATAATTTATTGCATTTAATCATTAAATTATTCGTAAATTGACATTCAAGCTTTATGCCTTTAGAGGCAAGCTTTAACTTATAGCCAGAAACTATACTATCAAACAATGCTTTTGAATCAAAATCCTCAAATGCTAGATTTGACTGAGAATAACTAAGCATATAATCAACAACCCTATTTAGGGTATTCATCTCCTCATAAATATCTTTGGCATATTCTTTAAACAACTCATCGTCTTCTGGATTTGGAAAAAACTCATAAAAATATAAAGTCATTCGCTCTATTCGTGCCAAAGATGTCCTAACAGCATGTGTCACTTGAATAGCATATTCTTGCATTGACATAATGCTCAAATACATATTCTCTTTGTGCTTAAACTCTGTCTGCTCTTTGCTCTGCGCCTTCTGTAATTTTCTTAATTTTCCTTCAACCTTTGTTGCTTTGATATATAATGGCGACAAAACTTTTTCCAACTGCGGTTGTTGTTTTATTGCAGCATCAATTTCACTAACAAATTCATTGACTCCTGCGGAAACATCTTCCATTCTACGTGAAGATTCATTCTGTTCCTTTTTCTTAAGATATCTTTTATATTGAGAAATAGAATCTAATTGAACTAAGATAAAATTCTTCAATTCACGATATTCTGGAGTATCAACAAAATCTTGTCTATTTGTAGCATCAATTATTTTAGGATTACCATCCTTCGTTATTTCCACAAAGCCAATGATTTCTCGCGTACTTACCTTATAAAACAAGTCTTGCCATCTATTTTTCTCTATGCCTAAAATGTCTCTTTGCTTATCCACCTCTGACTCAGCCTCTGCAAATGGTGTTGTTATAAGTCCATCTCTATAGATTTTAATACCGTCAATATGACTATAGCGGTATGTTCGGTTATACACTTTTCTTGCATTGCCATCAAAGTAAAACAAGCTCATCTTAATTCCGCCAAAGGATTTTAACGAAACTCTCTGAACTACCAACTTCTCTGATTTCTCATCAAAAAGAAAACTTTCTTGATAAGCATCAGTAAAGGACAAATGACCAGAAAGAGTCGCAAGTTTATCTTCACCTATATTCAAGCATCGATCAGTTTCGTTATCAATACCATACTCATCAGCATAAACCTGAATCAAAAAAGGATATATTTGAGGATAATATGGAGATGTTATTCGAGAAGATTCACGTAGAAAACGTTCAACATCACTCTTGGTCCACGCTTCTCGAATATGGGAAATCGTAATTTGGGTTCCAGAAATGCTATCATCATCACATGATTGATACTGAAATTTATTATCAACATCAGTAAACAACAAATCTTGCTCTCCTTCTGCCATAGTTTGGTCCTCATATTTTGTCCAATCTATTGTTACTGTAAGCCATTGTTTCTCTCCCTTTTTCTTTGTCTTGATTGTTATATAATCTCCTAGCTTATCAACGGCAAAACGCCCAATTCCTTTTTCACCGACACATCTTCTTGAATATGGTGATGGAGAAATCTTGTTTCTACGCTTACTTGATGTTCCAATTACCATCCATTTATCACGGACATCCTCAAAAGACATGCCATATCCATCATCGTCTATGACAATAGAACTAACGCCTTTACTATCAGGACTAACATTATTAAAATGTACAGACACCACGTTTGCATTGGCATCATAGCAATTCTTCACTAATTCAAATAAGGCAGTTACTCTATCAGTAATAAGATCACGACCAATCAAACGAAAGGCGCTGATGTCAAATTTCCACCTAAGTGTTCCCGTATCCATCATATCAATAATATATGCTTAAATGTTCCAATATACTTTGTGCTACCACCTCACCTAACACAGGAGGTACTGCATTACCTATATATCTAGAAGCTTTTACCAATGAAACTTTTTTTTCATCTTCAAAAAATCTATAAGACATAGGAAACGTTTGCAACAATGCAGCTTCTCTAGCAGAAATAGCCCTATTTTGTTCAGGGTGTCCAAAACGACCATTACCATAGCCTGTACATTGGGTTGTCATCGTAGGACTTGGCTCATCCCATTTCATTCTTCCATATACACTTCCAAAACTTCGTCCAGATTCTGACTTATGGCATTGAAGCTTTAAGTTCTCAGGCCATTCCTTCCAGCTTCCACCTTCTCTTGTCGCTTGAATACGACGTAGATTCAAAGGAGTTAACGCCGAAGATTGATGTAAATGATCTTGAAGGTTCATCCCCCCAGCCACTATAGGTGGAAGTTCTGCTATCGTTTGTCTTACAGTTTTATAATCCTTAGGATTCGTTATTATTGGCGGAATCAATTTAATTTCACCCAAACGAGAGGCAAGAAGAACCAGTCTCTTCCTTGTTTGAGGAATTCCATATTGAGGACAAAAGACTATATTGACGGATACATGATAACCCTTGCTCTCTAATAATGCCACAAAATCACCCAAGACATCTTTCAACTTGAATGCTTTTATAGCAGGTACATTCTCCATCGTAACAATATCAGGTTTTACTTCGGATACCAGTCTTCCAAACTCATACAACAAGTCATACTTGTTTGCATCTTTTTCTTTATTCTTAAATGCATAAGATGAAAAAGGTTGACATGGAGCACAACCAGCCAAGATTCTCACAGAATTCTCATGATAAAGCGAAGTTATATCTTTTTTAGTTACCTCTTTGACATCCTTATAAAAGAAAGGTGCCTCATTGTTATACTCATAAGCGAAGCGACAGGTTTTATCCAAGTCGAAACCACCCTGAATATGAAAACCTTTCGATTTCATACCATAGCTTAATCCACCAATTCCACAGAATAAATCTACCACATCTATTTCTGTATATGGTTTTCTTTTTCGCCCCCTACGCATTACTTTACGATTTTAATAGAACTAATCAATCTTGTCATATTGGTTTCCCTATCTTTTGGGGTATAACCTAACTTAACACATAAGCTTTCTATTTTTGCACAAAATAAATCTGCATTAAGTTTTGTCATGGAAACATTACCGTCTTCATCTACAATTGAAGTTTGCCATGTCACTGTATCATTCAATGGCTTTTCTGGTCTAAAATCAGAGATATTGATGATCTTATGATCAGCTTTTGTAATCCAAGCAGCTCCTATTTCCGCCATAGTTCCAAAAGAACCCTTAATATGCTCACTTGTAATAAAGATGACATATATCTTCTGATCAGAGTAACTATTAACAAAGAAATCTCTTAGATAGTCAAATATAGGCACATCTTCAGGTATTCTTGACACTGAATCATCACAATTTGAATAAATTATCTCTTTTGCAGGAACACCATTAAATAATAAAAAATTATAAACCAGATCAGACAAAGATTTATCTGCACTTGTCTGACTAATCAATAATTTCTTTTTGGCAGAATCAACTTTCTTTTTTATACCAAAATCAGGAATATTATCATTGATTGCCTGATCTACAACTTCATGCACTTCTTGTGCGGTATATTGAGAATTCAGTTTAATTTTATCTGAAATAGCATTACCAGTTTTTCGTCTAAAATTATCAATAGCTCTTTTAAGAGTCTCCTCTTTTTTCTTCTGTTCATTCAATTGTTTTTTTTGAACAGAAGCATTTTTAAGTGCTGCATAAGTAGCCCTTTTATTAATGATTGCAGGCAATAATATCTTTCGAACATACTCTATAACTGCTTCATATCTTATGTCATCGCTTTTATACCCCTGCCTATTACTTAAGGCCATATCTGGCAATTCAGAAAGTTCAAACAAATCTACATACAACTGACCAACAATGAAGGATTCAATCAAGGAGTTTTTACCAACTTTTGGCAATATATTAAACTCACCCATTTTCTTGTGAGCATACAAAGATATAAAATTATCTGGGAAATCAGACGTATCTTTCTTTCTACCTTTAGTTGTCTCATAGGCTCCAATCCAGCCATTTATTATAAGTTCATATGTTTTAAATTCACCTTGCGAATTTTTCATCCGAAGTGGAATTTTATGACTATCTCTAACATCTATAAGAAAATCTTTCTTTTCCGCATAAGAGACCTTAACTTTTTTTGCTAATTCCTTAAATCCATCACCTAGAGTAATAATAGAGCATAAGCTCTTGGCAAAAACCTCATCTAAACGTTCTATAATGTCATCCTTGCCATTAGTATTCACTATATGGATTCTAAAATCCTTGTCTATCAAAGGGAATATGTTAACTATATTTCTTTTTATTGCATCATTGGTTTTATGAAGATGATATTCAGGATTCTTCATAATAATAGCAGTACCATGATTTTCAACCTTTTTGAAGACAACATTCTGCTCACTTATTGCTTGTAGCGTTCCTCCTTCATGGGGGTGACGAGATAAAACAAAACCCGATTTTTCACCATCTGAAATGGTCAAAATATCGACATTCTCCGATACCGATAGTGCAGCAAGCTTACCAATTCCTTTGCGACCCATTTTTTGCCTTCCAAGTTCTGTCAAAGAATCTGTTGCATTGGTTCTCGAAAGTTTTGCTACACCCAAATATTTTGCAATACCACCTTTACTATATGACATACCATGACCATCATCTTCAACACGAATGGCATTAGGTTCAGAGATTATATAGACATTGTGGGCATCAGCATCATAAGCATTGGCTATCAACTCTGCTAACACATAGTAAATATTGGTATACAAATTAGGACCCAATAGCTCTAATATTCTTGGATCTATCTCTATTTTATACTTTTTCGTTTCCATACTTCAATACTCAAACATTTTAATAACACTACATCTAGTTTTTCCCAGATACAGCGTCACCATAAAATTACACGAATAATCCAGAAGTCAAAATCACTTCACTTCATACATCTTAACTCCAGTAAATATCACTGCCATCAAAGGCTTTACCATTAACCATAGAATTATTATATGTACATATAGTAAAAATCCATAGCCGTACCATTGGTGACTTCCACAAAGATATACTAGTGAAACGATTATAGGTATAAGCACTGTGAGATTTCCAGCATCATAATAACGACTCAAGATATATCTCGCTTCATCCCATTTTCTTGTGTAGCTGCGTTTGATAATCTCAACTCGTTTATTTTCAAAAAACAGTTGGATAACATACAGCAATAAACTAGCAATTAAGAGTGCAACAAAAGTACCTGAACTATTCCTGAAAAGTTTCAGCGAAAGTATATCCCTGAAAATAAAGTCATTCAAATATGTCTTCGTTAATTCCAAGAATAATACAATAACGATAGATGCAAATATTGATCGAATCAATATGGATATCCAATTACCCTCAAAGCTTACCTTATGTTTAAAAGCAGAATCAGAGAAATGACGAGGAAGCTTTTCCGCTTCTTCCTCTAATGATATAGCCAAATCATTTTTGCGCAAATTTTTCATCATACTATACTTCTCTACTAAAGGTTTGAGCTTTTCATTTCCAAACTCCGATAAGGAATTATAATAAATCATAACAAGTTCATACTCTGAAAGTTGAGCCCTTAATATGGAAGTATAGTAATATTTCTCCTCTATTGTAATCAAATCCGATCCATCTATAAACTTCAATATTCGATAAAAATACCTAAAATAATGATCTAGAAGACCATCCATAATCTTCTCAAAGGCACTTATACCATTATCTTTGATACTATCTCTAAGCGTTTTACCTTCTACCTTACGTTCCATGAAGAGATACCGAAATATTATACGACCCTTTATATTTTCAGAATTTTGAGATAACTTGCCATCCCCTGATTCTGTTCCATATAAATTAACCAATAAACTATCAACATGATCAGCATCATTATCTTCTTTCTCTAAAGTCAAACCCTCAATTATATCCTCAAATGTTTGACTCATATTAAAGAAGGTATTCTCAAATTGTGTTTTTTGATCTGCTATGCGATTTCTTCTATCATTGTTGATCTGCCAAATGATGGTAAGAATCACACCTCCAAAAGCGAGGCCTGAGAATAAAGCATTGATAAGGCCTGCACTATCACCTAACTGACCGGTTTTTTCTAAGCCACCTTTAAAATCACCAGAATATTTAATAATTTCTGGCAACTCAGCAATATAAATGTAATAGCATCCAAAGATAAGAACGAATACTATTATTGCTATATATGTAATGGAATAATTATCCTTCTTCATGATACAATTTATTTAAAATGATTTTCATATTTCACCATAAATGGAACCTTACGCAATTCTTCCATTATCAAATATTCTTTTTCTGATTCACAATAAATACTATCACAAAAGCGACTCCACAAGTCATAAAGGTTCACATCATTGAGATCGTCCTTAGTAAACTGTGGCGCTCCTGGCAGAAGTGGTTTTTCACCATTATTAGTCAAATATTTAATATTATCAACTAAATCATCAGAAGGATTGTATGAGTAATTAAGTTCAACAGCTTTCTGATATACCTTATCTGATAGTTTTGCTAACTTCTTTGCCAGGAAATCATTCGTATCACCAATTTTCTTATATGCACTAATCTTTTCTGCGATTTCTTCAGAAGCCTTTTCTGACTGTCTAAAAGAGAATCCAAACACTCCGTCTTTTTTATTGAAATCTTCGTTAGGCTTCAATCTTAACAAGAACTGTTTATTATAAAAGGTTCGAGGAAAGACTTGAAGACCTAGAGTGAACAATCCTGGTATTTGCCCAAAAGGCTTGTCCATTACATAAAAATAAACAACACCAATACCGTCCTTTACAGGTACATATTTATTATCTTCATATTTATGAGTAGCATAAAACAATGCAATATCTATAGAGGATGTCAGATTTAAGAAAGGAGAATCCAAATGATAAGCAGATGCAATTCCGTATGGATTTTCCATTCTTATCTTTGTATTACTCTTTGGTAAATCTATACCATTCTTAAGCATAGCATAAAGTGGAAAAGACTCTATAAGTAATTTAAACTGCTCTAACTTGACATTTCTTTCAAGCATATTGTTATGAGTAGGAGCTTTGAAATATGCAAGAACAAACTGTTTCGAATTAAATTCAGAATTTCCATAGAACAAAAGACCCTGATGAGTGATATTGGGCTTTAACACGGTCATTCCATCAGAAAGTTGAGTCAACAAGTATTTATCTTCTGCTCCATCAACTATACTTTCGGAAGGCATCAAATGCTTAACAGGGAAGCGGTCTTGAAATATATTCAAAATTCTTCTGAGTTCCAATGCATCTGGAAGCTTTTGCGAATCAGTATTTTTGTAAATCATCTTCTGGTAATTATTTAAGAGATAACAGAATTGTCACAAGAACAAATCAATTTCAAATATGTACCTCTAGGTGGTATCGAACCACATTCCTTACTATATTATAGCTATAAAGGGAAATCATCTCATGCTCAAAAGCCTGGGCTGTCTTGTTGTGAATGAACAGATAACCCCAGGGCATTCCTTCTATAGCTGGATCCGATTTGTCATCAGCCCCAGTAACGTGGATGCCCTTTGGTAAGCGGTAGCTTACGTCGGCTGTAGAAGGTGAATTCAAGCAATCCTGCGTCATATTCGCTTTCTACTTTATGTCTTTTGCTGCAACCATACCCGATGGTTGTCGTAGCTTTGTCGTTTTTTTTATAATGTGCATCATCTGAATTGTATTTATGGGTTTTTATTTGGCACGCAGCCTATGCACATGACTTTTACTTTCGTCGCACTTTTTTTATGAAAAGTGTGATTTTATTGCAAAAATACTAATTTATGTTGGATTACGTATAAGATTTTATCTTTTTTCTATTTATAATTTAAAAATATGGTGTTTTTTAGGAAATAGGGCTTAAAAAAGGCTTTCGAAAAACCTCTCTTAATGCTAAGGAGGTTTTTCGAAAGCCTAAAAGTAGTTTCTTGACATTCGAAAAAATAAAAGTAATTTTTTGAACCTTCGAAAAACTACAAGTACTTCCTTGAATCTTAAGAGATCTTCGAAAACCCACCAGTCCTCCCTTGAACCTTAAGAGTCTTTCGAAAACCCACCAGTCCTCCCTTACCCTTAAGGGAGGGTCCACCTCTCATCTCGGTCTTCTCCCCTCAGGGAAGAAGAGGAAACCGCCCTACTCGGTGCTCAAACCGCTTCGCTATATGGTTGGCGGACCATCAGAGGTCTACGCCAGCAGCGGAGCTGCGGTTTTTTGTGCGGGGATGAACCCGCTTTCACTCAAGGATTTGCTAAAGGGCTGCTTGCTGCTTTGGGACAGCCTTGATAGGTGATGATAATACTTTTTATTCGACTTTGGACAGGATTGACTCTGGAGAGGTTCCCATCAGGGCTATGGCGGAAATCTTGTGACCACCATTGGCATTTAATGAATGACCACAATGATAGAGGCTATCATCTATAATGAGCCAACGATCATGAGACTCGTTACGCCATTACCAACAGATATTATAACATCTAAATTATAATAATCAAACCGATATGTTTTGCCGTCTGAGGCAGTGCAGGCAAATTTTGCCCAAACTGAATCTTTCTGCAATTCTCCTTCTTTTTTTGATAAAGCGGGCTGCACTCGGCAATTTGAAAGTGAACTTTCATTGCGCTCATTTGCACCGCTTTTTCCCATTAAAGAAGGGTCTTTCGAAAACCCACCAGTGCTTCCTTGAACCTTAAGAGATCTTCGAAAACCTACCCGTCCTTCCTTACCCTTAAGGAAGGCTCCACCTCTCATCTCGGTCTTCTCCCCTCAGGGAAGAAGAGGAAACCGCTCCTCTCAATAGTCTTTACGACCCCTTCGGTTCCCCTTGTAGGGGACAGAAACGTCGCTCGTAACCATTTCATTCTAAGGTTGGCGGACCATCAGAGGTCTTCGCCAGCAGCGGAGCTGCAGTTTTTTGTGCGGGGATAAACCCGCTTTCACTCAAGGATTTGCTAAGGGGCTGCTTGCAGCTTTGAGATCACATTGTTGATACACCTACAGTATTACACCAAGACTGACAGTCCGCACTATAATACAAGCAGTGATACCTATCAGTTTTTTGGAAAAAGTTATTTTGGTTCCTCAAAGCCTATAGCTCTGCACTTATCAAAACTCGAATGAAGAATATTGCATTATTAACCTATACTTGGTTTATGGCTAAACATTTCTATTGTTTCTCCAAATTCTGCCAATACTTTACCAAGGTTAGGATTGTCATTTCTGATGATTACAGCAGCAACATTGTCTATTCCATATTCATCTACCAAAATAAGGTGCACACCTATTAATCTTCACTAAATCTAATTGCTTCATTATTACAACACACAAAATGATTCTGCTTCCTTACCTGTTCTGCGACGATAGTCCTCACGCATACGCTTCTCCATTTGCGCTATGTATTCAGCCTTTCGCTCCCTCGAAGCCTTGAAACGACGCATAAAATCTGCTTTTTTTTCTTCTATGTTCATATTTAACCTCCTTATAATTAAACTTTGCATACAAAGATATACTTTTTCTGTGATACTTCCAAATGTTTTTGGGAAAAAGTTATTTTCCTCAATGCAAGCTAAAGGTACTTTTGCTCTGCTGTCATCAATTTGCTCAGAACGAATGCTTATGGGATAACTTCTTTAACTCCCCATAAAGATAACTTCTGAACATTCGGAATCATCTATCCCAGACTTGAGTCATCAGGCGGCGGAAGGCGGCCAGATAGCCGCCTTCGAACAGGGGATCGTCGCCGGGATTGGCTGCCTGGTTGTCGGCCTCCAAGGCGTCGAGGATTTCGCAGATTTTCTCAAATTTCTGGCGGTCCGTCGATACGGTCTTGAGGGTATGACGGGTGAGCAGATAGGCCTGGGCCAACTCTAAAACTTTTCCGTCTTAGACTCGCTTAATTGTCTTCGGACGGACATGGTCTTCCTTACGTCGCCTATCGAATCCGGGCTTTTCTGCGTGCAAAACATGCCCAAAAAAGGCGTTAAGATTTGTAAAATGCTTGATGTAAGCCATAATTTTTGTTAATTTTATACTCTACATGTAGAACATATAGATTTTGGTTATTTATGTATTTAATTTTATCTTTGTCATCGGTTACAATCTACCTGTCTAAGCATACTTCCTATTGGAAAACTCCCTATATAAAGAGCGTTCACCTTTCGGACTTTTGCTGCACCAAGGGTTCACCGTTTGACGCTATTTGTGACATCTCCGTGAATACCTGTGAAGGGTGGGTTCACGCCCCGAAACCCGTCTGTTTATCGGACTTCCGACGCTGATGTGAAGGGTGAACCCTCGTTTCTTACTTTCACACGCATACGCGAAAGAAATTAAATAAAGAAAGAAATTTAACTATATGGGTAATGCCATAAAACATATAAAAAAGAATGAATATATTAAAAAAGGCGTTCACAACGTCACGCGATGGTTTCATGCCATCTGTCTTCTCTCAGCTCGACTCTAAGATGAGCCGCCCACTAAGCTGCCGTCAGGAGCTGGAGGATCTGATTTTGCGCAACCACGAACTGGCTGCCATCACTGAGTCGTATCGAAAGGCTCTGGCCGTGAGTAAGCAACTTGCCGACAGCAAGGTAAAACCGCTGTCGACTGGCATCTGTTTCGCCGCACAGTTGGACGGCAGGGGCAGACTGCTGGAAAACGTGATGGGCGAAGTGGGATGCCTGGGACTCGACTACGACCATTTGTCCTCTGAGACCATGGGGATTCTCTTCGAACTCATCAGACATTCTCCACACGTCCTCATCGCCTACCGCACCATCAGCGGCAATGGGCTGCGCATCATCGTGGGCTATCAGCGACCCGAGGGATGCGAACTGTCTTTCGTGGAACTGCACCAGGCGATGCTGCAGAAGGCGATGGCGCTGTTCGACTCCCTGCTGGGCATCAAGGCCGACCGGCAGTGCGTGGACTTCCTACGGCTGTCGGGACTCGCCCACGACGAACAGGCTTTCTTCAACTGGGATGCTGAACCGATAGTCCTCACCGACAAGGAACTGGCTAAGTTCACCTCCTCCCTGCTGCGCAAGAAGAACAGCAAGAAGCAGGCTGCCGAGCGCTCCAAGGTAGCCAGGGGAAGCAAAGCCAATGGCATCAAACTGTCGGCGGAGAAACCTACCATGGAGGAGGTGAAGATGCACGTCATGGAAACGCTCCACAACTGGGGGCTCGTCTTCGAGCCGCACCGCCACAACGAGTATGTGATGTACTTCGGAAGCATCTGCAACCGCTATGGCATCGAATTCAGGGAGGCTCTCGACTATGCCGAAGCTCATTTCTCTCACGAATATCCCGACACGGCTGCCGTCATCAAGTCGTGCTACAAGAAGACAGAGCGGTTCGGCTCCTGGCACTATTTCAGAGAGGGCGAGTCGTATCGCGGGCAAACTTCCGTGAAGTATATCAAGCAGTGGCTCTCGATGAGATACCAGATACAGCGCAACTTGGTGACCGGCAGACACGAGATAATGAGCCGCATGGCGGGAAATCCTAAGTTCCTGAAGTGGGTGAACCTGGATGACAACATCCTCAACTCGATCTGGGTGAAGATGGAGGAAGAGGGCATGAACATCAACATGCAGAAGCTCATCTCTGTCATACACAGCGATTTTGCCGTGCAGTGCGACCCTGTGGAGGACTACCTCCGGTCGCTGCCGCCATGGGACGGCAAACGCGACTACATCGGCGAACTGGCTGACCGCATACGCATCATCCCTCATCAGGGCTACCACCACGACCAGGCCACCTTCAAGAAATACTTCTGCAAGTGGATCGTGGCGATGGTGGTGGGATGGGTCACTCCGGAGGTGGTCAACCAGGTGATGCTCATCCTGGTGGGAAAGGGCGGCATCTACAAGAGCACGTTCTTCAACTACCTGTTGCCGCCGCAGCTCCGCGACTACTACCTCAACGAGTCGGCGGCGATATACACCGACAAGGACTTCATGGAGGCTTTCTCATGCAAGATCCTGATGTGCCTCGACGAGTTCGACACCGCTTTCGGCAAGAACCTCAATGCCTTCAAGAGCAACATGACCAAACTGCATTTCTCCATCCGAAGGCCCTACGACCGATTCCGCAGCGACCTGGACCATCGTGCCACAGTGGCGGGTACCACCAACAACCAGCAGATCATCACCGACCCGGAGAACCGACGCTACTCGCCCTGGATTGCGGAGAGCATCGTGAGCCCGAGAGACGAGCCGTTGGACTATGTGGGTATCTACTCCCAGTGCGTGGCTCTTGGCAAGGAGGTGAAGGAGCGGAAAATGCGTGGCGAGGATGGATGGGTGTATTGGCTCACCCAGGAGGACATCGCCGAAATGCAACAGCACAACTTGCTCTTCATGGTGCCCAACTATGCTGAGGAGCAAATCAAGCGTTTCTATCGTGTTCCGACTCCCGACACGTCTGAGCGGTTTATCAAGTTCCGCTATACCGCCGAGATTGTGGAGCGCATCTGCACCAACCCTGTCATGCGGAAGAACTTTGAATACCAGAGCATCGGCAGCATCATGTCAAGGCTGGGATTCCCCAAGGCTCATCGCCGCAAGGGCAACGGATGGTTTGTCGTCGAGAAGGAGGGGGCCGAGATCAACACCGAAGCCTTCTATTGTGCGAGCGACAAGATGGAACAGGAAGCCAGCCAATGACTTACAGAGATTTCCCGGTAAGTCACTGAGCTTTCTCTGTGACTTATTGAGACATGACAAACATTATATCGCTAACGAAGAAATAAAACATCTATCATGAAGAAAGACTACATCAGCAAGCACGACCTCGCCCACGAATTTTTCCCTGATGCCGAGCGCCACGTGGCTGTCAACCACCTGATGCGCTGGATCAACCGCTGCCCTCCCCTCGTTGAGAAGCTGCGGGCCTGTGGCTATCGCACCAAGAAACGGTACTTTTCGCCCGCCCAGCGCGAGATTATTTACGATTTTATAGGTGATCCATAATTTTTTTGCACTTTTTTTCGGCCTATGCCCATTAGCGTATAGTTGACTCACAAAAATGTCGTATCTTTGCATCGTCATTCAGAGAGAGTGACTTAGCGAAACATCGGGACGAGCGCGCAGACCTTTGTCGCTAAATATTATTAACTTTTATAACTTAACACCATGATTCTCTACAATTTAAAGAAAAACAAGAACAAGAAGATGCCGAATGCGTACGGCAAATACTACGCATACCCTGTAGTAACTCAAACCATCGGAATGGACGGTCTTGCCACCCACATGTCGGGCCACAACACGCCTTTCTCGCCCGGTGCCATCAAGGGCATGCTCACCGACATGGTGATCTGCGTCAGGGAACTTGCCCTGCAAGGCATCGCCGTGAAGATCGACAACCTGGCGATTTTCTCCATCGGCATCAAGAACAAGCTGGGTGCCGACACCGAGAAGGACTTCTCCATCACCAAGAACATCGAGGGCGTGAAGCTCCGTGCCCGTGCCACTGGCGAGTTGATGAGCGACAAGCTCAACCTCGATGCTACCTTGAAGAAGGCTACTGCGCTCACTGGTGACGGCACCACCGACAAGGTCTCTCCTTCTACTCCGTCGGGCGGCGGTACCTCTCAGGGTGGCGGTAGCACTCCATCTGGTGGCGGCGGTACCTCTCAGGGCGGCGACACCCCATCTGCTGGAGGCGACAATCCCGGAGGCGGCGAGGGAGAATAACCATCGCCCGACTTTCAGAAGTTAAATTAGAGGGGAGTTAAGACAACAGTCTTTTTGGCGTAGTTTTTTAAGCAGCAAGACTTACGTCTTAACTCCTTAACTTCCTTAACTCCTTTAACTTCCTGATATGCGAAAGTTCAATTAAACACTAAACATTTTAAAACATTTATCACCATGAAAAAAGAAAATTGGAAAGCAGTCATCAACTTCATCATCACCGTACTCACAGCGATAACCAGCGCTTTTTGCGTCAGCTCCTGTCAGAACCTTTAAAAGGTAAAAAGGTAAAAAGGTAAAAGGGTAAAAAGGTAAAAAGGGTAAAAGAGTAAAAAACGAATATCATGAGAGACATCAATCTGATTGTGGTGCATTGCAGCGCCACGAGAGTGAACCAGAACTTCACTGTTGAACAACTGGAAGCCTGTCATAAGGCCCGCGGCTTCGACACCATCGGCTATCACTATTACATCACCAAGGACGGCACCCTCTATCCCTGCCGGCCGGAGCGCATCGCAGGGGCTCATGCCCGCCACTACAACGCCCACTCCATAGGTATCTGCTATGAGGGCGGACTCGACGCGAACGGCCATCCCGCCGACACCCGTACCCTGGCACAGAAGGTGACGATGGAGGAACTGCTGCATAGCCTGTGCGTGGATTATCCCGATGCCGAGATCCTGGGCCACCGCGACCTGCCTAATGTCCGAAAGGACTGTCCGTGCTTCGATGTTCGAGACTGGCTCGAAGACATCGACTTCCACATCTAACCTCTGACTACTTCCCCCGCAGCTTTCTCCGCTGCGGGGATTTTTTATTCTCCTTTTATTGTGAGTAAACTTTAGCAAGTCCAGAAGTTATAGAAGTTTCTTTGGGAGGGAAGTTAAAGAAGTTTCTTTGGAAGGGAAGTTATAGAAGTTAAAGAAGTTATCACTCCCTTCGGTCGTTAGAAGTTATAGCCAACAGCCTTTCTGCTATATCATGGGGAGTTAAAGAAGTTAAGGGACAACAGCCTTGAAGGGAATTTTTAGTGTTTAATGTTAAGCTCACAGAACCAGCACGCCCTGAAGGCCCAAGCTCACGCAAGCAGCACGCCCTGAAGGGGCAGAAGCTCTTAGCCCAGGGCAACGCCCTGGGTTTGTGAGCGTTAGCCTGGCGCCCTGTAAGGGCAAAAGCTTAAAAAAACACCTAATAAAAAATGAAAATTCTTTGCGATATGTAAAGCTTTTGCCCTTACTATTATATTTGCACTTGGAAAAATAAAGAGGTAAAATCTTTATATCTGCAAACTTTTGTTAACTTTGCAGGAAAATAGATAAGTACAATAAAAAAGAAGAATACTCCATATCCAGCGTTAACCCTGTGCCCTTTCTAACATAGTAAAGGCTTAGCCCTGTTTGGGGAACTGGATATTTTCTGAGCAGAAGCTTGAGAGTAAATTAGCCTGCTTGTGTAGAACAAGACAGGACTCGTAGTATAGTTGTAGCCGCTCAGAACGGAGCACCCTTCTTATAAAAAACTTTATTCAATATGCAAATATACGGAATAAATTTGGCAAAAGAGAAATTTGACGTAAGTTTTTTCGACTTGACATCAAAAAAAGTATCAAACCAACCTTCACATAAGGTTGTAAAGAACTATTTTAAGAATATCGGAAGGTTTTTAGAAGCCCTTCCAAGCAATGCTGTATTGGTTGCTGAGCATACCGGAGTTTATGGTGATACTCTCTTGAAGTGCTGCATGGATAGCAATGTGAAGAAATGTCTCCAAGTCATTGACTACTTTGCTGCCAAAGAAGGTGCTGCAATCTTCGAGTGTTGGCTCATAAATGATCACCTCTGCACCCTTTGCCTTGATACGCTTCATGATGCCCTGAATGGCAGACTGGCGGAAGTTGTCGGAATTGGATTTCATCGTCAGGCAATAGACACCGATGACGCATGAACTGACTTCGGCACCAAACTGGTTGTTCTCGGTATAGCTATACCAGCCAGCTTTCTGCAATACGGCATCGGCGATATAGTCTTTGCGGGTACGGTTGCTCTCTACGATAGCCTCAATCAGATTCTTGTGTTTTTTCTTTTTTCTAAAATCAACCCGTCCTTTTTTTTATAAAGCTGGCTGCACGCGACAATTTGAAAGTGAACTTTCATTTCGCTCATTTGCACCGCTTTTTCCCATTAAAGAAGGCATCATCTCTCTTCTCGTTCTTCTTCAATAGTCTATACGCCCCTCTTCGGTTCTCCTGTTTCCGGGGGACAGGAACCTCAGAGAAGAAGAGAAAACCGCTCCTCCTGTCGCTCTTATCCGCTGCGCTATATGGTTGACGGGGCATCTGAGGTTTCGCCAGAGTGTTTGTGCGGGATGGGACCGCATGGGGAACTATGCACCAGTCTACTCTATCCGATGTTCTGTATCTGCTTACATTATCAGCTTCTCACAACTCATTTATTGATTGCTATCATTCTTTTTCAATGTCTATTTGCAAATAAATAAAATACTCAATGATGATAATATCATTAAGATACCAAATAGCCAACATTTTGTCTTATCATACTTATCCTTTACTGCAAAATAGCCCAAACAGACAAAAACTATCAATATACAACCTAACGCTACAACATAACGCATTTTTTCTATAATAGAAACTTTTGCATCATTTCCTATAAATATAGATAATAAGCCTACAAGGAATGTGGTTATTGTAATAAACAATCCCATCTGCTCCATGTTCTTACGCTCCATATTGCTAATTTTCTTTTGCGCTTCTTGTATAGACAAAATATCTTCATATCGTTCAATTTCGCTTTCTAGCATTGAATATTCCCAATCTAATTGGTCCCTTTTCTTAAAAATATCATCAAATTTCAATGGACGACTAAACGATGAGGGATGAAATAATCTATATTCATTGTTAATTTCAGTACATTCATTAAATGTTAGCTGAAAAGCATAACATTGATTTTGTTTACTCCATTCAATTTTGTCGTGGAATAATTCATTCCATTGTTTAACGCAATCCATTTTCTCTATCAAGATACTCTTGTCAACCCTATTGACTATATCTTCTTTTATAGATTTGATGGTATATTCTATAGCCTTTTGATATGGATGATAATTATATATCATACACATATTTTGAATGGTAATAATTTTATCCAAACATATTCTTATGTCCTTGAAAGAAAATATTTTTGGATATTTACACTTTAAAGAAAATAGACAATTATACATATAAACTCTAACTGACCGAAGAGCATATTTATTAAATTCATAGAACATAGTTTTTTCTTTATCTTCATAGAAAAGTTCATATTCTTTTAATAAATTTTCTGCCTGCGTTACATTCTTTGTCACTTTTGTATAATATCTCATCAGCAGGACCATCTGACCTAATTTAGCCCATCGCTTATTAGGATGACTTTGCCACTGATAAACGTCCTCTTCTAATATATATATTTCGGGATTAATAAATTTTAGAAAATTTGAATACACGTCATTAGCAGACATGTCTATCCCTTTTGGAGCAACTACTGAATTTTTAAAATTAAACTGATACTCAATTCGCATATTTTTTGCAAAATGAGAAAGTTTTAAAAGTAAAATGTCTATCTCTGAAATTGCTAAATCAACATTTTTCTTTGCATCACTATCTACAATATTACCTTCTGCTTTTTCCAGATGCTCTTTGCAAATAAGAAGGTCTCTGATTTTTCTTTGATCGTATGAAAAACGATATTCAAATAGCCAAATATCTATTATAGTATCGAGTAATGTTAACCATGAATCCCTTTTAGAAGAGGGTTTATCTACTTCTATAAAATTCAATATTCTTTTTCGAGAAACTCTTTTTTCATATATCTCAGAAGTGATATAAATATAGAACTTTGTCAACATGATTGCAGACTTTAGTTCTATCAGCAATTGCTGATAATCATTCTGCAAAGAGTTTTTTTGCTTATTATCTCCAGTTTCAACTATTTCATAAGTACATTTATCCAATAAACTATCTATGCCATCTGTAGGAAAACGTAAATGATCTCCTTGCATTACCAAATTACTAAAAAGGACAAACAATTTACTCTCTGCATCCGATATTTTACCCTTGCCTAAGAAAAAACTTTTTCTACTTTTTTCTTCATCAGACCATTCTAAAGAGTCTATCCAACCATCAGGAAATAAACTTTTAAAAAGTTCATCAACCTTTTCTATTAAAGAAATAGCACGTTTTTTAGTCATAACATTTTTTACTCTCTATAATTTCCAATGAAGTCATCTTTTCTCTGTTATGACCGCACAACTTTGCATATTGCATTGCAATTTGCCAAACCGACCATTTATGCGTCAACTCAACTAAATCAAATACAGGCATCGTCAAATACTTCCGATCATTTTTTATAAAGTTGTCCACAGCTTCGTCAATCCATTTTCTATATCTGCTTGATACAGAAGTAAACACAGAAGATTCAATTTTACTATAGATGCATTCATTACCATTAAAATTGATATGCTGAAAAATCTTGTTATTTTTCATTGCATCATAGATATCAATTTCTACAGGACCGTATGGTAGAGCATAGAATTGATCGAATATATTCAACAACTTTCGATTTGTATTCTCAACATTCCAAGCACATACAAGAAAAAGGATTTTCTGAAGACGCAACTTTGTAAACGCCGGAACCTTCTCATTCCTTTTCTCTATTTTTTTCTTCCATTCATCCAAACGGAATACTAAATATTCAAATAATAAATTTTTATTCATAATATAAAGTCATACAACATCACCATCTATTTGATAAAACTTTTTTACAAATAACATTTGATGTATGAGATATTTTCTTATAACTAATATTTACTACTTATTATCTTTTCCTTGATTAAACTTTGGTCGAGAAAAAAGGCAACCTTTAGATGCCCTAAATCTTCTTTTTTAATCATAATGCAATATATTATTACTCTATAAATTCCGTATTGTATATCGCAAAATGAAGTAGCATCCTTGCATAGCAATATTACTTACTTTCACTTTGAGACAAGCATATAAGATTTAGCCTATCAGATTTACTAATGGAGATTTGATTGTAAACATCTTATTTCTTTTCATCAAACTTCTCGTTAGAGGCTGTTGCATTTAGCTGAATACCCATGTTTTGCAACATCACTTTTGCAAAAACATTTGCCATATTGCTTTGATTTTGCATATTCTGATAAGATTCCAAATCCCAAAATAGATAGGTATCCCAAATACCTAAATCTATCTCTTTCTTTAGAGTAGTCATTTTCTCTGGAATTGCCTTTCCATTAGCATCGAAATAAGCATCCCAATTGGTACGTAGTCTAAAGACGCTTATAACATTAAATTCACCTGGGGTAAACAACTCTATAGGAAAATTAGGATGATTAATGACATTATTCGTTTTGTCATAATCACATTTAGAAAAGTCAATATCTACATATTTTTTAGCTACAGCCCTAACTGCCAACAAACGAGAATTTGATGAGAAATAGGCTTCAACATCAGAGAAAAATAATTCATCACAATTACCCTTATTGATTTGTTCTATCATCAAATTGATCGTATCTCGGTCAATTTCCTCGTGCTCAAACCGAACATGTTCAATACAAAACACGTCATCAACTGGTTTTGCAATAGGAATACCAAGCTTACATAATGCAACCAATATTGCTCTTTTCTCTACTATGTTAATCTTATTGTTAAATTCCGAAGCAGCCAAGTCATAAGTCTGTCTTTTCTTTGCATAATTCAAGAAGATTTCCAATGCCTTGATTGCTATACGACGTACCTTGACGATTTTTCGGCTTTGGAATCGGTAAGAAAACCATGCTCCAAAGAAACCACCAGCGATAGCACTCACAACTATAACGACTATTTTAACTAATATAGAAACCATAATATTCCTCCTAATTTTAATATTTGTTTTTTAAAGCCCATTACATACACTAAATGAGTTTGTGTAGGTTTATTTCCACTATGCATACTTTTCTATTTTTCTTGCTATTATCGCAAACTCATTTATCTTATTGTATATCCACATATAAGCTGTACCGTAAGTATCGTAAATCACCGTTAGAACGTAACTACTGATTTTCAGCAGTTAGCACATCCAACATTTTTCAAAAAAACATGTTATTAAATGGTATTGCCAGAGCTGCCAATTAGGCAGCCTTGACATTCACCTTTTTGTTTGAGTTATAATTGCATGGGATTAGGGACATGAAGTCTTGCTTTCCTCCATCAGTCGGGTGAGTTACTTACAATACTTGCGTAAACTACTACCTTTGCTCTTTTGATTGTAGTCCTGCATCACTTTTTAGAAATATTCCCTTGTTTCCATTATCAAACTGTTTTGATTACGGATGCAAAGGTAATATTTTATATCGGTACCGCCATACGGACTAACGGTGATTTACCTGTATTCTTCGCTATTCGCTTGTTGTTATTTAATTGAAGGGACATAAATTTATTTATAACTTTCCAGTATAGCTACTACAGATATAGTCATTCCTTTGTAAATAAGTCTGCATAAGTGATCCTACAATTGTTTTCTCTGCCTCAAACATTTTAGGTCCTAACATTATTTTGATTGCTCGCAAACATTCCTCTTTTATAGGCACATCTATATAGGATAGTTTAGGACTTATATTGTTTTGTAGCACATAAATAGGATTTACCAACCCATTTGGCATAAGAGGGAAAGCACAAAGAATGAAACGGCATTCTTGCTGGAAAGCCCAATCCATACTTTTGTAGATACCTATTTTCTTAAAATCAATACCACGTTTAAATCCCAAATCTTTGAAAATTTGTGTCTTCATGTCTTGGGCATTATCGACATACTGTATTTCCTTTAAAAAGCCATCATTCTGTATTGGCATGACTACTATCCCATTATCTTCAAAATATTTCTTATTCAAGAAATTTGGACACACTCTGTTTTCCTGAAGTTCAAACATATCTGAATCCAACTCGATACGCACACCATGCGTGGAATTTCCATACATATACCACTGAGGAAGATTCTCTCGGCTATTTTTCGTCCAACATGAAACGAAACAATAATGAGCTGGAGTAACACCATCACCTGAGAAAGCATACTCATCAGGATCATCAACTCTGTCTAAGCGAGAAAAACGTATTGTCTTATGCTTTAAAATCAGAGCCAAAGTCTCAATGCTTGTATAATGATAGAGCTTCATATGCTGCTTAACTATTGATGTTCAATATGCAAGGTTTTACATCCTCTTTATTCATGATAAGTTGCTTTTTTGTTTGTGGAATCTTCATCTCTTTCAAATAGGCATCGAAATCTTCCAAAAAAGTAACTATAGAGTCATCCGTATCAGAACTTGGATATGTACGGAACAGTTCTTCTATTTTTATAGATTCATCCATATTTATAAAAACACTCTATTTTGAACAAACAAGTTTATATTTTTCATTCTAACGTACTCATCCATAGCATTATAATACTCACGAATCAGAGGGCGTAAATTTGCATCTTTGCTATAATCCTCTATTTTTAATTTTAGAGCACGTAATTCTGCTATAGAAATTCCCTTACCATGTGACTTCCACTTTTTATTGTCACTCAAATTCTTAGCGATTTCTATCGCACGTAATTCCTTTTCATCAGGAGTAACTGTAGATCCATCTTGATGCTTTGTCCAATTTTTAAACTTATAGTTTACCAACCATTTAGTCAAGAGATCCGTTGTCAAATCACGTGCCTGTTCAAAGCTACGAATCTCACCCAAATCCAGTTCTTTAAGCCATATTAGTTCTGCTTTTGTCAATGTACCCTTACTGGCTTTGTCAATAAACTCATTGATCTTATCAAGATAACCCAATGCTGCTACATACTTATTATCCTTATTTGGGACTTGCGGATCAATAGGCCCTAATACGGAAATATAATCCATCAAGATTCTATCACCACTCATACAGAATATAGTTCCAGCACTATATGCATAATCAGGCACTATAAAGTTTATCTCAGAATAATGGTATCGCAATATGTTGACATATCGTTCTACAATTTCAGCACTTCCGCCAAGTGTCGTCAAAATGACATAAAGCTTATCTCTCTTCACGACATCTGCTTTCAAATCTTCCACTAATTTGGCAAACATATTGGCGGAGACAGGAGCCAAGCTGCCATAATATACAAACACATCAGCATTTAAATACTGTTCCAATGCTTCCAGCTTGGCTTGAAGCATTTGCCTTAATGTATCATCAATTGGAGATTTCATAGGCTTACATATCCTCTAATTATATATTTTGTTAAATCCTTAATCCTATATGAAGATGATTCATAAAGTATTTATGCAGTTTTAATCGTAAACCACCAATATTGTGTCCCCACTATATTACAAGTAGTTACACCTATCAGTTTTTGAAAAAAGTTATTTTATAATCGATTTGCAGAAGATAAGCTGCACTCGGCAATTTGAATGCCAGCTTTCATCGCGCTCGTTTGCATTATCTTTTAGGGTGAAGGATTGCCTAAGCGCACTCCTTCAACTCATTGGATTTTTCAACATAGTAACATGGAAGCATAGCTCGGTAATTCTTATCCCCATCTTTCATAATACATCATTATGACAAAGACCTTATTAAATAATACCGAATCGCTTTTTTTCCTTGTTCGTAAGAGTCTCGGTTGTTTTGAGAACATCAAAAATGCCTTGAAGGTCTGAATCGGTCAGAGAGCCGAAGTACTCTCCTTCCATGAGTTTCTCCAACGGAATGGAAAAAAGCATACCACAATCTACATAACTGTCATACTTCAAAAATTCAGGATAATCGGTCTGATGAAGGAGATACTGGGCAGAGAGAAATGAGGCAGAATAGGCTGATTTAGGACTCTTCTTGGTATTTACCAAAACAAAACCATAACAAACCTTCTTTAACTTATCGACTCCTATAATAACCAACTTCTTTGGCTTCTGCTTTCTTCCATCCTTAAATACCAAACCCTCGTCAACAGAAATGATGGTTCTGATTAATGAACCTATCTCCAACTTCTCTTCTGTAACTTGACGAAGATTGTCGAGATAAGCCTTTTGTAGTTCCCTTAAATCCATGCCAAAGCCTTTTGAACAGACTGGCGCTCACGGATAACTGCCAACATAGCCTTGCTGGCACCAGCAGCGTCAGCCATGTCATACATAGTAATCTTGGTGTCCTCACCCGTTTTGTCAGCTTGACGCTTCGCTCGTTTCCAAGCTTTATCCTCGTGAGACTTGTCCGACAAGTCAAAAGAATCTACATCCTTACATTTGGCAATCCACTTATCAAGCATCTTGACGTCTGCAACTGAAAGTTCGTCCATATCACAAACTGCATTCTTTGAAGCCAAAATAAGTTGATGACCTTCCTTAGATAGTTCTATATCCAAAGAAGCGGCAAAGTCTTTCAATTCAGAAGAAATTTCGGTCTTTCCTTCTACACCACGCAAGACCTTATAGGTCAACGTTGGAACTGGTCCATGCTTTCTTGCCACAAAAGTATCATAGACGATTGGCAAGCCATACTCTTTCAGCTGATCCTGCTGGGCAAAATACATTACCTTGAAGAGGTGGATATAATCCACTCCTTCTGGAAATGCCTTCAGAATGTAAAGCACCACAGCCTTAATCTTTAATATTTGATCTTTTGTTTTCATTGTCTTATTCTTCTTGAATTTGACAAAAATATTTATTACTAAACCGCCAAGGATTTATCGGATTTTAACGTATCTTATTCCATAGGTAAATCAGTATATCACCAAAAATGAACAGATGACTTCAGGGCATTCCTTCTATAGCTGGATCCGATTTGTCGTCAGCCCCAGTTACGTGAATGCCCTTTGGTAAGCGGTAGCTTACGTCGGCTGTAGAAGGTGAATTCAAGCAATCCTGCGTCATATTCGCTTTCTACTTTATGTCTTTTGCTGCAACCATACCCGATGGTTGTCGTAGCTTTGTCGCTTTTTGCATAATGTGCATCATTTGAATTGTATTTATGGGTTTTTATCTGGCACGCAGCCTATGCACATGACTTTTACTTTCGTCACACTTTTTTTATGAAAAGTGTGATTTTATTGCAAAAATACTAATTTATGTTGGATTACGTATAAGATTTTATCTTTTTTCTACTTATAATTTAAAAATATGGTATTTTTTTTAGGAAATAGGGCTTAAAAAAGGCTTTCGAAAAACCTCCTAAGCATTAAGAGAGGTTTTTCGAAAGCCTAAAAGTAGTTTCTTGACATTCAAAAAACTAAAAGTAAATTCTTGAACCTTCGAAAAACTACAAGAACTTCCTTGAACCTTAAGTTTTTTCTAAAATCAACCCGTCCTTCTTTTTTTGATAAAGCGGGCTGCACTCGGCAATTTGAAAGTGAACTTTCATTGCGCTCATTTGCACCGCTTTTTCCCATTAAAGAAGGGGCTTTCGAAAACCCACCAGTCCTCCCTTACCCTTAAGGGAGGGTCCACCTCTCATCTCGGTCTTCTCCCCTCAGGGAAGAAGAGGAAACCGC
>NZ_VZAD01000017.1 GCF_009495355.1 Segatella copri
AGGTGCAAAAGGCAAAGAATTGACTATCTATGATGTAAGCGGAAGACTGATACGTTGCGAGAGGGTTCTATCGAACGTAGACTCAATATCCATCTATGACCAACCTTCAGGAATTTATGTGATAAAGGTAGCTCAAGAAATATTCAAAATTAGATTTTGATGCTAATAAAGACGCTTATAATTGTTTAATACAAAAACTATAGACTTATGAGATTTAAAAACTTATTAACCATTTTATTACTCTTCGTTGCTACATTGCTTTGGGCAGAGCCTATAACACAGAGTACTGCGCGAAAGAAAGCAGTAAACTTTGCAAGTAAGCATGGTAAGACTATAGCTGAAGATGTAAAAAACCTTTTTAAAGTGAGAGGCAAGACTAAAGCACAAGCAATGCCGTATTATGTATTTAATACCAATGATGATAACGGTTTTGTTATTGTTTCGGGAGATGACCGAACAGCGGAGATCCTTGCTTACTCGGATAAAGGTCGTTTTAATGCAGATGAAATACCAGATAATATGCGCGAATGGCTTCGTTATTATGCCCATGTGATAGGTTCGTTGGAATCCACATCGTCTGTCAAAGCGTCAAGTACCACATTATATGATAATGGACTACGTGAAGCCAATAGCGCTATCTCTCCCCTTCTATCTTGCACCTGGAATCAAGGTAGTCCTTATTATGATCGCTGTCCGTTAGTTGAAGGGCGCAGATGCTTAACAGGTTGCGTATGTACAGCTGCTGCACAAGTGATGTATTATCATCAATGGCCTAAATCTGCTACCACTAATATTTCAGAGCATTCGTTTACATATAATAATAGGAGATACACGGAAAACGAACTACCACCTGTTGTCTTCGATTGGAAAAGCATGAATGACAGTTATCGTGATGGTCAATCAGATCAATCGGCAACTGCTGTCGCTGTACTCATGCAATATGTAGGGCAGGCCATTAAGTCTGGCTATGGACCTGATGGAACTGGATCAGGTTTTACAGAAGTGGAGAATGCCTTAAAGAACAACTTCGGTTACGATGGAAATGTTCAACATCTTTTTCGTAACAATTATAGTAACGAAGCATGGGAAAGTTTGATATATCGAGAATTGGCAGAGCGCCGGCCGGTCCTCTATGCAGGCACATCAAGTGGTGGAGCACATGCGTTTGTATGTGATGGATATGATGGAAACGGTCTTTTTCATATCAATTGGGGATGGGGAGGAATGTGCAACGGCTACTTCAAACTATCCGTTTTGAACCCTGACGACAATAGTGGCTTGGGTGCAAGTAGTTCAAAAGACGGCTATTCCATGAATCAAGATGTGCTCGTTGGGATACAACCTCCATCGAAACACGCCGATAATCCTGTGGCAACATTTTATTCTGATATCGACTACAAAGGTAAGGCTGTGGACTTACCAGAAGGAGAGTTTTTGCTGTCCTCATTACAATCATATGGGATAACAAACGATGATATATCGTCGTTGAAGGTGAAGAGTGGTTTCAAAGTCGTTGTCTATGAGAATGATGGATTCGGCGGGAAGAGCAAATCTTACACAGCTTCTACTGCTAATATGGGTTCTGAGTGGAACAAGCAAGTATCATCAATAAAGATCGAACCAAATGGTAAGAGCGGTCTATCGGGTAACTTCAAAATCATGAACCGCAACAGTGGTAAGTATCTTGACTTGGATA
>NZ_VZAD01000002.1 GCF_009495355.1 Segatella copri
AATTTGCTTGTTTCCAACAATTTTCGTATCTTTGCGGTAAGATTCTGTGTCTCTTATATCAATACTGCGTTAAATTAATATTTAATCGTCTGTAAATCAATAACTTATATTAAGAAATGCTTATGAAAACTTAACTGTAAAAAGTTGGTCAAGTCGCTGATTTTCAGTAACTTTGCAAATCGCGACAAACGCAAAATTATATGAATACAGGACTTGACCAATATATGGATATCTTTAAAGATGCAGTTGAAGATTCGGCTGCAAAGTTAACAAAAAGTTTCGAGAAAATACTCATCGAGGTGATAATTTTGTTCATGGTAATACCAAGAAAGATAAATTTCACCCAAATGGGGAGGTATGGCTCGCATGTTGAGCAAACCTATCGCAACGCATTCGGCTTAAAAAAGTCGAAAAGCATTGACTGGCTCAAACTTAATGTCTCACTTGCCAAGCGCTTCTTTGGTAAACAGGGAAGATGGGCTATTGCCATTGATCCCAGTTACATCAGCAAAGCTGGCAAGAAGACTCCACATATCGGTCGTTTTTGGTCGGGATGTGCACAGTCTGTTAAACATGGTCTCGAAATCATGGGTATTGGCCTCATTGATATTGATGCCAAAGACTGCATGATGTTAAAAGCACACCAGTCGCTAAGTAATAAAGAACTGAGTCTTAGAAACAAGACTATGGTAGATTTCTATATCGGCGTCATTAAGCGTTATCGCAAGGAACTTCTTAAACTCTCAACCCTCATAGTTGCAGATGCTTACTTCTCTACAAGTACATTTGTTAATGGGATAAAGAAAGAAGGGTTCTCTTTGATAAGCCGCTTTCGTGACAATGCTTGTCTCTTTTATGTCTATGCTGGTCCACGTACTGGAAAACGTGGTCGCCCCAAGACCAAGGATGGCAAGATTGATATGAAGAATCTTGACCTCACTCGAATGGAGAAGATGGAGATGAAAGATATAGAAGGAACAGCTTATACTTTGATAGCCTATTCCAAGGCACTCAGGTGTAAAGTTAGACTTGTCATCTGGCAGATGCCGAATGGCAAGAAGAAACTATTCTTCTCTACAGACACCTCACTTTCGGGTGAAGAAGTACTTCTTTATTATAGAACCAGGTTCCAGATCGAATTTTGCTTTCGTGACGCCAAAGGCTATACTGGTCTTATGGACTGCCAGGCTCGCGATAAGTGGAAACTCGATTTTGCTTTCAATGCTTCGTTCACATCACTAAATGTTGCCAAGGTAACTATGAAGGAGATGGGAATGGAATATTCTATGTCTTCATTCAAGTCACTGATGACCAATATTTATCTGGTGAAACGAATTTTTAAAGCAAGTGGGTACACCCCGAACCGAACTTTAATTAGCAAGATTTTCAAAGATCTCTCGTGCTTACAGCGTACAGCTGCTTAGCACATTATTGAATTATTAACGAACTATTGATGTATGAGTGACTATATATAATAAGGTGTACAGAGTACCTGAAACACTATTTTTACAAACTTGT
>NZ_VZAD01000073.1 GCF_009495355.1 Segatella copri
CGCCCTGTTTTACTCTAATTGAGCAAGCTTTGAGCGTATTTTTTAACGTTAATTATATTTAACGACCCTTGGGTCTTGCCTGATGAAGTTTGCGTCATAGTATTCACCTTTTTCTACGAGGGTGAATATGATCCTTAGCAACTTGTTTGCTATGGCATTTAGTACATAATGACGCGGCTTTTTATCTATTAAAGTACGTCTCTCGTAATACAGTTTAATCTCCTTGTTGTGCAATCTGGCGCTTTCTGCGCAGATGTACAACAAGGTCTTTGACCGTCTATTACCAATCTTGGATATATGTGCTCCCTTGTCCATTTTCCCCGATGATTTTTCGTATGGCGCAGTTCCTGCATAAGCAGCATATTGGCGCGCTGTAGTTATTTTTGTGAAATTATCCGTTTTTACCAATAGTTCTACTGCGGTAACCAAACCAACTCCATTGACACTTTTAACAATCTCATAGTTGTGATGAATGCTGTCATGCCCATTTATGACTTTCAACATCTCTTTTTCCGTCTCGGCAATTTCCGTGTCCAACATCTCTTTTATACGGTCCATGCTTCGCTTGACGGCAAGACTTCTGATAGGACGGCAATCCTCGCTCTTGTCGGCTGTCATCAGCTGCTTACGCTGTTCTACAAGCATTTCTCGGTGGCGTGCCAATTGACGAAGCTCATACAGAGCCTCTTCAGGGAACTTCCTGTATTTCAGCTTATCAGGATATCTCTCTCCAAATTCTCTGAGCAGTGCGCAATCCAGGACATCCGTCTTGGCACGGTCAGGGGTAGCTCTGTATCTATGGATGACATATCCACCCACAAAGGCAATCTTCACATTGCTGTCCATGCAGCACTTCAAGAGAGTATCACCATAAACTCCGGTATGCTCAGCAACCAATACAGCATCGCTTGGAAGGGTTTCTAAAAACCTTCCGATACTCTTAAAATTGTTCTTTACAACCTTATGTGAAGGTTGGTTTGATACTTTTTTTGATGTCAAGTCGAAAAAACTTACGTCAAATTTCTCTTTTGCCAAATCTATTCCGTATATTTGCATATTGAATAAAGTTTTTATAAGAAGGGTGCTCCGTTCTGAGCGGCTACAACTATACTACGAGTCCTGTCTTGTTCTACACAAGCAGGCTAATTTACTCTCAAGCTTCTGCTCAGAAAATATCCAGTTCCCAAAACAGGGCTAAGCCTTTACTATGCTAGAAGGGGCACAGGGTTAACGCTGGATATGGAGTATTCTTCTTTTTTATTGTACTTATCTATTTTCCTGCAAAGTTAACAATAGTTTGCAGATATAAAGATTTTTATCTCTTTATTTTTCCAAGTGCAAATATAATAG
>NZ_VZAD01000078.1 GCF_009495355.1 Segatella copri
CAGGGCAAACGCATTAAACTTTTTACCTTTTAACACATAGATACCAAAGTTGTATCTTATTGATTATTAACTATTTATATTTGCTTATATCAAAAATATTTTGTATCTTTGTAAGGAATAATTAAACAATTAAAAGTTACAAAATGAGCATAATTAAGTTATCTAAACAAATTCCAGACCCAAGAGTCACTGGACGAACTGTTCATAAAATGGAACATATTATCTATATTACCATAGCTGCAGTACTAGCTGGATGTCAAACATGGGATGATATTGCTGAGTTTGGAAAAACAAAGAAGGAGTTCTTCAAATCTCGTTTGGCAGGTTTGGAGCACATTCCAAGTCATGACACCTTCAATCGTTTCTTCTCTATATTTGACCCAAAGGGCTTTGAACAAATCTTTCGCGATTGGGTCAAGGAAATTGTTGGTGAGGTCAAAGGTGTAGTAGCCATTGACGGCAAGTTAATGCGTGGCTCCAGCAAATGCGATTCAGAGCATACATTGGGCAAAGATGATTTTCGCATGTGGATTGTATCGGCATGGTCTTCTGACAACAATATCTCTCTGGCTCAAGAGAAGGTGGGCGAGAAGAGTAACGAAATCACCGTTGTACCAAAGTTGCTTGGCGCAATAGACTTAAATGACACCATCGTAACGATTGACGCCATGGGATGCCAAACCTCTATAACCAAGAAAATAAGAGAGGGAAACGGAGATTATATTATTGCATTGAAGAAAAATCAAAAGACAAGCTATAATTCTGCAAAGGATATCATAGCCGAATACACTGATCGTGACTATCCGGGTATAGTTTCAGAGCATACTTCTGTTGACAGAGGGCATGGCAGATTAGAAGAAAGAAAATGTACAGTGGTGAGTTATGGTAGCACTACGCAAAAAATGTTCAAGAACAAATTTGAAGGGCTAAAATCTATAGTTGGTATTCTATCACGAAGAACGATTGTCTCAACAGGTGAAACTTCTGAGGAAATCAGGTACTATGTAACTTCTCTAGGAAATGAAAAGCCTGAGGAAATCGCCAATGCCATAAGGAAACACTGGGGCATAGAGAACAATTTGCACTGGCAATTAGACTTTACCTTTAGAGAAGACGAAAGTAGAAAGGTGAAAAATGCAGCAAGGAACTTCTCTACTATAACTAAGATTGCTCTGTCCATCCTTAAAAAGGATAAAACGATCAAAGGGAGTCTCAACTTAAAAAGGATGAAAGCTGGCTGGGACGAAAATTACCTGTCAAAACTTTTGGAGGCGAACGCATTTTGATGCGTCCGCCCTG
>NZ_VZAD01000028.1 GCF_009495355.1 Segatella copri
TCGGGTAACTTCAAAATCATGAACCGCAACAGTGGTAAGTATCTTGACTTGGATAATAACAAGACTGATAACAATACCGCAATCGTCCAGTTTGATGACGAGGGTGTAGATGCCTCTCAGACGTGGACATTTACAGAGGTGATGAAAGGTAAGGGTGTCTACTCCATCTGCTCCTATGGTAATAAGAACCGAGGTATGGATGTCGTTGATTTTTCTAAGGATAACGGAGCTCAGGTGCAACTATACGACTATTTGGGTAATCCTCATCAACAGTTTATTCTCTACGACTGTGGTGAAGGCTATTATCAACTTGTAGCTCGTAACAGTGGTAAAGTGGTAGAGATTCCACAATCAAGCAAAGGAAATGGTGAATGGATAAAAATCTACGACAACAATGGCACCCACACACAACAGTGGGCCGTGGTTGAGAACCGAAACGACGAGGCTTCTGCAGTTACATTGTATACCGATAAAGACTATAAGGGTAAAGCTGTGACCCTTTCTGAAGGCCAATATAACCTCAGTCGAATGGGGCTTTACAATCTGAAGGACAATGATATGAGTTCTTTGAAGGTCACTCCTGGTTTCAAGGTTACAATCTATGAGGATGACAATTTCAATGGCAAAAGTAAGTCATACACAGCCTCTGAGAGTTTCGTTGGTGAAGAATGGAATGATAAGATGTCTTCGTTGAAGGTTGAGGCATACGGAAAGAGTGGACTGTCAGGTGACTATAAGTTGCAAAACCGCAACAGTGGTAAGTTTCTTGATTTGGACAACAACAACACAGACAATAATACAGCCATCGTTCAATATGATGATGAGTACATAGATGCAACGCAGATATGGACATTGACAGAGATTGGTGGTGAAAAAGGTGTTTATTCTATATGTACTTCAGTCAACAAAAGGCAAGGTATGGATGTAGCCGATTGGTCGAAAAACGATGGCGCCCAGGTGCAACTCTATGAATATAACGGCAACAGGAATCAACAGTTCATCGTTGTCGAAAAGGGTGATGGTTATTATCAATTTGTTTCACGTCTTAGTGGTAAAGTGATAGAGATACCGAACTCGAGCAAGGACAATGGCGAGTGGATAAAGCTATATGACAACAATGGCACCAATACGCAACAGTGGAAATTCGTTAGTCCGTCAGTCTATACTGGCATCGTAAACACCGAAAGTCTCTCTGGGATGAACCTCAGAAAAGAGGGCAATACCATCATCGTGACAGGTGCAAAAGGCAAAGAATTGACTATCTATGATGTAAGCGGAAGACTGATACGT
>NZ_VZAD01000022.1 GCF_009495355.1 Segatella copri
GAAAATTACCTGTCAAAACTTTTGGAGGCGAACGCATTTTGATGCGTCCGCCCTGTTCAGAGCCTTTGAATGTGCGTTCAAAGCCTTTGAATGTCCGTTCAGAGCCTTTGAACGGAGATTTCAATGTGGTTTAACGATTTTAAAGTAACTACATATGGCTATATGCTGAGTAGTTACTTTAAATGTATAAAGACAAAAATAAAATTGGTAATGGTTTTCTGTTACGTCTTATGTCAGTAGAAAAATGCAGAAAAATAGCAGAAAAGTTGTGGGTTATGTTTTTTTTCCGTACTTTTGTCGTAAACTACAGAAAAGATATGAACAAAAAGAAGATATTTACCGTACTCTGTGCCCTTGTGGTGGCATTAGCAGTACAAGCCAAGTCGTTGAGAGAACTCTGGGTGTCGATGCCAGATTCCTTGGTTCCTGTCCTCACGCAGAATATGCGTGTGGAGTTTACGGAATTGCAGGATATGAAGGTAAAGGCAGAGGTCACTACGTCGTTGGGTGATACAAGTGTTATGGATACGCTGACCAATGATTTCATGCAGATAAGACTCAGCAGAGTATGTACCTTACAATTAAAAAAGTTGCCACAAACAGGTGGTGACTCCATCATTTGTATGGTAAGAACGTTGGCAGCACCCGAAAAGGAGAGCGAGGTGATGTTCTTCGATCAGCAGTGGCAACAACTCGAGATGACTCATTGTTTTGACGGAGAAGACATTCAAGGAGTTTGTGAAAGTCTGTTGCAAAGACCAGATACGATGAGTGTGTCACGTTTTGAAGAACTCAAGGCGATGATAGAGCCCAGGATGATGAGTGCATTGCTCATGCAGCATGAGAATGCCATCGTTTTCCGTCTTGCTCTGCCATTGCTCTCAGCAGAAGATAAAAAGCTAATTAATGCCATAAGAGTGCAAAGAAAGTTTAATTGGAATGGTAAAATTTTTAAGGAAGGTTAAATAGTTGCATTTTGTTTATAGAAACATTTGGAGTTCTAAATAAAAGTAGTACTTTTGCAATGTGTTTTTCATGGTATTAGATTATTAAGGTTAATAAAAGATTGGTTGTCGTGAGACAATCAATTTTTTTTTCCTCACTCAACAAAGCAAGTGGCTTTATTGAGTGAGGATTTTCTTTTTATGCCTCAGGAAGCTTTCTGTTAGTAAATTATCAGGGCTCACCCGATATATCTAGGGGATTAAGCATATAGTTTTGTAAGTCTGAAAAGAAAGAAGTTTATA
>NZ_VZAD01000006.1 GCF_009495355.1 Segatella copri
CCCAGACTGTCCTTTAAATCCACCAATAGTTACCACGGCACGTTCTGGATGACTGGTGGCACATGTTGCACTTTGGTCAAATGTGTCATCGTATGCGAAGGCATAGGTATAACCGTTGTAACTGATGTCTTTCTGATGGAAGAATTTCACATAAGGGTTATATACATCGGTGTTGAAGAAGCTTCCTGTATCTCCCCAATCCTGCAGTTCGCCATCTGCAATATTTGTTCTTATCACTCCACGATTCATCGCTCCACAGAACATGGCTTGTACTGGAAGATCTGCACTGTTGCCATTGAATTTTGCAAACTCTCCTGCACCTTCTATCACATCAATGGAGGTAGGCTTGCCTACAATGGCCGTCTGCCCTTGACGAGGTCCTGACTCACTTTTTAAGACGAAGTTGTTGCCATTCACACGTCCACGCCAAACACCTAATTGGTTGCCCATGTTTACGTGTATGTCTTTAGTGCGAAACTCGCTCCAGATACGGTTGATGTAGCTATCGAAATATCCAGTATTCTTCACCTCTGCCACTTTAGATGGTTGCATAATAATACCTCCCAAATGATCCTGAGTTATATTGTTCTTCAGACAGTTAGAGAAGATATTACCTTCGTTTTGTGTCTTCCAGCGATTGATAATCTCCTCATAGGTATTCACCTCTCCACGCTTGGTGTATGGATTATTGGCACCTGCCGAAGCATTTCCATATAGTTCTAATCCCATGGGATATTGGAATGCATCAACACGTGAGGTATTGATAAACATCACACCATACCTATCATAAGAAAATTCAATAAGTTCCCATCGCAGATCGATATTCGGGTCGGAAGGGTTTTGCATGTCAGCTCCTGCATACCCACCATTATTATCGTTTACGTGTAGGTAAAGCGGTGAATTGAAACCAAAAAACATACGGCAAGCATGGGTCTTATCTACGTAAATGGTTTTGTTTTTTATCTTATTCAGCGGCGTAAACACATTGGCATAACCTCTATCTCCGTTGGACTTATGCAGAGTGTTTGTATTGGTAGTAAGGGCCCTGAGTGCAGCATCATTTGCATTGTTGGCTATGAGGTCATAATAAATAGGAGCATCATCACTCACTTTCTTACCAATGATAGCCACATATACCTTGTCGTCAGGAAAAACAGAATTGTTCACTATCTCAATAGGAATTTTTTGTGCATGGACTTTCAGAATTGCCACACAGAATAACGTTAAAAACAATAAAA
>NZ_VZAD01000050.1 GCF_009495355.1 Segatella copri
GGCATTCCGTCCATACGTTCGCCAGTAAGACGAGTCAAACCGGAATAGATGCCCAATTTCAGACATGAAGTCAGTTGATAACCCACCTGCAAGTCTGCGCCATAGCCCAAATGCCAGTTGGTAGAACCTTTCATCACCTTGGCATCATCGGCTATAGTCTGGATATCAGCCTTGGTCGTTACTGCATATATATGAGGTGAAACAGCCAAATCCCATCGGCTGTTAGCTGTTTGATGGAACAGTCCAAGAAGGTTGATATTTACTCTTGCTCCATATTGCCCCATCTTGACATGGCTTTTCAGATTGGCATATTCCCAACTGTCCATGCCTAAGACACCTGCCTTGTAAAGCATACCGTCGCTACCCAACCAATAGTTACGTTCTACGCAACAGTCTTGTGCAGACAAGTTCATTTCTCCATACTTGGCAGATAACTCAGCCGAGAAGATGGAGTTGAAACGATAGCCGCCATATAAGCCAGCAGCCCAACCGAGGTACGTCTTGTCATGTCCGAAACTTGAGAAAGTAGAGAAACCGAAAGGCATTCCACCCTCTACTCCGACGTACCAGCCTTGCGATGGGGCAAGTACATCTTTTCCTTCTTCAGCTTTCATTATGGAAAGCGGAAGCACTGATGCAAGTATTGCAATCAGCAATCTAATCCGTATTGTCAAATAATTTGCCATATTATTTCGTTTATATTAAATCGTAAAGATAAAGAGTTTTCTCCTAATAATCAAAATGGATGACTACCATGAAGCCTTTTGTTTCATTCTAACCGAAACTCACTCTAAGAAATACAAGAGGTTTGTCAGGGAAATAAAAATGAAAGCCAACAGCAAATAGATATAAAAGCGTTCTCTCTTGATGAAGTCACGAAAGCTATAGCGAGCCTTCCAATGATTCTCAAGATACATCCTGTAGTCATTTATCATGGCATATCCTAAGATCATACATAATATGAGTATAAACACCCCGATGATGATCAGGGCTAATTCTATCCTTGGCATGGTTTCTATCAATTCTTTCATGTTGCAAATATAGTGTTTTTCATCCGAAAAAGGTGTCGCATTCCTATGTTCAGGTGTCTACTTCCTATGTTTTAGGTGTCTACTTCGTAGGAATGCGACACC
>NZ_VZAD01000029.1 GCF_009495355.1 Segatella copri
CATTATACCCAGGGCGCTGCCCTGGGCTAAGAGCTTTTGGGCCTTCAGCCCGTACTTGAACCACTTTGCGAAACTTTAATTACTTATAATATTCCTCCCACTGCTTCATCGCCTCTTTCCAGTCGGTCTGCTCGCCCTCAGCGACAGCCTGCTGCAGGCGTTCAGCCTCATCGCGGGCCTTGTCGCGCGCACGTTTCGCCTTCATTGCCTCAATAGTGGCATCGTCGAGGATCACGATAGCTCCACGCTTGATGGCATCTTGCAACTCCTGCTCGCCGAAGGCCTTGCCTGGCTCATTAAAGTCGGAGATATTAAACTCGTAGTCGACACGCAGGTCGTGACGTATCTGTTTCTGCTGCAGTCGGTTTCCCGCATTCTTGAGGCGCAGCAACTTTCCTATCTGGCTGATTTCAGCCTGTGAGTATTTATTTCTTCCCATAAATCTTACTTTTCTACTGCAAAGATAATGCAAATGAGCGCAATGAAAACTTGTTTTCAAATTGCCGAGTGCAGTTTTTCTTCTGCAAAGATAATGGAAAACGAGCGCAAAACATCAAGTTTGCTTGATTTTTTTGCCGAAATGCAGCTAATTTTCTGCAAAGAATCACCATTTTTTGTCACACTGCATCCTTATCAAATCTGAAGACACCTGACTTTTGTCACGATTGCCATTTCCCCGTCATCCTGTTTTTGTAAAGTTTTTAAACATTCCCGACAAGAAATCCGCCCCACCCAACTGCACCCACTGATAAGCAACAGCTCTGTCACGACAAAGCTCCAAGACGAAAAACAGCTCCACCGCCTCGGAAGTTTGACCGATGAAACCGCTAAAAATAGATTTTCAGCCATTTTCTCGTACTCTTTCCCTACCATTCCAAGAACAAAAAAATGATATTCACAAAACTTCACAACAAGTATTCTCCATCCACACACATCAACAAGAAATGTTGTTATATTTTACCAGAAGTCCTAATCTTGTCATTTTTGTCAAAGTCATTTTTGTCATTTTCGATTTTGAAAATGAAAAAAAGTTCTATAAAGAATATATATAAATATATATATTTATATATATATTCTTTATAGTTGTT
>NZ_VZAD01000081.1 GCF_009495355.1 Segatella copri
TGTGTGTCGGGCATGACACTAACCTAACTGGTTTAACTCCAGTCGCAGGTATTTACCGCCAAGCGAAGCAAATGGCAAGTCGTTGTCAGTAATGTCAAGGATGAAGGAAGCCAATAGCGAGACTATCGAGCCTACGAACAGAAACTTGGTATAAGGCTAAATGGGAATGGATAAGACTGCAAAACAAGTTGAAGTCCGAATGGTAAACGTATCCCCCAAGACAGTAAACCAAGAGGTTGTGAAGTCGGCAGGTTAGTGCCTTACCCCGAGAGGCCCATCCAGCGTGTCAACACACGTACGATAAAAAGTTTATGGGTGGGAGTCAGCTGAGTCCATAGTAGGTGTCTCACCAATACCGAAGGGACTAATGTATATATAGTGCAAATCGCTGTAAGCAATGCGTTGATAGTTCGGATGTGAGGTATGACGGATATGAAAGAACCGTAATCTTTCAATGTCGGAAGTAACGAGAACGTTTCATCGTAAATTTACAAGCAGAACGAAAAGCAGCAAATGGAATTAGTAAACGAGATTGTAGAAGCAAGAAACTTCTGGGAAGCCTGGATGTCTGTCAGGCGCAATAAAGGTGCTGCCGGCATAGATAAGATGTCGGTAGATGTACTTGACGTGTATATGGCCCAGCATATGGATGAGATAAAGCAGTCCATATGCAGAAAGCAATACAAGCCATCCCCCGTAAGACGTGTATTTATCCCCAAGCCCAATGGAAAACAACGTCCCTTGGGCATCCCTACAGTAGTAGACCGTGTGGTGCAACAAGCGACTGCCCAAGTGCTAAACCGCATCTATGAACCACTGTTTAGTGAGCATAGTTATGGCTTCAGACCGAATCGCAGTTGCCATCAGGCAATTAACCAAGCATTGGACTACTTGAATGCAGGGTATGAGTGGGTAGTGGACTTTGATATAGAAAAGTACTTTGACACGGTCAATCACGACAAGCTAATTTCAATCCTACGTGAACAGGTCAATGATTCTGCCACTCTCCATCTAATTCGCTCGTTCCTAAAGTCGGGTGTAATGGAGGGAGGTCTTGTCAGTGCGACCACAGAGGGAGTTCCCCAAGG
>NZ_VZAD01000020.1 GCF_009495355.1 Segatella copri
ATATACAGAAAAACACAAAAAAAGGGTGCGTCACAGACTTATGACACACCCTCATGCTATTAATATTCTCTTTCTATCAGTTCCAAACACATACGGCTGTTGTGAATTACTTTAGGTTTTATTTAATATAATATAGGTATACTATCGTTTTGAATAGATACGCTACGTTGGTTTTTGTTTCGAAATGGTTTGGTTTTGTTTACTTATTTGTTTGTTTCTGTTTTGTAATTGTTTGTTATTTTTAGGTTATTATTAGCATTACGATGGCAAAATTAGCGTGTTTTTACGAACCTCAGTGTATCATTTGGTTAATTTAATATGTACGAAATGTTATTTTTGCATAGTATATTAACAATAAAAGCCCATATTCTGGGCTTTTATAACATTTAATGTAGATGATAACTCACCAACCCTTTCATGGGCGCCTTCAGTATCTGAGAGACAGTAAGGTGATGATGTTGTTCGAAGACTTGTCGAAGCGGTTGCTCGAAGTAATGGGCTATGCTTCCCACAAAAGCTACCCGAAGCGACATTGAATCTTGAGAGGAATCAGAAGAAGAAAGATAAGGTGTGATGTTGCGCTGATAGAATTGTTCGAAGGCTTCGACCACCATTTGATGTAAAGCCTCGGCATGAAGACGCAATGTTTCTGTGTGCTGGCTCAAAACTTCTGAATACTGGCAACTGTTGTCTGTGGCGGCTGCCTCTTCTACCCTTTTCATCTGCATAGATATGAAAGGAGCGATAGAAGCCAAGTAACGGTTGGCGAGAGGCTGACGATACACCTTATTTATAATAGCGGGATAGTCGAGTCCCGACCAGGAGAGATATTCCTGCTTCAGACTCTCGGGCAGGGCACCCTTGAAGATGCCATTGAGAAACATCTTACCCAAGACAGCCCCACTACCCTCATCGCCAAGAATGTAACCCAGCGGAGGAGTGTTGAGAAGAATATGTTCGCCATCATACAGACAGCTGTTGGCGCCTGTACCTAAGATACAGGCTATGCCTGAACGTCGTCCCAACAAGGCTCGGGCAGCACCCAACAAATCGCTCTCGGCATGAACCTCTGCTTGTGGAAATTGTTGGAACAATAGATGCTCCATGCGCGGCTTCATAGATTCGGTAACACCGCTACCATAAAAGAACACACGTGCCGGTACTTCGGGTAAAGTGAGTTCCTCGGCAAGAATTTTCCAGATGTCATCATCGGAGAGATGGAAAGGATTGATGCCCTGTGTCTTGCCGGTGAACAGAATTTGCCCAGCATCATCCACAAGTGCCCAATCTGTCTTGGTGCTTCCGCTATCAGCTATGAGTATTGTCATATAATGTGTTTAAATGTTAAGTGTTAAATAGTATCTGCAAAAGTAATAAATTTAACGGGAAAAACAACATATCGTATTGAAAATCGTAAAAAAGGAATTATCTTTTTGCTTCTTTCTTCATTTTTGCTTAACTTTGCAGACGAATAAAGAAGACTATATGAAGAAATTATCGATAATCATCCTGATGTGGGTGGCATTCCTGCTGCCCAGCCATGCCGTGCTCAAAGAGGCAAACCTCGACACGACGCTCTTCATGCTCCGTACTGAGCTGACGAGTTATCATCTCGACTTCGAGAAGCAGAACGAGTATGCCAAGCAGCAACAGCAGGCTATCATCAAGGAACTGATGACCATCATGGCACAAGCCGACCAGAACTCCATCATGCTCTACTCGCAGCGTAACGGTTACATCTTCGACCTGACATACGCCTGCCACGAAGCTACTGAGCAGTTTGACAAGTTCAAGTCGAAGGCAGCACCATTCAGGGGACTTATCAACAAGAACAACATAGAGGTGGCGCGATTTGACTCGCTCATCAACTATCTGTACAACATGAACACGATGTTCATGAGCAAGGAGGCACAACTCAACCGCAACGTAGACCTTACCCTGGCAGTGAACATCCGCCGACAATTAATAGAGCGACAGCAACAGTTGCAGGACTATATAAGAGCCTACGACATAACCGAGAGAAAACTGAAGTCGCTCAACGACTATGCCAACCAACGATATGCCGAGATACAGAACAGCATCTTCAACAATGGTGGCGACAACTATCTCACTATCCTGCGGCATGTAAGCAACCATTACAAGGAAGCCAAGACATCGGTGGCAGAGAAATACAGACCTGCTCCGGGCATGATGTCGCAATGGGACGTGAGAATCATCTTCATCCTCTTCAGTATCATCATTTTCTATGGCATTATCTCTATTGCCCTCAACCTCTTTACCATCCGCATCGTGGTGACACAGCTGGTGAAGCGAGGCCGTTTTGAGAGCATCAAGGACAACTTCATGGCCAAGCGCCCCTGCATCATTATGGCGATGACGGTAGTGACCTTTGCCATCCTCTTGGGCATCATACGTGTTACAGCTCACCAGAACTTTGTCATCATGGCATGCGGACTGCTCGTAGAGTTTGCATGGCTCATAGGCGTGATTCTGATTTCACTCTTGCTCCGCGTGGGCAACGACCAGATAAAGAGCGCCTTCCGCATCTATTCTCCACTGATGCTGGTGGGGTTCCTCGTCATCACATTCCGTATCATCCTGATTCCCAACAGCCTGGTCAACTTCATCTTTCCCCCTATCCTGCTCGTCTGTTCGCTGTGGCAGGCAAACGTCATCAAGCGCCACAGCAAGCTGGTGCCGAGAGAAGACAAGATGTATGCCTACATCTCACTCTGCGTCTTTGCAGCAAGTACCTTCTGTTCGTGGGTAGGCTTCACCCTGCTGTCGGTGCAGATTATCATCTGGTGGATGATGCAGCTCACCTGTATTCTGAGCATCACCTGTCTGAAAGACTGGATGGGAGTCTATGCTGAGCGCAAGAACCTGAAGCAGAAGCCTATCACCGACAAATGGATTTTCAGGTTTATCAACAAGGTGCTGATTCCTGCCGGAGGCGTGTTGTCGTTTATCGTGGCCATCTATTGGGCTGCCGACGTATTCAACATGAGCGACACCACATGGATGATTTTCAACAAGGAGTACATCAGAACCAGCAACTTCACGGCCTCGCTCTACAGCATCAGCCTTGTGGCTTGCCTGTTCTTCCTGTTCAACTATATCAACATCACCACCAACGACCTGATGCGCCATCACTTCGAGAAGCAAGACCCTGCTTCGGCAGCCAGTAAGATAGTGATGTTTAAGAACGTACTGCAGGTTATCATCTGGGGCATTTGGCTGATGATAGCCCTCAACGTCTTCCAGGTGGGCAAGTCTTGGCTCTTGGCTATCTTTGCCGGTTTGTCAACGGGTCTTGGTTTCGCCTCCAAGGATATTCTGGAAAACATCTACTATGGTGTCTCACTGATGATGGGACGCGTGAAGGTGGGCGACTATATCATCTGCGACGGCACGCGGGGACGAGTAAGCAGCATCAGTTATACATCGACCATGCTCGAAGCTACCGACGGTTCAGTGATAGCCTTCCAGAACGCACAGCTCTTCTCGAAGAACTACAAGAACATGACCCGCAATCATGGTTATGAGCTCGACATCTTAGAGGTTGGTGTGGCCTATGGCACTAATGTGAAGCATGTGAAGCAGATTCTCATCGATGCCTTGAACCAGCTCGACTGCATCTACCACGAGAAAGGCGTCAAGGTCGTGCTGAAAAGTTTCGACGACAGTTGCATCACACTCAAGATACTGGTATGGGTGAATGTGCTCACACAGTATGTGGACGACGGCAAGATTATGGAATGCATCTACGATACACTCAACGAACACAACATCGAGATTCCATTCCCTCAGCGCGAGATTACTATCAAAACCGCATCAGCCGAAGAAACCAATGCTGCAGAATCGGCACTGAATGCGAAAGCATAAGCACTGAGCATTAAGCATTTCGCACTCAACATTGGATATCGAGCATTGAGTATTTAACACTTAACATAAAAAAAACAACTATATGGCAACATTCATTGCAGGTCCCTGCGTCATCGAATCAATGGAACTGTTGGACACAGTAGCCCAGCAACTCGTACGCATCAACCAGAAATTAGGTACAGACATTATATTCAAGGCTTCATTCGACAAAGCCAACCGTACAAGCATCCGCTCCTTCCGTGGTCCTGGACTGGAGAAAGGACTGCAGATGCTTGCAGACATCAAGTCGAAATATGGTCTTCGCATTACGACCGATATTCACGAGAGTTATCAGGCAGAGGCGGCAGGACAGGTGTGCGACATTCTGCAAATACCAGCCTTCCTATGCCGACAGACCGACCTCCTGGTGGCTGCTGCCCATACAGGCAAGACGGTAAATATCAAGAAAGCACAGTTCCTCAGTGGCAGAGATATGAAATATCCTGTTGAGAAAGCCTTGGAGAGCGGTGCCAAGGAAGTATGGCTCACAGAACGAGGCAACAGTTTCGGCTACAACAACCTGGTAGTTGACTTCCGCAACATTCCCGACATGAAAGAGATTGTGCCCACTGTCATCATGGACTGCACACACAGCGTACAGCGCCCCAGTGCTGGAGACGGAAAGACAGTTGGCGACCGCAAGTTCGTTCCCGCCATGGCTATGGCAGCCAAGGCTTTCGGAGCCACAGGCTATTTCTTCGAGGTTCATCCCGACCCTGACAACGGCAAAAGCGATGCTGCCAACATGTTGGAACTCGACAAACTTGAAGCATTAATCACTGACTTACTGGCTTAGCAGCTATATCTTTTCAGTTTAAGAATTATAAATCATGACAGAAAAAAACAACCATATAGAGGACAAAACAGTCCGTCACTATGGCGAAGAGGCTCTGCGCGAAGAGGCCGAAGCCATATTAGACCAGATAGCATTGCTGGACGACAACTTCGAGAAGGCTGTCGACCTGATGTATCACTGCGAGGGAAAAATCATCGTGACCGGTGTAGGAAAAAGCGGACACGTAGGAGCCAAGATCGCTGCCACACTGGCATCGACAGGAACTCCAGCCTTCTACATCAACCCACTCGACGTTTATCACGGCGACTTGGGTGTGATGACGGATAAGGACGTGGTTCTGGCGCTGAGCAACAGCGGACAGACCGACGAGTTGCTGCGATTCATCCCCATGGTGCTCCACATGAACGTACCTATCATCTCGATGACAGGCAATCCCCACTCGCTGTTGGCAAAATACTCCAACTACCACATCACGGTGAAGGTGAAAAAGGAAGCCTGCCCGCTCAACCTCGCTCCTACAAGCAGCACCACAGCCGCACTTGCCATGGGCGACGCCTTAGCCATTGCGCTGATGCAGGTACGCCACTTCAAACCACGCGACTTTGCACAGTTCCACCCTGGTGGAGAGTTGGGCAAGCGCCTGCTCACCACAGCCGAGGACGTGATGAAGAAGGAAGACCTGCCTATCATTCCTAAAGACATGCACTTGGGCGAGGCCATCATTCATGTGAGCAAGGGAAAATTGGGACTGGGCGTATCGGTAGACAAGGAAAACCGTGTCATCGGACTTATCACTGATGGCGACATACGTCGTGCCATGGAGAAATGGCAGGCAGAGTTCTTCAACAAGACTGTGAGCGACATTATGACGACGTCTCCCAAACACGTGGCGCCAACCACCAAGATTACAGAGATACAGCACATCATGCACCAATACAAGGTACACACCGTATTGGTGATGGACGACGAGAAACATCTTCTGGGCATCGTTGACCACTATGCCTGCATGGTGTAAAAAAGAGAGGAAACAACATCAATAATTCAGAATGAGACTCAGATACCTATTATTAACTGCAAGCATCATGCTGTTTTCTTCGCTGTGCAGCGCACAAGACAGCCTACAGCTTGCCAACCATCACACGAAAGAGAGTAGTGACTCAGTCATTGTCAACCAGTTGAGAGAAAAAGGCATTCGATTCTCACACAACAACTCCGTCACACTCCTGATGAACGGTCAGGAGAAGTTCGACGATCTGTTCCAGGCCATTCGCCAGGCAAAGAAAAGTGTGCACTTAGAGTATTTCAACTTCCGCAACGACAGCATCGCTGGCTTGCTCTTCGACCTGCTTGCTGAGAAAGCAAAGCAGGGAGTCAAGGTTAGAGCCCTCTATGATGGTTTCGGTAACTCATCCAACAACAAACCTTTACGCAAACGACACATCAAGGAGATTCGTGCCAACGGCATAGAGATTTATGAATACAAACCAGTGAAGTTTCCCTGGGTTCACGCCATCTTCAACCGCGACCACCGCAAGATTGTTGTCATCGACGGACAAATAGCCTATACAGGCGGTATGAACGTGGCCGACTATTACATCAAGGGAACAGAGGTTGTGGGTTCCTGGAACGACATGCACTGCCGTATCGACGGTGACGAGGTAAACACGCTACAGGCCATCTTCCTGAAAATGTGGAACAAGGTGAGTGGACAGCATATACATGGCGCAGAATACTTCCGTGCCAAACGTCAGGATTATCTGGTAGACGGACTCAAGCCCGACACCACAGCCACAGCTTATCACAAGATGGTGGGCATCATCAACCGCGAGCCACACATTTCGAAGGACATCATACGTTACTTCTATGTCAACGCCATCAACGATGCACAGGACAGCATCAAGCTCATCAGTCCCTACTTCACCCTGAGTCACAAACTGAAGAAGGCACTCAAGAATGCAGCCAAGCGAGGCGTGAAAGTGGAAATCATGCTCTCCACCAAGAGCGACATTCCCCTGACGCCCGACTGTGGATTCTATAATGCACACAAGCTGATGAAAGCAGGATGCCACATCTGGATGTACACACCAGGATTCCATCACACCAAGATTATCATGGTGGACGGTAAATTCTGCACGGTGGGAAGCGCCAACCTCAATGCCCGAAGCCTGCGCTGGGACTACGAGGAGAATGCTGTCATCATTGACCCACAGACCACCAAGCAGCTCACCGACCTCTTCGACAAGGACAAGGCTGACAGTTTCCTGCTCACCGAGAAGAAGTGGCGCGAGTGGCGAACTGGCTGGCAGAGATTCAGAGGGTGGTTTGCCGCCAAAGTACTGACACCGTTCTTATAAACAAGAGATTTTCAGGAGTTTAAGGGAGTTAAGGAGTTAAGACATATGCTTTATGGCTAAAAAGCAGAAGACTACAAAGCATTTGTTTTGAACATTGAACATTAAGCTTTAACTTCCCAAACATCTCCACAAGTCCTCGAAAGTTTAAATAAAAACAAAAAAACATGAACAAAGAAGCAATGAGAGCCCCGCATAAGGGCGACAGGATGCAAGGAAGGATGCCCGAAATGGCTATCATCGAGAGCAACACACTCGCCATGATGGGACTCAAGCAATTATTGGAAACCGTTATGCCGATGATGAATATTTGCACCTTCGGCAGCTTTGCTGAGTTTGAGTCCAACAATCCTGACCGCTTCATCCATTACTTTGTGTCCATGCACATAGTGCTGGCACACCGTAACTTCTTCGTGCAGGGACAGCGAGTACACCACACCATCGTGCTCACGCCCAGCAACGACCCCAACTCACAGCTCAACGATTTCCATTGTCTCTGCGTGAGTGTGCCCGAAGAAACACTTGTAAAACATCTGCTTGCCCTTCAGAAGATAGGTCATCCTCATGGCGAACACCTCCCAGCCATGCCCGTAACCGTCAAGGAGAAAGTTCTCTCCGACCGCGAGACCGAGGTGTTGGCACTCGTGGCACAAGGCAAAATAAACAAAGAAATAGCCGATACTTTGTGTATCGGCCTCTCTACCGTAATCACGCACCGCAAGAACATTCAGGAGAAATTAGGACTGAAGTCAGTCTCCTCACTTACTATCTATGCCGTGATGCATGGCTATGTGGATATCAATAAGATATGATGCCTGCTTACAATTTTACACTCGAAATATCCACCAGATTGTTGACGATGGCATAGATGGTAAGTCCGGCAGGTGAATGAATCTGCAGCTTACGGGCTATGTTGCGACGATGAGTAATCACCGTGTTGATGGAGATAAACAGATGGTCGGCAATCTCCTTGTTGGTCATGCCCTGTACCAAAGCCACAATGACGTCTTTCTCGCGGTCACTCAACTGCTCATCGCTCTGCGGTGTCTGGTTGATCATATTGGATATTTTAACACTCACATCACTTTGTTTCAGCTTTCGTTCCTCGTTGCGCACGGCAGGAATGAAGATTTCCTCCTCTACCTCTGAATGCTGGTTGAGCCATTCCTCATTATTATATATGTCGTAAAGCGTGGCGCTAAGCTGATTGTTGTGCAATCCGTCAGAAGGCAAATACTTGATAATGATGTTCTTCAACTCTTTCAACTTCAAGTCTATCTGCCCATGATGCTTAGAGAACGTCTCGATGTCGAAGTTGGCTGGGGCTATACCGTCGATAAGCGACTGCACGTAAGGGAAGACGGCTTTTTCCTCATACTTCATATGATTGGTGATGCTGTGCGCATACTCATCGTATAGTTTGAGAATAAGTCGGGCCAGATTGTCGTTCTCGTCGAGCGCCTCCACCAACTCTTTGCGGATGAAAGGCAACTGAAAATCAATGTAGTAAGCATGCGATGCCTTGAGATAATGCAGCAATGTAGGCAACGACAGGCGCGAGGCATTGTCGTACTCCTTATAGCCGTTGATGGTGAAGTTCACCACCGCCAAAAAAGTATAAGTATCCACCGCCTGTTCCTCGCAAACCTCTCTCACCGTTTTGTCGCCAAAGCCCAGATTGATACCGAAACTACCCAAGCTCTGAAGGATGTTGTAATTATCGCGAATAATGCTGATCATCTTGTCATCAGCTTCATACATCTTTTGATTTTTCATCGTTGTTGTATACTTTTAAGACCTAAATCATGCACGTTTAAGAGCGGACATTCATCATGTTTTTGTTTCCGCTGCAAAATTACAAAAAACATCTGAAACTCGCAATACCTAAAAATGGGGATGCCGCAATTTACCAACTTTTAAGTATTGCAAGATTTTTTAAAACGCCGTACCTTTGCACACGAAATCGAGAAAGAGCGCGGTGATGATTGCCACTCCCGAGCGGCAGAGCTGCGTAATTCCTTATCAAGCTTCAGGGCTTTAAGGAGATACTAGGCCTCTAAAGTGTCGAGACCGCAAGCAGACATCCGCGCTCTTTTCTTTTATTTTAGGATAATAAACAGAAAACATTTCTAAACAGATAAAAATGAACATTTTAAAAATTGGATTGATGTCCGCTGCGTTGGTTGCAGGTTTGGCAAGCGCCGACGCACAAGTAGTTGCTGCCGACAGCGTGATGCAGCATGTCAACGGAAAGCGCCTCAGCATAGGCGGCTATGGCGAAGTGGCTTTCAGCCGTAACTTCTACAGCGACAGCGGAAACCGATACAGTTCAGCCTCGCTCCATAAGAACGACCCCAGCCATGGACGATTCGACATTCCTCATGCAGTCATCTATTTAGGCTACGACTTTGGCAAAGGCTGGACATTCGGCACCGAGATCGAGTTTGAGCACGGAGGTACAGGTTCTGCCATCGAATATGAGGCAGAGGAGGCTATCGAGTTTGAACAGGAACAGGAGAAAGGCGGTGAGGTAGAGTTGGAACAGTTCTGGATTCAGAAATCATTTGGCAAGTTCCTCAACATCCGTGCCGGACACATCGTAGTGCCTGTAGGCCTGACCAATGCTTATCACGAACCCCTCAACTTCTTCACCGTATACCGTCCTGAGGGCGAGAACACCATTCTGCCTTGCACTTGGCATCAGACGGGAGTTTCGGTGTGGGGACGTCATGGCGACTTCCGCTACGAAGCCCAGTTCCTTGCTGGACTCGATGCCTATCAGTTCAGTTCGCTCAACTGGATCAAGCCTGGCACCACGAAGCCTTTCGAGTTTGAGACAGCCAACAAGTATGGCTTTTCTGCCCGTGTCGACAACTACACCATCCCTGGGCTGCGCATCGGTTTGAGTGGCTATTTCGGACAATCCATGCACAACAGTGTGCCCCACGATATGGAGAAAGGCAACAACAAGAAGCTGAAGGGCAACATCTTCCTCGGAGCACTCGACTTCACCTACAAGGCCCACAATTGGATGGCACGAGGCAATGTAGACTATGGCTACGTGAGCGATGCCGCTGCCATCAGCAAGCTGGTAAAGCCTGGCGTGCAGTATGTGAAGCCTTACGAGACCAACCAGGCTTTCGGAAGCCATGCCATCGCCACCATGTTTGAGGTGGGCTACGATGTATTCTCACAGATAGAGAAGTTGCGTGCCGATAACCAGAAACTGTATGTCTTCGGTCACTACGAGTATTACGACTCTTATCTCAACAACACCACCAAGCAGTACACCAAGCGACAGATCTTCGCCGGCGGTATCAACTACTACCCCATCAAGCAAATCTGCGTGAAAGCAGAGTACAACCTGCGCAAGTTCAGAAGCCAGTACAACGACGAGCCTGCCCTCAACATCGGCGTCGCCTACCAGGGTTTCTTCCTGTAATCGCAGAATGAGGATTTCGATCTAAAAAAACATACACAACTTTCGCAAATGGGGAAGTTAAAGAAGTTAGAGAAGTATACATTCATTAATAATAATAAGATAAACAAATGAAAAAAATTCAGAAATTGGCCTTGTCATTCATGATGGGTGGCTTGGCACTCTGCTTTGCATCATGCGGCAGCGATGACGACACAACTTTCGACCTGCCTGACGTAGGTCAGGCTACAACTACCATCAACTCGTCTGATCTCGCGATGCAGAAAACCACCAAGGCTTACGTCGAGAATGTGGTTTACCCCACTTACCAGGCTTTGGCAAAGAACTCACGCGAACTTTACACCACCTGCACAACGCTCTACAAGGCAGCAGAGGCTGGCACCATGACACAGAGCCAGATCGACGCAGCCTGCGAGGCTTTCAAGAACGCACGCCGTGAGTGGGAGCGCAGCGAGGCTTTCCTCTATGGCTCAGCTTCCGACAACAATATCGACCCACACATTGACTCTTGGCCTCTCGACCACGATGAGTTGGTTTCTGCCTTGACCAATGCCAGCCTCATTGCCGGCTTCAAGAGCGAAACTCCAGAGAAGTTCGTTTCCGACAAGAACGAGCAGTTCCAGTCTGTATTGGGCTTCCATGGTATGGAGTTCGTCCTCTTCCGTGAGGGTCAGAACCGCACAGTTGATGCTTTCAAGGCCAATGAGACCGAAGAAGGCATGACCTCAGTAAAGGGCATGGACGAATTGGCATTCCTCGCTGCTGTGGCTGGCGATGTGAAGAACATGACAGCCATGCTGGAGTTCACATGGATGGGTGATGCTGCCAGCAACGACACCAAGCAGGTGCTCCAGGACAACAGCTACGTATTCTCAAGCATGCGCTATAATGGCTTCGCAGCCAAAGGCACCATGTGCTACGGTCAGTATCTGCTCACCCCTGCACAGACCACAGGCTATCAGTCTTGGCCAGGCACCATCAACCAGATCTTCGTAGGCGGTTGCTCCAACATCTGCAACGAGGTACAGGAGCAAAAGCTCGGTCAGGCATGGCGTGTATACAACAACCAGGGCGGAACAACCGAAGACGGTGAGGCTGAGTCAAAAGACTACATCGAGTCGCCATACAGCCATCGTTCTTTCGTAGACTACAAGGACAACCTCTACTCTATCAAGAACACACTCTATGGCACACGCGACGTCAACGCCACCTCTCCAGCAGCCAACTCTATCATGTCGCTTCTCACAAGCCTCAACTATCCTGACTTGAGCAAACTGCAGAATGCCCTGACCGCAGCCCTGAAATCACTCGACGACGCAACAGCTGCACAGGGTTACTTCCTGGCTAACCCAGGTTCTACAGCTGTAAAGAATGCCATCGACAAGATCAAGGATCTCGACGAAGAGCTGAATGCAGCCGGCACATGGATTGGACGCCAGAGTGCACAGTAATTCCAGAACCCACAGAAATCACAAGATTTTTGTCAATAACATATACGTAGCCTTGAGTCATTGTGCGCAAGGCTACGTTGTGCGCAAAATAAACTTTATCCCAAAAAGGAACATTATGAAAAAGAAACATTATTTGGTATGGTCATTTGCTGCGGCATTGACCATGATGTCAATGAACAGCTGCTCCGATGAGAACAGCAACCCACAAGAGCCCGACAACCCTATGGAGTCGGATGCCAACTATGTAGGCAAGGCACAGGATGGTTTTACCGCCGAGGAATGGTATCCTGGTGGCGAGCTGGGAACCACCGAGAATGTCAACTCCGGCTGTTATGAGGACGAGGCTCCTGCCGTCAACGAGCAGGGACTGCACGACAACTTCAAGACGGGCGAGATGTTCTTCGAGCGCCAGTACACCATCGACAATGGTGCCTTCAAGGGCGTAGGTCCTGCCTATCTGCGCAAGTCGTGCCTCGACTGCCACCCAAGCTACGGACACGGCATGCGACAGGACAGCTATGCCATCGCCTATGGCAACGGTAACGGCTACCTGATGGCCATCTACAAACCCGACGCACCAGGAAGCAACGACGGAGACTATATCGGCGAGGTGACAGGTATGCCCCAGACAGGCGCTGCCGACCCCTTCAAGGCTCCTATCGAGGCTGACAAAATCAAGATTCATTGGGAGCACGTAAGCACCATGGAAAGTGGACTGGCCATGAAGTTCCCTGCCGACGGCGAGCCCTTCGACCTCATCTATCCTGAGGTGACCATTCCTTCAGATGCCTTCCATACCAACCCTGTTCCATCCAACATTGCCGTGCGCTTAGAGTCTACCATCGGTGTGATTGGCACAGGTCTGCTTGACGCTATTCCACAGGAGGAAATCGAGAAGCAGTATGCCTCTGAGGCAGCTTACTTCAAGAGTGCCGGTATGAACGTATCAGAGTATCTCAACCCTAAGTTCTGGGATGCTGCTGGCGAGCAGATGGCAGCCGGTGCCTACTACACTACCTGGGGCTCTGACGGCCAGCTTGCCGATGGCGGCGAATGCAAGACGGGTGTATACAAGGCCATCAAGCGATACACCTATGCCCTGACACGTGCCTCTCTGCAGGACGGTCCTGGCGCGAACGCCATTTGGAACATCACCAATGTGAGCCGTCCAGACCGCCCCAAGCTCTACTCTACAGAAGCATGGGCAAAGGCTATGTCGGAAGACCCAGAGGTGATTGCCAAAATCAAGGCAAACCCACAGTCACCCTACTATGCCGACGGTACTGATGCGGGCATCAAGGAGGCTGTCTACAACCTGCTGTTGCCTTCCACTAACCAGTTCGACAACCAATGGCACAAGTTCCAGCCCGAGATGACAGCCAACAACTTCTACGACTTCATGGTATGGCACAGAGGTCTGGCCATTCCGCGTGCACGCAACCTGAACGACAAGGACGTACAGCGCGGCAAGAAGCTCTTCATGGAGTGGGGTTGCGCCAGCTGCCACCGCCCATCATGGAAGACAGGCGATGACAACTACTGGACTCCTAACATGATAGCCGGCAAACCATTGCCACGATACAAGAACCAGACCATCTATCCATACACTGACATGTTGCAGCACAAGCTGTACATGAAGAACGACATTCATGGTTCTTGGTGCCGCACCACTCCATTGTGGGGCCGCGGACTGTCACGTATGTGTACCGGAGCTGAAGACCGTCTGCACGACTGCCGTGCCCGCAACGAGGTAGAGGCCATCATGTGGCACTGCTACAGCAAGAACAGCCACTCCTACCACGCAGCCCTCAACTTCTACAAAGCTTCGAAGGCCGACCGCGACGCAGTGGTTAAGTTCCTCCAGTCTATCTAATATTCTGCAAGCTGCATTTCATAAAACAATTTCTTGAAAAACTATTCCGCAAGAAATATATGAATCAACAAGATAAAGGACAAAGTGAATCGCAAATATTCGCTCTGCCCCTTTTTCATGTTGAACAATCCTTCTACTAAGGATAAAAAATCAACAAATAAAAATAGAAACATTTATGAATCAATTTTTGAAGACAAGTGTGTTTTTGATGAGTTCCGCCTTACTACTAGGCTCATGCTCTGATGAAAACACGCCAAACGAAGAAGAAAAAAAAGAACCTATTGAGTCTGATGCCAAATACATCGGACAAGCGGTAGGCAACTTCAAAGCAGAAGAATGGCTTCCTGGTGGTGAACTGGGAACTACGGAAAACGTTTCCTCCAATTGCTACGAGGATGAAACACCAGCAGTAACCAATCAAGGCTTTACAGCACGTTTCAACCAAGGCGATTTGATGGCTAGTACACCATATACGCTGAGCAACGAGCCTTATAAGGGATGGGGACCTTGTGCCTCACGCCGTGCTTGTGAATACTGCCACGCAGGCGGTTATGCTCATGGCCATAGCCGCAACGACTTCAAACCTGTGATGGGCAATGGCTACATTGTATCTGTCTATCATCCAGACGCACCAGGCAGCAACAATGGCGAACCTATCGACCAGCTCACCACATTTACCATGACGATGGCAGACTCCCCATTCTTGCCACAATTGAATCCAGACAAGGTAACCATCACTTGGAAAGACGTAACCTCTATGCCAAGTGGACTCGCCATGAGATTTCCTGACGGAGAGGCATTCTCATTGCATTATCCTGAGGTGTCTATTCCACAGGATGCCTTCAATGCAGATCCTCAACCTACCAATTATGCCGTGCGCCTCATCGCATCTTGCAACTTCCAAGGTTTGGGTTTGATCGATGCCCTCTCCAATGAGGACATTGAGGCTCAATACAAGACTGAGAGTGAGCACGTAGAGTTGAACCCTGAGTTTTGGGACAACAATGCCAAGAAGTTGAAGGACGAAGCCTATGCAGAGGATGCTTTTGGAAAGAAATTCGTGAAGCGTTTCAACTATGACCTCTTGGAGGGATGCCTCCAGAACGACGTAGCTCTTTGGGATGAGTTGAACATCTTACGCTCAGACATCAAGCATATCTGCTCTACACCAGCTTGGGCAAAAGCCATGTCAGAGAACAAAGATGTCATAGACAAGGTGATGGCTGAAGGCAAAAACCCTTCCTCACGCTTGCATCCATACTATTATGACGGTACAAGAGAAGGTATCAAGGAGGCTTTGGCTTACTTGCTCTCACCAGATGACAACGTCAACCTCTACGACAACAAGTACTACAAATTCAAGCCTGAGATGACAGACGATCAATATCACTCTTTCATCGTTTGGCATAGAGGTATCGCCGTACCACGTGCTCGCAACTTGAACAATCCTAGTGTACAGCGTGGTAAGGAACTATTCATGAGCATGGGTTGCACCAATTGTCACAAGCAGTCTTGGACCACTGGTCCAGACAACTATGGTCGCTCAAAGATTATCGAAGGCAAGGACCTTCCACATTACCCTGGACAGAAGATTTATCCATATTCAGACTTTATCCAGCACAAGTTGGATATGATCAACGACATTCATGGTTCATGGTGCCGTACCACTCCACTTTGGGGACGCGGTCTCTCACTGATTAACAGTGGTGCCGAGGATCGCTTGCACGATGCTCGTGCTCGCAACGAGGTAGAGGCTATCATGTGGCACTGCTACAGCAAGAACAGCCAGGCATACAACACTGCAGTGAAATTCTACAACTTGCCCAAGGCAGACCGTGACGCCGTAGTGATGTTCTTGCGCTCCATCTAATATTTGTGAGTTCATTGGTATATTAGATCGCAAAACATTATCAATAAAGAAGTTGCCAAGTTTCATCGTGGACTTGGCAGCTTTTTATATCATATCGTGTAAATACTTGTCTAAAAAGCATTGTCTTCTCAAAAGGAAATCGTAACTTTGCAGCAGAAATACGAAAATCAACAAAATAGGAGGTATTATTATGGCAAGACCAATCAGAGAAACGCCGATACTATAAGGCAAAGCGAAAATGAAATTAAAACGCATTAAAATCAATGAAGACATTAAGCCATTCGATTGCGGTGATGCCGACTATAATGGCTTTCTTCCTATAACAAACATACGCGATTAATGTTTTTCGACATGAACGAATTGTATTAACAAAATGGTCAAAAAGATTATTTTCACCCTTTACATTCTTGTTCTCATTAGCATGGCTGTCGCCAGCATCGTGGAGAAGAGCCAGGGTACAGACTATGTCCATGCCCACTACTATGGCGCATGGTGGTTTATATTGATGTGGGCAGTAATGGCAGCCCTCGGTGTATTCTATATCATCAAGCGAAAGGTGAAGCGTGCCTCTACGCTTGCACTCCACCTCTCCTTTGTCATTATCCTCGCAGGCGCACTGCTCACGCATATCTCCGCCAAAAGAGGAATGATTCATCTACGTATAGGGCAACCGACCGATACCTATATGGCTGCTTCCGATTCGCAAGATGGCATGGGGATGCAAGAGGAGAAACTACCTTTCTCGCTCTGCCTGCAAAACTTCGAGACGAAGATGCACGATGGTACACAAGCGGTCGCTGACTACTCTTCCAAGTTTACTGTGACCGACGGCAACGATAAGAGCGAAGGACAGGTGTCGATGAATAATATCTACTCTCATCGCTCCTACCGCTTCTACCAGTCTTCCTATGATGAGGACGGCAAGGGAAGCGTACTCGCCATCAACGCCGACCCATACGGCATCCCTGTCACCTATACAGGCTATGCCATCCTCTTCATCTCACTGATTTGGATGCTCATCGACCCTAAGGCAAGCTATCGCAAACTATTGGCAAGTCAGCTGCTGAAGAAGGGGGCTTTGATGATTGCCCTGTTCTTCGGAATGGGAGGAATGGGATTCAACCATACTTCCTACAACCAAATGATGGCAGCAGGTTGTGGTAGTTCTGCCATGGAAGAAATCTCAGAAGGCTCTACGCTGGAGAATCTACAAAGCGTAGTCTTGCCAAAGGCTACCGCAGAGAAGTTTGGCGAGTTGAATATCCTCTATAACGACCGCATCTGTCCTGTTCAAACCTACGCACTCGACTTCTGCAAGAAGATATATGGTGCTAGAAGCTACAAGGGACTGACAGCCGAACAAGTTTTGACCGGTTGGATATTCTACGGAGACGAATGGGCAAGCGAACCCTTCATCAAGGTGAAGAGTGGAGAGTTGAAGACAGCGATGAACTTGCCGGATTATTGCTCCATCAACCAGTTCTTCAACAAGGAGATGGGCGGTTACATCATCGGCCAATATGTGCAGGAATATTACAATGGGGCACAAGACAAGTTCCATCAGCAAGCTGCCGACATCGATGGAAAGATACAACTCATAATGGACTTGCGCCGTGGCGTATCGCTCAAGGTATTGCCTTATACCTTCCCTAAGAATGTACGTGCCACCAAGGAGAATCCATTCATCAAGGCTGGTACCACCACTTGGTTCTCGCCTTCCGACCGATTACCTAAGGCAGTGGAACATCAGCATGCGCTCTATATCACCAACGTCTTCTCGTTGCTCTATGGCGACGTAAAGGCTGGAAACACGGAGCGAGTAAACATCTTCTTCGACAAAATGAAGAAGTATCAGCAGGTGAGCGGCGGCAACTCGATTCCCTCCAGTGTGCAATATCGTGCAGAACGGATACTCAATGGCTTCCCCTTTGCCACCATCCTCTTTATGGTAAATCTCACGTTAGGTTTCATCGCCCTCCTCTACACCATCTATCGCATCACAAGACAGCGCAGCCTGAAGGCTTTCGACATAGCTCTGCCCGCACTGTTGGGCGTTTCCTTTCTTGCCCTCACCTTCGGTTTGGCGCTGAGGTGGATAGTCAGCGGCAACGTACCCATGTCCAACGGCTATGAAAGCATGCTCACCGTTGCATGGTTTGTGATGCTCATCAGCTTTGTGATGCAATATCGCATCCGCCTCGTAATGGTCTTCGGCTTCCTGCTGTCAGGCTTCTTCCTATTGGTAAGCCACATCAACCAGATGGACCCTGCCATAGGACAGATGATGCCCGTGCTCAACAGTCCCCTTCTCAGCATCCACGTCAGCATCATCATGATGAGCTACGCCCTGCTGTCGCTCACTTTCCTCTGCGGCGTCATGGGCATCTTCCTCCGCTCGCACGGAGAGGAGCTTCAGGCGCTGAGCCGTGTGTTCCTCTATCCAGCCCTTGCCACCATGGGGTTCGGCATCTTCATCGGTGCAATCTGGGCAAACGTGAGCTGGGGCAACTACTGGAGTTGGGATTCCAAGGAAACCTGGGCGCTCATCACCTTTATGATTTACGCCGTAGTGGCTCATACACAGAGCCTGCCCCTGTTCCGCAAGCCCCTCGCCTACCACGTCTACATGACCCTTGCCTTCCTGAGCATCGTCATGACATATTTCGGAGTAAACTACTTCCTCACAGGCATGCACTCGTATGCCTAAGAGGAAGTTTTTCACCATATTACCACATAATCGTATGCCTAAAATGCGATAATGACTAATGACTAATGACTGAACTTAATCAGTAAAATCTTCAGAGAGACAAATATGCTTCCATTAGTTCACTAATAGAGTCATGTGGAGAGATGAAACTATATTCACCTATGGTTGCTGTTTGCTGCATAAACCTTGGTGTAAGTCTTATCTCTGTTCCTTTACAAGTGCTCCAAGAGCCCTGCAGAAGGCATCTATTATGACCAAGAGAGGTCATAATAGATGAGCAGCTTTGGTCATCTATTAAGACCCACATGACGAACACTATCGAGGGAAAAACGTAAGTCACATTAGTCATTTTAGTTTTTCCGAATTATAGTCATTAGTCATTAGTCATTTTCGAATTTTGACTTCGCCCATGTCGTAAGAAAAAAGGGAGCCGTCTCATCAGACAGCTCCCTCGATATAAATCAAGTGTTATTCTACTTTCGATTACTTGGCGTATGCTACGCTGCGGGTCTCGCGGATGACGGTGATCTTCACCTGACCAGGATAGGTCATTTCGTTCTGAATCTTAGTGGCGATCTCGTCAGAGAGTTTGGTGCTCTCCTCATCGTTCATCTTGTCGGCTCCCACGATAACGCGAAGCTCACGTCCTGCCTGGATGGCATAGGTCTTGGTAACACCAGGATAACTCATGGCTATTGCCTCAAGGTCGTTGAGACGCTTGATGTATGCCTCAACAATCTCGCGACGGGCACCAGGACGAGCACCAGAGATAGCATCGCAAACCTGAACGATTGGAGCAAGAAGAGTGTTCATCTCCATCTCGTCATGGTGTGCACCGATGGCATTGCAGATATCTGGCTTCTCCTTGAACTTCTCGGCAATCTTGGCACCATAGAGTGCGTGAGGCAACTCACTCTCCTCATCAGGCACCTTACCAATATCGTGCAAAAGACCGGCACGCTTTGCCTTCTTAGGATTCAAGCCCAACTCAGATGCCATGACAGCACAGAGGTTGGCTGTCTCGCGTGCGTGCTGCAAGAGGTTCTGACCATATGATGAACGGTACTTCATCTTACCAATGATACGAATCAGCTCAGGATGCAAGCCGTGGATACCGAGGTCGATAGCGGTGCGCTTACCGGTTTCGATAATCTCATTCTCGAGCTGCTTCTTCACCTTGGCTACAACTTCCTCAATACGGGCTGGATGAATACGTCCGTCGGCTACCAACTGGTGGAGGGCCAGACGACATACCTCGCGACGCACGGGGTCGAAGGCAGAGATGACGATGGCCTCGGGAGTGTCGTCTACAACAATCTCGACACCAGTGGCTGCTTCCAAAGCACGAATGTTGCGACCCTCACGACCGATGATGCGGCCCTTCACCTCGTCGTTGTCGATATGAAAGACACTGACAGAATTCTCTATAGCCGTCTCTGTGGCCACGCGCTGGATGGTCTGGATAACGATCTTCTTGGCCTGCTGGTTGGCATTGAGCTTGGCATCGTCCATGATCTCGTTGACGTAGCTGGCAGCATCGAGTCTTGCCTGATCTTTCAAGCTCTCGATGAGGCGCTGCTTAGCTTCCTCAGCGCTCAGACCAGAGAGTTCCTCAAGCTTCTCCTGCTCCTGACGCTGCATCTTCTCCAACTCCTGCTGCTTCAGGGCAAGGAGTTTCTTCTCGTTCTCCACGCGCTGGTTGTTCTGCTCTACCTCCTGCTTGCGGCGGCCGAGCTCTTCCTGGCGCTGGTTGAGCGAAATCTCACGCTGCTTGAGCTTGTTCTCGCTCTGCTGAATGCGTGAGTTGCGCTGCTGCACCTCTTTCTCCAGCTCTGCTTTCTTGTTGAGGAACTTCTCCTTTACTTCGAGCAGTTTCTTTTCCTTCACTACTTCCGCCTCCTTGTTGGCGGCGGCGATCATTTCGTTATATTTCCCGGTAATGACATAACGGAAAATAAAAAACCCTAAGGCTCCTCCCAATACGAGGGCTACAAGGGTTGCTATGATTGTTACTACCATTATTTTATTATATATAAATGATTTATTAATATTCTCGCCTGTGCAACAGCTACTGCCCGGCATCCTTAAGACAACGGAACAAACAAACGGACGGAGAAAAAACACTCTTACTACTTCAGGGTGTCCTCAATCTCGGCAGTAAGGCGGGTGAGAATATCGTGATAAGGTGCAGTATCGTTACGACCCGACTCCTTCTCATATCTCAAGGCGATATCGAGGAGCGACATGTAAAGAATCTCCTTGTCGCTCTTGCGTCCCTTGAAAATCTTGGAATACGAGTTGACAATATCGTTAATCAGTTTGCCTGACTTACGATAGTACTCCTCGTCCTCTCGCGGTATCTTGACCGAGAGGTCGGTGTCATAGATATGTAATCTTATGAGTAATTTCTCTTGTTCCTGATCTGCCATCGCTCCGACTTATTGATTGCTCAGTAGCGTTATACACTTGTTGACATCACGGATGAGCTTGGCGACGCGCTTCAGCGTAGCTTCCATGTCGGCATCCGAAATTGTCATCATCTTAGCCATTTTCAGGCTGTTGTAATCGTGCTCTGCCTGGGACAACTTCTCCTGCAGCGCCTTGATCTGGGCGTCGCGCTCATCCACCATCTCGTAGAGCTCGGCATTCTCCTGCTTGAGCTTTCCAAACTCAAGAATCAACTGCCTAACACGTGTGGCAAACGTATTGATTGTCTTTTCATCAGCACTCATTACTCTCTATTTTGGGTACAAATATAGCGGAAATATTTCAAAATTGCAAATATTCCGTCAACTATTTGTGAATTTTATACAAATTAAGTGAAATTACTTGCCCAGCTTTCCCTTTGCCTTCTCTATTTCCTCATCGGATGGACGTGGCTCCTTCTTGGCAAGCATCAGCACCTGGAAGGCGAAATCAGTGACCCACTGCTGGCTGAAGCACAGCTGCTTGTCGAGCTGACGAAGCTGCATGACGGTCTTCACCACACTGGCGTCGTTGAAGTCATTCTTGTTGAAGATATCGTCGACGGTTTTCTGAGTCATGGTGTAGAGCGCCTTCTTCATGAAACCTGGCAGACGGAGCTTGAACTTCATCAGGTTGCCCAGGAGCATCATGAGGTCCTGTGTGAATGTTTGGAACTGGATGAGATACACATTGACATCCTGCAACTTGTGGCACTTCTTACGGATGCTCTGATCGATCTCCTTAAAGAAATTGTCATCAGTATCATAGACACTCTTCATCATCTTCTTGACATGCGCCTTCTCGCCCAGGCCCAACTTGTTGTTCTGAGTAGGAACGCGGAATGTAGTCTTGAAGGCACGAAGGTCGGGCAACATTGCCAAATTGGTGATGCCCAACTGTGAAGCAAGGGCTGCCTGGAAATACACTCTGACAAGCGTCATGTAGTCTTCCATGCCGCCTACTTTTTTATCCTCGGTCTTGCGGCCGAATAGTTTTGAAAATACTCCCATTATTCGTTATTTATGATTCATACAAATTAAAATTACTTGCAAAAGTACAATAAAATTACAATATATCAAAATTGACGGGGTGTTTTTTGACGTAAATCATTTTTTTACTACATTTCTGGTCTTTTTTTATACCTTATTAAATAAAAATAATTATCTTTGCAGAAAATACGCTGCATCTCAGCAAAACATTCAAGCAAGCTTGATGTTGTGCATTCGATTTGCAGTATCTTTGCACAGCAGAAACGGGAACAGACTATCCCTCAAGTAAGAGGTGAGAATAACTTAATCATAAAGAAATGGAAAGAAACAAAGGTAATATACTGGTCAAAAGAATTGTCATTGTAGTAGACTTTGCCATCCTCAACCTGGTGTTGCTGGCATATATTCTGCTCACACCAGACATTTCGCCAGCAGCATTCGACCTGTCCACGAAAATGACTTTTTTCGCAGCCAATGCATCGATGTTCATCGCCGAGAGCATGTACTCCACCATTATCCACATCAGAAGGGTGAGTTTCATGCAGGCGTGCAAGCGCACCTTCTGCTTGAGCGGACTGGCTTCCATCCTGTTCTTTCTTTCCATCAGACTCCTGATCAACTATGGCGGACTGTTCTACTTCAGTTTGCTGTTTTTTGGCTCGTTCTACGTCATCCTTGTCATTTCAAGGGCACTGGAACTGGAGGTCTTGAAATATTTCCGCACCAAAGGCTACAACAGCCGCACTGCCATCTTCGTGGGCAACGACCCTGCTGTGCTCGACATGTACAACACTCTGGTGGAAGACCCTTCGGCAGGTTATCGAGTGAACGGATACTTTGCTGATGCCGACATTGTCGGAGCGCCCAAGGAGTTTGTACGGTTGGGAAACTTGACAGAACTGAACGAGATCGTGGACAGCTCGATCAACAACACGATTCACGGAGCACCTGCCAATATGCACGAGATGTTCTGCTGTCTGTCGCACAACCAGTCAAAGGAGGTAATCAGGCTGATGCAGTACTGCGACAAGAACGTGATTCACTTCTACTATCTGCCACGCCAATTTGAGGGCTACAAGCTGCACCTCGATGCGCTGCAGTTTATGGGAAAGAGTCTGTACACCAACCATATCGAGCCGCTGTCGAACACCACCAACCGTGTCATCAAGCGCTCGTTCGACCTGGTGGTGAGCGGCATAGCCTGCCTGTGCATGCTGCCATTCATCCCCATCATCGCGCTCATCATCAAGCTACAGAGCCCCGGCCCCATCTTCTTCCGTCAGGACAGAACGGGCATCAACGGCAAGACCTTCAAGTGCATTAAATTCCGCTCGATGCACATTAACAAGGATGCCGACCTGGCACAGGCTACGGAGCACGACCCACGCAAGTTTGCCTTTGGCAACTTCATGAGGAAGACCAACATCGACGAGTTTCCGCAGTTCTTCAATGTGCTGCGAGGCGACATGAGTATCGTGGGTCCACGACCACACATGCTGCACCACACCGAGATATACGGCACCATCATCAACAAGTACATGGTGCGCCACTTCGCCAAACCAGGCATCACAGGATGGGCACAGGTGACAGGCTATCGTGGCGAGACCAAGGAACTTTGGCAGATGGAGGAACGCGTGCGACGCGACATCTGGTACTTGGAGAACTGGTCGTTCTGGCTCGACATACGCATCATCTTCCTCACAGCCAAGAGCATCATCATGCCCGACAAGAAGGCGTATTGACAGAAGTTTCAAAACTTGAAAAATTAACACAATAAGAAACAACATAAACCAAAGAATATGAAAGGTATCGTTTTAGCAGGTGGGTCGGGCACACGCCTCTACCCCATCACGAAAGGCATCAGCAAGCAGTTGATACCTATCTTCGACAAGCCCATGATCTATTATCCCATTTCGGTACTCATGCTGGCTGGCATCAGGGAAATACTCATCATATCCACTCCCTACGACTTGCCGGGATTCAAGCGCCTCTTGGGTGACGGAAGCGAGTTGGGGGTGAAGTTCGAATATGCCGAGCAACCATCACCCGACGGACTGGCACAGGCTTTCATCATCGGCGAGAAGTTTATCGGCGATGACAATGTGTGCCTGGTATTGGGCGACAACATCTTCTATGGCGCAGGTTTCTCAGCCCTGCTGAAAGAGAGTGTGAAGGCTACCGAAGAAGGAAAGGCGAGCGTCTTCGGATACTATGTGAACGATCCAGAGAGATACGGCGTGGCAGAATTTGACAAGGACGGCAACTGCCTCAGCATCGAGGAAAAGCCTGAGCATCCAAAGAGCAACTATGCAGTGGTGGGACTCTACTTCTACCCCAACGACGTGGTAGAGGTGGCTAAGAACATCAAGCCAAGCGCACGTGGTGAGTTGGAGATAACCTCCGTCAATCAGCATTATCTGGGCAAGAACGTGCTGAAGGTACGCACCCTGCAGAGAGGTTTTGCATGGCTCGACACTGGAACACACGACAGTCTGTCGGAAGCCAGCACCTTCATCGAGGTGATTGAGAAACGACAGGGACTTAAAGTGGCTTGTCTGGAGGAAATAGCCTTCAAACAGGGATGGATCAACGCCAAGCAGCTGGAAGAACTCGCCAAACCAATGATGAAGAACAACTACGGTAAGTATTTGCTCGAACTGGCCAAGAGATAAAATGCCTATATATAAATATGTATACCTATTATATATTATAAAGAAAAGATCAACATAATGGAAGAAACAAAGTATCTGAAACAGGAATACCTACAAGATGAGGAGGAGAAATCTTCTTTCGACATCAAGCAGATTTACACCATTCTGGTGCTCAACTGGAAATGGTTTGTATTGTCCATCATCATCTGTTTAGGAGTTGCCTACATTTATCTGCGATACACCACGCCTATCTATCAGGCACAGGCAAAGTTGCTCATCAAGGACGAGACACAATCGAGAAGCAGAGGCAACAGTATCATGAACACCTCCAACCTGGGCATTATTTCCAACTCGACTGGTATCGACAACGAGATGGAAATCCTAAGCTCATGCAACCTGGCGCAGCAGGCTGTCACCGACCTGAAGCTCTACGTCACCTATCGCCATCCGGGCCACATCAAGGACGCCACCTTGTACCGAAACCAGGAAATCAACGTCGACATGGACTTGGTTCACCTGAAGAAGTTGTGTGCGCCTATACAGTTGAGCATTACCCGCGAAGGCAACAACTATCATGTGACAGGAACCTACTATATGCCTGCCGGTGAGAACACGCAGGAGGTGACAAGCAAGAACATCAACAGGACTTTCAGCCGCCTGCCAGCCATGATTGGCACACGTGTGGGCATCATCACGCTGACTCAGAACGAATATCGCACACTTGCCGATGGGCAAGTACTCGAGGTGACACTGAGTTCGCCAGTAGGGGCAGCAGGCAAGTATGCCGGCAGTCTGACCGTAAGCCAGACTTCGAAGACTACGACTATCGCACAGCTTGTGTTGAGCGATGAGTTCCCACAACGTGCCATCGACTATCTGAAGCAATTAGCTATCGTCTACAACCGACAGGCCAACGAAGACAAGAACCTCATTGCCGTGCGCACAGAGCAGTTCATCAACAACCGTCTGGAGAAAATCAACGCCGAACTGGGCAACACAGAAGGTGAGTTGGAGAACTTCAAGAAGCGCAACCAGATGGTGGAACTGAAAATAAACGCCACACAAGCAGTATCGAATGCCGACGAGTTCAGCAAGCGTCTGACAGAAGCCAACACACAGCTGGCATTGCTCGACGAACTGAACAAATACATGAATGAACCTAACAACAATCATCAGCCCATCCCATCCAACGTGGGCCTGAGCGACGAGAGTGCCACTGCACTCATCAACGAATACAACAGAATAGCTCTGCAACGCAACCAACTGCTGCACAGCGCCAACGAAACTTCGCCTACTGTGACACCGCTCACAGCACAGCTCGACGACCTCAGCTCGTCAATCCGCCGTGCCATGAAACAGGCACGCACCAACATGGAGATTCAGCGCAACAGCATCGCATCGCAGGCCAACAAATATCAGGGACAGATAGGTGAGACACCTGAACAGGAGCGAATGCTGACACAGATAGGCAGACAACAAGAAGTGAAGTCTGGACTTTACCTGATGTTGCTGCAGAAGCGTGAGGAGAACTCCATCTCGCTTGCCGCCACAGCCGACAAAGGTAAGCTCATCGATGAGCCTGTATTCAGCGGAAAGATAAGCCCCAAGAGCTCTATCATCATGCTCATCGCCTTCGTATTGGGCATCGCCATTCCTGCCGCCATCCTCTTCCTGATACAGCTCTTCCGCTACAAGATTGAGGGTCACGACGATGTGGAGAAACTCACCACACTGCCTATTCTCGCTGATGTGGCAGTGGCAAGCGACAGCGCAAAGAGCAAGGCCGACATCGTGGTGCACGAAAACAAGAACAACCTGATGGAGGAAATATTCCGTGGACTGAGAACCAACCTTCAGTTTATGCTGAAAGAGGACGAAAAAGTCATCATGTTCACCTCTACCCAATCAGGCGAAGGAAAGACATTCACAGCATCGAATGTGGCCATCAGCTTCGCCCTGTTGGGCAAGAAAGCCATCATTCTTGGTCTCGACATCCGTAAGCCAAGACTGGCAGAACTCTTCGAAATCGACGACCATCATCATGGTATCACTCCGCTGCTCACCAAAGACCACAACACATGGCAGGACATCGAGGCACAGATTATCAATTCGGGTGTCAACAAGAACCTCGACATACTGATGGCAGGGCCTATTCCTCCAAACCCTGCTGAGTTGATTGCACGTCACAGTCTCGATGACATCATGGCGCAGCTAAGAGAACACTACGACTATATTTTGATTGACACAGCTCCAGTAGGTCTTGTATCCGACACACTGCAGATCAGCCGCATCGCCGATGCTACGGTTTACCTGTGCCGTGCAGACTATACTCCAAAATCAAGTTTCGATCTCATCAATGCGCTGAACCACGACAAGAAGATGCCTAAGATGTCGATTGTGCTTAACGGTGTCGATCTGTCGAAGAAAAAGTATGGCTACTATTACGGCTACGGAAAGTACGGAAAGTACGGCAAATATGGCAAATACGGCTCTTACAAGGGTTACGGCAGTTCTGTATACGGAAGCTATGGCAACTATAACAACAGCCACTACGGCGACCAGAACGACAATAGCGTAAAACGTTAAAACGAAAACGACTTATGGCAACAATAGCAGTAGACTTCGACGGCACAATAGTAACTCACGAATATCCCAAGATAGGACGCGAGATTCCATTCGCCATCGAGACGTTGAAAATGCTGATAAGAGACCAGCACCGCCTCATCCTGTGGTCAGTTCGTGAAGGCGAACTGCTGCAGGAGGCTGTGAACTGGTGCAAGGAAAGAGGAGTTGAATTCTGGGCTGTCAACAAGGATTATCCTGAGGAAAGCTACGAAAACAACAATCATTTCTCACGTAAGCTCAAGGCTGATTACTTCATTGATGACCGTAACATTGGCGGTCTACCCGACTGGGGACAGATTTATCAGATAATCAGCCAGGGAAAAAGCTACAGGGCGCTCATCAGAGAAAGCATGGGCGCACAACCAGAGCCTCAAAAGAAAAAGCATTGGTGGAGTCTGTAATACTTTCCTAAAGAAAAAAGCATTTAATTGAAAGGATTTTCGCTGAAGAATTTTCGATGAAGGATTTTCGCTGAAAGGATATCAAAGGCTGCGACACAAGGATAAAAATCCTCGTTGTCGCAGTTTTTTTTGTAGTGCAAAAAAATGAGAAAAAGCTTACAAAGCTATTTCCAACTTTCCAAACAACCGTAAGATATAATCGTTTCTCTACTTATAGTTTATATCAGTATAATGCAATAGGCTTCAACTGCTTACGAAGCCGCTTTCATTGCTCTACGCAATAGGCTTCATTGACTATCGAAGCCGCTTTCATATTTCGAGGCATTTCTATTCTTTCCAGATATCCCATCATGCATTGTATATTCTGCAATCTACTACTTTAGCAGAACTTATAAGAATAAGAAAAAGAAAAAAACGAGGGTGTGTCATAACACCAGTTAATGACACACCCTCAAAAAAATATTGATACGTTTTGTTCTGAATAATCAGAAAACAAGTATTTCTAAAGAATTAGAAGAACAAGTAGCGGTTGTCAACTACATGAGCCTTCATATAAAGCTCGTTCATGAAGTTTCCTGCATACTGCATTGCCTTCTGACGGCACTTCTGCTCCATAGCCTTCTCGTCGAACTTAACAGAACGATTAGCCTTGTTGGTTACCTGGAAGAGATAAACACCGGCATTGCCCTTAACAGCGTGAGCAGAGAAAGCACCCTTCTTAGTGGCAGAAACAGCACCAGAGAGAGCAGGCTCGCTGGCACCAGTAGCTGCGATAAAGACAGGAGCTGCGAAAGTGATCTGGTTGACAGAAGAAACCTTGCCACCCTTAGCCTTGGCAGCTGCGATGCTCTTCACACCATTCAACTTCTCCTCGATCATCTGAGCCTTCTTATCCTTGATGACCTCAGCCTTTACCATTTCCTTCACCTGAGCGTCGTCCAATCCGCGGTAACCGATACGATGAATCTTGTCAAGAACAATTACCAACAAGTGGTTGTTGTCGCCACACTCATAGAGAGGAGAAACAGCACCTTCCTTGCTGTCAAAGATCCACTTCAAAGCCTCACGTGTAGCGTGGATGTTGGCTACGTAGTGAGCATTTGTAGTAACGTCCTTCAAGTCTTGAACCTTGTAACCGTTCTTTTCTGCATTCTTGAGCAAGTCCTCAGACTTCTCGTTGGCGCTTACGAAGCTTGAGAACTTGTTGTAAGCAGCACGATAAGTATCCTGTGAGAAATCGATAGGCTTCTTGATCACAGCAGCCATATACTTCTCTACCATACCCTTCTTGTCGAGAACCTGGAGAACAACATAACCCTGCCCCAACTGAATCGTGTTCAAAGCATTGACAGATGCAGTATTCAGAGTATTGATGAAAGTCTTGTTGTCCTTGTCCATGCTCTGAGCAAACTCATACTGCTTGGTAGTCATCCAAGCCTTCTCGCCTGTCTGACCGTACTTCTTGGCAACGGCCTCGAAGTCAGCACCACCAGCAATAGCTCCCTGGATAGAGTCTGCCTTCACCTTAGCCTCGGCTACAGTATTGGCAGCCACCTGGATGGCACGATACTGGATTGAATCGGGCAACTGCTGCTTGCTGACGAGCTTGACGATATTCAAAGTATTGTCACCAGCATTAACCTTCACTGCAGAAGTAGCACCCACTGCGAGAGAATCGAGTTCAGAAGCGATATCTGATGGGAAAGCAGTCTTGCTGACAGGCAAACCAAGGTAAGCCACAGTAGAAGCAGACTTGCGTACAACCTCAGCAGGATCGGCAGCCTCTGCTAACTGCTTGTGGAAAGAAGCGAACTCCTTGTTGAGAGCTACGCGGTCAGTCTGAGAAGCACTTACCTCTACATCAACGAACTTGATGTCGCGGCTCTCTACAGGCTGCTTGAAACGAGCCTTCAGTTCATCATACTTAGCCTTCAGATCGCTTTCCTCAACCTTCACCTTGTCGTCCTGAATATCAGAGTAAGGGAAAGCAGCCAACTGAATCTGGCTCTCCTCGTTCTCCTCCTTGAAAGCCATCTTAGCCTCTACAGGGTTAGAGAGGAAGCAGTGAGCCAAGAGAGACTGATACTTCTGAGCCAAAGTCTGCTGACGAAGCGTCTTCTCGATGAACGACCAATACTTGAAGATTTTGTCATACTGCTCCATCATCTGTGCATTGGCAGAAGGATTAGCCTTCTGAGCCTTGTAATCAGCCAAGAACTTCTGAAGAGAAGCTGCATCGAAGCGGCCAGTCTGCTGATTGACGAATGGAGTCTGCTGAAGCATAGGGTTAGTACCTGTCTTCAAAATATCCTGGAGCTCAGCGTCTGTTACGGTAAGACCCAACTTGCTGGCTTCCTTAGCCACAATCTGGTTCTGAACGTATGTGTTCCAAACCATATCCTTGATTTGATTCATCTGATCCTCAGGGAGATTTTCCTGTCCCTGCTGCATCTTGATAACTTCGGTGTACTCATCGAGCAACTTCTGAAATTCCTGTACGCTGATTTTCTCACCTAACACTTCACCGATTTGCTGGCGCTCGTTGTTCTTTGCAGAATCGCACGAACGGAAGCCTTCCTCGGCAATGAATGCAAAGAGGCCAAAACTAATGATACATACCAGTATCACGCCTCTTTTTCTAATTGTTCCTAATGCTGCCATTACGTTTTAATTATTATTTTTGTTTTTATTTTTTGTTTCTCGTTGAAGGCTCATTATCAGAAATGTAGCCAATTGCTTGCAAAAATACAAAGAAAATTGCAAATAAGGGAATTTTTTACTATGTTTTTTAGCCTTATCAAGCAAAAACTGCAATTTTTATAAATAAAAAAAGCACTTGTAGGCTTAAACAAGTGCTTTTTACTGCAACAAATGCAGACGTACCAACTCTATCTTGCGGGATGTGGACTTGATGATTTTGAACTCATACTTACCGAACTTGATGATTTCGTTCAGCTTTGGGAAACTCTGATATTCGTGCAGAATCAAGCCACCCACAGTCATATATTCATCACTCTCGGGAAGATCAAGATCAAAGAGTTCGTTCACCTTGTCTATCTCCAAGCGTGCCGACAGCAGATAATCACCGTCCTCGGTCTTTTTGGCAACATACTTGGACGAGTCGTGCTCGTCTTCTATATCGCCAAAGATTTCCTCCACAATGTCTTCCAGACTCACAAGTCCGCTGGTTCCACCAAACTCGTCAACCACTACACCCAACGACTTCTTCTGTTGCAGGAAAATCTGCATCAGCTTCTGTGCCTGCATGGTTTCGGGCACAAAAGGCATTTTGCGCACATGGTCTTGCCATCGGGCAGGATTGCGGAAGAGTTCAGAGCTGTGGATATAGCCGACGATGTGGTCGATATCCTCTTCGTAGACAATGATTTTAGAGTTTCCACTCTCTATGAATTTCTGGCGGAGCTCATCGAGCGAGGCATCGGTCTCTACGGCCTGAATTTCGGTTCGCGGCACCATGCAGTCGCGCACCTTTGTGTCGGAGAAGTCGAGTGCATTTTGGAAGATCTTCACCTCGTCATCGATATCGGAGTCTTTCTCTGCATTATCTATACTCGACTGCACCAAGTAGTCGAGGTCAACCTTCGAGAAGCCTTCGTCCTCAGCCTCCTTGTCCATCTTCACTCCCACCAATCTCAACAGGATTCTGCTCAGGAAAGTGCTGAACACACTGATGGGCCACAGCACGACATAACAAACATAAGCCATGGGGCTGAAGAAGTTCAACAGTCGGTTGGGGTTCGCCTTAAAAAGGGTCTTGGGCAAGAACTCGCCCGTAAAAAGCACGATGATGGTCGAGAGAATAGTATCAGCAGGCACAGTGAAAGCCGCATCCATACCAAGAAAAATTGTATTATCGAACAGTCGCGCTATCAGTATGCCATACACCACAAGGGCGATATTGTTGCCCACGAGCATGGTGCTGACAAAGCCGTTGGGATGGTTATAGAAGAGCGAGACCAATCGCTGGGTCACTCCGTTCTTGTTCTTGTCCTTATCCATCTCGGCAAGCATTCGGTTGGAAGACACAAAGGCTATCTCCATGCCACTGAAAAAGGCAGAGAACAAGAGCGTAACCAATATGCCTATCACAAGATTTATTCCTACTTCCATATATTTTTGTCTGTTTCTGTCATGACATTAATGCATCAGAGGGATGGTAGTAGCACGCTGCGGAGTGGCTCTCTGTCGAAGGTTTCCCTTCACCGAGTCGGGCTGCGAGAGCAAGGTATCGCTTGCTCCCGATCCTGTCATGTCGCTCTTCTCGAAACTACCCTTCGAGTTGCTCACATAATAACGCGTCATCTTCTCATCGCTCCAGAAGTGCGTGCCCTGCAAGGTACGCTCAGGCGTGATGAGTTTACTGAACACATGGCTCGACAGTTCGTGCTTATTCTCATCCCATGTAAGTTGCTCGCTCATAAAGCGCAAGCCATCCTTGGTGAGAATTCTCACACGACCATAGAGTTTCCATATTCTGAGCTGGTCGAAGTAATAAGCCGTGTCGCACTGTATATAACTGTTGATATGAAACTTGTCGTCGAACTGCTCCAGGAGTATGCCTTTGTCAAAAATCCATTGCGACGGATGCTTGTTGACATTCACCTCCCATCGCTCAGTAACAATGCGATACTTGATGACGCCAGAGTCGCTGATGAGTGTATTGACACCATAAGAAGTCATCATTGCCACGGAGTCGCGTGCCCTGATGGCAGGAGCCGTATGCTCCACCTGCTCCTGGCATGCAGCCATCAGCAGGAGAGCGATAAGTCCATATATAAAATGCCTTGTTCTATACATTAATAATATAAATATTTTCAAGCTTTCGGAAACATCTCTCACTTCGAAGCTTCCAGAAGTTTCCCAAAACATCTCAAACATTTCCGAAATATTCCGAAGCATTCCGAATCTTCCAGAAACCAACATTCAGCACAGAAATTCCGTACAGTTTACTGCATCTTCCACTTCTTGAACCAATCCTCGTTGAAGGTGAAGCCTATGTTGATGCGGAAAATATTCTCCTTGATAAGGTCCTTGGCAGAGCGTTTCACCCACTGACCGCTGATATTGAGGAATGAACGGCTGTTGTAGGAGTTGACGATAGGAATACCGAAACCGGCACTTACCGCAAATTCCTTGGGTCCGTCCTGTCCATTGATTTTCACATAAGGAGTGGTGTAGCTCACACCGGCACGATACTGTACTCTCTGCAAGAAACGGCGGCTGTACTCGCCATAGCAGTACTGTGCACCGAGGTTGATCTTATGACGATTGCTGTAGCAACCGTCCTTCAGCACATAGTTTCTTCCGTCGAAGACAGGAGCCTTGAGGTCTTCCCACATCTGTAGAGTGTAGTCGAGACCCACTTTCCACTGTGCCGCATGATTCCACATCAATCCTGCTCCCACCATGTGAGGCAGTTCAAAAGCCTTGTCAACAGAAAAGGATGTGGTGTCGAGCGAGCCATCCATGGCATTTGTCTTCACCTGATACATATCGGCGCTGGCACCTAAATTATGCTTGGGCGAATAGGTAAGACCCAGTGTCACCCAGTCCTTCTTCGACACACGCTGCGTATACTGCACACCGAAGTCGAGCTTATAGCTTCCCACTCTTGCCGAATAGTTGCGCGAGAGCGAGTTGATATACGAATTGCTGTAGCTGTTGGTGACGGTACGGTTATACTTGCCCCACAGGTAAGAGATGTTGGCACCCACCGACAGTCCCTTCACTGGCATGTAGCCCAAACCCACGTAAGCCTGATGGAATCCCTCATCACCCTCATAGGTATTGGTGTAATAATCTTCCTTGGTTTCTTCGTTCACCCATCCCGACACAGAATAGTTATAGCCCACGTTGGAGAAAGGCAGGATACCGAAACTCACACCCATGTGGCGGAAAGCACGGAAAGCAGCGACCACATAGTCCAAGTTGGCATTCTTGGCGTTCTTCTTCACGCCGTTCTCATTGAAGTTGCTGATCTGACCCGAGATGCCGGCATCGAAAAGGAATGTCAGCGAGTCGACCGAAGAATAAGAAGCCGGGTTGATATAATTTACCTGATTGTGCTCATGAAAGCCAAGTCCCACTCCATTCATACCTGCATTGAAACCAGAAGTCTGGTCGGACAATAAGCCCAACCCCCACTGACTGTATGGAGAATTCATGCCGCTCTGGGCATTCACTGCCAGAGCCAAGCTCATCATGAGAGCCGCCAAAAATAGTTTTTTCATCCTATGATAATTGTTCAAAATTATATTCAGAGTGCAAAAGTATTGAAAAAAATCGAGATAAAAGAAGGAAAATCCAAAATAATAAGGTATTTTTGCATCGTGAAACGTTTTAAATATAATTTTAGGTGCATTTTTGCCGTTTTGTTAATCATTTTAACGACTAAGGCTTCTGCACAACAGACGGAAGCACCCCAATGGGTCGACTCCGTGGATATTTCACTCCTGACCTGCGGACCGGGACAGGAGGTTTGGTCGTATTATGGACACACCGCTCTTCGCATAGAAGACCGTGCCCATGGCAGTGACGTGGCTGTCAACTGGGGCATGTTCTCCTTCAACCAGGACTTTTTTGTGCTGCGCTTCGTCTTCGGGCTCACCGACTATCAGATAGGCATCATCCCCATGGATCGTTTCATGGCGGAGTATTCCTACGAAGGCAGATGGGTAAGACAACAGCGCCTTGCCCTGACACGAAACGAGAAATGGAACATCCTTACTGCCGTGGAGAAGAACAACCAGGAGGAGAACCGCACCTACCGCTACAACTTCTTCTACGACAACTGCACCACACGTGCACGCAACATGATCATCGACCACTTGGCGACCAACAGCACCAACTTCGAGATCAAAACGACCCTCTCCACCTATCGTGAGGAGATTCACCGCCTGAACGCCCATCACCGTTGGGCACGCTTCGGAAACGACCTGCTCCTGGGCTTCCGAGCCGACCGTGCAATAAACAAACAGGAATGGGAGTTCCTGCCCGACAACCTCTCCATGGACTTCGCAGTGGAAGCCCGAAAGGACACAGCCCAGCAACCTATTCCGTCGACAACAGTTTATCCACAAGAACCAAGATACATCAAACTGGTAGACAGCACCTTCTATCTCATTTCACCCAAGGAAGTAGTGATGGCTGCAGATGCAGACAAGGAGAACTCTCAGACAGGAACTACTATAGCCGATGTCATCTCTCCTTTCGTGGCAGCGACAGGCATCTTGGTGATTGTTATCCTGCTCAGCCTCACGGAATGGCGCAGAAAGAAGAATTTCTGGTGGATTGACACAGCCCTGCTCGTACTTACCGGACTGCCAGGACTGATTCTCCTTGCCATGGTGTTCTCGCAACACCCCACCGTGCAGATCAATTTCCAGACACTCATCCTCAACCCGCTGAACCTCATCTTCGTATGGAGCGTCACCAAGAAGATGCGTCAGCATCGTGTGCACTGGTATTACAACGTATGGGCAGCACTCATCGTCGTGGCACTTTTCCTGCAGATATGGCAGGACTACGCTGAGGGCATGGTCATTTTGGCATTATCTTTGCTCGTAAGAGTAGCAGTGAAGTCAACTCAACTCGACTTGCGAAGAAAATAGACCTCACAAAGGATATAGACTTCACGAAGGAATCAACCTCTTGAAGATACAGACTTTACGAAGGAATTCAACCTCTCGAAGGAAAATCATCAACACGAAGCCAACAAAGCTTCATAACAAAAAATAGAATGGTAAACAGATATATCACCGCCCTCTTGGTTGTCCTTGCGGCAACAGGCATGGAAGCGCAGACCTATCAGCAGGCACTGAGGTTTGCGCTCACCGATATATCCTACGATGAGTTCATCCAGCAGCCCGAGGCCAAAGCGCTCGAAGAAGACATTCTGAGCGTCATCAAGGCCATCAAGGAAGCATCCGAAGACCATCAGAAAGCACAACATCATTTCCCGTCGGCAATACAGAAAGCCGACACTTCTGCCAATCTGACAGAATCCAATCCTTATATTTGTTTTACTCCCCCCACAGAGCCCAAATATCAGGCTCCATACGGAAGTATTGTTATTCGCGGACCCGATTTTTAACATTTATCACCCAAAACGTTGCTGATTTACAGATATTATTTGTACCTTTGCAACCCTGAAAACAATAAAAATCAACGAATAATAATAAAAAACAATATATAAAATGAACTTTAACAAATTTCTGCAGTCATTGTTCGGCAACAAGTCTTCCCGCGATATGAAGCTCATCCAGCCTATCGTGGAGAAAGTAAAGGCCGAGTATCCTAACATCAAGGCCCTGAGCAATGACCAGCTTCGTGCAAAAACCAAGGAAATACAGCAGTATGTACAGAACGCCGGCAAGGCTCAGAGAGAGAAGATTACTGAGCTGAAAGCCACTATCGAAGACACACCTATCGACCAGCGTGAAGATATCTTCAACCAGATAGACAAGTTGGAGAAAGAGGCACTCGACAACTACGAGGTTGCCCTCAACGAGGTGCTGCCTACAGCTTTCAGCATCGTGAAAGATACAGCCCGCCGATTCGCCGAGAACGAGGAGACTGTGGTCACAGCTACTGAGTTCGACCGCGAGCTGGCTGCCAATCCTGCCAACGACTTCATCACCATCGATGGCGACAATGCCATATACCACAACCACTGGACAGCAGGCGGAAACGACCTGAAGTGGGAAATGGTTCACTACGACGTACAGCTCTTCGGTGGTACGGTGCTGCACCAGGGTAAGATTGCCGAGATGGCTACGGGTGAAGGTAAGACCCTCGTCGCTACACTGCCTGTGTTCCTCAACGCCCTCACTGGCAACGGTGTGCACGTGGTTACCGTGAACGACTATCTGGCCAAGCGTGACTCCGAGTGGATGGGCCCACTCTATATGTTCAACGGACTCTCTGTCGACTGTATCGACAAGCACCGTCCCAACTCCGACGCTCGTCGCAAGGCTTACATGGCCGACATCACCTTCGGTACCAACAACGAGTTTGGTTTCGACTACCTGCGCGACAACATGGCGACAAGTCCTGCCGACCTCGTACAGCGTCAGCACAACTACGCCATCGTCGATGAGGTCGACTCCGTGTTGATCGACGATGCCCGTACACCTCTTATTATATCAGGTCCTATTCCTAAGGGCGACGACCAAATGTTCGAGCAGTATCAGCCATTGGTAGAGCGCCTGTACGAGGTACAGCGCAAGCAGGCTACCGAGTTGCTCGCCGAGGCAAAGCAGAAGATTGGCGAAGGCACCAAGAACAAGGACGCTAAGATGCTCGAGGACGGATTCCTCGCCCTCTACCGTTCCTACAAGGCACTGCCTAAGAACAAGCCTCTCATCAAGTACCTCTCTGAAGAAGGTATCAAGGCAGGCATGCTCAAGACTGAGGAATACTACATGGCCAACAACAACCGTGAGATGCCAAAGGCCGTGGCTCCACTATACTTCGTCGTAGACGAGAAACTCAACTCTGCCGACCTCACCGACAAGGGAACCGAATGGCTCGCCAAGCAGGTGAACGACCGTGAGCTCTTCGTACTGCCCGACATCGCCACAGAGATGAGCCAGCTCGAGGCACGCACCGACATCAGCGACCAGGAGCGTCTCGACATCAAGGACGAGATGATGGCTCACTACGGCGTACAGAGCGAGCGCGTGCACACCTTGCAGCAGCTCCTGAAGGCCTACACCATGTTCAACAAGGACGACGAATACGTCGTGATGGACGGCGAGGTGAAGATTGTCGACGAGCAGACAGGCCGTATCATGGAAGGCCGACGCTGGAGCGACGGCTTGCACCAGGCTATCGAGGCCAAGGAGCATGTCAAGGTAGAGGCTGCCACACAGACCTTTGCCACCATCACCCTGCAGAACTACTTCCGTATGTACCACAAGCTTTCGGGTATGACAGGTACTGCCAGCACCGAGGCCGGTGAGTTCTGGGACATCTATAAGCTCGACGTGGTAGAGATTCCTACCAACCGCCCAATCGCACGCCACGACCTCGACGACCGTGTCTACAAGACAGCCCGCGAGAAGTATCGTGCCGTTATCGACGAGATCGAGGAGATGCGCAATGCCGGTCGCCCAGTCTTGGTAGGTACAACATCTGTTGAGATTTCAGAATTGCTGAGCAAGATGCTCAAGATGCGCAATATTCCTCACAATGTGCTCAACGCCAAGCTCCACCAGCAGGAGGCTCAGATCGTAGCCGAGGCAGGACGCTCTACCAACGGCAAGGGTGCTGTCACCATCGCCACCAACATGGCAGGTCGTGGTACCGATATCAAGCTCACCCCCGAGGTGAAGGCTGCAGGCGGTCTTGCCATCATTGGTACCGAGCGCCATGAGAGCCGCCGTGTAGACCGCCAGTTGCGTGGTCGTGCCGGTCGTCAGGGAGACCCAGGCTCTTCTGTCTTCTATGTATCTTTGGAGGACAAACTGATGCGTCTCTTCGCCTCTGAGCGTATTGCCAAGGTGATGGACCGCTTGGGCTTCGAGGACGGCGAGCGTATCGAGAGTCCAATGATCAGCAAGAGCATCGAGCGTGCACAGCGCAAGGTGGAGGAGAACAACTTCGGTATCCGTAAGCACCTTCTGGAGTACGACGATGTGATGAACAAGCAGCGTACCGTGATCTACGAGAAGCGCCGCCACGCCTTGATGGGCGAGCGTATCGGTATGGACATCACCAACGTCATCTGGGACCGCGTGCTCTATATCATCAACAACAACGACTACGAGGGCGCCAAGGAGGACTTCCTCAAGATCCTGGCCATGGAGATTCCATTCACTGCCGAGGAGTTTGAGGGAATACAGCGTGAGGAACTTTGCGAGCGTGCCTTCCAGGAGGCCATGGCAAGCTTCAAGCGCAAGACCGAGCGCATCCAGGCCACAGCATGGCCTATCATCCAGCAGGTGTACGAGAACCAGGGCGCTATGTACGAGCGCATCATGGTGCCAATCACCGACGGCAAGCGCATGTACAACATTCCTTGCAACCTCAAGGAGGCTTACGACACCGAGGCCAAGAGCGTGGTAAAGCAGTGGGAGAAAGTCATCATGCTCCATATCATCGACGACAACTGGAAGGAGAACCTGCGCCAGCTCGACGAGTTGCGCCACTCTGTACAGAACGCCAGCTACGAGCAGAAAGATCCATTGCTCATCTTCAAGCTTGAGAGTGTGAAGCTCTGGGACTCTATGATCAACGAGATGAACGACCGCATCGCCAGCATTCTGATGCGCGGACAGATTCCTGTCATGGAGCAGGAACAGCCCGTTCAGGAAGCTGCACCCGAGCAGCGCCCACAGCAGAACTATGTAGAGCAGAAGGTGGACATCGACGCAGAGCGCGAACGTGCCGAGCGTGCCGCACAGCAGGCTGCTGCCCATCACGACACACGCGAGGGCGCACAGCAGGTCAACCACACTCCTTACCGTGCAGAGCGCATGCCTCGTCCCAACGACCCATGTCCTTGCGGCAGCGGCAAGAAGTTCAAGAACTGCCACGGCAGAAACCTGTAACTCTACATTCGCAGATGGAGAAGTTAGAGAGAACTTACTAAAGTTCAATAATCATAAATAATGAGGAAATACCTATATTTGATGACAGGCTCATCATTTATAGGTATTTTTTCGTATTAATAAGGTATCAATATTCAGTTGCCAAGTTATTTTTGTATTTTTGCAGGCCAAACAACACAACACAACGTGGCACACAGTTTGCATGCCATGCACAATAACAGAAAAAGAAGAAAAGGAGATAAAAATATATGAAATTATCCGAACTCAACACAGGCGAAAGCGGTGTCATCGTCAAGGTTTCAGGACACGGCGGCTTCCGCAAAAGAATCATCGAGATGGGATTCATCAAGGGCAAGAAGGTAGACGTGCTGCTCAATGCCCCACTGCAGGACCCTGTAAAGTACAAAATCATGGGCTACGAGGTGTCGTTGAGACACAGCGAGGCCGACCATATCGAGGTGGTTTCGGTCAACGAGGCCAAGAAAGACAAACAACTCAGACAAGCTGACGAGGAAGAACGCGAACAGGTTATCAACTCGCAGACTATCGATTCTAATGACCCCGACGAGCAGGCACTGGGCGACAAGATGCTCGTGGCAGAACAGGAGGCCGACCGTCTGCACCATGTCATCAACGTGGCGCTCATCGGCAACCCTAACTGCGGAAAGACTTCCCTCTTCAACTTCGCCTCGGGCGCACACGAGCGTGTGGGCAACTACAGCGGTGTCACCGTCGACGCCAAGGTGGGAGAAGCAGAATACAACGGCTATCACTTCAACCTTGTCGACCTGCCTGGCACCTATTCGCTCTCAGCCTACTCGCCCGAGGAACTCTATGTGCGCAAGCAGCTCATCGAGCACACACCCGATATCGTCATCAACGTCATCGACACCAGCAACCTGGAGCGCAACCTCTATCTCACCACTCAGCTCATCGATATGCACATCCGCATGGTGTGCGCTCTCAATATGTTCGACGAGACCGAGAAACGAGGCGACAACATCGACTACGACAAGTTGGGCGAACTCTTCGGAATACCTATGGTTCCTACCGTCTTCAAGAACGGCAGAGGCGTAGACCGGCTCTTCGACACCATCATCGAAATGTACGAGGGACGCGAAGGCTCCAATGCCCACTATCGCCACATCCACATCAACCACGGACACGAGATAGAACACGGCATCGAGCACATACAGAAATATCTGAAGGCCGATGACAGCATCCGCCAGCGCTACTCCACCCGATATCTCTCCATCAAACTACTCGAGAACGACAAGCATGCCGAGGAGTATGTGAGCCACCTCAAGTCGGCAAAGGAAATCTTCGCTGCACGCGACGAGGCTGCACGACGCGTCAAGGAGGAAACCATGGAAGACAGCGAGACTGCCATCATGGACGCCAAGTACGGCTTCATACACGGAGCCTTGCAGGAGGCTGGCTACGAAACGGGAAAAGCCAAAGACACCTATCAGGTGACGCATCTCATCGACCGCATCCTTACCAACAAATACGTGGGATTTCCCATCTTCGTACTGCTCCTGTTCATCATGTTCTCTGCCACCTTCGTCCTGGGCGAGGTGCCTAAGGGATGGATTGAGGACGGAGTGGCATGGCTGGGAACCGTCATCAGCACCAGCATGCCCGACGGACCGGTGAAAGACATGCTCGTCGACGGAGTCATCGGAGGCGTGGGAGCCGTCATCGTCTTCCTGCCGCAGATTCTCATCCTCTACTTCTTCATCTCCTACATGGAGGACTCGGGCTATATGGCACGTGCAGCCTTCATCATGGACAAGTTGATGCACAAGATGGGCCTACATGGCAAATCATTCATTCCGCTGATTATGGGATTCGGATGTAACGTACCTGCCGTGATGGCAACGAGAACCATCGAGAGTCACCGTTCCCGCCTCATTACGATGCTGATTTTGCCATTGATGAGCTGTTCGGCTCGTCTGCCTATCTACATCATGGTCATCGGAACTTTCTTTGCCATCCAATACCGTTCACTCATCATGGTATCGCTCTATCTCATCGGCATCCTGCTTGCCGTCATACTGAGCCGCGTGCTCTCCAGCTTCGTCATCAAGGGCGAGGACACGCCTTTCGTCATGGAGCTGCCACCCTACCGCTTCCCTACCTGGAAAGCCATAGGCCGACACACCTGGGAGAAAGGCAAGCAGTACCTGAAGAAGATGGGTGGCATCATCCTCGTGGCAAGCATCATCGTGTGGGCTCTGGGATACTTCCCCCACAACGAAGAGCTGGGACAGCAGCAACAGCAGGAACAAAGCTACATCGGAAGAATAGGTAAGACCATCGAGCCAATCTTCACGCCTCAGGGCTTCGACTGGAAACTCGACGTAGGACTCATCTCAGGCGTGGGAGCCAAGGAGATCGTAGCGTCAACCATGGGCGTGCTCTACAGCAACAACGACAGCTTCGGCGACGACAGCGACTACAACGACGAGGACGGCAAATACGAGGTACTGAAGAAGCAGATGACTGCCGACCTGCAGAAGACCTACGGCTATAGCGATGCCGAGGCTGCCCACAAAGCGAGCCTCACCGCCTATTGCTTCCTCCTCTTCGTACTGATCTACTTCCCCTGCATAGCCACCATCGCGGCTATCAAGGGCGAGACGGGCAGTTGGAAATGGGCTGGTTTTGCCGCCATCTACACCACGCTATTAGCATGGGTAATATCAGCTCTGGTCTTCCAGATAGGAAATTTATTTATATAAAATAAAAACATACCCCCTGCCCCAAAAACTCTGCTTGCCGACGTATGAATTTATGCGTGGGCACGCAGGATTTTTTGCGTGGGCACACAAAAATAAAAGCCCTTAGACCTCATCATGGAAGTCTAACGGCTTTTTTTCATTGCGCTCGTTTGCATTATCTTTGTCTGCAAATTGTAAGAATATCATATGGAATATCTGACGCTAACAAATAGCACCGAAATCATTAGGATTGCTTCCGAGGACATTGTTTTCATCAAAGGTGATGGAAACTATTCCGACATATACCTATCCAATGGCAAAGCGGAGAACGTTACTTACCAACTGTATGAAATATCGGAATAAAGAACAATTCAAAAAGGTAAACTACTTTTTCCAATATTTTTCAGCCATAGGCTGCAACCTTTCTTTTATTACTTCCATAACAGTCCCGAAATCAAGCATTTCTTTCCATTGTATCTTTTTCAGAAATGCTTTCCAACGTGCCATACGTGCTGCGTCTGTCGCAAAACTTTCTGTAAACAACTGCAATTCGGGATTGTATGTAAGACCGCGATTGTCAAAAGTCGCCTTGATAGCATCGTATAAGGTGTCATCAGACAAATCTCTCTTTGTTAGGAGTTGATAACAGTCGAAGAAATCTTTCATGCGACTATTGAGAACATCACGATCTATCATCGTATGGAATTTCTCTGCGACAACTGTCCGAAGACTTTAGAACAACAAATCGTTTGGTATAATAAGATAAGCGCCCTTCGTTAGCAGTAACATTCTAGCGAAGGGCGTTTTCCTTACATCATTTTACTTAAAGATTTCTTGCAATCCTCACACAACCCATGTTTCATGTAGAAGGTATTCTTGCCATGGGCATCCTGCATCAGGCACTTCGGGTCATCCTTCTTGCAATGCGGCAAGCCACGAGAATGCAGGAATTCATGGATTGTTACTTTCCATAAGTCATCCTTTCGTTTTAATCGGAAGGTTGAAACCACACAAGCATTACCTGGACGGAAACTTAATCCCATGATACCATAGTTATAGTTTCCGTGGATAGAGGTAGAGATGTCTCGATGTGTCAGACCAATGGTTACAAAATCGGATCCCTGGTTCTGTTGCTTCAGGAAACCAAGTATATTTCCTGCCCAATATCTGTTTCTCGGCTTGTAAAGACAAGAAGCAGGAATATCTTTCTTGGGTAGTACTTCTATCTCGGACAGATAGATGGGAACCAGGTGCTTTTCCAATTCCTCCTTCAATTGATTTGCTTCCTTCTGGGTGAAGTCTCCAAACGGCTGAAGGTCAATATGAACGTAACTTTCCGGTGGACAGGTACAGAGAGTGTCTGAGTCATCCTCTGTGCTGCTTGTCTTTTTCCAACTACTACAACTGCTCATCAAGATGATAATCAGTCCTACGGTTAATGTTACAAATGTTTTTCTCATAATTGTATCTCTTTTAATTTACAGTTTAAAATGTTATAGTCAACATTTCCTTTTATGCCAGCTACCTTTTTTATCGTTTTCTGATGGATGGCATGGGGTAGCACTACAGGTGCATTGACATCTCCACACCAATACTGGCAGTCATTGAAATGACCGAGAAAGTTTTTGGTATAGAAAGGCTGACTGCAATAGATAATGGGGTTCTTGCCATAATGCTTCTTGCATAGATTGACAAATACCCTGACTCTTTTTCTGAGTTCATTGCCTGAGACTTTATATCCCTTGGTCTGCCTCTCTATGTCTATGACAGGAATCAAGTCCATCTTGATGCCAGCTGTAGCTTGATGGAAGTTTTGGAATTGCTCTTCGCTTGAACTGCTTGTTGTCATGAAATGATAAGCACCGACCAATATGCCACGTTTTTGGGCATTGTGGGCGAACCTCTTAAAGGTTTCATCCTGATGCGTTGCACCTTCTGTAGCTTTGAGATAGACAAAGGAGGCGGTAACCTGGTCCCAGTCTTCCACACAATTATGGTGAGAAAGATCCACACCATATATATTACTATCCTTGTTTTCTTTTGTAAAGCGACAGGCAAAGAAGGAAACAGTAGCGATTCCCAGAACCATGACCGCCATTGCCATATACTTCATTTTCAACTTCTTCATAGAATATTCTTTTTATTTGTATTTTGCATAAATCAATACCGGTCTTCTCCTAGAAGATTCCTTGTATATCTGCATCACTTTCTCTACGCAGCTCCTTGATACAGTAAAGCAACCACGGCTCTCTGTTCCCAGCGGAATATACTTCTTTTCACCGGAGAATCTTGTCACCTTGCCAGCAGAATGAATCAGGATACCACGGGCTTCTGCCAGATAATTGCTCTTGTCGAGCCCTCGAAGGCGAACGCAGTTCTTGAACTTCATTCCACCTTTTCCTATCATGACATATCTTCCAAGACTCGTGCATCCGCTTCCAGGGTTATTGCTGAACTTTGGTTGGGCAGCCGTATTTCCTTTACCGCTTCCATGCATGCAATAGCTGCTCATCAGTCTTTTGCCACGCTGCAAGTCGTAGATAAAGAATCTCTTCTTGCCAGATGGTTTGGAGAAATCCACCAGGATGTAGTAATCCGTACTGTATCCCCGTCTGTCGCAATAATCCCTTACTTGCGTCAGATTCTCACAATCCACCTGATGATACCACTCTTTAGCATCCATCGTATTCTTAAGAAACGGTTTTGTGAACCTATTATAAATAGGTGGAACGAAAAGAACACCGATGACAAGCAGAACCAGTATTCCCAATATAATCAATAACTTCTTCATAATAATACAAAAGTAGAAAAAAATAAGCAAGTAATGATGCTATCCATACGTGGATTGTATCAAATACTCGCTTATGTGTATGAAATCATCAATGCCTATAGCATCAAATCCTTGATGGTTGTACCATTCATGAATCTACTTAAATCTACCCTTTCACCAATACCATGCAAATGTCCGGTTTCTGAATACTGCCAGATATTGCACTTTCCTCTGCCATCAATAGATGGTTGTCGGGAGTTATAATTGGCGATGAAGAGATAATAGCGATTGAACTTCGCCCCCATCTCCTTATTATAGAAGCTCTCGTTGCTATAGATGATAGGATACTTGCCATAGTGTTTCTTCACCAAGTCAGCAAACACCTGTATGCTATCCTGCAGCTGTCGTCCCTTCCATCTTCCCTGGATGCCTTTTTCCTCCACATCCAATACAGGAATCAAGTCCTGCTCACTCTTCTTCACCATCTTTAGGAAATCCCGGAACTGAGCAGTTACTGAATAGCCGGCAGACATCAGATGATAAGATCCTACCTTCAACCCATATTTACGAGCCAGTCTGATATTTCGACGATAATGTCGATCCACATATCCCTTACCATGTGTAGCTCTGATATAAACGAACTTGATTCGCTTGTTCTTCGCTATTTCCTTCCACTTGATAACTCCATTGTGTTTCGACACATCAATGCCGTCATATCCGCCATGAGTATAAGGTTGCCCTTTCAATCTATCAACGAACACATCAGAATAAAATGAGGCGATGCCTAACCATCGCTTCACCTTATATGGCGACACCAAATACATGATTTCCAGACCAATACCAGCCAAAACGACCAGGCTGCCTAAGGAAACCAAAGTATATTTCAATCCTTTCTTCATTACATTTTATTAGTTGTTTTCAGGGGGACAAAGATAGTGAATTTATCCGAAACAGCATAGACAATTGGGGGATAAATGTATGAAATGGGGAGCTGGAAGTACCAAATGACAAAACGGATGCTTGACCACATTCTTCAAGCATCCGTTTTGCAAAATTCATACACACATAATCGTTTGTAAATCTGATCCTATTTTATGAAGACCATCAACAATACGTTTACGCTGCTGCTCACGTGGTTTCTTCAATCCATTCACATAGTGTGATAAAAGACTTTGGTTTATTCCAGAAGCACGACTAATTGCCGCTAGAGAAACGTATGGAGAATATGCCTTCAAAAGAGTAGTTGCATCCTGATAGTTATACACAAACTCATAATCGCCATTCTTCAGCCATTCTGGAACATCTTCTCCATTTTCCACAAGACCTTCAACATGAAACTCTAAACTATCCTTTGCCTCCTTTTGCAAAGCTTCAAAGGTTGGTGCTGTAAAAACCACCGCACCTGGTACATTACTACCAAGAGAACCACCAAAATTCTTGTCGCACCACGCAACATTAACAATAATCTTTTCCATAATGTGCTACTTTAAAATCATTATTAATTCAAAAAGCGAATGCACCAAGGCTGTGGAAGTTTTACTTCCAACCTGCCTGGTGCCAGATGCTATTAAGAAGAAATTGATTCAGCACTTCACTTTCCTTACCTCTAATCGTTACGGTTCCAGACTTGGAAGGATGCTTGAATTGTCTATGGTCACCCTTGGTTCTCGCCAAATACCAACCATCTTTCTTCAACATCTGCAAAACATCTTTGACTTTGTACTTTTTCATATCATTGAATGTTTTGATTACGCAGGCAAAGGTACGAATAATAATACTCTTAAGCAAATGTTTTGCGTTAAAAGTATTAAAAGTAATACCATATTTTATGTATCCATTAGATTTTCATGAACGAATTTAAGGATATTCACCATTTTATTACTGGCATATTCCCATCAAACTTACCCCACATTACGGGATGCTGACGATTCCCTGATGCTTCTACTACTCCTTGATGCACGAAATTATAGATTTCCTTAGCCGTGATAACTCTATCCTTGTCTGTATCAGCACCACCTCGCAAGCCACGTTCCAAAAACACCGTAAACAGACTGTTCTTGAAACCTGTCTGTCTCGGAGTTTCTAAGGATTTCTCCGTTGAACGGGAAGAGAGAAAGAACATCACATTCTCTTTAGAATAGTTAGTACTCCTCTTATTCGTATTTCTCATTTTCCCTGCAAAGCAAGCATCCACGAATATCATTTTCTGCTGAGCTTTACTCTGTCTCATAATGCTCAATACGGAAGAGTAATACAAAAATCCATCGTAACACACCAATCCACCAGGCACACCATGACCACTAAAGTATAGGATAATAGCATCTGATGGCGAAGCCTTGGCAAATGTATTACGCATTGCCGTACATACCTTTTGGATAGTAACGTCTGAATTGACAAAACAATCAACCGTAGCATTACCATTCTTGGTAAAGATACCCGATATGGTCTTGGCATCATTCGCACTAACCCGAAGATCGTTCTGACGACCGGGATAATCGGCGATGCCAACACACACGATATAGGTTCTTGCTTGCAAAAACAAAATGCACAACAAGAAAAACATTATTATTGCTAATCGTTTCATTCTTTCATCTCCTCCACTGACACATCATTTAGAAAACATTTATAACTACTATATATTTGAATCTCATTATGATACACATCAACATATTTGGTATTTATCATTGCATCATATGCAGACTTAACATCCATAGTCTCTGCATATGTCTTATAAAATTGAAAGAGAAGTTCAAGTTCTTTAGAATGAACAAGTCCTTCTCCTGCTATCAAACACTTACAAAACTTAGTTTTTGAAAGTTTTTCCCCTAGTGACGAAGAGAAACAAGCTTGCAAAAACAAAATCAAATTACAATCTACAGCTTCATTCAAAGGCTTAACAGTTTGTATAAACTCATCCCATAATATACAATCATCATCAGATTGATTTACTTCATACCCTTTAAATGCTATTCCATTTTCATCACCATGTACACACAAGTGAAGGACAAGAGTTGTCTCTTTTGAAACCTGCTTCAACAAACAAGTTACAACTTCTTTGAAATCTTTCTTATTTTCAACAGTCTCAAAACATACATTCAACCCTTGATACTATGGATTATCTTTAATTTCCCATTTCATCATCCCCCAAAAATCATATGAACCTTCAGGCATTGATTCTATAAAAACAACATTACCCATAATTATCTTTCTTGTTTTAAATCCTTTAAATGCTCTATAATATCTTGATGCAATCCCAACGCTGCATCTTTTTCATACCAATAGATTGCCTTATCAATATCTTTTTCAGTTCCAAGACCAAATTCATAGCAAGCCCCTAAATATTTATATGCAATAAAGCCCATAATGCCACATAGATTTGCCGCATCATAAAACAACTTATAAGCCAGTTTATAATCTTGACTTACACCATCACCTTGAAAATATATGATACCAAGAGTAGCCATTGCTGGACCATTTTTCTTTAAAGCAGCTTGGCTTAGATAATGAACAGCTTCTTGCATATCTTTCTTTATTCCATTTCCCCGATAATAACAAAAGCCAACTTCAAATAATCCCATACCATCTCCACTTTTAGCAGATTTCAAAAAATATTCAAATGCCAAATGAGGATTCTCCTCTATACCACGTCCTCCCTTATAACACTCTCCAACCCAAAGAGCAGCATCAGAATTTCCACAATCAGCAGCCCTTTTAAAATAGCGAAAGGATTTGTACGCATCCCTCTCTACATTTTCACCATTATGATATTTGTATCCAAGTTCATAAAAAGCATCAGCATCATTATTGTCCGCGGCAAGCATAAAATATTGTAAACTCTTATTCTTATCAACGACTACACCTTTTCCTTTGTCATACATAAATCCAATCGCACATTGAGCAACAGCATTTCCTTTATCGGCAGCTTGTTTATAAAAAGCAGCAGCCTTACTCCAATTTTGTTCTACGCCAAACCCATTAAAATAACACCAAGCCAAATATACTGTAGCTTCAACATTTCCTTTCAAATGAGCTTTTTGAAAATACTTAAATGCAAACATCTCATTTTTATCTGTGCCCAAACCATCGGCATAACATAAGCCGATTTTACATTGAGCCTCTGCTAAGCCTTTGTCTGCAGCCATCTTTAAGTATTTTGCCGCCAAAGAAAAACTTTGGGGTACAGTCAGTCCATAATAGTAAAGATAACCTAATGCAAACTGCGCCTTGGCATCTCCCTGCTTAATTGCAGCATTCATTAATTCTTGGCTATAAACATTATAGTCTATTCCTGCCGTGTATTTTACAGTTACCCTTTTCCCCCATGTTTGAGTAAATCTTCCCTGCACCCGAGGAGGTTCTATGGGACGCATTACTGGTTGTCTCGACAAAGGCTGTATTTGAGCCTTTATCGAGAGAGCCATTGAAACAAGCAAAAACAAAAAAAATATCTTTCTCATCATTTTCCATTAATTTCATTCAACATCTCTATAGACCGTTTATCTCCTAACGATGCACCCTGCTTAAATAGTTCTATAGCTTTATTCTTATCTTGCTGACTAGGATTATTATTACACAAAGAACCTATAGAATACAAAAGAACTCCTAATGTTCCCATACAATACGAATCGTGATATTTCTCAACACCCAATTTTAGCAATTGCATTGCTTCTGCGTACCTATATTGATTTACTAAAAGAATATTTAGATTGTGAATGGCTCTTGCTTGTCCTTTTGGTCCATTGTCTATAGCAAGTCTATAATACTTTTCTGCCAAATCTAATTTTCCACTTTCACTATACAAATGACCTAAATTGTAATAAGCCCAATTACTTGGAACTTTAGCTGCTAACAACAGATACTTTTCTGCTAATTCCTTTTTTCCAAAATCTGAGCAATAAGATCCAAACTCTCCCATTGCCTCAGGAAGGAATTGATCAGCTGCTTTTTTCAGCCACGTCATCCCCTCATCTATATTTTTATTACGATCTATTCCTTCCATATAACTAATTCCTAACAAATATTGAGCTTCAGCTATATTATATTCTTTTGCCCCACACTCTATAATTACAGGAATGCCATACCAACGTCCATTTACATCACCTTGATAATAGTCTTTCACCGTTTTTTCTACATCTACTTTTATAGATTTACCATTCATAGAAAAAGTCCTAATTTTCGTCTTTTCCATTTGACAAACTTCAACTACATCACTTACGGATTTTTGTGCGAGAACAAATTCGACAAAAAAAAATAAAATAAAAACAGATATTAAACGTTTCATATTAAAATTATTTCAAATTATTCAAAGCCTCTATTGCATGTTGCTCACCTTGCGCAGCAGCCTTTTGAAACCATACTTTTGCTTTATATTTATCAACCTCCCCTACAGAACCATCGAGAAAACTTTCACCAAGACAGTATTGAGCCAAGGCATTACCTTGGTTAGCAGAACTAATAAAGTACCCTATAGCCTTCTTTACATCTTTAGGTGCAACATCATCACCACACATATAATGTATGCCAAGGCGAACTTGTGATTCTGCGAATCCTTGTTCTGCAGACAAAGTATATCGCTTAAATGCTTCTTTAGGATTCCGTTCAACCCCCAATCCCTCATTGTAACAAACGGCTAACCAATGATTACCTTCCAATGAACCATTATTTGCAGATTGCGTAAACCATTCAAATGCTTTCTCGTCATTTTTAGCTACACCTCTACCATACAAATAGAACTTACCAACAGCAGCTTGTGCATCAGCATTTCTCAACATTGCACTACGCATGAAATATTGAAAAGCTTTTGAAGGATTCATTACTATTCCTTGCCCAATATCATAAATTGCTCCAAGCCAATAAAGAGCGTAAGAGTTATTTTCATTCGCACTTTTTTCAAAAAACATTCTAGATTTTTGATAATCTATTGTAGTTCCAATTCCATTATAATAATCATACGCCAAATAGTAATAAGCATCCTTGCACTCATTAGCAGCAGCCATTTGAAGGTACCTATGCCCTTCTTCGGTATTTTGTACAACACCATCAACTCCCATCTGAAGAAGTCTACCCCATGTATATTGAGCTGCAGGATATTTGCTTTCTAAAGCTTTCTTCAGATAAAACTGAGCATTCTTCTCATCAACATCAACTCCCAACCCTTGAGCATAAACCTTTGAGAGTGCATACTGAGCACTGGCATTGCCTTTATCTGCTTCAACTTTCAATGCCTCACTGTACATATTATAATCCACATTAGTAACCTTCAAATGCTTATCAACTCGCTTATATACAACTTTTGTATGAGTATCAGCAAAAGTTGAACTCCAAGCAGAACGCAAAGTAGGCTTTTCTTTTTTACGCACAATCTCTCCTCCCAATGATTGTGCATGTGCTTCAAAAGCACAAAGCACAAACAAAACAAGAACTATATTTTTCATTTCAATCTTCATATTTTTCCCTTTTATTCATTATTGAAATCTTTTAGAGAATCTGCCTATTTGCGATTTGAACTACGATTTAATATAAGCCGTGCGAATCTCTCATACTCATCATATCCGATGTACGCAAATAGTGATTCCCTTTTTTTACTTACTAAAGCCTGTAAAGATATAGTCTATTAGTATATTTAAACAATATTCAACATCGTGTCCAACTAGTGGGTCCAAATAAAAATTGCAAAATAAACTAACGACCACCTTTACAGCGTCTTTAGTAAGCTATAACCTTTTCTAGGTCATAACATATTAGTTTAAATCATTAAACAAATTAAAGAAGAGTCCGCACTTGCCTCACTTTTCAACCTCCAAATTAAACACTTCAATTAGCAGGAGAACGAATTAGCCGTTTTATAATATTTTACATTCTCTGTATATACATTACTTCTACTTACCAACAATATCAGCAAGAGTAGAATCATTACCTATAACTCCCACCAACTCTAAGACTAAATTGTTATCCAATCCCATAATTATACTTACAGCATTTATGTTAAGAGCCGCATTTTGCCTTGCCATTAATGACAACATTGAATTCCAATTCCGGTGTCCCAAGAGGTTATCATACAAAGCAGAAAATGTATAAATAGTGTCATCACCATTCTTTTGTATACTCATTCCACTAAGTGATGCACACGACAAAACTTTCTTCGTCTCTGCATTTATAATGAACCAACGTAGACTATTACCAGCCACATGCTCCAACACAAATAATACACTCATATCAATTTGTTGATGTTCAACATCTAACATTTGAATTTGATTACGTCTTACACTCAAAAATGCAGGAATGACAAGAACCTTGCCATTATTAGAAGGCTGCAACGTACTAACTTCACCTACATCAAATATAGGCAAGAGTACCTTCTTACTATTTTGCGCCATACCTCCAATCGTAAAAAAAGACATAAGAATCACCAATAATCCTTTCAAAAGAAATAGCTTCTTCATAATTTTATTTATTTAATTCACTTAATATTTCATTTTTCCGTTCTATAAACAATGGACGTGGATAAAGAGAATACGCCTCATCCAAATCTTTTACAGCATCAGCTAACACTAATTTCAAATCATAAGGTCGTTCTACTAACGCCTTACTTGCCTTTGCCATACCTCGCAAGCCCAATATATCAGCTTTTTCGTTATTACGATTCTGGGGAACCAAAGACAATGCTTTATTTATATCCATCAACCCCTCATTAAACGAACGCAAATCAAAGAATTTGATGTCACCTCTTATAAAATATGATCTATAATAGTTCGGTGCCAATTCTATTGCACTTTCACAATCTAGTACAGCACCTCCAACATCGTGAAGATGCCGTTTGATTTCAGCTCTTTCAATATAGCTCACAGGATCAGTACCATCCAATTCTATAGAATGATTAGAATAATCCAGAGCTTCCTTTAGGCGTTCTGGAACATTTTTATAATACACAGACAAAATATACGCCAGCTGAGCATAAGCACCATTTCTATTCGAATCTATCTCTATGCACTTCTTCAAAACAAACACAATTTGTTCTAAAACAGACCTATCCTCTACATTCATATCAGTATTTATCAAGAATTGGTTCCTTAAAAATGTAGAATAGTGCATATTATACTCATAGTTACCATAATTTACCATTTTACAAGCATTAGCTAAATCAGCTAAGCCTGCTTCCACGTCAAGTTTTCCGCGACATTGAAAAACGCCACGATAATATAATGCAAGATGATTAGTTGGATTTACCGACAATACATTACTCAACATTTTTACCGCTTTATAATATTCCCCACCTTCACCATAAGAATAAGCCTTTTTTACATCTGCAGTTTCCATTGGATTTGTAGCCATTTCGCTTATTGGTAGATCAAGACTTCTACTTAACGCTTTGATATTGCTTACACTTATAGCATAAGAAACATTTAAACTACCATTTATCTTGTCTGTAAGGAGTCCAACGACTTCTCCTGTACCAATAACCACAGGTAAGCCTGAAGAATATTTCTCTATTGGCAATGTCGTTTGCAATACATCGCCATAACCTTGCAACTTAATCCTTTGTAGAAACAACCCAGTTTGCACTGTATTATTTGTCCTATATTGTTTTGGCATTCCAAAACTAAAGACAGCACTACCTTGCTCAATATTCCTAACAGCAAGCTTCAATGGTCGCACTTTATTTTTTACATTTACCTTAAATTTCACCAAATCAAGATTTGGGTTATAATCAAGAACCTGACTTATTTCGAATTGTTCACCTTTAGAAGTTTGAATATATCCCTTTACTGCACCTTGCAGAATATGGAAATTAGTTACTCCTACTCCTGAAGAAGACAAGAAAAAGCCTGTACCATGTGAAAAAGGAACTCCATTTTCATTCTCTGCGACCACAGAAAAGACGGCCTCCCTCAAATTAATATTAGAAGTGAATTTGGTTGTAGGCTTTTTACGTACCATTGTTATAGGATTAGTTTTCCTCGTTATTGTCGTTTGCTGACAATAACAAGGAGAAAAAGAAAACAATATTATTATCGTAAATAAATATCTCATTGCTAACATTTAAACATTCTGTAAAAAATTACCTTTTTTATCATACCAAGCACCTTTCTTTGGTTGACCATTACTATCAAATGTACCGATAAACTGTTCACCTGTTGTCTTTACAGTATATGTGCCTTTCGAAAAATGATTATCATAGAAAGAACCTGTGTATGTATCACCATTTGGATAAATGAAAGTTGCATTATCACCTTCCATCCTACCACGATTAAAAGGTCCCTTATACATTCGCCCATCACTAAAGGTAAGTTCACCATTATCATCACATGGATAAAATCTACCTGGATCAGGATTTGTCAGTACTGTTCCTGTATATTTTACCGTTTGATTAAAGAATACCTCTTCCTTATTCTCCACATAAACTCCATCTGAATCAGCAGTTGCTTCTCCAACAAAATAGGCAGAGTCTGAATCTGTACTAGCGACATTGGTATTTGCTGCTGTACGAGCAGATTGAGGTAAGAATAATATTGCTAAAATAACAAGCAACGCTATTACGAAACAAACCATAAGTTTTAAATAGATATGACTATTAGAAGAATTCGTTTGTTCTTTTTCATTACACTTTTCTTGTTCATTGACCTCTGTTTCTACTTTTTCAGCCTTATCTGCCCACACAGTTTCTTCATCATCACTAACTGGATTAGCATAAGATTGATAAGGACCAAACGCTTTTGTCTCTTCATTGTTAGAAGTAGCAACAGAAGTCTGTTGCAAGATACGTCTTATTTCCCCAACATTCTTCGGTCTCTTCAACCTTTTCTCTTGCATCATCCAAACCACCAATTTCTTCATTTCCCCAGAGACATTAGGCATAGGGAGGGCAAGATGCTTGTCCTCTGTCTCGTCTTCAGAAAGGTCAGAAACTGATGGGGGGTCTTGATTGGTAAGTAACTTATACATAGTAGCACCAAGAGCATAGAAGTCTGTCCATGGACCGAACTTATCATAGCTCTGCGCCATCTGCTCACTAGGAGCATAGCCATTTGTATAACTGATACCCGTGCTCATCGTGGCACCACCTACCGTACTCTGCTGCTTACTTGCACCAAAGTCTATCAACTTGACTACATCATGACTATCCACCATAATATTGGCTGGCTTGATGTCAAGATGGAACATACCTTCGTTATGGATTGCCTCAAGACCATCCAATATCTGATTCAAGTAATTGCGAACCTCAGACTCTGCCAAAGGTGCATTGGTACGCTTCAAACGTGCAGATAGATTTTCTCCATCCACATAATCCATCACATAATACGCAGTACCATTCTCCTCAAAAAGATCATAGACCTTGACAATATGAGGATTACTAAGACTACGGAGACGGCGAGCTTCTTTCTTGAACTTCTCTCGCTGTTGCTCAAAGCTATTGGTATTCTCGGCATTACTTACACTAATTGTAGTGCTATTACCATCACGCTGGCACACGCCCTTTACAAAGAACTCTTTGATGGCATAAGTCTCATCAAACTCGATGTTCTTTGCTAAATAGGTGTTGCCGAAGCCACCTGATGATAAGTAGCTTTCTATCTTGTAAGTTCCGTGTAGGATGGTTCCTACTTGGAGCATATTTTGATTATTTAGTTCGTCCATTTTTTATCGTATCTTACTTTATTGAATCTGGTTTTGTTGTATCTGTCTTTGACTCTTGCTGGCTATTAAACTCTTTCACGGTCATCATAGAATCTTCATGAAGAGAATCAAGCAAAGCAGCCTCTGCTTTATGCTTGCTATAGTAGCCATATCCAAACATTCCTACAACAGCCAACACCACTATTGCCATGAAAGCAACAAACAGGAGTTTCTTTCTTTTCTGCTTATTCACCAAATCAACGATTACACTATCAGGAACAGGCGGCGGTGTACCAGCAGGCTTTACGACTTCAACATCAGGAGAAGCAGTCAACTCTTCCACATCAGGCTTGATATTCAAAGCATTGCATTTCTCCGTAGGCTCTTCATTCACAAGACTTACATCAGCCTCGTCATGACTCACCTCTTTGATATGTACAATATAAGCTGAATGATTATCTTTATTATCTGAGGTTTCAGAAATCAGCATCTGTCGTTTTTCTTCATCACGAACATTCGCAGCAAAGACATCCAACAGTTCCTCATCCTCCATCTGTTCCAACATGCCGTCAGAACAAATATAGAAGTAATCACCTGGCTGAATATCTGAAATATGGATAACATCAGGTTTTGGATGATTTTTATCTCCAGCAATCATCGCACGGGTGATGACATTTTTCTGTGGAAATGTCTTCATCTCCTCATAGGTCAACTCACCAGCCTGATAAAGATCATACACCAGGGAATGGTCACGACTCTTATATAATATGGTATGCGAAGATGGACGGAGATGGTATATTCTACTATCACCAATGTGGGCTGCCGTACATCCATTACTGTGAAAATACAGCAAAGTTAAAGTTGTTCCCATCTGACGGGAATCTCCCGCAACAGCCAGTTTATCCAGCTCTTCGTAGGCATACGCCAAAGCATCAGACAGCAACTTATCTTCCAAGACTTCTGAAGCAACTGTATGCTGCAACAAAAACGAAGAAAGACTTTTGCAAATACTTTGGCTTGCCACCTCGCCATGTTCATGTCCACCCATACCATCACAGAGCAAAAACAAACGGTCATTCTCCGTTGCTTTGCCCTCTATTGGATAGATGCTATCTTCCTGGTTCGCCCTTTTACCCAACTCATGGATAGCTAAAGGCTGATATATCTTGATTCTCATTGTTAGCTTTATTTTTGATGATAAACAACCGTTGTGTTACCCATCTTGATGATACTTCCTTCTGTCAAGACGAGCTGGTCACCCTCGTTCAATAATTGTCCATTCACATAACTGGCATTTTTATTATGATAGTTAGACACCACAACCCTAACCTTGTCCGTAGAAGCCTTAATTACCTGGATGGCAAGATGCTGACGACTCATATATCTATCATCAGTAGCTATCTGTACAGTTGCCTGCGAAGTAGCAGCCTTGCGGCCTATCACATTATTGCCGAACCCCAACGGATACTTCTGACCACCATAAAGCAAATAACCGGGGGTAACTTCTTCTTTCTTGTCGGCAAGAATCGTGTCATCAGATTGAGAAGGAGAAGAGAAATGCCCCACGTAACGAGTTTCTCCATTATCTCGATTCACATACTGCGTCTCACCATTACTATTACCAACATATTCTGTTTCCCCAAAAGATTGCGGAGTTGCAGCATGTTGCTGTGAGAACATCACTCTCAACTGAGCTTTACATTGAGGACAAGTAATCATCTTTACCGCTTCGTTTTGAGAATTTCTCACGTCAAGCAAAACACCGCAACTCGGACATTTGATTCTTTTAGTTTCCATTGCCACCATCTATTTTAATCAATGTTTATGCCATCTGAATATCAGCATCAGACATATAGTCTGGCATATCAGGAGCAACATCTGGATTCTCCAAGGATGCAGTTTGGAGATTTGGATCAGCAGAATCATCAACTCCGGCATCAGCGAAATTACTACCACTTGGAGTAATCACTTGTCCTGTATGCAAATCAACTGCTTCACCAACGTCAATACTTCCATTGCCATTGGCATCACAAATCGCAACATCAGGATTTCCATCTTGATCAAAATCTACCACACTCACTTCCTGACCATCCACGTCGAAAACACCCACTGTAGCCATGGAGCCATCAGCAAGCTGAACTTCACCCGCATTAACCAAATGAACATCTGCATTTTGGTCATCAGCCACCTGCACATCACTTGCCTGATGCAAATTTGCATCATTGTGAGCAACAGATACATCCTGGTCTGTATGAGAAGAATGAGATACCATAGCAACATCTTCAGTTTGATGAGGAGCAGCATTCATTTCTTCTGCACGTACTTCTGGCTTTACAGCCTCAGCATAGTCGTTCTTTTCTGCATCTGTCATGTTGTTCCACTCGTCCTCGGTATAAGTACTATAGATATTACCATGCCAATGGAAAGCGCCACCAGGACCTACTTCGGCTCTAGCGGCATCGAATGCCTCCTTAAAGCTCTGCTCATCATGACTCTCAGCTACCTTGATAGAGGCATTATCATTAGCTGCAGCAGCATCTTGCGATGGATTCTCCCCTTCCGGTTTTGTATCGGGAGTTTCTTTTGTATTTGCAGCAAAGGCATCTGTGACATACATAGCACTTGCACCTAACAAGATACCAGCAGCTCCACTTACCGCTACTTTCTTCCAAGCTGCCTTATCAGCAGCGTCCTGAGTTTTATCTTTACTTTCCTGTCTAACTTCAGGATGTGTATTATTGAAATACAATGTTTCTTCATTCTGTGCCATAATCATACGTTTTAAAATTATAACTGGTGCAAATATAGTGAAATAATAAATAGATAGATACTTATTTTGTGCTCATTACACAAAACCTATCTTCTATTGTACAAAATCACTTTTTGATTTTAGCCTTGCAATAAGGACAAGCCTCATTCTGCATTAAAACTTCATAAGACTGAAAGCCCAGGAAGTGATGGCAATGAGGACAAACATAATGCAGCTGAAACTCTTCAGTCAACTGCTTCTGCCTTAACGGTCCCTTAGAAGAATCCTTATATGCCTTTACAGTAAAGCCTACAGAAATCAAAATACCTAATAGATACAAACCTATATAAAGAGGAGTCTCTCTAAATTCTGGGAAAATGATGCTCAAAGCGATGGCTCCCATGGTAATCAAACCAGTGATGCCACGAAGAGAATTAAACTTGCGGTCAGCAATTTGCTGATCAAGTTTATGTTCATCATATTCTTCCCAAACACGCTGCAATGGACGAAAATCTACCATTTGAGGAACAAAACTCTTTATCCAATCCCAACTAACTAAAAACTTACTTGGACCAAGTTCTATTTTATCCTTTTCCATGATAGTCTTTGCCATTATTTCCACTTCATTGACAAAAGTAACATTCTGAGGTTTTAGATTCGTAATTCTATAAGAACCATCTGGATTAATGGTCAAACTACAATGTTGACGGCTCACAGTCATAGGAACACTTCCAGCACCCCCAAAAGTCTTGGATTGTTGTCCCATCGTTATTCTCAATCGAGATGTACTAACATCACGTCCAATGATTAATTCCATAAAATTCTTTGCTTGATTAGTTTATTTTTTAGTTATGAGTAAATCCTTCATTTGCTTTAAGGCTTCCTTAGAAATTCCTAAAGCAAAAGCAAAATGCTCATAATCGGATAATATCAATTGTTGCTTTTGCGTATTGACCTGATAGATGTAGCCAGTGTTGATGATAAAGCGCTTTCCCACTCGCATAAAAATACTCTTGCAATCTACAAGATGCTCTGCCAAATACTTCTCCATTTGAGACAAATTCAAACAAACAACAGCCTTCAGCTTGTTAATAGTAACAATCTGTGTATAATTGCCATCTCCTTCGAAATAAACAATTTTGGAAACATCTAATCTTAAAAGTTCCGTCTTTGTATTGAATACAATGAATTGACTTTCCATATTTATCATTTACTTCGCTGACTTGTTCCCAGAAGTAGCTATAGCCATTAAGTTTTCAATGAAAAAAGCGTGGGACTATTGTTCGGTCGCCGAAATAGAGGTTGTGGAAAGACCTTTCAACTAGCAACTAACAATAGCCCACGCCAAAAGGTATATCGACACCTTCCCCCTACAGAGGAAAGGATGCAATAATCCCATAGCGTGAGCCGTATTGCTGTTCGTCATAGTTGAATTTTGAAATTTCCACATTTCTATTTCAAGACTAACGCTCAATACGCTCATTCATTTGAGTCTTCATCGCAGCCGTTCTTTTCCGCCTGCTCCAACTCTGACCGCAAAAGTAAGCTATATTCTTGATACCGCCAAACTTTTAGCGATGTTTTTTATCCCGAAGGACAAAAAAGGCATTGAACGCTGCCATTGCCGAGAGAAAATTACTTCCACATTTCTATTCCATGGCTACAATTCAATGCCCTATACCTATATCAGCAACATTCCAACAAACAAAAAAGGGTGAATCATTAACTTATGACACACCTTCCGTCAATATTTATAACCAAATTTCATATACCTACAAATATTGAATATAGCGATAAAAATAAGGGGAATGAGAGGCAGGAAATCCCCGTTTTCTGCTCTATATTAAGAACAAGACCTATAGTTGTACGACTATAAAGTTACAGTTGTACGACTATACATGCTATGGTTGTACAACTGTAGAGTTATGGTCGTACAACTATAGGGGTTATAGTCGTACAACTATAGATTTTCCTCAACAGCATCGTCTTGTCAAGAAATCTCAAACGTCTGATTACCAGTAAGTTCCTACATTTCTTCGTATTTGCGATATTCTCAAAGAAACAATAAGCGTCTGAAAATACGAGAATCTCAGGCAAGCTAATGTAAAGAAAACTCGTTCTTTATAACGCCTCAGCTTCGGGAAATTCTTACAGATAACCTACTTCATTTTCCACCCATCTATCGTTCCCGTCTTCGATGAGAAGTTGCAGCCTATCTGATAGACAGGGCGGACGCATCAAAATGCGTTCGCCCTGCTATCAGTATCAATGGAAATTCGCTTGCTCACCTTTGTTGCCACAAATGCTATCATTAACCCAAGACAAGCAGCTATACTAATAGCCATGCGTAGCCCAGAAACTTCAGCAAGCCATCCAATGACAGGAGGACCTACCAGGAAACCGAAGAAGCTGATGCTCGACACGATGGTGATGGCGATGCTCGCCTTGACAGTGCCCAACTTGCCCGCTATGCTGTAGCAGATAGGCACCGACGACGAAATGCCGAAACCGACCAAGAGAAAGCCCAGAGTGGCTGTAACAAGGTAAGGCAACAACGTGGCGAGAAGCAGTCCGCACAGAATCAGCAGTCCGCAAACCTTCAGCACTCTGGCGGCGCCATAGCGCGTCACGAAACCGTCGGCCAGAAAACGTCCCAAGGTCATGGCACCCATGCCTGCCACATAACCTGCACGGATGAAAACCTCGTCGGGCTTCACCACCGAAGTGAAATACACACCACTCCAGTCGTAGACTGTCCCCTCACAGAACATTCCGGCAAAACCCATCAGACCTAAGAGGAAGAGCACAGGGTCGATGGTTCTGAACGAGAACTTGGGCACGTCTTCCTCCTCAGCCCTCGCCTGCTCGTCGTTCACCAGGAAGTGGAAACCAGCTGCCAGGATCAGCAGACTCAATGCCAGCACCGTTCCGAAATGAGCCTCTATCGGCAGAACCGTATTGGCAAACACAGCACCCACGATGCCGCCCGCAAAACCACCCAGACTCCAAAGGCCATGAAACGACGACATGATGTTGCGGCCATACAACTTCTCCACTAAGCACGCCTGTGTGTTGGTGGCAATATTCATCAGGTTCGCCATCATGCCGAAACCCACAAGGGACAGTGTAAGATGAAAAACCGTGCTGCTGCAGCCCATAGCGAGGAGCACGGCGGCATAAAACACCTCGGCAACCACCAACATCTTCTTGCTGCCCAACTTGCTCACCAGCACGCCCGAGAAACCCATCATCAGCAGTTGTCCCAAAGGGATGGCGAGCAGAATGCTGCCCAACTGTCCGTTGTTGAGATGCAGCAGATGTTTCACATCCGGAATACGGCTTGCCCAACTGGCAAACACCAGTCCCGGTACAAAATAATAAGCAGCCACAGCCACTCGCTTGCGAGCCAAGTCGCTCAAATCACTCATTCGAAATGTCATCCTATTTGTCTTTTTACATGAAACTTAAAAACGCGGCTGCAAAATTACAAAAAAATAAACTTTCATCCATCGATTATTCCCAAAAAGATAATGCCTTGTCAAAAAATAAGTGTAACTTTGCCCTTCGAACAACAAGAAATCCAACGCAAGCGTAAAAACCTTGCCAGTAAGGAACAAATTAAAACTAAGCGATATGAAGAAACAAATCCTTGCAGCAGCCCTACTGCTCCTCACCCTCACCGTGCCAGCACAGGCAGCCAAGAGACAGAAAACCAACACCCCACAGCAACTCACCTTCCAGCATCCCTGGCAGGGGAAACGGGTGGCCTACTTCGGCGACTCCATCACCGACCCCAACATCAAGGCATCAAAGGTGAAATACTGGGGATTCCTGCAGCAGTGGCTCGGCATCACGCCCTACGTCTACGGTGTGAGCGGACGACAGTGGAACGACATTCCCCGCCAGGCCGACAAACTCAAGGCTGAACATGGCGATGACTTCGACGCCATCCTCATCTTCATGGGAACCAACGATTTCAACAATGGCGTTCCCGTAGGCGAATGGTACACGGAGACTTTCGACAGTGTGAAAGTGGCACGCCACAAACCTGGTGAGATGGTGCAGCGCCGTCACCGCCACTTTGCCATGGACAAGAACACGCTCAAGGGCCGCATCAACATCGCCATGTCGAAACTCAAGCAGATGTATCCCACCAAGCAAATCGTTGTGATGACGCCTGTCCACCGTGCTTATTTCTGCTCGGGCGAGAAGAACATCCAGCCCGACGAGATGTATGAGAATGCCCGTGGTGTCTTCTTCGACGAGTACGTCAAGGCTGTCAAGGAGGTAGGCAACGTGTGGGCTGTTCCCGTCATCGACCTCAATGCCCTCTCGGGTCTTTTCCCTCTCTACGATGCGGGCGCTCAGCTTTTCAACAAGCCCGACACCGACCGTCTCCACCCCAACGATCCGGGTCATGAGCGCATGGCAAAAACCATCCTGTATCAGCTCGCCTCCCTGCCCTGCGTTTTTTAGGCTTCCATCTTTCTTGGGCTCTTCTTAACACCTTTTGGGGTCATAATAGACGACCGGCGCCTGTCATCTATTGTGACCTCCCTTGGTCTTAATAGACGACCTCGCGGGAGCATGAGTGCAGGTTTTTCATTTTGTCATTTTGTCATTTTGTCATTTTCAAAATCAAAAACAACATTTTTCGCTCTATAAATATATATTATTTAAAGAACTTTTTTCGTTTCCAAAATCGAAAATGACAAAAATGACTTTGACAAAAATGACAAGATTCAGATAAGCTAATATTCAGTAAAACTATATTACATTTTACGATATTGCAACTTACAGAATATTGAGTACTGATGAAGAAGCGATTATCTTATCACCTTCACCTCGCCATTCTTGCTCAGTTTCACAATGCTGGAAGGCGTGTGGGGCTTGTGCTCCTGGCGGCGACTCCAGCAAACATAGTCGACAGCCTCCAGGATTTCGGGCGAAATATCACAATAATTCTGTGCCGCAGGCTCACCACTCACATTGGCGCTGGTACTGACCAAAGGCTTCTGGAAGCGGTAACACAACTCCTTGCTGAAAGGCTCGAAGGTGACACGCATGGCCAGACTGCCATCCTCTGCCACCAGATTGTTGGCCACGCCCGTAGCATCGTCAAGGATGACGGTTGTAGGCTTCACAGGCATGGCTGCATCGATAAAGTCCCACGCCACCTGAGGCACATTACGGAAATAACGCGCCATACGGTCAGCGCTGTCTACAAGACAGATGAGCGCCTTGGAATCGTCACGACGCTTGATCTGATAAACCTTTGCTACTGCCTCGGCATTGGTGGCATCGCAGCCGATGCCCCATACCGTATCTGTGGGATAGAGTATCACTCCACCCTTTCGCATGCACTCCACTGCATTCTTAATGTCTTCTTGCTGTGTCATAATGCTGATATTATAATATGTATAATGTTACTAAATGGTTTTATACTGCTCGATGTCGCGCATACCATTGAGGAAGTCACGTGCCTCCATGCGCTTCTTGCCGCTTATCTGAATGGTGTCGAGCTGCAGCCACTCGTCGGCACAAGCCACGAGCAGGCTCTTGCCCTCTACACGAAGCGAACCCACAGCGATGCCTGCTGCCAGTGCCTTGCCGGTCTTCGTAGTCTTGAAAACCTTCAGCACCTGAGCCTTGCCGCCCTCCTTCTGTATCTCGGTCCATGCGCCAGGATAAGGCGACAGACCGCGGATGAAGTCGTACACATTCTTGGCTGGCTGGCCGAAACTGATGCGACAGGTCTCCTTGAAGATTTTGGGTGCATGATGCAGTTCCTGCTGTTCTGCCACCAACTCGTCCTGCGAGATGGAGTCGATGTTGCCATCGGCAGCTATTAGCTTGTCGATGGTCTTGAGCGCGATACCGGCACCGAGGTGCATCAGTCCGTCGTAGACATACTCCACATCGGCATCGTCGGGAATAGCGAAAGGCTCCTGCATGATGATGCGTCCGGTGTCGATGTCGTGATCGAGGAAGAAGGTGGTGACACCAGTCTGCGTCTCACCATTGATGACTGCCCAGTTGATAGGCGCCGCGCCACGATACTGAGGCAGCAGGGCTGCATGCACATTGAACGTGCCGAAACGGGGCATGGCCCACACCACCTCGGGCAGCATGCGGAAAGCCACCACCACCTGAAGGTCGGCACGGAAGCCACGCAGCTGCTCCACGAACTCGGGATCTTTCATCTTGACAGGCTGCAGCACGGGCAAGCCCTGCTCCAAGGCATACTGCTTGACAGGAGGCGCTTGCAGCGTGTCCTGATGGCGTCCTACGGGTTTGTCGGGCTGAGTAACCACAGCCACCACATTATATCCGCCTTCTACGAGGCTCTTGAGGGATTCCACCGCAAACTCGGGTGTTCCCATAAAAACGATTCTTAAATCTTTCTTCTCCATAACAGTTGGGTTAAAGTTATTCTGCCGACATATCGGCCACAATCTTGCGATACACCGAGTACACCTTGGTACGGCTGATGTAGCCTACGAGCACGCCGGAGGTGTCGACCACAGGCAGCTGGGCCGCATCGGTCTGGTCAAACTTCTTCATCACCTCGTCCATCGGCTCGTGGTCGGAAAGTACAGCCGATGGCTGCAACATGAGCTGTCGCACGGTGAAACGGTTGTAAAGCTCTGACCTGAAGATGATGTGACGGATGCGGGTGATATCTATCACGCCCAGAAGTACGCCTCCCTTGTCGACCACTGGCAGGAAGTTGTTGTTGCTGCGGCTTATCTCAGCCACGAGTTTGCCCATAGGCAGATCGGCATGAATGGGATGATAGTCTTTCTCGATGACGCTCTGCATGCTCATCAGCGTGAGGGCCGCACGGTCGATGTGATGAGTGAGCAGTTTGCCCTCTCTTGCCAGTCGCAGGGCGTAGATGCTGTGGCTCTCGAAGATGCTGATGGTGAGGTATGACGAGATGCAGACGATCATGAGCGGCATGAAGAGCTGATAGCCTCCCGTGAGTTCGGCGATGAGGAAGATGCCCGTAAGCGGTGCATGCATCACACCCGTCATCACGCCTGCCATGCCCATGAGCGTGAAGTTCTGCTCGGGCACATAGACACCTATCTCGTTGGCATTCCAGAAGCGGGAGAAGAAGAAACCCGCAAAACCGCCGATAAAGAGCGAAGGTGCGAAGGTTCCACCACAACCGCCACTGCCATTGGTTGCCGATGTAGCAAACACCTTGGTGAGGGTGACGAGTCCGATATAGACGAGCAGCAGATGGCTGTTGCCATAGAAGAGCGAGTTGCTCATCACCTGCCCCCACTCTGCCTCTGTCCTGCCCTTGAGCAGGATGTTGACAGCCGAGTAGCCCTCGCCATAGAGCGAAGGAAACAGGAAGATAAGGCTGCTCAGGATGAGTCCGCCCAAGAGGAGTTTGGCATAAGGATGCTTGCCCAGACGGGCGAACATGCCCTCGCAAGCCGACATGGTGCGCATGAAGTAAAGGCTGACAAAGCCGCAGAAGATGCCCAACAGGATACATACCGGCGCACGGTCGAGCACCCAGGGCGAGGTGAGCGTGAAGTCGAAGAGCGACTTAGAGCCCATCAGAATATAGGTGAAACAGGTAGCTGTGACACACGAGATGAGGATGGGCAGAAGCGAAGCCATCGACAGGTCGACCATCAGCACCTCGAGCGTGAAGACCAGTCCGGCTATAGGTGCCTTGAAGATTCCGGCAATGGCAGCACTGGCTCCGCAGCCCACCAGCAGGATCATCGTCTTCTTGTCCATGCGGAAGATCTGTCCCAGATTGGAGCCGATGGCCGAACCGGTAAGCACAATAGGCGCCTCGGCTCCCACAGAACCGCCGAAGCCAATGGTGATGCCAGAAGCCACCACCGACGACCAGCAGTTGTGGCCGCGCAGCTTGGAGTTCTTGGTAGAGATGGCGTAGAGCACGCGGGTAATACCATGCGAGATATTGTCGCGCACCACATACTTGATAAAGAGCGACGTGAGGTAAATGCCCACGATTGGGAAGAGCAGGAAGAGCAGGTTGTACGTGTTCTTGACAAATCCCGATGTGAGCAGAATCTGTATCTCGTGCACGATTCCATGCAGGAAATAGCCTGCCACCGAGGCGAGCACCCCGATGACAAAGGCGAGGATGAGTGTCATCTGGCGGTCGGAAATATGTTCCTTCTGCCAGGCCACCATCTTGTCGACCCAACTTTTCCTTGCTTCTAAAATATCGTCATCCATTAATATATATATTATCCTTTATTATTTTATCTTGGCACAGATTAGGCGGATTACACGGATTTTATCTTCTGACTGCCACAACGCTTTCACCAAGGAATATGGCATCAGCCTCTGTGTTGTCCGCGCCTCATCATTCCTTAAAACTCCGAAGTGAAATGGAACCTGATATGTTCGAAGTCCTGCTGTGCCATGCTGAGCACATAGCCCGAGTCGGCGAGGAACACGTCTCTGCCCTCTATGTCCTTGGCCATGTACTGATACTTGCGCTTCTTGAAGTTCTCCAGCTCCTGCTCATCGTCGGCCTCTATCCAGCAAGCCTTGTGCAGGTGGACAGGTTCCCAGCGACACTTGGCGTTGTACTCGTTCTCCAAACGATACTGGATGACCTCGAACTGCAACTGTCCTACGGTTCCCACGATGCGGCGGCCGTTGAACTGGTTGACAAACAGCTGTGCCACACCCTCGTTCATCAACTGCTCCAATCCCTTTTGGAACTGCTTGCTCTTCATTGGGTCGTCGTTCTCGATATACTTGAAGAGCAGAGGCGAGAACGAAGGCAAACCACGGAAGTGCAGCTGCTCGCCCTCGGTGAGCGTGTCGCCAATCTTGAAGATGCCGTTGTCGGGCAGACCTACGATATCGCCTGGATAAGCCTCATCGATGGTGCTCTTGCGCTGCGCCATGAACTGCGTGGGCGAAGAGAAACGGACGGTCTTGCCCAATCGTACGTGCAGGTAAGGCTGATTGCGCACAAACTTGCCCGAGCAAATCTTGCAGAAGGCAATACATGAACGGTGGTTGGGGTCGATGTTGGCGGTTATCTTGAAGATGAAGCCTGTAAACTTGTTCTCCTCAGGCTCCACAAGTCGCTCCTCGGCCTGTGTGGGCTTGGGCGACGGTGCTATCTTGACAAAGCAGTCGAGAAGTTCCTGCACACCGAAGTTGTTGAGCGCAGAACCGAAGAACACCGGTGCCACCTCAGCAGAGCGATAAGTCTCCACATCGAAGGCTGGATAAACGCCGTCGACCAGCTCCAGGTCCTCACGCAACTGGGCAGCCTCACGCTCACCCACATGCTGATCGAGCGCCTCGGAGTTGACGTCCACCTCCACCTTCTCGGTCACACGCTGCTTGTTGGGAGTGAAGAGGTTGAGCTGCTGCTCATAGATGTTGTACACACCCTTGAATCGGGCACCCTGTCCGATAGGCCAGCTCAGGGGGCGAACCTTGATCTTGAGTTCTTCCTCCAGTTCGTCGAGCACATCGAAGGCATCGCGGCCCTCACGGTCCATCTTGTTGATAAAGATGATAACAGGCGTATTGCGCATGCGGCACACTTCCATCAGCTTGCGGGTCTGTGCCTCCACACCCTTGGCAGAGTCGACCACGATGATGGCAGAGTCAACGGCTGTCAGTGTGCGGTAAGTATCCTCGGCAAAGTCTTGGTGACCGGGAGTATCGAGGATGTTCACCTTGTAGGGATCGCCATGCTCGCCATCGGGCAAGTAGTCGAACTCCATCACCGACGTGGAAACAGAAATACCACGCTGTTTCTCTATATCCATCCAGTCGGAAGTGGCTGTCTTGCGTATCTTATTGTTCTTTACGGCACCTGCCACCTGTATCTGTCCACCAAAGAGAAGGAACTTCTCGGTCAGTGTGGTCTTACCTGCATCAGGGTGAGATATAATGGCAAACGTTCTTCTTCTTTCAATCTCTTTCATCTCGTTGTATATATATTTTGAACTTTTCTCAAGTTCTGTATATTATATTAAAATATGTATATCCTAAAAATTAAACACTACATGTCGTCGTCAAACTTCAAGCCCTCTGTACGGTCCTTGAGGTAATAATCGCTCAGCATGCCCACGAAGGTGCTGATCTCGGTCACGGCACGGGCTGTCTCGGGCGTTATCTCCTTCTTCTGCAGGCGGAGCATCATCACGCCATAGAGTGCGTCTAAGCAGGTTTCTATCTCGTTCACATCCTTGTCGCCCTTGTTGCGCAGCTCTACGATGTAGGGCAACACCTTGTAGTATTCGGCATTATAGATGGGGAACTTGCTGCTCTGCAGCAGCATTCCGTGCAAGTCGATGACGTCCTTGAGCAACACGCGGTTGATATCGAGATGTCCATACTCGCGCTTTCCTTCCTCGTTCATCATGCGGATGAGGTTGCCAAACCAGTCCAGCTCCTCGGCTTTCTGCTCGTCGGTATAGTCGAAACGGTCGATATACTGCTTGCGGATAACGGGCAGCGAACAGCCATAGGCACGGATAATGTCCTCCACCTGCCACATATACAACAGGTATTCGGCGATACTTTTCTTTCTTAACTCTTGTGCTACAAACATATATTTTGTGAAAATAATATTCTCATGTAATCTTTCCGGGCACACGCCCCGTAGGACAGCCTAAAACTCGGGCAGATGATACAGGTTGAACACCGTGCCTATCAGCGCTATCAGCGAGAAGATGATCACCACACTGCCTATCACCTTATTAATAATAAGAATGCCGTTGGTATCAAACTTGCCGCGTATCTTGTCGATGAGCCAGGTAAGACCAAACCACCACAGCAAGGCGCCAAACACGATGCTGAGATAGCCCACGCCCATCTCGATAGGCATGTCGGGAACCACAAAGGCAAACTGCGCGTAAGTGGCCATGAAGAGGAACACGATGAGCGGATTGGAGAGTGTGACGAGGAAGGCCGTCAGTCCGTTGTGGAACAAGGTGCCCTGCTTGTTGCTGCTCTTGTGCATGTTCTTCATCGGGTTGCTCTTGAAGCAATATATTCCGAAGACAAGCAGTAGCAGGCTGCCCGAAATCTGAAGATAGAACTTGTTCTGGGCATTGTTGACAAAATCCATCACAAAGCTCATACCCAAACCCGTAAACATGGCATACACGATGTCGCTGCAAGCAGCGCCGATGCCTGTCACAAAACCATACCAGCGCCCCTTGTTCAACGTGCGCTGAATACACAAAATACCTACTGGACCCATGGGAGCAGAGGCAATGATACCTATGACAATACCCTTGAAAATAAAATCAAGGATGTTTATCTCTATTGGAAACAATGAATTCATACCGAGGTGCAAAGATACAATTTTTTAGTCATACAATGCAAATTTTCTGTCTAAAAGTTTGTTCGATGCATTTTTTTTCTTATCTTTGCCATCAAATTTTAAAAATTCTAACTTATTAAAAAACATAAACAATTATGACAGAAAATGCATTGAAGCCGTATGTAATCGGCTTGGACCTTGGTGGCACCAACTCTGTTTTCGGTATCGTGGACGCACGTGGTGAGATCAAGGCTACTACAGCCATCAAGACCGGTGGTTATGACAACGTGAATGATTACGTAAAGGCAGCTGTCGAAGCACTACAACCTATTATCGAAACTGTTGGTGGTATTGAGAAAATCAAGGCTATGGGTATCGGAGCACCTAATGCCAATTTCTATAAGGGTACTATCGAGTACGCTCCCAACCTGCCCTGGGCTCACACTTGTGTAGTTCCTTTGGCAGATCTCTTCAGCAAGGCTCTTGGCGGACTCCCAGTAGCGCTTACCAATGATGCCAATGCTGCAGCATTGGGCGAGATGACATACGGTGTAGCTCGTGGTATGAAGAATTTCATCGACATCACATTGGGTACAGGCGTAGGCTCTGGTATCGTTATTGATGGTAAGATGGTATATGGTAGCGATGGTTTCGCTGGCGAGTTGGGCCATGTGGTAATGGTTCGTGGCAAGGAAGGCCGTAAATGCGGCTGCGGCAGAACTGGCTGTCTTGAGGCTTACTGCTCTGCAACTGGTGTGGCTCGTACTGCACGCGAATTCCTCGAAAATAGCGATGAGCCTTCACTGCTCCGTGAGTTGAAACCTGAGGACATCACCTCTTACGAGGTAAGTATTGCTGCCGGCAAGGGCGACGCCCTGGCTAAGCGCGTGTACGACTTCACTGGCAAGATGCTGGGTGAGGCTTGCGCTGACTTCGCAGCATTCTCTTCTCCTGAGGCTTTCGTCTTCTTCGGCGGTCTTACCAAGGCTGGCGACTTGCTGATGAAACCTCTCAAGGAGTCTTACGACAACTCTGTTATGCCTACCTTCAAGGGCAAGGCTAAGTTCCTTGTGTCAACTCTCGACGGCAGCTCTGCAGCTGTTCTCGGCGCAAGCGCTGTGGGTTGGGATTTATAATTTGGCATCATCTTAACAAAAATCCTGGACTTTATTTTTGTTTATCGTTCCAGGAATATACAGAATGCCTCCGAAGTGATTTCGGGGGCATTCTCGTTTTTACCACAGATGTATTTCACGACAAACGCAGCATTGTTTTGATAGAACTTACGCATTATTTTAAAGGAAATGAAGCATTGTTTTAAAAAGAACTACTGTATTATCGTGACAGAAATCTACATTTCAAGCGCTTTTTTACATGACGAAAATCAATTTTTCCTCTTATTCCGCACTTTTTTCTCAAAACCTCACTCGTTCTTATAGTTTTTTCGTATCTTTGCACACCAAAAAACGAAAGTGCGGACAGAATTGTAAACAAGATAACAAGATAACAATATACATCAAAGTCGTCCGGCACTCTCATACGATTGTATTGAACATCAGTTTAAATCAAGAATCACATTTAATTAAGAATCACAAAAAGAAAAAGTAAAAATGAAAAAGATTTACACAGTGGCTAAATACGCCAAAAGCATCATGCTCGCAGCTGTAATGACAGCAAGCGCTTTGACTACAGTAAATGCTCAAGAAGAAAACTCTAATTCGACAGATTATTCTCCTGCATCTGAGAGTACATGGTTGAAAGGAGAACAGATTTCAGACTTGACAGAAGCCTATATCTACAATGTCGGCGCTGAAATTTTCATCAAAAATAATCGTAGCGCATCAGAGAAGGACATCAACAACGCCAACCTCTGGACTATCACTAACGAAAATGACACTTATAAATTTGCATGTGGAAATAAGAAACTATTTTTGAACTATGACGTTGTAGCATGGTTTTGCGACATCAGCGATTTAACATATACTTATTTTACCTTGGTAAATGCAACTACAGAAGACAAAGGCTATGCGTATAAACTCAAAAACACAAAAAAAGTTTGGTCCAAGTATCAAACTCGCTACTTTTCTGTAGAAGGAACATCTTACGTAGGAGCAGAGAATGAGGAGAACATAAACAACAACTGGCTTTTCATCTCTGAAGCTCAGAAAAATGCTTATCTCGACTACAAGGCAAAATACAATGAAGCTAAAAATTATGCCAGCAACGAAAAAGTGGAAGCAAACGTGACTTTACTTGCCAAGCTGAAAGAAATTCTTTCTGACAAAGCTAAGGCAACCTATGCATCTTACGAAGGCGAGAATGGAGACCAAATGGTTCTTAGCAATATCATCGAGGAAATCAAGACTTACCTCAACAGCACTCCAACAGGTATCGACAAAATCAATGCCAACTCATCAGCCAAAACTGAAGCTATTTTCAGCGTAAACGGTGTTCGCAACGCCCAGCTCAACAAGGGACTCAACATCGTGAAGATGAGCGACGGTTCTATCAAGAAGATCATGGTTAAGTAATCTTCTACTACAATACTACATACAAAAACGAAAGGCTGTGTCAAAGGGATTCTTCCCAAAGACACAGCCTTTTTTGATTGAATACTTAGCCATAAAGCATATGACTTTAACTTCTATAACTTCTTTAACTTAACTCCCCCATTTGCGAAAGCTGTTTTTACTTCTGCAGTGTAACTCCCATCAGTCCTACAACCACCTCGTTGCTCAAAGCGCGGAGAGTCAGCGAACGGAGTTTCTTCTTGGCGTTGAGAGGCATGTCGAGCATCGTGGCAGCGCCACCAGGCAGGGCACACATCGCCAGCTTCATATCGGGAAGATCGCCGGCAGTGGCTGCCTCCTGATAGTGGGAGTCGCGGAAAAGATGACGGCTTACAATACCTGTATTCAGACCTATGCGGTAAGGACGAACGGCAGGCATGGCAAAAGTCACAGCGTTCTCCACGAAGTCTTGCTCGATAGGACACCAGTTGACGGGTGGAACAAGCATCAGCTCGTCTGTCGTGCCGTCAGTATATTCCACTCTCACCACGGCATTCTCTATGGCAAACTGCATAGGGTTGGTAGAGCCTGCCATCAGCAGATAGGCATGCGAAGCCTTGCCCGACAAAGGAATGGTGATGCTGTCGGGATAATTGTCCCACAAACTGGTGTAGGCTATATTCTTACCCTCAGCAGGTGTGCGGAACGACAAGCCCGGCAAGGTCTCCAAAGTTCCGTTCTTCACCATGCTGCGCAACTTGGAGTCGTCTATCTTGGCGAGTTTCTTCGTTGAGCACCAGTCGCCCATTCCCTGCGTAGGCACACAGAGTGTGGTGTAGGGCGAACGTGGCGTGAGGTATTGGTTCTTGAAGATGTCGCTCACTTCCGAATTGAAGGCAGCATCCATGTTCACCATTCTTCGCTTTCCGTCGTTCAGCTGGTCGAAGTCATTGCCCACACCTGTCATCGTTCCCCATCGGTCGGCAGTCTGTTCTGCCACGGCATCTGCCAAGGTGTAAGTTCTCTTTGCCTCAGCCTCATCGTCGTCAACAGGCTTGATGGTTGCCAGCTCCACGTGCTGACGCTTGTCGGCTGTCAGCTCGGTGTCTGTATATTTTCCTCCACCCATATTCTGACGTATCACAATCTGCAGCGGACGGGCAAAGTTCTGCTCGATATCGAAGACATCCTTGCCGCCCACTCTCCTGAACGAGTAGTCCAAATAAGGCGTATGCACCGATGCGCTGTCCCATGCTGCAGGGAAACCAGGACGGATGATGCACTTGCCCTCTAAGGCATTGGGCGTGATGCCATAAAGGCCTTCGATAAACGCACGCGACGAGATGCCCGTCACATCAGAGAAGTCGCGATAGCCCTCGCCTGTGGCACGGTCCATCGTCGACAACTGTCCGAAGTTGCCCGGACTGCTGCCGAGATACATGAAGTCGAGGACATTGGCTTTCAGCAGTCGGTAAGCCTCCTCTACTCTTCCTGCCTGATAATAAGCCAGCACAGTATGCATCACCTCTGCCATTGCCACATTGTTGATGCTCCATTCGTAAGGCGACCAGTCGGATGTGCTCACCGTCTGATATTCCTGTCCATTATATATATAAGGTACGCGCGGGATGTGTCTGTCCACATACTTCGTTGCCTGATAGTTCTGCTCGCCAGTTCCTGCGCCACAGTCTATCGGTGTATAGATGCTCCACAGCGCTGCGTCCTTATGCACTCGCTTCAGTCCCATGAAGTCCTGATATTCAGCCCAGTGGCCGAAATCTTTCAACCACAGTCGGCTGTTCATGGCTTCCAGTATCTTGTCGGATTCCTCACGATAAGGTGCCGGATTCTCGCCTATCATCTCAGCCATGCGGGCTGCCAGGAGGTTGGCACGGTAGTTATAGGCCGACGAATGGGTTACGCCACCGCTGTTGTATTGCAGCGCATCGCTGGCCCAGATACAGCAATAGGCATCGTAGAGTCCGTCGTTGTCGGGGTCCCAGGTATTCTTCTCCCAGGCGAGATGACTCTTGATGACAGGCCACATCTTGCGCATATAGGCTGTATCGGCGTCAAACTGGAAATGCCAGAGCAGCTCGTCGATATACACCAGGTTCATGTCGTAATGGTGGAACTGCTTGTTGTTCTCAGGATTGCGACAGATGTAGCCATTGCTGTACATCGGCGTGCCCCATTCGTAGGCGCCACGGGAGAGATTGTGCTCCTTGTCCATCACATGAGGACGGGTCACAGGAATGTCGGTCACCTGACTCTTGGCATAGGCGTCGAAATGAATGCGCTGGCGGTCGAACATGCCCAGGAAATCGCCCATATAGGCAGCACGCCAGCCTGGCAGAGGCATTCTCCAGCCTACAGCGCCATGCGTCCACACTTGCCCGTTCCAGGCTCCGTCGGCAGCCATGACCATGGTTCCGCCAACTGGATTCAGATAAGCATCGGGAGTATTGAAGATGACGGAAGAAGCCAAGTCGGAACGCCATTGCTCGGCTGCCTGATAACGCTTGCACATCTCTGAGTTCTTGCCTGTCGACAAGACGGTGTTGTCGACGGAGAAATACAGTTCGGCAGCGCCTTTCTGAGGCATAATGCCTGCAACGGTAGAGAGCATCTTGGGCTGGGCTGGCGCATCGAAGGCCTCAGGACCGTCGAACTTGCCAATGTCGCCAGCTCTCTTAAACTTGCTCACCTTGGTTTCGCATATCATGCCCACAATCTCTATCTTCGCCTTGCCAAAGTTCTCGGCAGCGAATTTCCAGACTGCACCTTCCGTCTGTGGATAAGCTAACACCGAGAGTTTCAGCACGCCGCCACCCCATCGCTTGTCCTTCATCAGATACTCACGCTTTCCTGCCTCATATCTTGCCTTGCAGTACTCTACCGAGTCGAGCTGAAAAGCCTGACCGTTGCATTTGATGAAGAAACGGATGTTGCGATGATTGTTCTTCTTAAAGACAGCGAATATAGGACGGTCGCTGGTTTCCAGTCGCCATTCGTCCACACTGCCATAGAGGGCACGTGTATAACGATTGTTGCCATTCACACAGCTAAAACCTCTGCCGTCGGGTTGGTAGTTGGCAGTGCGCTGCATCATTCCTTGCGCTGATAAGGACAACAGCCCCATCATACAAGCCGATACGACGGCGATAGTTTTCAATTTAGTTTGTTTCATGTTGGTTGATGGTTTCTTATTATTCAAGTTTTTATTTTATTCAAGTTTGTTTAAGTCTCTATTCTGTCTCAATTACGACTTTCTGTCTCGCCCAAGCCGCATGGTTTGCCTGTGTCTCGCGTACCTATTTGTATAGGCGTCCCAAGCAGGTGTGTACAAAGATAAACAAAATTTCCGATAGCACAATCATACACCCCTCGCTTTTGTACGGTTTTACATCTTTATGGACGATTTCTTATGCTTTATTGAACAATTATACCTATCTTTGCAGAAGATAAGCTGCATCTCAGCATAATATTCAAGCAAGCTTGATATTCTGCATTCGATTTGCATTATCTTTGCAAAAGAAATAAAAACTTAAAGGCTATTATAATCGATATGATCAGACAACAACGCAAAAGACTTATTGCAACATGCCTCACCAGCGCGCTGCTCACAGCAGTCAGCGCACAGGCTCAGTTCTTGCCTTCCCCCACACAGGAAGCCAAACCTGGTATAAGATGGTGGTGGATGGGATCGGCCGTCGACAAGGAGAACTTGGGATGGAATCTCGACCAATATGCCAAGGCTGGCATAGGCGCAGTGGAGATAACTCCACTCTATGGCGTACAGGGAAACGACAAGAACGACATACCTTACCTCTCGCCACGATGGATGGAGATGCTCAGATTCGTGGAAAAGAAAGACAAGAAATTGGGCATTGAGACCGATATGGCAACTGGAACAGGATGGCCTTTCGGCGGACCTTGGGTTCCACTGAGCGAGGCTGCCTGCAAGGCTGTATTCGTCGACACCATTGTAGATGTCAAGAAGAAACTCATGGACATCAACTTCACCCTGCCCGAGAAAGAGCGCAACTTCGCCAAGCTGAAAGTCATCAAGGCTTATCCTGTGGCAGGAGCCACCAAGAAGAAACGCGTCATCGCTCTCTACGAGAGCCGCACCCGACAGATGGTGAAGCGCGCTGCGCCTGGAGGCGAAGGCTACGTCATCGACCACTTCGACTCTACTGCCGTAGCCCATTATCTGGCACATATCGACAGCGCCTTCACGGCTTCGGGAACACCTTTTCCACATACTTTCTTCAACGACAGCTACGAGGTGTATGGCGCCAACTGGACTCCTACCCTGCTGACTGAGTTTGAAAATATGCACGGCTACAAGTTGCAGGACAAGTTCCCCGAGTTTCTGGATGGCGACGCTATCGTTGTGAGCGATTATCGCGAGACCTTGGGAGAGATGCTGCTGCACAATTTCACCGAACAATGGACAGCATGGGCGCACAAGCACGGAGCCATCACACGCAACCAGGCACATGGCTCACCTGCCAACCTCATTGACTGCTATGCTGCTGTCGACATTCCTGAGATAGAAGGCTTCGGACTGACCGACTTCGGCATCAAGGGCCTGCGAAAGGATCCGGGAAAGACACGTCCCAACTTCAGCGACCTGAGCATGCTGAAATATGCTCCTTCGGCCGCCCACATCACGGGCAAGAAATATACATCAAGCGAGACTTTCACCTGGCTCACCGAACATTTCCGCACGTCGCTGAGTCAGATGAAACCCGACATGGACCTGATGTTCTGTGCCGGTGTGAACCACATGTTCTTCCACGGCACAGCCTATTCGCCCAAGAACGATCCATGGCCAGGATGGAAATTCTATGCCTCCATCGACATGAGCCCCACCAACAGTATCTGGCGCGACGCACCCGAACTGATGAAATACATCACCCACTGTCAGACCTATCTGCAATGGGGACAGCCCGACAACGACTTCTTGGTGTATCTGCCCGTAAGAGACATGTGGCGCACCAATACCAAGAAATGGCTCATGATGTTCGACATTCACGGCATGGCGAAGAAGGCTCCCGAGTTTATCAAGTGCATCCTCGATATCGACAAGGCCGGATTCGACTGCGACTACATCAGCGACCAATACCTGCGCACGTGTACTTATAAGAACGGAATGATAGAAACTGCTGCAGGAACATGCTATAAGGCGCTGATCATTCCCGGCAACAACATCATGCCAAGTGACGTGATAGAGCACATCTCACAGCTGAAAGCGCAGGGAGCCAAGATTATCAAGGGCGACAACACTGAGGCGATGGCAAAGGCTGCCAACCCTGAGTTGATGAGAAAACAATATGGACTGAAGCTGATACGACGCAACAACAAGTACGGCCATCACTACTTCATCGCCAACCTCACCGACCACGACATCAAGGCTCAAGTGCCTATAGCTACAGGAGAGAATGCTGCGCTGTGGTACAATCCGATGAACGGTTCTTACCATGCTGCCGTGATAAACGACCACGGAGAACTGGATATCAACCTCAAAAGTGGCGAAAGCAGAATCCTCCTCAGTGCACAGAAAGAGTCGGCACCCTGGTTGCAAGACAAGAAACTGCGCCTGGCAAAGACCGAACCTCAAACCATAGACAAGGGTGAAAGCATCGACCTCACCGCCAACACCTGGAAGCTCTCCTTCACTGAGGAAGCACCCAAGGTAGAGGAAACCTTCAGCCTGCAGGGTCTCAAGACATGGGAGAGCCTCAGCGACAAGGCCCAGGTGACGATGGGAACTGGCGTTTACGAGACAACGTTCAAGCTGTCGAAAGAGCAAGCCAAGAAACAATGGAGCATCGACTTGGGCGACGTGCGCGAAAGTGCCCGAGTCTACATCAACGGCCATTACATAGGCTGCGCCTGGGCTGTGCCTTACATTCTCCACTGCAAGGATGCACTGTCGAAGGGCAAGAACACCATCCGCATAGAAGTGACCAACCTGCCTGCCAACCGCATTGCTGCACTCGACCGCGAAGGTGTGAAATGGCGCAAGATGAAGGAAATCAACGTCGTAGACATCAATTACAAGAAAACCACCTACAACAAGTGGGAACCTGTGCCAAGCGGACTCAACAGCACCGTCAAGCTGGTGGAAGTAAAATAAACATAAACTGAATAAACAACAAAACAAATAAACAACTCAACAAATGAAAAAACTGATCTTAACATCACTCTGTGTACTCATGGGTATGAGCTTTGCCTCAGCCCAGAAAGTTCATAGAAACGTAACAAACCTGAAAAAGGAAATCATGGAGGTGGCTCATCGCACCAACAACTATTTCATGGCAAAGTACAGCGACCCTACACTCGATACCTTTGTCAAACGAGTACGTACCAGCAACCTGTGGACACGCGCCGTGTACTACGAGGGACTCATGGCACTCTACGAGATTGACCCTCAGCAGAAATATCTCGACTATACAGATTGCTGGGCTGACTATCACAAGTGGCAGGCTCGCAGCGGAGAAACCAACGACAATGCCGACAACCAATGCTGCATGCAGGTTTACATCGACCGCTACGTACAGAGCGGAGGAAAGAAAGATTTAAGTCATGTGAAGGCAAACCTCGACCATCAGATTGCATCCAACCGTGTTTCTTACTGGACATGGATCGATGCCATACAGATGGCTATGCCTATATATGCAAAATATGCAAAAGTCAGCGGCGAGAAAAAGTATCTCGACTATGCCATGAACTCCTACAAGTGGACACGCGACACACTGGCAGGCGGACTGTTCAACGAGAAGGAAGGTTTGTGGTGGAGAGACAAGGACTACGTTCCTCCCTACAAGGAGAAAGACGGCAGCAACTGTTACTGGAGCCGTGGCAATGGCTGGGTTTACGCAGCCTTGGTTCGCGTGATGGAGACATTGCCTGCCAACGACAAGAACTACCAATATCTGAAAAAAGACTTCATCAACATGAGCAAAGCTCTGCTGAAATGCCAGCGCGAGGATGGATACTGGAATGTAAGCCTCGTTTGCCCTGCCAACTATGGCGGCCCTGAAATGACGGGTACAGGTCTCTTCCTCTACGGAATGGCATGGGGCGTGAGACAGGGCATTCTGCCTGCTGCCACTTATCAGAAAGCTATGGACAAGGCATGGAAGGCGCTGGCTGCATCGGTTCATGAAGATGGTTTCATCGGTTACAACCAGGGCACTGGCAAGGACCCATCGGCTGGACAGCCTGTCACCTTTACGTCTGTTCCCGATTTCGAGGACTACGGCACAGGATGCCTCCTGTTGGGTGCTGCTGAATACTACAAACTTTTAAAGGTAAAAAAGTAAAAAGGTAAAAAAGTAAAAAGTAAAAAGGTAAAAAAGTAAAAAGGTAAAATACATGAGAGTATATCTATATGTATTGGCTTGCTTGGTGGCGCTCATGCCACTGAGCGCCAATGCTTCCAAGAAGCAGAAGAAGGCAAGGAAGGCTAAGACAGAGCTCTGGCCCGACGGCACGAAGATGGACACTTGGTTCCTGCAGGCCCAAAAAGTGAATACAGACACCTTGGGCAAACAGTATGTCATCACCGATTACGGAGTTAAGAATGACAGTACTTTGTTGCAGACCAGCGCCATACAGGGAGTCATCGACCTCGCCTCAAAGAATGGAGGAGGCGTCGTCGTCATACCGGAAGGCACTTTCCTCAGTGGCGCCCTCTTCTTCCGTCCCAAGACTCATCTGCTCCTATCCGAAGGAGGCAAGTTGAAGGCAAGCGACCGCATCGTCAACTTCCCCATACTCACGACACGAATCGAAGGCGAGACCTGCAAATACTTCTCCGCCTTCATCAATGCCGACCACTGCGATGGCTTCACCATTGCCGGAAAGGGAACCATCGACGGAAATGGCAAACATTATTGGGAAGAGTTCTGGATTCGACGTCAGTGGAACAGCCGTTGCACCAACAAGGATGCACAGCGTCCAAGACTCGTATACATCAGCAATTCCTCGAACGTGACTCTTCAGGACGTGCATTTACAGAACAGCGCTTTCTGGACCAATCACATCTATCGCTGCGACCATGTGCGGTTTCTCGACTGCTACATCTTCGCTCCTACTCAGGGATTAAGGGCTCCCAGCAGCGATGCCATTGATATAGATGTTTGTCATGATGTGCTGGTGGAAGGCTGCTACATGAGTGTCAACGATGATGCTATTGCCATCAAGGGAGGAAAAGGCACATGGGCAGACCAATCACCCGAGAACGGACCGGTATACAATGTCTTGATACAACGTTGCAACTACGGCAAGGTTCATGGATGCCTCACCTTAGGAAGCGAGAGCGTGAGCGACCGCAACATCGTGCTTCGCGACATCACCGTAAAGAATGCCAAGCGCATGTTATGGCTCAAACTGCGTCCCGACACACCGCAACATTACGAGTATGTCACAGTCGACAATATCAGCGGAACCACAGGAAGTTTCCTTACCATTCGTCCATGGACTCAGTTCTTCAAGCCTGGCGACAGAGAGGACATGCCTCTGAGCCAATGCAACAACATCACGATGAAGAACATCCACATGGACTGCGACAACTTCTTCGATGTGGGCACAAGCGACAAGTATCGCCTCTACCACTTCACCTTCGAAAACATATCCTGTACCGACAAGAAAATGGCATTTTCTGCAGATATAATAGAAAACACCATCTGCAAAAATGTCAATATCAGCAAAAAAGCAAGCATTGATTGCAATCAATAACCATTTGGAGAATTGGAGAAGGTCTTGATTAGAAAATATTTCTACTTCCGAAACTTCTTGGGCCTGATGATTGCAATCAATGGCACCTATGCGTAAAACTTCAGAATTCCACTAAGCATTTACATCTCCAACCAGTTCTTGACGATTGTTTTTCCCTGGGGTGTCAATACACTCTCGGGATGGAACTGGATGCCATGAATGTCGTAGTTCTTGTGGCATAATCCCATGATACAGCCATCATCGCTCACGGCTGTGACATCCAGACAATCGGGGAAACCGCTGCGGTCAACCACCCACGAGTGATAACGCCCTATCTCTATACGCTTCTCCATACCGGCAAAGATAGGGTCGTTGCCAAACTGGGTGCAAGGTGTTGCCACACCATGATAAACCTCCGACAGATTGGTGAGTTTGGCACCAAAAGCCTCGCCTATTGCCTGATGACCTAAGCATACTCCCAACATGGGCTTTCTGCCTGCATAGGTCTTGATGACATCCATCAGCAGGCCTGCCTCTGAAGGAATGCCAGGGCCAGGACTCAATATGATCTTGTCGAACCGGTCGAGTTCACGCAACTGAAACTGGTCGTTGCGGTAAACGGTTACATCGGCTCCCAATTCCTTTACCAGATGGGCAAGATTGTAGGTAAAGGAGTCATAATTATCTATGATTACTATTTTCATCTTTATAATGTTTAATGTGTAGTGTTTACTTGAAGCATTTGAATTCTTCACACTTCATTCTTCACTCTTCTATAGCTCTTCTGCAATATGAATTGCCTTGGTCAAGGCTCCCAGTTTGTTGTTGCATTCTTCCAACTCATACTGGTCGTTGCTCTTTGCCACGACGCCACTTCCTGCCTGCAACCATAGTTCACCGTTACGGCTGATAAAGGTTCTGATGACAATAGCCTGGTTCAAGTCGCCATTGAGTCCGATGAAACCGATGCAACCGCCATAGGCACCTCGGTTGTGCGGCTCCAGCTCTGAGATAATCTGCATGGCTCTCACCTTGGGCGCTCCACTCAATGTTCCTGCCGGGAAGGTATCGATAAAAGCCTTGATATGATCGGCCTGCTCATCAAGCGTGCCGCTCACTCTGCTCACCAAATGAATCACATGACTATAGAACTGCATGTCCTTATAGAAATCAACCTTTACTCCATGACAGTTGCGGCTCAAGTCGTTGCGTGCCAAGTCCACCAACATCACATGCTCGGCATTTTCCTTGGGATCGTTGCGCAGGAACTCTGCTGCCTTGCGGTCTTGCTCCATGTTGCCTGTACGCTTGGTGGTTCCTGCTATTGGGTCGATGAAAGCCTTGTCACCGACAATACGGTTGTGGGTCTCGGGCGATGAGCCGAAGATGCGGAAACCGCCAAAGTCGAAGTAGAAAAGATAAGGCGACGGATTGATGCTGCGAAGGGCTCGATAGAGTTTGAAGTCATCGCCCTCATACTTCTGCACAAACCTGCGGCTTACCACAATCTGGAACACATCGCCTCTCAGACAATGCTGTATGCATCGGCGGATATTTGCCTTATGCTCCTCATCGGTAAGGGTGGAAGTAGTCTTGCCTACAGGATGGAAATCGTAAGGCTTCACATTGGCCTTGTTGATGGCTTTCATGAGCGCATCGAGCTCTGCCTCCTCACCGAGGGTGATGAGTTGCATGGTGTTGTTGAAATGGTCGAAGACGATGATGTTCTTATACATTATATAATATATATCAGGTGCATCGTTCTTCTCCATCGTCGTATCCTTCACGGGAATGTTCTCGAAGTAGCGCACGGCATTAAAGGTAGTGAAACCATACAGCCCGCAGCAATCACTGCCCTCTCCCTCTACATGGAAAGCCTGGATAAAGTCATTGAAGGCCTTCGAGATGGCGAGTTTACATTCTTCTCCCTTGCCCTCACCGAAGGCGGGCAACTCTTTTTCCTCCACTCTTCCGTCGGGATAGGTGGCTGTCACCACTCCATGTCCTACGGCGATGCTTGCTATGGGGTGCACACCGATAAAGGAACGCGAGTTCTCTGTACCATGATAGTCGGAACTCTCCATCAACGCCGACTGTGGATAAATATCTCGTAATCGCATATAGACTCCCACCGGTGTATAGAGGTCAGCGAGAATCTTACGTGTTTGGGTCGTATAATTAAAAGTTGCCATATTCTTTTGCCATTTCTTTATGAGACAAATAAGTTTCAACATCCTTGTCACCTCGACCGCTCACTGTCAGGACAACGACATCGTCTTTCTTGAACTTCATTTTCTTCAGCGCAGCCACAGCATGAGCACTCTCTATGGCAGGGATGATTCCCTCCATTCGCGTCAACTCATAACCGGCATAGATAGCCTCGTCGTCCTTGATGGCAAGCACATGACTGCGGCCACGGGTTGCCAAGTCAGCATGCATGGGTCCGATACCAGGATAGTCGAGACCTGCGCTGATGGTAAAGGCTTCCTCTATCTGTCCGTCCTCAGTCTGCATCACGAGTGTTCTCGCTCCATGGATAATACCTTCTGTTCCGCAATGCATGGTAGCTGCTGTATAGTTGGTGTCGATTCCATGTCCTGCTGCCTCGGCAAGATAAATCTGAACGCGCTCATCATCAATATAATGATAAATGGTACCTGCCGCATTGCTGCCTCCGCCCACACAGGCGATGAGGTAATCGGGATAATCGCGACCCACCTTTTCCTGCAACTGCCATTTCAGTTCCTCGGAGATGACACTCTGCATCTTTGCCACAATGTCTGGATAAGGATGAGGACCCATGGTGCTTCCTACGATATAGAAAGTATCTTGTGGATGACAGCACCAGTCACGTATAGCCTCCGAACAGGCATCACTCAAGGTCATGTTGCCCGTGCGCACAGGATTCACCTTGGCACCCAACATCTTCATACGCTCCACATTGGTGTGCTGACGCTCCACATCTGTAGCTCCCATAAAGATTTCGCACTTCATATCCATCAAGGCACAGACGGTGGCTGTTGCCACACCGTGCTGACCGGCTCCTGTCTCTGCGATGATACGGGTCTTGCCCATCTTCTTTGCCATCAGAATCTGTCCGATGGTATTGTTGATCTTGTGTGCTCCTGTATGGTTCAGGTCCTCACGCTTCAGATAGAGCTGGCAACCATACTTCTCGCTCATGCGCTTGGCATAATAGAGAGGTGAAGGACGGCCTACATAGTCTCTGAGCAACTGATGGTATTCTTTCTTGAACTCCTCGCTCTCGATGATAGGCTTGTAGGCCTGCTGCAGTTCTGTCACACATTTATATAATATCTCTGGCACGTATGCGCCACCGAATTTTCCAAAAAATCCTTTATCGTCAACTTGATACATCGTGAGTTAAATGTTAAATGTTAAATATTAAATTAGACTTTCACCCTTGTGCCACAAACGAAACAGATGAATTCTTCACTCTTCACTCTTCGTTCTTCACTTATTTTTTCAGTGCCTCAAAGAGTTCATCGAGTGCCTTGTCTGGGTCAAGCGTTTCATTGAGCAAGGTAACAAACTTGCTTCCTATGATGGCTCCCGCTGCATTGTCCTGGGCACTGGTGAGAGTCTGCTTGTTGCTGATACCGAAACCTATCATTCGGGGATTGCGAAGCTTCATGCCGTTGATATGGTTGAAGTAAGCGAGTTTGGCATCACCGAAACTACTTTGAGCGCCAGTGATACTTGCCGAACTGACCATATAGATAAATCCGTCTGTATGCTCGTCGATAAAGCGGATTCGCTCCTCGCTGGTTTCTGGAGTTATCATCATTATGACACGAATGTCATACTTGTCGGCTATAGGTTTCACCACCTTGAGATAGTCGTCGAAAGGCAGGTCGGGAATAATGGTTCCACTCACTCCAGCCTCAATACATTCTTTGAAAAAAGCCTCGATGCCAAAGTGCATGATTGGGTTGAGATAGCCCATCAGCACAAGAGGAAGGCTTACTTCGCCCTTGATGGCTTTCAGTTGTCCGAAGAGAGTCTTCACGGTCATACCGTTCTTCAGAGCCCGCGTTCCGGCACTCTGAATGACTGGTCCGTCGGCCAAAGGGTCACTGAAAGGTATGCCCACCTCTATCATATCGATGCCATGACGTTCCATTGCCTTGATGACATCGCCCGTGCCTTCGAGAGTGGGACAACCGGCACAGAAATACAAGCTCAGCAGCTTGCGGTCTTTACGACTTTCAAATAGTTGATTTATCTTGTTCATTGTTCTTTTTACTTTTTTACTTTTTTACCTTTTTACCTTTAAAAAGCCTTTTTACTTTTTTACCTTTACAAGGAATTGCTTGAGTTTCTCTACATCTTTGAGTGCTGGCTCAATCTCGAACTTCGAGTTGAGGTCGATGCCTATGCACTTGGGATGATGAAAGTTCTTGATACGCTCTGCATCATCGGGTCCGATGCCACCACTCAGTAGGAATGGCACATCGCCATCATAAGCCTGCAGGACTTGCCAATCAAACTGCTCACCACTTCCACCCACAGTCTTGCATTTGGTGTCGAAGAGGAAGAGGTCGGCAGCTCCTACATATTCCTTATATTTTTTAATGTCTTCGGCCGAACTTACACTGATGGCCTTGATTATCTTGATTTTGGGTTTGATATCGGGGTCGATAGTGGCACGCAGGTTCTCCAATGTCTCGCGTGGTTCGTTGCCGTGCAACTGAATATAGTCGAGTTTGTAATTATAGACTCTTGTCACTATATTCTGAGGCATATCGTCTACAAAGACACCTACCCTGAGTGGTGTCTTTCCCATGTCGGGTGCATAGTCGGGAATAATGCCAGCCCCACTGCTGAACTGCTGCACATATCGGGGTGACGGAGGATAGAAAATCAGTCCTATCATGTCGACTCCTAATGCAGAAATGTCGCGAATGTTGTCGGCATCGCGCATGCCACATACCTTTATAATCATGATTCTTTAAAGACGGTTCTACTTTTAAAATTACAAATTGGCAATAAACTCATTCAGGGCTATGCCCGGGTCGGCTTGTTTCATAAACTGTTCTCCCATCAGGAAGCCTCGGAAACCGCCTTCCTCACGAAGCCTTCTCACGACTTCGGGATTAGAGATACCGCTTTCGCTCACTCTGCATACATCCTTGGGCAACTGCTCTGCCAGACGGAAACTGTTCTCCACATTCGTAACGAAAGTTCCAAGGTTGCGGTTGTTGATGCCATACATATCGGGCTCCAACTCAGCATATTCGAAGTCCTGGTCGTTATGCATCTCCAACAAGACTTCCAGTCCCAACTGATGCGCCATATTCAGAAGATCTTTACATTCCTGCTTTGTCAGACAGGCAGCAATCAGAAGCACAGCCGAGGCGCCACAATAGCGGGCTTGCAAAAGCTGATATTCCTCTACGACGAAGTTCTTATATAATATAGGTAAGGTAACACCCACATGGCGCGCCTCCTGTATATACTCGTCGTAGCCTCCGAAATAGTCAATATCGGTAAGAATACTCAATGCCGAAGCTCCATTCTGCTGATAGGCCAAAGGAATAACGCTCGCCTTGCCTTCTTCCTTGATCCATCCCTTGCTGGGCGACTTGCGCTTGAACTCGGCTATAATACCTGTGGATGATGACATCAAGGCGTCACGCATGCTGCCTCCGGGAGTAAGTCCCTCGTCAGCCTTTATCTTCCTGTCGGTCAGCGTTATCATCTGGCGCGGAGAGATGAAGCGCTTGCGCTGTTCTATCTCGATTCGTTTATGAGCTACGATTTCTTCTAATATATCAGCCATGTTCTACCTTTTTACTTTTTTACCTTTTTACTTTTTTACCTTTTTACCTTTAACTATTCAGTTCCACGAATTTCTTGAAGGTGGCAAGTGCCTTGCCCGAGTCTATACTCTCGCGTGCTATTTCCACACACTCCTCTATGCTCTTCTTGCCCTTCTCCATCACCTGGATACCGAAGGCTGCATTTGCCAAAACGATATTCTTCTGGGCAGGAAGTGCTCGGTTTTCAAGTACGGCATCAAAGATGTCCTTTGCCTCCTCTTCGGTAGCTCCACCTCTAACCTCTTCCGGTTTGGCTGTCTCGAAACCTAAGTCTTGAGGTTTGAAGATGCGCTCATAGTCGTTGGTTGTTACCTTGAAGTCACTGGTCAGCGAAATCTCATCATATCCATCAATACTGTTGACGATGCCATAGTCGATGCCAATTTTCTGATATACCTGGTTATAGAGGCGCATCTGGTCGAGATTGGCAACTCCGAGCAACTGGCACGAAGGCTGGCTGGGGTTGACCAAAGGACCTAAGAGATTGAAGACGGTAGGAAACTGCAAGGCCTTGCGGATAGGTCCGACAAACTTCATCGCCTTGGCAAACAACTGTGCATGAAGGTACACGATACCAGCCTCATTGATGGAGCGGTTGAGTTTGTCGAGATCATCGGTGAAATGTACTCCATGATTCTGAATCACATTGGAAGCTCCACTTACCGATGTGGCAGCATAGTTTCCATGCTTTGCCACCTTATATCCGGCTCCTGCTATGACGAAGCACGAGGTGGTAGAGATATTGAATGTATTCTTACGGTCGCCTCCCGTTCCTACTACGTCTATATATCTGTCGCAGTCGAGGATGGCAGGAACTCCTGTCGCCAGGATTCCGTCACGAAAGCCCAACAACTCGTCCACGGTCACACCACGCATCTGCAAGCCTGTAAGCAAGGCTGTGATCTGTTCTTCGGGGAACTCACTCTTTGTGATGCCAACGATGATGTTCTTGGTTTCCTCTCGGGAAAGTTCCTCATGATTCAACATTCTGTTCAAAATGTCCTTCATTTCCATAAGTTTTGTCTCCTATATTTTTTGTTGTTATCTTCATTCAAACCCTCCATTTACCTGTAACAGACCTTAAAGAAAAAAGACCTGTCGCAAGTTACGGCAGGCCTTTTCTATCTCTCTTAGGATATTCATATCCACACACGGCTTATCGACTCACGACTGTTTCAATCTTGAGATACGCCACCACCATGCTGTTGAAGATACGAATGTTGTCATTTGCTTATTATTTATGAATTATATTGTTTCGTTATTGTTTCGATTGCAAATTTACACTTTTTCTTTCAATCTACAAACTTTTTGTCGATAAAAATTGCAATTTCGATTATTTTTTATCACTTTATGCTCTTTACCATCACTCTCTCCGTCCCTATACCTTATTATATATACTCAACTTTCACAAATGGGGCAATAAGAGAAGGTTTATCAAAAATTCCCTATCAATCCGCTTACTTTTTTTTGTTAATTCTGCTACAAATCGATATTTTCTCATTTACTTTGGTTGTTTTTACATTTTTTATACGTAACTTTGCGCCATTAAACATTAACGTACTGAATAAAACGAAAAGAAAAAACATTTATTATGAAATTATCCACATTGGTATTGGCTGCAAGCATCTGCTTGACACCCGCACTTACCACCCAAGCCAAGAGTAAAAAAAAGAACCTTAACTCACTGACTGCTAAGTCGGATTCCACCAAAACAGACTACGCGAAAGTCACCAAGGGCGGAAAGAAAGATACAGGCTTGTTTACTGTCATCTACAACAACAAAAGTGGCAAGCTGTATTTTGAATTGCCCGACTCTGCATTCAGTCACCAGTATATCCTTGCCAACAGAATGGCAGCAACAAGCGACACACAGGATTTTGTGGCAGGACAGATGATCAATACCCCTCTGCTCATACAGTTCTCTAAAGATGAGCGAAACGTGTATATCAACCTCATACAGAGTAACAATGTCGTTGACAAGAACGACCCTATCGCAGCTTCTTTCGACAAGAATTTCTTGAATCCTCGTATGAAAGGCTTCAAGATTGTGGCTCGCAATAATGGCAATGTCGTTATTGACGTGACTTCTTTCTTCGGCACCAACGAGGCTTACATCTCTCCACTGAAAGAGGTTTCTGTTTTTTCTAAACTCTTCGGCGATGCCAATGCCATCAAGGGTACTTTCTCTGCCGATGCTTCCAGCATCGACTTCGTGAAGACTTTCCCTAAGAATATTGAGATAGAGAGCACCCTGTCATTCAACACCACAGGAATGGTCAAAAAGCCTTACTCTGTGAAGGTTCACCGTTCACTCTTTGTCCTGCCCGAGGATCCTATGCCTATGAGATACCAGGACAACCGAGTGGGTTTCTTCAATAAAAACAAGAACATATATAGTTCTTCTAAGGACAAGGTGGAGAGCAAGACCTACATCAACAGATGGCGCCTGCAACCCAAGCCCGAAGATATGGACAAGTACTTTGCCGGCGAACTGGTAGAGCCACAGAAACCTATCGTGTTCTATGTCGACTCTGCCTTCCCTGAGAAGTGGAGAGAAACCATCAAGACGGGTATAGAAGACTGGAACCAGGCTTTCGAGCAGGCAGGTTTCAAGAATGCCATCATTGCTAAAGACTATCCCAAGAACGATCCTGACTTCGATCCAGACGATATGCGCTACAACTGCTTCAAGTATGCAGTTACATCTACCGCCAATGCCATGGGTCCAAGTCATAAAGACCCTCGTACCGGCGAGATTCTCACAGCCGACGTCATCTGGTATCACAACATCGTATCGCTGTTGCACAACTGGCGCTTCATCCAGACCGCAGCTGTAGACAAGCGAGTTCGCAAGAACACCTTCGATGACGATGTGATGCGCGAGTCTATCCGTTATGCAGCAGCCCACGAGATTGGTCATACCCTGGGTCTGATGCACAACATGGGTGCCAGCTATGCTTTCGACGTTGAGCAGCTGAGAGACCCTAAGTTCACACAGCAGTATGGCACCACACCAAGTATCATGGACTATGCCCGTAACAACTACATCGCCCAGCCTGGCGATTTGGAGAAAGGCGTGCGCCTTACTCCTCCTGTTATCGGTGTGTACGACAAGTATGCCATCAACTGGGGTTACAGAATCATCAAGGGCGCCAATACTCCTGAGGAGGAAGTGGCTACTCTTAACAAATGGATTGCCGAAAAAGCCAACGATAAGAAATTCCAGTTTGGCGCTCAGCAGGTTTTAGGTACTGTAGACCCAACCGACCTGACCGAGGACCTTGGAAACGACCATATCAAAGCCAGCAACTATGGTATCAGCAACATGAAGATTCTGATGAAGAACTTCGAGAACTGGACCATGGAGAAGGGCGAGAGATACGACGACTTGGAGAAACTCTATCGTGAGGTTACCAAGCAGTACACCCGCTACATCAACCATGTGGCATCTTATATCGGTGGCATCGAATATACTGAGATCAGACAGGGCGACGGTCAGGCTCAGAGCATGAACTACATCAACAAGGCACGTCAGAAGGAAGCCCTCACATGGCTGCTTGCACAGATGCGCAGCTTCGACAGTTGGCTCACACCTCATGCCCTGCTGAACAAGATGGAACTGAGTTTGGATGTCAACAAGAACATCTGCAAGCGCACCATTTCTTCACTGTTCAACCCCACAGCACTCTATCGCATCAAGGAAGGTGGAATGGTAAATGCCAACACCAACTACACCATCGAAGGTTATATGAACGACCTGACCAACATGATCTTCAAGGCTCCTGTGGGTGGAAAACTTTCTTATGCCGAGCAGGCTCTGCAGTCTAACGCCATCAATCTGATGATGCAGCGCACTGGCTTGCAGACCGAAACAGGCAAGAAGACCAAGGGTCTCACCGACGACCAGTTGTGGCAGAACGACCTCGAGATGTCGCAACAGATTTGCAATGCCAACGATATGGCCGACAGCTTCGTACGTATCAATTATGGTGGCAGCATGCTCAGCGATGCTGAGACTGGTGCCCTGATGACAGGAAGCCTGCAGCGTGTACTCAACAAGTATCGTGCTTATCGTGCTACCGCTACTGGCAGCACCCGCGACTTCTACTCTTATCAGATTCTTCTCATGGAGAAGTTGCTGAACAATAAGTAACTCTACTTTCGCAAGTTCAGAAGTTTAAAGGAGTTAAGGAGTTAAAGAAGATAACGCTTCGCTCAGAAGTTAAAGCCAACAGTCTTTTTGGAAGCATACTCAGCAGTAAAGCTGTTGTCTTAACTCCTTTAACTCCTTAACTCCTTTAACTCCCCGAATTCCTCAAAAAGAATTCTCCCCGAATTCTCCCCAGAACAAGTTATATATTTGAAAATAAATATTTTTATGAGAGAGAACAAAACACTGCACTACTACATGAAGTGGGCACTCATGCTTACTTTCATGTGGGTATGTCAATTTGCAAACGCCCAGGACTTCGTCAAGGGTAAGGTGATCGACCAGGCTGGTGAGCCTGTCACTGGTGCCTATGTAAGGTGGAAAGACACCAAGATAGGTGCCAGCACCGATGTGGATGGCAACTTCTCCATCCCTGCCCATCAGGGTAAGTTGGTCATTTCTTTCCTTGGCTACAAGACCAAGGAGGTAAGCGCTCAGTCTGGCAAACAGATAGAAGTGAAACTGGAAGAAGACGCCCAGCATCTCGACGAGTTTGTCGTAATAGGTTATGGTCTTCAGAAGAAATCGTCTATCACAGGTTCTATTGAGACCATCAAGGCTGATGACTTGCTCATGATGCCTACCGCCAACCTCGACAATGCGCTTACCGGACAGGTGGCTGGTCTGCAGGTCATGGCTTCTACGGGTGACCCAAGTACAGCCAAGGAAGCTGCCCTTCATATCCGTGGTATTAACTCAGCTCCTTTGCTCGTCATCGATGGTGTGCCAAGATTCGGTACGACTACTTCTGATGGTGAGACTCGTCTTTCTGACCTCAACCCCGATGACATCGAGAGTATCACCGTATTGAAAGATGCTGCCGCTGCTGCCGTATATGGTGCACGTGCCGCTAATGGTGTTATTCTCGTACAGACCAAGCGTGCTGAGGGCAACCAGAAGTTGCGCATCAACTACCGTGGCCAGTACAACCTCCAGGAAGCCACCAAACTGCCTGAGTTCCTCGATGCCTACGAGTTTGCCAAGCTTCGCAACCAGGCCATTGCCAATTCACCTTCCAGCACCCTGGCTCCTTATACAGAGGAGCAGTTGGAAGAGATCCGCACTCACGCCAACCCCAACGTCTATGGCGACAGCAACCTCTTAGACTATCTCGACAAGACGGGCTACTCTACCACTCATGCTGTTTCGGCAAGTGGCGGCAACTCTTACGTAAGATATTATCTCTCTTTGGGCTATGCCAACTCTAAAGGTCTCTATAGTGGTGTTGGTCGCGACCGCATCAACTACTCTATGAAGTTGGATGCCACCCTAACCAAGGGGCTCGTTCTGTCTGTCGACTATACAGGATCCAACACAAATTCCAAGAACAGCAGCTATACAACCCTCGATGCAGCCTACAACTATTCTCCCCTCCAGGTATTCGAGTTTACCAATGGCGAGTTGGCAAGTATCGATGGAAGCAACCCACTCATCAACCTTCGTGGCTTGGGCGGATACATCAAAGATCTGTCAAGAATGGGTACTGTGAATGTCAACCTGAGATGGGACATTCCTTGGGTAAAGGGTCTGAATGCCTATGTACGTGGAACCTTCGATGACAACCATCGTATAGAAAAGAGATACAGCACTCCTGTAACTCTCTATACCTATAACCCAAACACAGAAGAGTTTGCCATCGACCAGAATACGGTTTACCCTAAGGCTAAGACAACCTTAGAACAGGCCGACCGTTTCTATAAGAGCCAACTTTATGAGGCTGGTATCAACTACAACAACACCTTTGCTGCAAAGCATACCGTAGGAGCCACTCTGGTCATGAACTACCAGCGTCTCAACAATCTGTCAATGATTGGCACAAACCTCGACAAGACTTCCGTGCCTGAGACCATGGGTGTGGCCAAGAGTTCAAAGCTCAATGGTGACGAGACGATCAACGAGCGTGCCTCTACCATCGGCCGTCTCAACTACAGCTATGCCAACAAGTACTTTGCCGAGTTCAGCTTCCGTGTAGATGGTTCTACCAACTTCTCGCCCTCCAACCGCTGGGGCTTCTTCCCTTCTTTCTCTGGTTCGTGGGTTGTTTCTAATGAGGAATTCTTCAAAGCCTGGAAGCAGGGCGTCATCTCTAACCTCAAGCTGAGAGCCTCTACAGGATGGTTGGGTAACGACGGAACGGTGGGACCATATTCGTATCTGAAGAACTACACCGAGTCTGCCAACTATGGTTACAGCTTCGGCAGCAAGGGTTCTTCCTCAGGTGTTTACCGTCCTGGATTCACACTCATGACCTATCCTAACACCGATTTGTCATGGGGAAAGACCCACGACTATAACTTCGGTTTGGACATGGGCTTCTGGAATGGCCGCATCGGTGTGTCTTTCGATTACTTCGTACGTTACGAGACCAACAAGATCACATCAGCACCCGACTATCTCTTCCCTCCTTCTACAGGTACCGATGGCGCCTATCCTTCTATGAACTTCAGCAAGCTGAAGGCATGGGGCTGGGACTTCACTATCAGCCACAAGAACACCATCGGCAAGTTCAAGTACAATATGTCAATCAACCTGTCAAAGAGCAACGACAAATACCTCGACTATGGCGATGAGACCAATCAGTTGCCCAACCTTCGCCGTAAGGGAACCAGCAGTCTGACATGGAAAATGTATCAGGCAGCAGGTCTCTTCCAGAGCCAGGAAGAAATCGACAACTGGCCACTCGACCAGGACGGACGTGGCAATGCCACCTTGGCTCCTGGTGACATCAAATACATAGACCAGAACGAGGATGGTGTTCTCGACTCCAAGGACTTAATCTTTGTCAAAAACTCTTCACGCCCAGATATGGACTTCAGCTTCCGTATAGGAATGCAGTACAAAGGCTTCTTCCTCAATGCCATCTTCCAGGGCGAGTCAGGCTACAAGCAGAACATTACCGATTCCTATACGATAGAAAACGGAACCTTGCCAAAATATCAGAAGTATCACCTTACCGACAGTTGGTCGGAGAGCAATCCTTCTGGCAAATATCCACGCGTGAAGATTGCCACCAAAAATGACAACAACCGCAAGGAATCTACATTCTGGATTGAGGACTGTAATTTCGTGCGCCTCAAGTTGCTTAACCTCGGTTACAACTTCCCAGGCAGTATCGTCAAGAAGATGAGCCTTTCTTCGCTCAGCATCGCTTTGCAGGCAAGCAACCTCTTCACCATCAGCAGTCTGAAGAGCATGGACCCAGAGTCACTCCGTGGCTACCCTATCCAGCGCTCTTATGGTGTAACTCTCAACTTAGGTTTCTAACGAGACCACATTATATTATATATAGAACACAGAAAGTATGAAAATACAATTCAATAGAATCATAACCATCATTACACTCGCAGCCACCACCGGTGTGCTGACGAGTTGCGACAGCCTGTTCAGGGATGCTCCTCTCAACAAAATTTCCGAAAAGTCGGTATGGGGAAATCCTCAGCTTCTCGACGAGTACGAGAGCTCCTGGTACCGCAACATGAGCAATGGCTTCGATACTTACGTCGGCACAATATCGTTGATGAAGAGTAAGTCGAGATACTTTATGCCTTGGTTTGGCGATCAGATTACAGTAGGAAAAAACAGCTACTTTTCTGGAGGCTATGGCGATCTCCTCAAAGGCAATGAAAAGCAAATCACCAACTGGGCAAGTGTTACATGGAGCAAATACTTTACACAGATTCAGTCCATCAACACCTTGTTGGAGAACTTAGGCGAGATCAGCAATGGCGACCAGAAGAACCGCATCATCGGTGAGGCGCACTTCATGCGTGGCTATTACTATTATATGCTGTGGAGAATGTTTGGCGGTGTAACTCTCATCGACCACACTTATAATCCGCTGATTAAAGAAGAGAAGTTCCCACGTGCAAGCTATCAGCAGATGGTAGACTTCATCGTGGCTGAGGCCGATGAGGCTGCCAAGTATCTTCCCCAGGCTCATGCCACTACCGAGACAGGTCGCGCCACCAAGGGTGCAGCTATCATGCTCAAGGCGAAAACTTACCTCTGGGCTGCCAGTAAGGTATTCCAGAACAAGGGTGAGGAACTAACCTACTTAGGCTTTGCCGACGACCAGTCGCACATCATGCTGGAGAAGGCCAAGAAGGCTTACGAAGACCTCTTCGCTCTGAACCAGTATAGCCTCATCCCTATCTCTGCCACCACACAGGACGAGATCAAGGAAGCTTATCGCAACATCTTCCTCACCAAGAACTCACAGGAGTCTATCCTTGAGGTGCAGCACTCTGACGATGGCGACTTTGCCAATAAGTTTGGTCATAAGCTCGATAGAGACGCGGCCTCTCCTTTCTTTACAGGAAATACAGCAGCATACACTCCTACCCAGAACCATGTGGACGAGTATGGCATGCAACCTGGCAAGACCTACGATGCACAGCATCCATACGACAACAGAGACTATCGTTTCTATGCCAACATTCTGTATGATGGATGCACCTATCGCAACCACGGGATGGACATTCACTATACAAACAACAAGGCGGGTGCCGACATCACTCCTTATGGTTCCTCTTATTCTGCCGGTGTGAGCAAGACGGGTTATTACATGGGCAAGTTTGTGGACAAGAGTCAGACTATCGACAACAACGATACTTATGCCAGCAAACAGAACTTCATCATCTGGCGATTTGCAGAGGCTCTGCTCGACTATGCCGAAGTTTGCTATGACTTAGGAAACACAGACTTAGCCGAGGAGTATGTCAACAAGACCCGTCAGCGTGTTCACATGCCGGACATTGAGAATCCTACACTCGACGACATCAAGAACGAGCGTCGTGTGGAAATGGCCTTCGAGGAAACCACCTACTGGGATCTCTTCAGATGGGGTGTGGCAGAGCAGAAGATGAATGGCGAGACCAATCCTCTAAAGGCGATGCGCATAGATGTCACAACAGCAGATGGCAGGGTGACAAACACCAAATACACCATCAGCAACTTGAACAAGTCACCAAAGAATGTGAGATATTTTGCCAAGAAGCAATACTATCTCCCCATTCCATGGAGCGAGATCAAATATCACGACATTGCCCAGAATCCAGACTGGACTGAGCAGTAAATTTATACCCTATCATGGGGACAACAACCTCTACGACATTCACAGACGCAGCATCCTTGCTCGTCTGCGAATGTTTTTTATGCTCCTGTTGATTCTCCATAAGGAAGATTAACTGTATTTTTTGTATCTATAAGATTTCATATCTGATACTTTTGGGATTTATCGTTGAGTATGTGCTCGTACGTAAAAGTTTTTTATGAAAAAAGTGTCAAAGTATCATTTTTTTGCTGAACGTAAAGATAAATAACTGACATATAACAAGATAGAAGAATGATACATTTTGGATTATCTTACAAGAAGTATCATAGAAGTATCATAGAAGTATCATTAATCTGATAGAAGTATCATAAAAAACGTTATCTAAGTATCACAAAATCGTCATGAGCCATTATGCATAAAAGCAAAGCCACCGATCTGCAAGGAGTGCCCAAGAATCGTCTGACTTTTGGGCACTCTGTGCCCATCGCACGGGCAATCAATGCCCACCGCTTGTTCAGTCAATGCCCGTCGCTTGTTCAGTCGATGCCCATCGCTTGTTCACTGAGTGCTCACTTGACGGGCAAGACAGACCACCTGATGGTCTCTTACAGAACGGCTTATGTGA